>CAUUYA010000001.1:0-447440 GCA_963549275.1 uncultured Candidatus Saccharibacteria bacterium
ATCATAAGCCACTAATCCCGAAGGAGGGGATTGAAGTTTTATGGTAAAAAGTCCAGATCTACTAGATGAAAAAATTAGCCGCCGCGGGCTGTTAGGGGGGTTAACAATATTTGCAGGGGGATTAGCTCTTTCAGCTTGCGCTAGAGAATCTAACTCTGCAAAGCCAGCCAGCCCAAGCACCGCAAACATACCGATGGAGACAGCTGATGCACGACCCACGCCACCACAAACTAAAGAAGCAACACCAACCCCAGAAGCAGTAGAGCAGAAGCCTCTACCAAACCCCGAACAAATTGTCTCGCGTGAAAAAATGGATGATTTATTCACATTACCAGACTGGGAAGCAACCAAAGCCTCAGCCGGAGGCCAAAAAGAGGCTGCCGATGTCGTAGCTACATATATGGTAGACAATGTTGTAAACAGCCTTCTTAATCCTTTGACTCTGGTTGACGAAAGTAAAATTACAGAACTAGGCCTAGGACAACATGCTCAAAGCGACGAACTAGTAGAATTCTGCAGAAACCTACAACAATACGTCACAGATCAATTCTCTGAATTAGCAATAATAGACGCTACCCAAGGTTCCATACCAGAATCTTTAGGGGCACTAGGAAGAGGTGGAGTAGACAACACCTTTGTAGCCCTGACTGAGTGCGGCAAACCTGAATCGCTCGCAGGTAGAGTTGCATTATTCTCTAGAAAAGCTAAACGCCGCATAAATGCTAATAAACAAAGAGTGCTATACTACACTGATTTTCCAACCACCCCGCATAAAAAAAGAATCGAGACCACTGTCGATATACAAGATAACCTTGAGCCAAAACCTGACTCAGCTGTCTGCCAAAGAATAGACAAAGAGTTAGAAAAAGGTAGCGAGGGCAAATGGCTCACGTTCGACTTCGCACCGCCAACAGAAGAGGGCCCTATGCGGCTAATGGATATAGTGATTAAGAAACTCCAGTAGACATTACAGCTAGGTCAGAAAATAAAAGACGTTATAAACGCCTTTTATTTTATTTACGGTTTGTATAATGTATACTGTATAGTGATTATGTATAAAAAGATTTCGCTAATCTTAATCGCTTTTATTATATTCGTATCGTCTTTTGCTGGATTGATGAGTAACGAGGCTTTTGCCGACGAGCCGTCAGCACATCCAGCCTACCCTGCAGACATTCCAGGCATTGCATCGGGTGCAGCTGCATCCAATTTATTATCTGCCTGCTATCCTTCGGCAAGTCAGAACATGAAGGTAACACCAGAAGTTGGCTATATACAACTTCCTGGGGACTATTATGTTGCTTCTGTTAGCGCTATAACTGGAATTGAAAAAAAAACCGACACTATTAAATGTAAAAGTATTGATTCTAAATTTTTAAGTTTAATGGAAGCAATCGGTTTTAAGGGCAAAACTCCGCGTGAAGTCTACTGTAGTATGAATGATGTTGAAAGCGGTGTTGTTGTAAATGCATCAAGTGCCTGTCCTGCTAGTACAGGTACAGGAGAGGTTGAAATATCTCCATCTAAAGCAACTGCTGCTTTCCGTAAAAAAGCCGAGACTATTCATGGCTATGTGGCATACTACATAGGTTATAAAATGTTAATACAAGAATGCGGAGTTACTGATAAAGGTACCCGTTCAAAAGACGACGGTCTAGGTAGTTATCCTCAGATAGGCATTGTGAAAGAAGATGGCACCATCGAAGTTCATGCTTATGAGCTAGCTAACGCAGATTCTGTAATAACTATGTGGAATAGCGGAGAAGGTGGTGTGTATAAGACGGAATGTAAAAATATAATAACTGGCCACATGGGAGAGAAAGGTGATTGGACTACCGCATACGCAGCATACGTAAAAAGTAAGATTAAGCCTTCATCCGATCCTACCGCTTGTGACAACAAATATAAGACTGAGCTTGAAAAAAACGCATGCAAGGAAGGAGCTAAACACAAGGACGACCCTAAATATTGCGACACGACATACCCCCCTAGTGACCCTGACTCCAGAAAAGCAAATGCAGCTTGTAAGCACGGTCAGAGTACTACTGCTGGTTCCGGCTCTACTAGTAGTACTGGCGGAACTACAACAACATTACCTGGAGGGGGAACTATTGAATTAGCCCCCCCCGAAACAACTGGAGACGGAGAAGGGGAAGAAGACCAAGAAAACTGTAAAATCGACTATATTGGCTGGGTAATTTGCCCAGTCGTCAATACTCTAGCCAGTATGTCTGAGGGGGCACGCGCGAGACTAGTCAAAATGTTAACTGTTGATACAAAAAGCATTCTAGGCGATACTTCCGAGGGCTCTGTCTATTCGTATTGGTCGAAGATTCGCGATTATGCGAATATCTTATTCGTCATATTCTTTTTATTCGTTATCTATTCGCAGATAACTGGGTACGGTTTAGACAATTACGGCATCAAACGCATGTTGCCAAAATTAATAGTAGGCGTAATCGCAGTTAATGTATCATTCTATATATGTGGACTACTAATAGACTTGTCGAACGTCGTTGGGTCAAGCGCTTTCAATTTCATCTCGACCGCTGCTGTCGGTGGTATGCCAGCAGGAGATTGGAATGATAGCGACCAAGGATGGATTAGCAGCATCGCAGCTGGTGCTCTATTGTTGACGGTAGGATATTTCGCGCTAGCAACAGTGATTTCGGTATTGTTATTCGTGGTAATTACAGCAGTGACTACGATTTTCTTGCTGGGCGTACGAGAAGCTATCATCATCCTATGTACCGTGATATCACCGCTAGCATTTGCCGCGATGATAATGCCAAATACCGAAGGTTTGTATAAAAAGTGGTGGAATGTCTTTAAGGCCTCCCTAATGGTATTCCCGATGGTGGGGCTAGTGTATGGAGCTAGTAATTTAGCAGCAAGAATTCTTGGCGCTAGTGTTGAGGACAATGATTTTATTTTGAAATCTGTCATTACTCTGTTGATATTCGCACCACTGCCAGTAGTACCGAAACTAGTCAAAAGTGCTGTCGAGATAATTGGCATCGGCGGACTGGTAGCTGGAGCTGAAAAATGGATGAATAAGAAGCGAGGTGCGATGACCGACAAGGTTGGTAAGTGGAGAGAGAATAAACTCACTAGCCAGTTTGGTAAGCATCGCCGCGAAAAGGCGCAGCTTAGGAACGCTCAGATACGCGGCGGCACTTATCGAGGTAGAGGAGGGTTTGTCAACCCTAGAAACTGGCGATCAGGAGCCAACAGAAGATTCAACGCCATGAGCGGTGATTTCGGCCAGAAGCGCAAACTAGCCGGCTCTGCAGCAGCATTAGCGGAAGACAACGAACGTATGAAGGCTGCCAACGCCTGGATCGCTGACAACAATATGTCGTCTGATCGCCTGGCCGAAATAGCTACAGGTTTCACGAGAGACAAAGATGGTAAAAAAGTAGCAGCAGATTTGAGCGGCATATCATCTTATCAACGGCGCGCCGCCATGCAGGCTTTAGCTCCACATATGACCAGCAAACAAGCATCCGACCTGGCTGAAGCTTCGGCATCATTCGGGGACGCCTCGCTGCAAAAAGAAGCCGCCAACGCTATCGCTGAGTCTGGTGCCAAGAAAGCGCCGTGGTTAGGCGGTAAGCAACTAGAAGCTATCAGGCAGGGTACTTATAACGAAGAAGAAGCTATGGGAGATTATATCAAGAACAAAGCCAGCGGTTCAGGCCTAGCTAACGCAGATGCAGATGCCGTCAGGAGGATGGTGAAGTTTTCAACAGACCAAGCTCGCCATAATGCCGATAACTCCTACATGCGATCGCTGATGAATGCCCGGGCGTCATTAGAAAATGATCCCAAGACAGCTGGTACTGTTCCAGCCTCGGTACGCGCGGAGATTAATAAAATTCCTCCTATGCCGCGGCAGCAAGCCCATGGCGCTAGCAGTAGTGCTAGCAACGGCCAAGGCCAGCAGAATCCTAGTGGTAGTTCTAACAGCGGCAGCGGCAGCGGCAGCGGCAGTGGTGGTCCCAGCCCTAGAAGCAGCACTCCGCCGCCAAACCCAGGTCCAGCACCAGGCCCTAGCGGCGGTAGCCAAGGCAATCCTAGTGGTAGCGGACAAAATCCTCAGAATTCTACACCGCCACCAAAACCTAGCACTCCTAACTCTAACTCTAGCTCTAGCAGCGATTCTAGCAGCAGCTCTAGCGGTTCCAGTAGTAGCGATGATAGTTCTAGCTCCTCTGGAGGGGGGAATACGACGACGCATAATGGGCAGACGTTTACCCAGACTAGCAGCGGATTATACATACCGAAGCACTAATAGCTGCATCATAAAAGTATTTTATGCGCTATAATAAGCAGTATGGCAGAATATAAAGTCGCACAAGACGTCGAGGCAGAAGACAAGCTGATCGGACCGTTTAGCTTCCGGCAGTTCATCTACCTGATAATTGCTGCTGTTGCTGTTGCTTTAGCTTGGGGCTTGGGCCAGGTATTTATCGGTTTGGCAATTATTCCTTTGCCAGTTATCATATTTTTTACTGTGTTGGCGCTGCCGCTGCGCAAGGATCAGCCGATGGAGATCTATGTAGCAGCTATTATCTCTTATAGGTTGAAGCCGCGCAAGCGCGTCTGGTCGCCCGACGGTATCGAATCGCTGATCGAGATAACCGTACCAAAAGCCGTCGATGAGCATCTGACAAAAGACCTATCGCAGATGGAGACCGAAAAACGCCTGTCGTATCTAGCAGATATCGCTGACACCAAGGGTTGGTCAATCCGCCATACCACCGAACCAACCCCGAACAGTTCGATGGTGTCAGACCAATATTACGCAGCTCAGCAGACAGTTGGTATGCTCGACGAAGACAGCGGTGTCGCTAGAAAGTTTGACGCTATGATTTCACGGGCAGACCAAGAGCGCCACGACCGAATTATCCAAAATATGTATTATCAAGCACAGACGCAAGCGCCAACACCGCAGCCGACGACCAACCAGGCACCTAATGATAACGTCGGTGATACGGCCGTGCAAAACGATGAACATTTACCAAAGTTCAACCCTTACCCGACCATTCACCAATCAGTTATCCAGCCTACGAGCCAGCAAAGCAACACAACCGCTAACAATCCTATTCAAGCTAGCTCAACAGAGCCAACCAAGCCAGCCGAACCAACAGCAAACACTAGCGCAACAGCAACTTCAGATGATATAATTAGTTTAGCTAATAATAGCGGCTTGTCGATCGCCGCCCTGCAGCACGAAGTAGATCGAGTCAAACAGAAGAAAGAAGACAGCGAAGTATTTATTTCGCTGCGCTAGGCAAAGAAAGGAGTGGGGGTGCCGCCAAACAATTTACCGCCGAATCAAGCACCAATGCCAGCGCCAATGCCGCCGGCTATTGCTGGTTCTGGGCAAAATATCGCGGCACCAGGCGACCCCGCTGGCAATCCTGGCGCACCATCATCGACCGACCCGAAAAAGGGCAAAGGTAAAGAACAGCCAAAGGCCACTAGCACCCAAAATTCCCTAATTTTTTCAGAATTACGCGACAGCATGGTGGTGATGAACGACGGATCGTTTCGCGCTATTGTTGCTTGCAAATCGATCAACTTCGACCTGATGAGCTCGCGCGAACGCGACGGCGTCGAGCTAAGCTATCAAGACTTCCTCAATGCTTTGTATTTTCCAATTCAAATATTCATTCGCTCGCAGCGGGTTGATATCGGCCCGTATCTCGATAAGCTTGATGCTCTGCGGCGCGACCAGGACAACATGCTGCTGGGCGTGTTGATGGACGATTATATCAACTTTATCGATGTTTTGTCGCAAGAAGCTAACATCATGGATAAAAGCTTTTTCGTGGTCATTCCGTATTTTCCGACTGGTGACGTTACCAATATCGTCCAACAGAGCAAGGGGATATTCTCGATATTATTTGGCAGCAAGAAAGAAAATGTCACCAAAATCGACACCCAAACCTACGCCAAAGCCAAAGAAGAAATCAAAAACCGCGTTGATTCGGTGATTGGCGGGCTAATGCGCGTCGGCGTTTATTCTATTCAGCTCAATACCAAGCAGCTAGGCGAATTATATTACAATATATATAATCCAGATACAGCTGTACGAGAGCCGCTTGACGACTTTGGCGATGTAGCGTCGCTATACGTCCGCAAGGGCGAAGGTAATAATCCGTACACCCACGAGGAGGTTAAGTGATGGCCCGTAAGAAAAAGATGGATCCGCTAGATATCGCTGCCCAGCAGCGCGAGCGCGAGCAGGCAGAGGTCGAACAAGCTTTCCTCAAGGGTATGACCACGCTGCGCGATTTAATCGCGCCGAGTAGCCTCGAAATCCATTCAGCTTATTTCCGTATCGGCACCAAATACGGCCGTACTATGTATGTCTATGGCTATCCGCGCCGGTTGTATACGGGCTGGCTATCGGGATTAATTAACATTGATCAAGTCCTCGATATCAGCATGTTTATTTATCCTGTCGATACAGCGATTGTCCTCAAAAATTTGCGCAAAAAAGTTACTCAGCTAGAGGCCGATATGGCGATTAATGCCGAAAAAGGCAAGACGCGCGACCCAGCCAAAGAAGCCGCCCTGCAGGACGCCGAAGAGCTGCGCGACGAGCTGCAGGTAGGATCAGAGCGCTTTTTCCGCTATGGCCTGTACGTAACGATTTACGGCGATAGCTTAGAGGAATTAGGCTATGTACAGCACTCGATCGAGACATTCTTCGGGCAGATGCTGGTTTACAGCAAAACCGCCTCTAGCCAGCAAGAACAAGGCCTCAACAGTACGGTGCCGCAAATGAGCGACCAACTACAAATTCGCCGCAATATGAACACTGGCGCCGTCAGCACCAGCTTCCCATTCACAAGCGCTGATTTAACCCAAGAAAACGGTATTTTGTACGGTATCAATATGCATAACAACGGCCTAGTGATTTTCGACCGCTACACCCTAGAGAACGCCAACATGGTAGTATTCGCTAAATCTGGCGCCGGCAAGTCGTTTACTGTCAAGCTAGAGGCTCTTCGCAGCATGATGATGGGCGCCGATATCCTGATTATCGACCCAGAAAACGAGTACCAGCGGCTAAGCGACGCTGTTGGCGGCAGCTATATTCGGCTCAGCCTCAGCAGCGACACGCGAATTAATCCTTTTGATCTGCCAAAAGTTATCGATAACGAAGAAGCCGACGACGCCCTGCGCGCTAATCTAGTGACGCTGCACGGGTTGCTGCGGCTGATGCTGGGCGGAGCTTCGGCTAATAGCGCTGGTATTGGCTTATCGCCATCCGAAGAGGCCGACCTCGACCAAGGCTTGATTGATACTTACGCTCGCGTCGGCATCACTAGCGATCCATTGACGCACACCTCAGTACCGCCGACAATGGGCGATTTATATGACACTCTGTTACACATGGGCGGTACCGGCCCGCAGTTGGCGCAGCGCCTGCGCAAATATACCACTGGCACGTTTGCTGGTATCTTTAGCCAGCAGAGCAATATTGATATCAACAACAATATGGTAGTCTTTAATATTCGCGACCTCGAGGACGAATTGCGGCCGGTGGCGATGTATATCGTCCTTAGCCACATTTGGAATATTGTCCGTACCCAGCAGAAAAAGCGCATGTTAATCGTCGATGAGGCTTGGCAGCTGATGAAATATGACGACTCGGCGAACTTTATGTTTAGTTTAGCCAAGCGCGCTCGTAAATATTACCTGGGCCTGACGACTATCACTCAGGACGTCGAGGACTTCATGGGCAGCAAAATGGGCCGCGCCATTGTTTCGAACTCATCAATGCAGTTACTACTAAAGCAATCGTCGAGCGCTGTCGATGTGCTTGGCGACGTTTTCAAATTAACCGAAGAAGAACGCAAGCGCCTAGCTAACTTTCCGGTCGGGCAGGGGTTATTCTTTGCCGGGCAGAATCACGTTCATATCCAGATTGTCGCCAGCGACACCGAAACCAGCCTGATTACCACCAACCCGCAGGCAACACTACAACAAGCCGCCGCAGCTGCTGCCGAGGAGCAGACATAATAGCTTAAAAAGGTTATAATAAGATTATGCCGCTAGGTACAAGAGAAAGACCAGACACCAGCCGAGACAACGCCGACGACTTTGACCAGTGGGAGCGTCAGATGCAGACACCCACAGACCAAGGCCATGCCGACGATTTCGACGCCTGGGAGCGCGAAATGTCGCCGAGCCAGGCGCACTGGGATGATACCGTCAGCCGAAATTTGTCGAGGATGGAGAACAAAAAACCAGCCAAACACGGCAACGAAGCGGCTAGCAGTGGCGGTAATAGCAGTGGCGACGCCGGCGGCAATATCAATAACAAAGAGAAGCAGTCGCAGCAGCAAGACGGCTGGCGTGATAACACCTCGAGAGACCTAAACAAGCCTAAGAAGGGCAAGGGTAAATCAGGCGGCTTTTCGGCTATGAATAAGCTCAAACGATTTGGCCCGACTGGCGCGGTAGCCAGCATGCTACTGGTCGGTGCTGTTGGTATCGGTTCGTCGACTAGCATCATGGGCTCGTTGCTAGTATCCATCAAAGAGTCAATTGTCACCAATATCGATCAGCAGCAATATACGTCATCGTCGCGATCAAACCGAATCTTAGCACGACGCCTAGCCGATGACGCCACATCTGGATCTTGTACTCTGGTCAAAATCGCCTGCCGTTTTCATAAACCGACCGATTACCAGCTAAAACAGCTTGATAAGGCTGGCGTCAAGGCTCTCGACGAAGCCGGCGAAGTTATCGAAAAAGGCAAGCTAATCGGCGGCAAACGGCCAGCTCACTATTTGATAGACGGCGAGAAGATATCCGCCAAAGACTTCAAAAAAGCATTACGCAATAATCCTAAACTCCGCAACGCTTTCCGGCGTGCTTTTAACCCGCGCTGGGTGAACTGGGTTGACGACGCCGCGGTCAAGTTTCTCAAGAAAATAGGCGTCACCAAAAAAGTAGCAGAAAAGTTAAACTCCAAAAAAACCAGAAAAGCTCTAACCGAAGCTACAGACGAATTAACGAAAATAGAAGACAAAGCGGCTGATAAACTGAATAAAGAAATCGCCGAACAAGCTGGTGATTACGCTACAAAAGAAGCCAAAAAAGCCACCAAAAAGAAGGGGAACGACGTCAAGCTAATGATGGCTCAAGGAATCTGTGCGGCAGCCAAGGCGCCAAATGTGGCAGTCAATATCAATAAGGCTTTTCGAATCGCCCAGTACGCTAAACTAGGTTATACCTTTTTGACAGCCGCTGATGCAATCAAAAAGGGCGAAGCCACCCCAGAAATGGTCAACAACGTAGCGACTATCCTCACTCAATCATACACTAAGTCCGACGGTACTATCAAAAAACCCGCTACCGACGCTAAACTGATGAAATATACTATGGGTCTCGGCACCGCTGGCAGCTCGTCGTCGTATATACCAGGAGTTGGCGGCACTCTAGCCACCTATCTAGGCGTTGTCAATAGCGAACCTGTCAAAATGGGATGCGACCTGATCGGCTCGACAGCAGCCGAAGTCGGCGTCGATGTTTTTGACGGCCTCAGGGCTGGACTAGGACCGATTGGCTGGGCCTGGGTAGGCGGAGAGCTACTCATCGAAGGCTTATTAACTTTCGATACTGTCCAAGAAAAACTCAGTTCAGTCATGGGAAGTATTGTACAGACCTCTATTGACGCATTCACCAAATGGGTAGACATGAAAGCATTAGCCGAATACTTCCTAGGCGACAAAACCAAGGGAGCAACTGGCACTGATGTCGGCGACATCACTGGCGTGGGCTTATCAAACAGCATGGCCGACCAAGCCAGCTACACTGGCAATGCACCGCTAACCGTCCAGCAAAAAGTTGCCTTCGACGAGCAAATTGTCCAGCCCGAGCGTATTGCCCTAGCCGAAGAAGACCGCTTGACACACAGCCCATTCGACATCTCTAGTCCGAATACTTTCCTGGGGTCAATCGCTATACGATTCGTACCGTATTTAGGTATGGCGTCGAGTCCATTAGCGTTCGTGTCGGCTATCTCATCGATATCTACCTCGTCGCTGTTTAATCTATTTAATCCGTCGGCTTATGCCAAAAATATCATCGACGAGAACAAATGCACGCAAAACTCGGTGCTAGCCAACGAAAAAGACATCGCTGTCGGTCCAGCCTGCGACGTTCAATACGGCGTGCCAACTGATTATATGGGTATAGAGCCTGATCAAGTAGCTAGTGAATTAAGCGCTTCCGGCGATATCGACGAAGACGGCAAAGTAAAGAGTAATAGCGAGCTGCAAGACTGGATAGACACTTGCAACCAAGCTAGCATCATAAACACCAAAGAATGCACCGTTGACAGCCGGCAGCGCGCTCTATACAACCTATACCAAATCGACAAACGCACTGTCGATGGTATGGATGAGGATCCAGATAAAACGAAATCGGCAGCGGGTTCAGGCTCAGGATCAACCACCAGCGGCCCTGGCGCCACCTTGCCAGATGGTGACGTTATTAGCCTGGCTAAGCAGATTGTCGATAATCCAAATATTACCTACGATGGCGATCAGTTCCAAAATATGGCAAATGGACAACCTGCGGCGTACGGTGTGACGGTCGACAAAAGATTACTTCAAGTTATCCTGTATATCGCCCAGAAATATCCTATCTATATATCATCTCTGGTCCGTGAAGATAGACCTGAATCCTGGTACAGTTTACACCCTGTAGGAGAAGCTGTCGATATAGCGATGATAAATGGTACAGCAACAACCGGCGGCGACCAGAATGCTATAGATTTACTACAATATCTTCTAGACGGTAAAGTTTTACCACAAAACGCTGGTATTGGCCAAATAGAATGCGGCAACCGTGATGGCTCAGGAATAAATAGTAAGTTGACTAGCGCTGGCCTAACACCTCACCCTGACTCATGCGACCACTTACATTTAGCGTTGCGCGACACAAGAGGAGCCCCAAAAACCTGGTAAATTAATATGCGAAAAACACTGTCTATTATACTATCAGCAATCATACTAGCGAGTACCTACACTCAAACCACTTCAGCTGCACTAGAGAAACTGAATATCAACTCATCTATTAACAATATAGAATACTATGACAGCAATGCCGCCTGCTCAACAGGGTCGGGTACCGATTTATCGTCAGTCAGCCCTGGCAGCGGCGAACCAAATGGCTTGACTTATCCTAATCTAGACGCTGCAAAAATGGCAGACGCAATTGAAAAATATATTGAAGCTCACGCGCCGGAAAGCCCGTTAAAAGGTACTGGTCAAAAAGCTGTCGCCAGCGCCAAAAAAGCCAATCTTAACCCTTTTTTAGCGTATGCTCATGCTTTTATGGAATCAACTCTAGCTACTACAGATGAACCAGGCGCTCAGATAAAACTACAGCAGGGACACAATGCTTTTGGACGCACTGCAACCGACTCCCAACCGCACGTTGTAGAGGCCAGCCGAAACTGGTATATGTGGACTTCTTTCGAAGCTAGTGTAGACGCTGACGCCGACGAAAACAAGAACGTCGATAGCGGCGACTGGTTTTCGTACGATAGAGCAGTGTTTTCTGATGAGATAGATCAAGGTATAGCAGCTTATGTAGCTAAATACGCCCCAAACGGAGATGGCAAGAATGATGAGCAGTATTACATAGGTATCATACAAGACGCTCTCGATGAAATGGCTGGCTATGCTGGTGCCTCGGTCGCTACCGCCTCTACTGCGTCGACTACAGCTTCATCCAGTAGTACCACTAACTGTTGCGCAACACCAACCAAAGGCGGCGGCGTGGTCAAAATGTTATCAGACAACCCAGAAACCGCCCTAGGTTATTTGATGAGCGCTGGCAATGGTACCAAACTAACTCTAGCTCAGGCTGCTGGTGTCGTCGGTAACCTCCAGGTAGAATCATCACCAAACGTCGACCCTAGAGCCTCTAACGGTACGCATATTGGTATCGCCCAATGGGATGATAACCGCTGGAACAATGGGGTAGTAAAATTCGCAGCCGATATGAATGGTGACCCGTATGATCTAGCGATTCAATTGCGTTACCTAGCTTGGGAAATGGGCTTAACTGACGAGTGGAAAGACCACCCATCTACTAACGGCGGCGTTGCTGATGCCGTCAGGGCAACTTCAACACCTGAAGAGGCTGCCGTAGTATTTGAAGCAACATTCGAGAGAAGCGGCGGCAGCGCACTTGACCTGCGTCAATCCAACGCCAAAGCCCTCTATGACAAATACAAAGACAGTACATCGCTTAGCTCGTCTGGAGCTGCCTTGCCAGGCACTTCCGCGTCGTGCAGCAGTGGTAGCGGCGGGTCTTCAGAACTACAAAATTACACTCTTAAATACGCTTGGAAAGAACTAAACCATAGCCCTAGAAAAGAACGCACGCCAGATTATACAAATGCTATATCGACAGCTGTAAACGAAGGACGCTATGTAGGAGAAGAAGGTATCGACTGCGGAGGTTTTGTTACAACTCTACTATACGACAGCGGCTTCGATAAGACTTACAATAAAGACGCTAAGGGCGGTCCAACTTACGAACAAGAGGCTTGGGCTAAAGCAAACTGGCAGCGGCTTGGTGCTGCCAATGGTACATATGAGCCGGACGGCAGTAAGTTCACCGAAGACAAACTCCAGCCAGGCGACGTGGCTTTCTCACAAGGACACACTTGGATATACGTCGGTGAAATTAGTGGTTTTGAAAGTAAATACGCCTCAGCCAGCCAGGGTATAAAGGCTCCAAGTGCAGGTGAGGAAGGATTCTTTTACGACCAAAATGTATGGTATAGAAAGAAATCATCATCAGGGATATCAGCATGAATAAACGCAAAATTATTATTGCCATCATTTTCGCTATCATTGCGATCGTTGGTGCGCTAATTTATCAAATTTACACCGCTATCGACCGGTCGGGAAAAATCCCGGTCGAGGTTGCCGCCGCTCCTAACGATGCGAAAATCACTTTCAAAGACAAAAAAACCAAGGCCGAGTACACCGCCAAAAACGGCACTAATTACCTGCCGCCAGGCGATTATTCAATCACGGCCGCCAAAGACGGCTTCCGCAGCAGCCAGACAGAGGTTAACGCCACTACCAAACCACGGTATACTGTCATTATCGAGCTCATGCCGCAATCAGATCAAGCTCGCCAGTGGCAAAAAAAACACATGGATCAATATAATAAGGTTGAAGGTATTGCTGGCCAGCAGATCCGCGAAGCTGGCAAAAAATTCACCGAAAAATATCCAGTAGTCGCTAAATTACCAATCAAAGATCCTTACTATTCGGTTGGTTACTACAAGAAAGACGACCGGCCAATAATCGTTATCCGTACCGAATCGCCGCAATACCGCTACAAGGCCACGCTACGGCTAGTATCTATGGGTATCAAATTAAGCGATTATCAGATAGAATATGCCGATTATAAAAGCCATCTAGGAGAATAACTTATGACGCCGAAGAAGAAAATCATTATAATTGCCGCCGCTTTTTCTGCATTTACTGTTTTGATGATTATATTAGCAGTAATTACTTCTCACCAGCATTTGACAATCTCATTCGATTCATCGAAATATTCTAGCGTTATATTATATAAAGGCACCGACACCAAAACTGAAAACACTATCGCTCCTACCAAAACGGTCGTCGAAAAATCAGTTCAATCCGGTAAAGAGTACTTCTTACCGAAGGGTACATACTTTCTGGTAGCTAATAGCAAGGATAATATAGTGTCATTTTTACAACGAGGAATATTACTAGGTTCAGACAGAAAAACTGTTTCTCTCGACTATAAATACACTAACTCGTACTTGCAAAAACTGACAAACGAGAACAAAAAAGCTATAGATAGCGCTATCCTGGGCAGCAATAGCAAAATAAGTACCTTTTATACTATCAAAAACGAAGCTGTACTAGAGAAGGGTGATTGGGCGATTGCCGCCCTGGTGTTTAACGGCGCTGGTACCGACTTAAACCGAGACACTCTGAAAGTCGTCCTCGAGAAGAAAGATTCGAAATGGGTAGTTAAATGCAAGCCGATGATCTCGATCAGCAAATACGAATGCTCGGCGCCGCAAAGTACTCTCAATAAAGCTAACACTATCGACATCACTACACAGCGGCCGCTCATGCCGAATTATAACATCGGCAACACGAACAAAGTCGATAGGTACGAATAAATTAGACTTGATGATATTTTAATCGCCAGCGCTAGTCATCACAATCTGGTTATCGACAAACTCGCTCATCAGCCGCTTTTGGCGGTGTCGATCAAGCTCGCCAAATACGTCATCTAGCAAAATTAACGGCCTTTTACCAGTTTGCTGCTCAATATAAGCTGCCTCGAGAAATTTCAGCGCCAAAACAATCGTCCGCGCCTCGCCGCGAGAGGCGACTTTGATAGCAGGCTTATCACCAAATCCAATCGCTATATCGTGCCGATGCGGCCCGGTGCTAGTCGCGCCAACCACCTTATCATAAGTGATTTTTTCTTCATATTCCTTGAGTAGTTTTTGCGCCGACACGCGGCTTTCGTGAGAGTATTGCAAGCTAACCGTGTCGCTCGTGCCAGCAATACTCTGATAGATTGCAGTTATTTTACTATTAAAATCGTTCAAAACCGCTTGGCGCTTACTAATAATTTTAGCGCCGTAATCGCTCAGTATCAGATTCCAAGAGAATAATTCGTCGTCGTTAATTAGCGGATCCTTGAGGAGCTTATTACGCTGCAATAGAGCGCGATTATAGCGGCTCAGCTCATGTGAATATGACTGGTCGTATTGCTGGATCAACCCGTCCAAAAAATCGCGACGGCGCTGCGGCGAGCCATTGACAATCCGCAGCGTATCTGGCTCAAACAACACAATCGGATATTTGAGAGCATAAGGTAAGCGGCCGTGTTTTTTGCCAGCAACCACGAACTGTTTGCGCTTGGCGCCATCTTGATTTTGATAAGTCACCCGATATTGCAGTTCATCGGTAGCTACGTCTATCTGGTACATTTGAGCGCCGTACGAACAAATCGATTCGTCGCTGCCGCGAAAGGACCTGCCGCGCAAAGCAATATATAAGGCCTCGATAAGCGATGTCTTGCCGCAACCGTTCGGGCCAGATATTAGCGTCGTTCCCAGCTCCAAATCAAGCATTTTCAGCGAATGAACGCGAACATTCTGCACCGCCAATCGCAAAATCTTCATATTAACTCTTCAGAGGCATAATTATATGGATATAATCCGAATCTTCACTTGCCGGCGACAAAACGCATGGCGACAGTTTGCCGCTAAACCGGAAATCAACGCTATCGCCATCGATAACCCCAAGCGCGTCGGTAATATAGCGTGAATTTAACGTGAGAACACCGCCGCCAGTGACCTCGGCATCAGCCGAGCTAGTATTCTCGCCAAGTTCGCTAGCAATCGAGTGAATACTAATATTATTCTTTTCACCATCAACTGTCACTGTCACGCTGCCGCCAGAATTGCGCGCAAACAATCCAGCGATCTTCACAATTCGCGAAAAATCATCCATCTTGACTCGCGCTTGAGTTTCGGAGGTTGCTGGTATTAACTGCTGATATTTCGGATAGCTGCCTTCGATTAAACGGCTGGTAATCTCGGAGTCATCGACCCGGAAGCGGACTTGCTCGTCGTCAAACAGTACCTCGACTTGGTCAGTGCCATCCGAAATTGTTCGCAGCACCTCCTGCAGGCTCGACGTCGGTACGATTGCCGCAATCTCGCTAGTAGTATCGAACAAGCGGCGCTGCGCTAAGCGATAGCCGTCAGTGCCCGCTAGATACAATTTACCGCCGTCAGTGTGCCAATAAACGCCGGTTAGTACTGGACGCGAGGTATCATTGCTAGTAGTGATAATCGTCTGGCTGACAGCTTGCTTGAAATCAGCTACCGCGATAGTGTAGGTGACAGCTTGATTTTCATCAATCGACGGCAATTCTGGAAATTCGCCAGCGTCAACGCCCGACATAATTGATGAATAATTACCCGACGAAATCGTCATCGACGTACCCTTGCTAACTATATCAACCGTACCGCGCGGCAGACTAGCTATAAACTCGCTAATTAGTTTGGCTGGCAGGGTCAACTCGCCCGGTTTAGTAATTTTGGCGCCAACATAGCAAGTCGCTGCTATCTCTAAGTTAGTCGCAGCGACCAATAACCGGTTAGCTTCGGTTCGCAGCAATACATTGCCAAGTATTGGTAGTCCGGCGCGGCTGCTAGCAATCCGGCCAACGATTGCTAGTGCTCGCGCAAAGTTTTCTTGTGTGACCGATAATTCCATAATTATTACCTATCTTTCTTTTTATAATTAGTGATGTATATAGTAGGTGCTGTGGACAATGGGGAAAAGTAGCTGATTAACAGAGGTAATTGACGAATTTTAGCCTGAGAAAATCTAGCGGAAAAAGAGTGAGTTTCACATAGTAAAACTAGGCAGTTTGTCCACCTTGATGACAATGATAACAAGGCCTCTCGCCAAACAGTGGATAAACGAACACAATTTTTACCCAGAACTTTGAACCGGCTGTACACAAAATTTCCACAGTATTTAAGCATAAAGTTTCTCCCGGATTTCGGCGACTTGTTCGCGGATAGTGAGGTCAAGCTTGATAGCCTTTTCAATTTTGTTGACCGAATGAATAGCCGTGGTGTGATCTTTGCGGCCGAGCTCTTGAGCGATGCGCGGAAAGCTCATGTGCAGTTCGCTACGCAGTAAATACATAGCAATTTGCCGCGGCGTAGCAATATATTTGTCGCGCTTACTACTGCACATTTCTTTGCTATCGATTTGGAAGTGGCGGGCGGTTTTGTCGATGATTTGCTTGGCGGTTAGATGCTGCGGCCTGGTTGATCGAACGTTGCCGAGCAGTCCTTCGGCGGTGGCAGCATCTGGCGTGGTGCCGCGCATTTCCGAATAAGCCAGCAGCTGATTGAGTGCACCCTCTAGCTCGCGGACATTAGTTTTGATATTTTGCGCTAAATATTCGACCGTCTCGCGCTCTAAAGTCACGCCGGACATGCTAGCTTTGGTCTCGATGATGACGCAGCGAGTTTCAAAATCAGGCATTTGAATATCAATTGCCATACCCCATTCAAAGCGGCTGCGCAGCCTCTCGGTTAAGGTTGGAATACTGCGCGGCGGCTTGTCGCTGCTGATGATAATTTGCTTATTAGCTTGATGTAGGGCATTAAAAGTATGAAAGAATTCTTCTTGAGTTTTTTCCTTGCCGGCGATGAACTGCATATCGTCGACGATCAAGACGTCAACGTTGCGATATTTATCGCTGAAGCCAGCGATTTTGAAACGAATACTATCGAGAAATTCTTTCATGAAAGTTTCAGAGCTAACATAGGCAACTTTCATTTTGGGATCGCGCTTGATGATGGCGTTGCCGACAGCTTGAATCAAGTGAGTTTTGCCTAAGCCGACGCCGCCATATATGAAAAGCGGGTTATATTTGGCGCCAGGATTGGCGGCGGCTGCCTGGCAAGCAGTGTAGGCGAGGTCGTTGCACGAACCAACCACGAAATTATCAAAAGTGTAGCGCGGGTTAAGGGTGGTGTTGGCGGTGGGTGTTTTGGCGTTAACTGGCGCGCGGCTAATTAACTCGTTAGCACGATCGCGCAGCGAAGCAGTAGTTTCACGACTGGTAATTTTTTTCTTAGTATTTTTGACTTTGTAATTAACATCTTTGATATTAGGGTTATTTTTCTTGAGGATCTCGCGGATTTGCGTATCGAAACGCTTTTCGAGCTGTGATTTAGCAAAGACATTAACAACGCCGATAGTCGCCGTGCCATTATCGTAAGATAACAGCTCGGTGTCGCGAAACCAGGTTTTGAAGTTCGCATGCGATACCGAAAGCTCGATTTCCCCCAGGACACTTTGCCATAATGAATTATTCATCTAAAACTTATACCCTCACAAGCTGTTAATAACTTATCTCTATGATAGCTGATTCACGAGTTTTCCACAACTATAAGAACATTACATTTATTAGTAGTTATGTAGGCGATTAAACAGAGGTGAGTTTTTCCACAATTTAGCGCTACCTCTGTTAAATTTGTGGACAAACCAGCCAAAAATGTGGATAATTTATATAGCGATAGTATAATCTCGACAGATTAGCAATCAAATATTGATTATTGATCGTGAAATTGCTATAATAACTGTCATTATGCCAAAGCGAACTTTTCAACCGCATACTCGACACCGCGTCAAGACGCACGGCTACCGTGCCCGTCGGGCAACCAAAGCTGGCCGGGCTGTACTCAAGCGCCGCCAAGCTAAAGGCCGTGCTCGTATCGCACTCTAACTAGTCGAGGTAACTACAGGTAAATAGCGCTAATTTTCGGCGCTATTTTGCTATAATGGAATTTATTGTATGATTGCGTCAAAATATCGATTTCACGGGCATGGCAGCTTGAAATTTTTATACAAAAACGGCCAAGCGGTTAGGTCGCGTTATTTCACGGTCAGATATATTACCAATCCCCGCCGCCAGCAGCCGCGCTTTGCGGTAGTAATTAGTAAAAAAGTCCATAAATCAGCGGTTGGGCGCAATCGTATCCGCCGCCAGGTTTATGAACGCTTGCGGGTTGATGTTTTACCTCGCGTTAAAAACGTCGATATCGCAGTGATTGTTACCAACGGCGAAGCGCTAAGTTTGGCGCCTAATGAGTTAAAATCGTCGCTTGATGCTATTTTTGCGCAAATCATCGCTTGATTCGGTAGTTGCCAGCCAAAGAGATGATATAATGGTATAGATAAGTACTTGCCGAGAGGAGAATACGAGGCTTTTATGCATGATTTATTCCAATTATTGATTGTCCAGCCTATTTTTAACGCGCTAATGTTATTGTATAGTATCATTCCGTGGCACGATTTCGGGCTGGCGATTATTATCTTTACAATTATTCTGCGGTTTGTGATGTATCCGCTGATCAAAAGCCAGCTCAACCAAACCAAGCTGATGCGCAAAATGCAGCCGGAGTTGGCTAAGATCAAAAAAAATGCCAAAGGCGACCGCCAGGCCGAGGCTATGCAGCAAATGGAACTATATAAACGCTACGGTATTAAGCCGATGCGTTCGGTATTAGTACTGGTTATCCAGTTGCCGATATTTATTGGACTTTACCAGGTGATTAGAATCATTATCTCTCTCAAAAGCGAAGTGATTAGCCAATACCTTTACGAGCCAATCAAAAATATTGATGTTATTCAGTCGATTATCCAGAATCCAGCTAATTTCAATCATACGATGCTCGGATTTATCGATTTGACCAAGACAACTTTTAGCAATCACGGCATTGATTTTTTCTTGTTGGCTTTGGCGGCCGTATCGGCAATTACTCAGTATATTATCACTAAGCAAACCGCGCCAACTGCCGGCAAAAAACAAAAACGTTTCCGCGATCTGATGAAAGAGGCAGCTGAAGGTAAAGAAGCCGATCCGACCGAGATGAGCGGTATTATGACGCGCGGCATGATGAAGGTTATGCCGGTAATGATGTTTTTGATCATGGTAGGGCTGCCAGGAGCATTGGCGCTTTACTATACGGCGTCTAACTTGGTGGCGGCCGCTCAGCAGCATTTCTTGCTGCGAAAAGATGCTGAAGAAATGCACGAAATTGCCGAAGAGGCTAGCGCTCCCAAAAAATCGAAAAAAGCCAAAACCCGCGAGAAAAAAGCTAAAGAAGCGCACATCACGCGGATTAAGGCGAAGTAGGAAAGGAGAAGTATGGATAAAGAACAGTCAATTGCCTATGCCAAGAAATTTGTCGAGGATATTTTGTCGTTTTTTGGCGAAAATATAGAGGTCGAGACTAGCTATCAGGATGATATTTTATCGATTGACATTGCTAGCAGCGATCTCAATAGTATTTTGATTGGCCGTAATGCCGAGACGCTACGCAGCTTGCAATACATGGTATCGACAGTGCTGCGCAATAATAATGCGGCGGTTACTCGCGTAATCGTCGATATTGCCGGTTATAAGAAGCAGCGCGAAGAAAAAATTGCCGAAAAGGCTCGTGGTTGGATCGAAGAAGTACGCCGCACTGGCGATTCGCATGTTGCTCATATTAACGCTGCTGATCGCCGGATTGTTCACCGGATAGCGGCTGAATACAGTGATATTCGCACTTACTCTGAGGGCGAAGGCCGCCAGCGCTATATTATTATTGCGCAAGCAAGCTCTTAGCGGTATAATCATAAGTATAAAGGAAAGGATTGGAGTATGGCTGCTGTACTAATAATCGTAGCGGTGGTGGTTATCCTGCTGGTTGTCGTGATCGGCGCGGTAATCGGCATGTATAATAGCTTGGTCAAGCTAAATATCAAAACTGACGAATCGTGGAGTGGTATTTCGGTGCAGTTGAAGCGCCGTGCCGACTTAATCCCGAACCTCGTTGAAACTGTTAAAGGTTACGCGGCGCACGAGAGCGGCGTTTTCGAAAAAGTCACCGAGGCGCGCTCGGCTATCATGTCGGCAACACACCCGGCTGAAGCAGCCAAGGCCGACGGTGAATTAACTATGGCGCTCAAAAGCTTATTCGCGGTATCCGAAAATTACCCGGAGCTGAAAGCTTCTAGCAACTTCATGGAGCTGCAAGCGCAAATTACCGACACCGAAGATAAAATTGCTGCCTCGCGCCGCTTTTACAATGCTAACGTCACCCAATTCAACACCAAGCGCAAAGTCTTCCCGACTAATATTTTCGCTGGAATGCTAGGATTTAACGCTGATAAAGAATTCTTCGACGTTAGCGAAAGCGAACGGGCAGCAATTGAAAAGCCAGTTGAAGTCAAATTTTAATTATAAAATAATAAATTAAAAGTAAGGAGCTCGATGGAACATTTATTTTTGACAAATATCGAGCTCTTTGCTCGTGCTGGCGGAGGTGGATCTGGCGGCTCGGGTGGTGGTTCTGGCGGCGGCGGAGGCGGCGGTTTGCTGGCCGGTATAGCGATGATTGGCTTCGTGCCAGCTTATTGTATCGGTTCGGCGCTGCGCAAGCACATAGGCCAAGAGGGTACGCGGTTTGTGGCTGCGAACGTGATTGGTTTTGTCTTGATAGTAATAACCTTCGTGTTGATTGCTAGAGGTTGGGTAGGTGTAACTATCGCTCTAGGAGCGCTCGTCGGTATGATTACTGGACTTTACGAGGCGTTTAATAAGATTAAACAAAGTAAGTTCTTGCGCGATAAACTTATGCAAGCTAGCGCTGCCGATCCGGTATGGAACGAACAACAGATAATCGATCACGCCAAGCAAGTATTCCTGCGCTACCAAAGCGATTGGGCGAAACAAGATAGCGAAGCGATTAAAGCCTATACCACCGAAAATTATGCTTATCATGCTGGTTTGATGATTTATACACTACAGCTAATGAATCGGACAAACCAAATGTCAGATATCGTAGTGAACGACGCCGAGGTGGTTGATATGCTAGATTCGCCAGATGACAGCCAAGATACAGTAACGATTGGCTTTTCGGCGAGCGCTAAAGATTCGCTGGTTGATAACGCTACCAATCAGACATTATTTACCGACAATAGTATGTTCACTGAATATTGGCGATTCCGCCGCCATGGCAAAGATTGGTTACTAGACGGCGTCGATCAGGCGACAGCTAACCCAGCGATGTATAATCCGCAAATCGATCAATTTGCCCGCCAGAATAATTATTGCTATAGCGCTGATATGGGCTGGTTGTTTATACCAAAGCGCGGGCAACTATTTAACGGTGCACAATTTGGTACATCAGACATTAATAATCACGTAGTCGGCTTGTATAAAGAATCATTGCTTGTGCAATTGTATACTTACCAGCGTGCCACTGATAGCTCATCAGTAGTTATCGCTCAAATTAACGTACCGAAAGATTACGGCCAAATTATTGTTCGTCGCAAGAGAATGATGCGTTTCGGCGGTGTTCGCGGTCTGGAAAAAGTCGAAATGGAGTGGGGTAAGTTCAATGGGTTATACGAGGTGTATGCTTCTAATACCGACCAAGCAGCTAGCTTTGAGCTGCTCAACCCGACGTACATGGAGCAATTGGCAGCGCTTGGTTTCGAAGTCTCAATTGAGGTTGTTGATAATGTAATTTATCTGCACACATCCGAGCAGGGCGCCGATATCGCTGTGTACCAAACTATGTATGATTTAGCGCAAAAAGCCTTCAAAGAAATGAGACTCTAGCTGTTGATAGCATTTTCGTAAACTTTCAAAGTTTGCTCGGCCATTCGCCGCCAAGAATACTTAGCCACTTGTTGCTTGCCTTTTTTAGACAAAGTATTGCGCAGTGATTTATCGGTAATAACGGTATCAATCTTGCTGGCAATGTCCTCAATATCAAGCGGATCAAAGTATATTGCCGCGTCGCCGAGAATTTCTGGCATGCAAGAAGCGTTGCTGGAAACAACTGGCGTACCGTAGGCCATTGCCTCTAATGGCGGCAAGCCGAAGCCCTCGAGCAGCGACGGGAAGACATATGCTAGCGACCGGGTAAAAATCCAGTCGCGCTCAGCATCAGGTATAAAGCCGGTGAAGTGAATATTTTTGTACTTTTTTGATTCAAAATAGTCCTTGTTGCGCTGAGTGGCGGCGTTAATCCGGCCAACCAGCACTAATCCTAGGTCGGGGTACTTTTGTAGTAGTTTTTGGTGGGCGTCACCCAGACGGCGGATATTTTTGTAATCGGGCTGCTGGCCGACATAAGCAATAAAACGCGTAAACGGTGTTTTGTACGGCTGCAGGCCGCCCCGATGAATCTCGGCAGCTTCATAAATCGTTGTAATTTTATCATCAGCTATCCCGCAGAATGCTTGGTATTCGCGTTTGGTAGTGTTTGACACGGTGATAATATGCTGGCTAGTCTTGGCAATTTTCTTGAATACCCAGCGGCCGACCAGTTGTTTAGCATGAAAAACCAGCCAATTCTTGTCGGAATTATAAGTATTGAGCAGTGTCATGTCGTGAACGGTAGTGACGTGCTTGCCGCGGTATCGGATTGGCTGCTGCGGCATGCAAAAATGCACCAAATCTGGACTGAGATCATCAAGGAAAGTTTTGAAACCAAGTTGTTCAGCTAGCGAATAGTTTTTGAAATCGATAGTTAGGACGTTAAAATTTGGGTTAGTTGGCTGCCAATAGTCTTTATCTTTGGTTGGCACGAGTATACTGTAGGTATTGTGGTGGTCGATTTTTTGCAAATATTCTAGCAACTTAACCACGTAAGTACCAGTCCCAGAGTTGATAACGCGGGCATCAATAGCGATATGACTCATGACGATTCCTTTCTGAAAACAATTCGCTCGTATAGGCAATAATTCCAAATCAGAGAGATGGCCGTGGCAAATAATTTAGAGGCAAACAAGGAAATTTGTTCATTAGTTATGAAGCTTTTGATTAGCGGCGTAGCCAGCCAAATCATAGCATTTTGAAGCACCCACAAGCCAAATAGCGTAATAATCACAAAGGACACTATCTCATATTTGATATTTTTGCTAGTGGATTTGAAGGTGTACTTTTTGTTAGCGAAAAAGCTAAAAACAAAGGCAGTACCGGTCGAGACAGTATTGGCGGCTAGTTTCGGTAGTCCTAGAAAGGTAAGTAAAAATAATAGCCCAAAATCAATTATCGTATTTATTGTGCCGACGATAGCGAAACGACCAATTTGCGCCTTATTTTTCACGCTTAGCCTCGTGATATTCCTCGACAAAGTAACCAGGCCGGTTCTTGGACTCGCTAAAAATTCGAGCAACGTACTCGCCGATAATACCTAGGCTAATCAGCTGGATGCCGCCGAGAAACAAGATTACTGCCATTAGCGATGAATAGCCAGCGCCAGTAGGTACGCCGAATAGCGGTCGAATTAGCAGATAAAGAATATACAAAAATGCACCGCATGATATAATCATCCCCAAAATCGACGACATTCGCAGCGGCGCCGTGGTGAAACTGGTGATACCGTCAATAGCGAGATTAACCAGTCTACTGTAGTTCCATTTGGTATCGCCGGCAGCGCGCGGGTCGCGATCGTAAAGTAATTCTTTTTTATTGAAGCCGATCCAGCTAAAAAGGGCCTTGGTGTTGCGCTGCGATTCGCGCAGCAGCTTGAGAGCTTCAACACAGCGCCGATCAAGCAAGCGAAAATCGCCAGTATCGCGCTGAATTGGAATTTGCGTCGACTTTTGCAAAATACGGTAGTACCACTCGCTGGTTTTTTTCTTGAGCCAAGTCTCACCCTGGCGGCTGCGGCGCCGTGCGTAAACATCATCGTATCCTTGCTCCCAGAGCTCAATCATTTGCGGAATTAGCTCGGGCGGGTCTTGTAAATCAGCGTCGATAATTACTACTGCATCGCCTTTGGCGTAATCAAAGCCAGCTAGCATACCAGCTTCCTTACCAAAATTGCGCGATAGATTAACATAAGCAATTGAAGAATTCTTTTTGGCTTCTCTTTGAATCATAGTCAAGGTGTCATCACTACTACCATCGTTGATAAATAGCAGTTCTAGGCGGTATTTTTTGATCGTTTTTTGCAAATCTTTTAGACGTGCGAATAACTGCGGCAACACCGCTTCTTCGTTGTAGGCTGGAATTAGAACGGTAATTGTCTTCATAGGCTAATTATATCACTTTATTTTTTGAACAAGCTCACTAATTGAGTTGGCGGTAATGGTGCCAGCTTGCTGCAGATAAGCTGTCTTGGCGGTCGCCGACTCAAGCGCGTTAGTACCGAGGATAGCGCCAGCGTGTCCCATTTGGACGCCGTTAGGAGCGCTATGTCCAGCGATGTAAGCGTAAACTGGCTTACTAATAGATTGTTTAATGTAATCAGCTGCCGTAATTTCGCTAATGCCGCCGATTTCGCCGATCATTACTATACGTTTAACGCTAGGGTCGTTTTGAAATAATTGTAAACAATCGACAAAACTGCTGCCGCTAGTCATATCACCGCCGATACCGATGATGTATCGCTGCCCGAAACCAGCCCGTGTCAATAACGACATGGCTTCGTAAGTAAGCGTACCACTGCGGCTGACAATCGCCGTGTCGCCGGGTGCTGCCAGTGACGCTGGAATGATGCCCAGCAGCTGCCCGTCTGGTAATAACACGCCGGGGCAGTTTGGACCGATCAAGACTGAATGGCTGCGGCGTAGTTTTTGCTTAATCTCGAGCATATCGTGCACTGGTACGCCCTCAGTGATGCAGATGATAAGCGGGATTTGCGCCTGAATAGCCTCTAAAATAGCGGCTTTGGCGTACGGCGCTGGCACAAAAATCACGGAAATATCAATGGCAAAACGTTTTTTGATATCGCTAATTGTTCGGAAAACTGGTACGCCGTGAACTTCGGAAACAGCTTGATTAGGCGAGGTACCAGCGACGATATGCGTTTTGTAATTAAGCATATTTTGCGTGTGAAACCGGCCGTTTTTTCCAGTGATTCCCTGAATTATGACATTTTTGCCAGTGAAAAGCTGCGGTGTCATGAAATGTCCTCCAGGATTGCTTCTAAACTGTCGAATAGCGGTAGATTGTATTGTGCTAGCAGTTGGCGGGCTTCAGATTCGCGGTTGCCAGATAGGCGAATGGCGAGTTTCGGTAGGTCAGGAATTTGCCGCTGGGCATCGATAATGGCTCGGGCCACCTCATCGCAGCGGACAATGCCGCCGAAGATATTGATGATAATCACGTTGATATTATCGAGAGTAGTGATTTGATGGAAACAATCGAGGACTTTATCAGAAGTAGCTGTACCACCGATATCGAGGAAATTAGCTGGTGTCAAACCGCTCGCCACCACCGCATCGACCGTTGCCATGGCGAGCCCGGCGCCATTGGCGATTGTAGCAACCGCGCCGTCACGATTAAGTATGACGAAATTGTGTTCGGTAGAGTTGTCTTCGAATTGCCAATCCAAGTGGCGAAAAGCAGCTGCATCGTCAACGGTAATTTTAGCGTCGCCAGCGATTAACTTACCGTCAGAGGTGAGTACTAGCGGGTTAATCTCTAGTAATAAGCAATCATTGTCAATAAAACAACGATAAGCATTTTCAATAATATCCTGCAGCAATAACGCTTTGTTAGTAATATCGAGATAATCAGCGAGCTCATCAGCTAAAGAGCCGAATTTTTTATTGGCAATATCGCGCCGAAAAAAGGCTGCAGTATCTTGGCTTTCAATTTCGACACCGCCGCCAGTATGGGCAAGTAGTTCGATGGCGGCGGTTTGGCGGTTAATATTTAGTGAAAAATAAAATTCGCGGCTGATATCGAGGATTTCTTCGGCTAGCAATTTTGACGGCAAAAATCCCTTGATTTTAAGATTGAACATTTTTCGGGCAATAGATTCTACATCTGACTGCCGACGTACTATTTGCACGCCGCCAAGTTTGCCGCGCCCGCCGATGGGAACCTGCGATTTCAGAACGATCGGCGCAGCGATAGCTTGCAATTCATTAACAGCGAAAACTTTACCGCGCGGTATCGGCATTCCACACGCTGACAGTAGGTTTTTGGCTTCATATTCTAGCAGGCGCATATGGATTAATCCTCCCCGTAGAGCGTGTTTTGATATAAAAACGTTCTACGGGTATTATTCATCTAAACTTTCCTGCATATAACGATAAACGATTGATATGATCTTTTTAACATCTTGATTGGCATTTTGATGCAATAGATTATTAAAAGCTATTTCTCTAAAATCGCGGATTGGTTTGCTTAGAAGTGCATGAATAAATGATTGAGTGCACCCTTCAATATGGTTAAAATCAAACACAATCATAAGTTTATTTCTCAGTAAAAAACTTACGAAATTTCAGCAGTCCGGTTTGATTGGGTAGCGGCCCTTCGTGGATAATGCTGCGGATGTAGTCGACAGGGACTTTGCGGTTTTTTTGAATAGACCAGCGTTTATGGTAAGCAGCAGGTTTACGAATAATTGAGGCTAATATACCTTTGAAAGCCGGCCAGCCGTTGCCGTGGCGGACGGCGCTGGCGAAAATTAGCCAATATGTCAAGAAAAAGCGCAGGCCAATATACCAAAATAATTTTCCTGGAACGTTTTTGATAAAGACTAATGGCAGGTTTTTGAAAGTGTTGTAAACAGCCAAGCCAGGAACCTTTTTGCTGCTGGCGCCAACTTTGTGATAAGCGATGGCTTTGGGCGTAAAGCGGACCTTCCAGCCGGCTAACTGGGCGCGAAAACTGAGGTCGACATCTTCGTAATACATGAAAAAGTCTTCGTCGAACATATCGATATCGTCAAAAATTGCCGCGCGATAAATCGCTCCACCGCCAGTCGCGCCAAAAACCTCGCCAGGCTTACTCGGCGCATTTTCAACAGGCTCGTCGCGGTTGCGCGGGCCGGGCAGGCCCCAGGTGGTGTAAAAGTCACCAGTTGTATCAAGCGTCTTACCATCGCGCCGTTGTAAAATACCAGTTGCAATACCGCATTTTGGCTGGCTTGACAGTTCGTCGACGAGTGCTCTACACCAGTTTTTGTCGGCAACGGCATCAGGATTAAGTACGCCAATATATTCAAAACCTTGTTCGCGTGCATAAACCAGCCCGGTATTAATACCGCCGGCGAATCCCAGATTCTTATCGTTAGCGATAATTGTACAATCTACGGACGGATGTTCTGTCTGATACTGTTCGAAACGCATGACAGAGTCGTCGTGAGAATGATTATCAACGACTATGATAGTCGGTTTGAGTGTCTGCTGGGCCAGCGAGTTGATGCACTCAAGTGCGTCGTCGGCGCCGTTCCAGTTAAGGACGATGATAGCGAGATTGTTTTTTGTCACAATCTTATTATATAATGGCTGGAGAGACTATGAAAGTAGCGAGTGTATGGAATAGACGTAATAAAATATTGTTACGCGAGCTGGTTGTAACGGATTTTAAATTACGCTACCAAGGATCAGTATTAGGTTATTTGTGGTCAATCTTAAAACCAATATTTTTATTTATTATTCTATATATAGTATTTGATAAATTCTTACGTCTAGGCAGAGATATTGAACATTTTCCAGTGTATTTATTAGTTGGTATTGTATTATGGAATTTCTTTACCGAGGCAACCGTACAAGGATTACAATCAATAGTTTCGCGGGGCGACTTAATTCGCAAGATTAATTTCCCGAAATTTATTATTGTTGTGTCCGGCACTATTTCTGCATTTATCAATCTTATAATAAATACAATTGTTATTTTGGTGTTTTGCGTAATCAACAGTGTGTCTATATCTGCAGAGGCGTTGCTTATAATTCCTCTGATAGCTGAATTGTATGTCTTTTCATTGGCAGTAGCATTTTTTCTAGCAACGCTTAATGTTAAATATCGAGATATCGGTTATCTATGGGAAATATTCTTGCAAGCAGCATTCTATGCTACTCCGGTAATATATCCGTTGCAAATGGTTGTAAAACAGATGCCGTGGGCTGCCTCATGGCTAATGCTTAATCCGGTTGCTCAAGTAGTTCAAGATGTTCGTAAGGTATTAGTGACGCAACAAACACTTCAGTTGTATGATTTGGTGTCGTTTCCGGTGATGTTGACGCCGTTTGTTGCAGTTATCATCGTAATATTGCTAGCGGTTTTTTATTTTCGATCTAACCAGCGGTACTTCGCGGAGAGTGTTTGATGTCTAAGGCAATTGTCGAGATTAGCAAACTAACGAAATCTTTCAAAATTCCGCTTGAAGCTAGTTCAGGTGTTAAACAACAGTTGATAAATATACTAAAAGGTCGCAAAGGCTATCGTGTGTTTACGCCGTTAAAGGATATAAGTTTTACTATAAACGAAGGAGACTTTTTCGGTATAGTTGGCCGCAATGGTTCAGGAAAGAGCACACTGTTGAAAACGATCGCTGGTATTTATACGCCAAATAGCGGTAACGTTAAAGTGCACGGTTCGCTAGTGCCGTTTATTGAGCTCGGCGTAGGATTTAATCCAGAGTTAACTGGCCGCGAAAATATCTTTCTTAATGGTGCACTGCTAGGGTTTAGCCATGAAGAAATGGAATCTATGTATAGCGCGATTGTTGAGTTTGCAGAATTAGAAGACTTTATGGAAGAACGGCTTAAGAATTATTCAAGCGGTATGCAGGTCCGTTTAGCCTTTTCAATTGCAATCCGCGCTCATGCTGATATTTTGTTGCTTGATGAAGTGCT
The DNA here is from genome assembly GCA_963549275.1 of uncultured Candidatus Saccharibacteria bacterium. GTDB lineage: Bacteria > Patescibacteriota > Saccharimonadia > Saccharimonadales > Saccharimonadaceae > Saccharimonas. Next base: position 29,247 of record CAUUYA010000001.1, read on the forward strand.
TGCGGTTGGCGATGAGGCTTTTCAAAAGAAGTGCTATTCGTACTTTGATAAGCTTAAGCGTGAAAAACGTACCGTAATTTTAGTAACTCACGATATGGCGGCAGTCGAGAGGTTTTGTACAAAAGCAGTATTTATTGAAGACGGCCACGTTAAAATGATTGGCAAACCGTATCGTATTGCGGCGGCATATAGTCGTAGTAATAGCCAGAATTATGACCGGACGACTGGATTAAACAGTGATAACGAAGGGGCGGTACCGTTCAAAATAGTGTTGCGCGGCACTGATGGTAAAGAAAAAACTATGTATGATTTCGAAGAAACTATGACAGTAGATTTATCATGGCAGCAAAAGGGTGTTAAACATGTAGGTGTTGCAATTTTTCGTGAAAACGGTGAGTATGTTTACGGACCGAATACTTACCAAGAAAAAACCAGCGCTATCAAAGATCAAACAGCTCGCTACACTGTAAGGTTAAATCTTAATGAAGGCAGGTATTTTATCAAGGCGGGTTTGATGGGGGCTAACGATACAAAGGTGATTGCTTTTATCGAGGAAGGACCGTTTTTTTCAGTCCAACGCGATTATGGACATGGCCGCTGGGGTGGTGTGACGAAGCTAGATCACACATGGAAATAAAATATGCTGCAGCGCTTGAAAAATATGATAAAACACAATAGAGCACTTTATTCTTTCTTGCTGTTACTTATTTCACCGTATCGCAATTATCTTGATTCGCGTCAGCGCAGGTTATATGAGTCATGGCAGTGCAGGTATGAAGATAAGCCTATAAATTATAAATTACGCAGACAGCCGCTGGTGTCGATTATTGTGCCGGCTTACAATACTCCAACGAAATATTTAAGGGAAATGGTTCAGTCGGTTGAATCTCAATCATACGATAATTGGGAACTGATTATTGTTGATGATGCGTCGCCTGATACAGGCTTGAAACAAGAAATCAGCGCTATAGCAAAGACCAATGCAAAAATAAAGCCTTTTTTTCTTAAGGCCAATCACCATATTGCCGGGGCGACAAATTACGGTATCCATAAAGCTAGCGGGGAATACGTGGCGCTACTTGATCATGACGACGTGCTGCACCCAGACGCTTTATGGCGAATTGTCGAAAAGATAAATAATTTGCCAGATGTAAAATTTATATATACTGACGAGATTAAGCTTGATGAACGCGGACGACAATATCAACCATTTTTCAAACCTGATTGGAATGCTGATTTCTTGCGGTCGGTCAACTATATTACGCACTTTGCTGTCATGCAGCGGAAACTTTTGTTAGAGTTGGAAGGTGAAAACAGCAACTACAACGGAGCTCAAGATTGGGAGCTTTTTTTGCGCATAACAAGAATACTGCAGCCGCAGCAGATTGCGCATGTTTCGCAAATACTTTACTATTGGCGTGTTCATAAAAATTCTACTGCACAAGGGTTGGATGCAAAACCTTATGTTATTGATGCTCAGGAGAGGGCTTTAAATGACGATATCAAGTGTCGTCAAGTCCAAGCTCAAGTTGTGCGCGATTCAACATATGGCGCTCAGTGGTGGCTAAAATATTCTACGCCGCAAAATCTTACCATAAAAAATGTATTATTTAGCGAATCAACCACTGTGGGCGATGTCATTCGTGATGAAACTGCTGATATAATAGTATTCTCAGAGACTATGATTAAAGACATTGATAATTATAGTGATATGGGCGATGTGATGCGACTTGATATCGGTGTAGTTGTTCCGTCTGTAGCTGACGAGAATCGAGTCATAGAAAACCTTACGTCAATCTTAGATAAAAAAATAGTAGAATGCATACAGACGCTAAGCCGGCGATCCTTTACGAAACACATTTATCTAACCGCTAGATACAATCTAGGTGCGATAGATCTTCCCGTGCTATTTATTGAACGGAACAAGTTGGCTTTGATTGATGAATCAATAAGAATAACTAGCCGATTGCTAACTAAAGCTCTTTGCGATAAAGGTCTAAAAACGTTATATAATCCATATATGACAGCTAAGGAGGAGTAATAATGATACGTAAAGTTAATAATCTTGTAAAGAAAAGTGTTGTAATAATTAAAGACGATGGTGCTGTCCGCTTTGTAAAACGCGCAGCAAAGTATGCATATTATAAGAAATTTCCTGATAAAAAACAGCAAGTATATAAAGATATTTTATTTATTAACGGCTGCACTTTGTCGCATCCAGAGCGCTATCGAGTTGCTCATCAGATGGAGCAGCTAATGTCGCAGGGGTTAACTGTTGAGAGCGTTTTTTATGATAGATTATCGCTTGATCAATTGAAGTATTATCGCGGATTTGTATTTTTCCGCTGCCCAATAACTGATACGATTCGCGAATTTATCAAGCAGGCGCATTATTTTAATAAAACCTGTTTTTTTGATATCGATGATTTGGTAATTGACCAGAAATATACTGATTCAATCAAATATGTTCAACAGATGAGTGTCGATGACAAGCGACTCTACGATGATGGCGTTAATCGGATGCGCGAAACGCTGGAGTTGTGCGATCATGTTGTTACCACGACCGCTCAACTGCAAGAGGAGCTACAGCATTACACGAAGGGTGAAGTGCTGATTAACCGCAACGTTGCATCTGATGAAATGATTAAGCTATCTAATTTAGCGCTAGAGGCGGTTAGCAAAGATAATAACAAAATTATTATTGGATATTTCAGTGGTAGCATTACCCATAATGAAGATTTCGATCTCGTTATTCCTAGTCTTATTAAAGTATTCGAAAAGTATCCGCAAGTTTATCTTAAGATTGCTGGCATTCTGGATGTTCCAGACGCCCTTGATCCGTATAAAGAGCGTCTTATTACGTCAGGATTTGTTGATTGGCGAGAATTGCCAGCTGTTATGGCGGAGTGCGATATTGTTTTAGCGCCGCTGGTTGATACGATTTTTAACCGCGCAAAATCTGAGAATAAATGGGTTGAGGCGGCTCTTGTAAAGATTCCAACCATAGCCAGCAATATTGGCGCTTTTGCAGAGAAAATTCAGAATAACGAAACGGGCATACTAGTAAACAATACTGACGCAGAGTGGTTTAAGGCGCTTGACTTACTAGTATCAGACTCGGTTTTGCGCGGTAAACTTGCAGATAAAGCTCACGAGGAGATAATTCATAACTATTCGACGGTGTACACTGGCTATAACCTAGCTTCGTTTGTTAGAAAGCATTTGGCGCGAAATATCGGTTTCATTCTGCCGTCGACCGATATTTCAGGAGGAGTAATTGTCGCCTTAAAGCATGCTGATGTGCTAAGAAGGCACGGCTGGGACGTGACGCTAATTGACGCAGTCAGTAAACACGCTCTAAAAATCGCTAAGAAAACCTATAGCTATAGATATGAGTTGCCTGGATTTAATGTCGTTGCTACGCACAAAACTAAAATGAAAGCGTTTTTCGACACGCAGGTTGCAACGTTGTGGTCAACTGTCGAGCTAGTTAAGAAGCAGCCTAATGTTCGTAATCGGCTTTATTTTGTGCAAAACTTTGAAACGGATTTTTATATACCAGGCACTGGCGAACCGCGCTTTTTAGCAAACGCTTCTTACTGCGATCAATCTGGTATACGGTATATTACGATGTCACTATGGTGTCAGAAGTGGTTGAAAGATGTCTTTCATAAAGAATCCGAGTATGTCTCAAATGGAATTGATCTTGAATTGTACCCATATCGCGAACGGGATTTTACGGGCAAAATAAAGATACTTATTGAAGGCGATAGTAAAAGTGAGTATAAAAATACTGACGAAGCTTTTCGTATCGTTGAGAGGCTTGACCCTGATAAATTTGAGATTTCGTATTTATCATACCGCAAGGAACCAAAAGATTGGTACCGAGTCGATAGATTTTATAATCGTATTGCTCCAGAAAAAGTTGGAGAAGTGTACGCAAGCTGCGATATTTTGATTAAAACTAGTATCGTTGAGAGCTTTTCATATCCGCCGCTTGAAATGATGGCGACTGGCGGCGTATCTGTTGTAGTACCAAATGGTGGCAATGTTGAATATCTGAAAGATGATTACAACTGTCTGTTTTATCGCCAAGGCGATATCGATGCGGGCGTTGCAGCTGTCGAAAAGTTACTAAACGATAAAAAACTGCGCGATAAAATCATTAAAAATGGTCAAAAAACTGCTCAAGCTTATCAGTGGAGTAAGCTTGAGCAGCGGATTGTTGATATATATAAATAGAAATTTTATTTTTCAACAAGCTTTATTCTAACAGCTTCAATGTGCGATCCTGGTTTATCGCCGGCGACCTCACCGTTCTTTTTCCACTCTTGCCAACCAATCCATGATAGGTGAGTTTGGTAGTAAATATCATATTTCTTGGCGTCGGTTTCACCGAGGGATAGTTTTATGCCATTGAGAGCTTTTGTTTGGCCGGTAGTGCCACAGATTTGTTGTTCGGTCACAGGCATATCTGCCGACCAAGGGTCGTTAGCCGATTTTGATGAGCAGCGGATGGCGATGGTCGATCCGTCGCGTTGTGATATAGCTTTGGCAATGCGTAGTGCTTCAACGGCGAACGATCGCCCCGTTGTACCAGACATGACACCCTGAGAGACGTTCGGCATCCAGCCAACATAGCTGACGTGGGTTGAATAGCTGAGATCATACAAATCTGGGACAGGCGTATTGGCTGGGTTGTAGAATGCACCGCTAGGTAGGGCGATTGAATTTTTTGGCGCTATACGAATCTGGATGGCCTCAAGCTGTCTGGTTGCACCAGTTGATCCGGCTGGCTCGCCATTTTTCGCCCAGCCCATCCAGCCGACATATTGTGAATATGCGCGATACCAAATATCGTATGATTTTGCGAGGTCGCCAGTGAGCATAAAGCGAATTGCTTCGACTGATTTGAACTGGCCAGTAGTACCAGATATTTCGTTTGCATTTTTCCAGTCTTGCCAGCCAACCCATGATACGTGGGACGAATAGCGAAGGTCGCCGGAAATACCAGTTTTATTAACAAGGGAGGCTTTGACGGCTTCAATCCGACGGCTTTGGCCGGTAGTGCCGCTAATCATTTCATCAGTGACTGCTGGTTGCCAGCCAACCATGCCAACGTGTGAGCTAATCGAGGCTGCTAGCGGTGAAGAATCTCCCTTTGTATTGACGTTTTTGAAAGCTTGGCCCGAATCTTCTGGGGCGCTAGATCCTTTGTGAACAAGCCGGATTTCTAAGGCCTCTATATTATTTCCAGGTCCGCCCGTTATGCCGGCTGGCTCGCCATTTTTCGCCCAGCCCATCCAGCCGACATAGCTGACATGCGCGCGGTAGTATAAATCATATTTTTCGGCAAGCGATCCAGTTGGTTGAATTTTGACTGCTTGAATAGGTCGGTTGAGATCGGTTGTGCCAGATTGCATACTTCCATAGACAGTTGGCTGCCAACCGCGTTCCTCGCTATACGATGAATAGGTAACTTCACCGTCAATAGTGAAGGCTTGCATGGATTTGCTCTGGCCGGTAAAGCCAGTAATGCCGCGATTGTGTACTAGTCCGGTCCAGCCATAGTAGCTAATATGCGATTTAAAACTAATGATTGGACGGCTGTACTGGGTCGAACCAAACCAGTCGTTCCAAACGCGCCAAAAGTTACGATTGCCATAAGCGCTGCAATGGTCGCCTAGTCCGTACATATTATTAAGAGCGGCCTGATTTGGCTGATACGGGGTGTAAGTATATAGTGCAGCTGTTGCTTTGCTGGCAATATATACGTCTCCAGCGCCGCAGCCACGCTGCACTACATTCCACAAAATTGAGTTAGTAGCGAACGGTTTTTTATAAGTCCACCAAGGTTTATCCATATTATCGAGATACCAGCGCATTAATTGGGCGCCAGATTCGACTTGCATTGAGAAACCAGCATAATTGCGGTCGCAATTTGCGCTGCCGCCGGGGCCGCTGTCTGGACAATGCGAACCCATAGCGTAAGTATATTGGCTTTGCAAAGGCCAATTATCCGTGGTGAGCGGACCAGCCGATTCAGTAGCGATTTTAACTAGGATAACTTTCGGGCTTAAATTATTACGCTTCGCTGCATCGTAGATTATTTGCGCCGCACTGACAGCCCCTGCTGGTATTGAACCGCTAAAGTTATTGGCAGGAATGTAGTTGCCTGGCGAGTATTTAGGAACTTCATAGTAATCTTTTAGACAGACATAAGGCGGACCTGCCCAGCCCCGCAAAGCGGCATATTGTGCGCGTGTAATATCACCTCTACCTTTTTCAATAGCGCGCCCAGTTCCGTATGTGTCGCAATTTGGGTTAACACTATTGAGAAATGCTTGGATATCAGCAACTGTCATGTCATCAGAATTAGTGAACACAAAGTCGTCAACAATGTTTCCAGCGCGCCAATCGCTAGCGGTGACGGCACTCGATTGATTAGCAAAAAACACTAAACTAAAAACACCAATTGCAGCAACGGCAATGGCAGAGATAAATATTCTCGTTTTCACCATTAAATCTCCTTTGTTAAAGTTTTAGTTATAGGCTTGCCATTGAGTGGAGTTACCGATAATGAAATAGTCCATTGGCCACCGCCGACTGAAGATGCGGGTACTGAAAATCCAGCACAGGTAGAGTATTCTGGCTGGTATATAATATCAGCATTCTGCGCAACCTTTTTTCCATTAGCGGCTACAGTTAGAGAGCATTTGCCTTGTGAATAACCCTGTTCTTTTAATTTTACGATAATTGTAATGCTGTCTCCATCTTTATTGGCCGAGAGCTCGATTGACGAGTTGTTTGTTGGCACTGGGGCAGGCTTACTCTTCTCGACAGACTTTTCTTCGTTATCTTTTGCGGTGTTAAGGAATGATTCTTTGGTATCTTGATTGGCTTTTTCTTCAGATTTTTTTTCTTGCGGCGTTGGCTCTTTACTGATATTTGGTACGGTTTCTTTTGGAAAAATTGAGATAATACCGATCTTATCAAGCGCGAAAACACTCCCGCAAATCGCGATAGTTACAGCAAGGGTAGCTACTAGGATTTGCTTTTTTGAAAGATTTTTCTTTGTAATTCTCATATTTATGCTATTTTAACACAAGCAAGCGTAAGTGCAAAGATTGGATCGAGTTTATTTATAAGTCCACACCGTCTCAAAAACATAAAACCCAAGCACTAAAGCTAGCCCAAAGAACATAATAAGGTTAAATACTTTTTCATTCTTAGTTCTTACATTAATATACTTCTGCAGCCACAACCCTACCGGCACTAACATAACTGCCGTTGCTGTAAAATATCTACCCTGAACACCATCCGCATAATACGCTCCCTCGCCAAACCTAAACGGCAATAAGGCCCACGCTGTATACATAGCATACGACACTGCACAAACAAACAACCCAATTGTCGCCAAATTATACACTGCCAATTTACCAGTCTGCTCTCCCAATAACTCCTGGTCTTTCTTGTTGTAATGAAGGAGAGATAGGAAGAGGAGGGAAAAGAGCGGTATCAGCACAAACAAAGGCAGGTGGTATTTAAAGGATGAAAAATCACCAACGCTACCACGTAACACAACATCCGTGTATCCGATAGTTGGGTTAATGTAGGTGTTAAACAGTATGGCAATAAACTTTAATGGATTACTGTGGAGCGGATTGTGCGCTGCGCCTAACGTAAGTAACGGCTGTCCAAATATTTTTTGCCAAATTAGTATGCTAATAATCGCGGCAACACCAGTTACTGTTAATATAGCCCACTTCTGAATATTAAATGGCAGACGTTCGTTTTTGTTGGGTGAGAATAGACGCTTTGGTAAAAACAGAAGAGGAAATAGTATTAAGGCATTTACAGATTTGGTTAGAGTAAGGAATACTCCTATACAGATAAGAGCGACTGTTTGTTTATGTGATAACTTATCCTTTTGAGTGAATAGGTTCAAGGTAAAAGCAGTAATTGTAAAGACTGCCACATTTGTCATGCAGTCGCTGGATAGCGACGCCGCCATGTGAATCATTAGTGGAATAAGTCCAATTGCTGTAAAAGCCCACTTGCCGATGCGCACCCACTTGATAATGAGATAGACAGCAATTGAATAGAAAAGTACATTAGCGAGACGCCCAAATAAGATAGTTAGCCCAGTAGATCCTCCAAATAGATTTGCTATATTAATGCCGATTGCTTGCGGCAGGTGCATAATTGGCGGATAGCCAGATGCACTACTACATTTATCAACATCTAATGTATTGCGGTCTATAGGCTTAGAGTAGTCTGCAGAAAAATTACCTTCGTAAACCGACCCAGCTCTTTTAGCGACATCTTTTGGAAGCGTACAATGTGATCCAGATTCTACGCGGCCTTGAGATATTCCGTAAGCTCGCAGGTAATGCATATTTTCATCGCTTACAGATAACTGAGGGACTAGTATTGCCGACAACACCCCAAAAAATAAAGACAAAGATATAAAGATGTTTTCAGGCTTTTTAATAAAAGATAAGAATAAAGACCAACTTTTTTTCATAACTGTTTTTATTCTAGCACATTGTCATGATTAGGGTAGCTACTTAAATTTCCACACCGTCTCAAAAACATAAAACCCAAGCACTAAAGCTAGCCCAAAGAACATAATAAGGTTAAATACTTTTTCATTCTTAGTTCTTACATTAATATACTTCTGCAGCCACAACCCTACCGGCACTAACATAACTGCCGTTGCTGTAAAATATCTACCCTGAACACCATCCGCATAATACGCTCCCTCGCCAAACCTAAACGGCAATAAGGCCCACGCTGTATACATAGCATACGACACTGCACAAACAAACAACCCAATTGTCGCCAAATTATACACTGCCAATTTACCAGTCTGCTCTCCCAATAACTCCTGGTCTTTCTTGTTGTAATGAAGGAGAGATAGGAAGAGGAGGGAAAATGAGGGTAGTAATATAAAAAGCGGCAGCCCGTATTTAAAAGCAGAGAATGCGCCAATCACGCCCCTCAGGATATCGTCGGATACAGACAGGTTTGGGTTTAGATAGGTATTAAATAATATCTGGATAAATTTGAGCGGATTGCTATGAAGCGGATTGCGTGGTGCACCAGTGGTGAGTAGGGGTTGTGTGTATATATGAAGCCACGCTATTAAACAAAGACCTGCTAATATTGCTGTTGCTGAGAGAACCAACCATTTTTGCGGAATAAAAGATATTTTTGATTTTTCATCTGAAACGAAGAGGCGCTTTGGCAAGAAAATGACTGGTGATAATAAGAGTATTGTTACCGACTTTGTGAGAATTAACAAGCAGGCTACAGCAATAATAAGCAACTGCTGCTGTCGAGTTAACGGGCTTTTTTGACTAAAGAGATTTAGAGTGGCAGCAATAGCGGTAAAAATTGCGATATTTGTCATACTGTCTCCGGAAAGCGACGCTGCCAAATGTATCATTAGCGGAAATAGGCCGGTTGCTACGAATGCCCATTTGCCAACGCGTACCCATTTTATAACGAAATAAAGAGCAAATGAATAAAATATTAGGTTGGCCAATCTTCCAAATATAATAGTTATTCCAAGTGAACCATGTACGAGATTTGCAAACATAATACCGATTGTCTGCGGTAGGTGCATAATTGGAGGATAGCCAGTTGCACTGCTGCATTTTCCTGTCTCTGTATCGTTGCGATTTATAGTTTTCTTATAGCTAGTTACGAAATTATTTACATCTGCTTCTTTTGCTTTTAATACCACTTCTTTAGGTAAAGTACAGGCAACTCCTGATTCAATTTTTCCTTGGGACAATCCATAGGCCCGCATATAATGTACGCCTTCGTCATTGACTGACAGCAGAGGTACGGTGGCTGCCGACAACACCCCAAATAATAAAGACAAAGATATAAAAACATTTTCAGGCTTTTTAATAAAAGATAAGAATAAAGACCAATATTTTTTCATATACTAAGCAAATTATAAAGTAGAGTAGTATATTGGGCAAACTTGCTATACTAATGACATGCAGTCGAAAAAAAAGGACTACATCTGGAACTCACTAGGCTCATTGCTACAGAGTGCGATCTCTCCAGTATTGCTAATTGTTATCACTCGACTAAACGGCATTGACGATTCTGGACTGTTTTCATTTGCAATATCACTTTCAGTGGTGTTTTGGGCGGTATCTTTATGGGGCGGACGGACTTATCAGGCATCTGATGTCAAGCGGGAGTTTTGCAGCGGCGGTTATGTCGCTGTGCGTTTCGTTGCATCGCTTATTGTGGCAGTTTCTGCAGTGGTGTTTTGTGTATTGAATGGATATAACGCTACGAAAACAGGCTTGATTATGATTTTGGTAGCCTTTAAAATTTTAGAATCAATTGCCGATTCGTTGTATGGTGTTTTGCAAATCCATCGTAAATTGTATATCGCTGGCATCTCGCTAACCATGAAAGCGATTCTTGGTTTTGGAGTATTTATAGTGGTTGATATTGTAACTAAAAATGTCATGTATGGCACATTGGCGATATTGCTAGTCAATGCGCTCATTATCCTTCTGTATGATGTGTTATGGGTGCGACGTGTTGAGGCTATTGCTATGAATAAAAAGTTCATCAAAGAATACGCCGGTCAGGCTGTCGTAATCATGAAACGTACTTCAGCGGTATTTGTTGTGATGTTTTTGACGATGTTTTCACTCAATATCCCGCGGTATTTTTTGGACAAATCCCATCCTGACCAAATTGGTTATTTTGGAATTATGGCAATGCCAATTACGCTCCTTGGACTCTTCATATCGTTTATCATTCAGCCGAATGTCGTGAATTTGTCTGAGTTATTAGCAAAAGGAAAATTGAAGGAGTTCGCGCGAATTGTTGGTAAGATTAATCAAATAACTTTTGGGATAGGCGTGCTCTCAGTTATTTTGAGTTATTTGATTGGTGTTTGGATACTCAATGTTATTTTTGGCATCAATATCAATAATTTCCGCCTTGATTTGACGATTATGGTTATTGGCGCGGCAGCGAACGCTTTTGTATCAATTTATGTTAATTTGCTGATAATTATGCGTCGGTTTAAGGGGCAATTTTACACACTACTACTCACGGATATTTTGGCGGTAGTGATGTCTATGTGTCTGATTGAGCAGTTGGCGATGTTGGGTAGCGTGCTGGTTTTTATGATGATCAGCTTTTTACAAGTAGCACTTCTGCTGTTTATCTACAAGCGGTCGCTAAAAGATGCTATAATAATTGACAAAGTAAAGGGGAGTTATGAGTAAGAAGTATGTAATTCTGGGGGCAAACGGACAATTGGGCAAGGCGCTGCGTGCCATGTTTCCAGACGCCAAGTCGCTGTCGCGGGAAGAGCTGGATATAGCTGATGAAGCGCAAGTAAACATGTTTGATTGGTCAAAATATGATGTTATCTTAAATGCGGCAGCCTTGGTTAATGCTGATGGTTCTGAAACTCCGGAATTGCGCGCCAAGACGTGGCTAGCTAATGCCTATGGTCCGCGCAACCTAGCCAAAATCGCAATTGAGCAAAATAAGACCCTTGTTCACTATTCGTCAGATTATGTATGGGATGGCCGAGAGAAGAATCATCAAGACGATGAAGTGGTTGCGCCGCTACTGGTCTATGGAGAAAGTAAAGCAGCAGGTGATTTGGTGGTTAGTTTAGTGCCAAAACACTACATTATGCGAGTGTCATGGGTTGTTGGTGATGGACATAATATGCCAAAAACTATGAAAAACTTGGCGGATATGCGTATCAATCCAAAAGTCGTCGATGACCAATTTGGTCGGCTGACGTTTGCGTCAGAGATTGCTCGAGCTACCAAGTATTTTTTGGATAATAACGTGGCATACGGACTATACAATGTCACTAACGAAGGTCCGGTTAAATCATGGTATGAAATTGCTGCCGACGTGTTCGAATACGCCGGACATGACCGCAATCGTGTACAGTCAATCTCTACTGAGGAATATGCAGCCAGTAAGCCAGGTTTTGCACCACGACCACTCAACAGTGATATGGACTTGTCGAAGTTGCGTCGAACGGGTTTTACACCAAGAGATTATACGGACATGCTGAAAGATTACATTAAACAACTGCCGGTTAATAGATAGGAATTACAGGCATGAATAAAGGAATTTTAAACGTTATATATCAGAGCGACGACAATTATGCGGTAGTGAGTGCAATTTCTATTGTGTCACTCCTGGAGAATAATAAACACCTGAAACAGATCAATATTTTCTATCTCGGACACCAGCTCAAAAAAGCTAGCATCAATAAATTCAACAAAATGGTCGGTAATTACCAGAACGCCACAATCACGTTTGTTGATGTCTCAAGCTACCCTGATGAGCTGAAAGAGATCGGCGTCAAGGCTTGGAAGGGGCTGTATATCACGTGGTATAAGATGTTGGCGTTTGCTAAGTTAGACATTAAAACAGACCGAATTTTATACATTAACCCACACACGGTTATCAGCGGTGCGCTTGATGGTCTTCTGGAGCTTGATTTCGAGGGTAATGTGATGGCGCTGTCGTACGACGCTACCATGGTGAACGCGCATAAAGATGTCATCGGTCTGAAACCAACCGACGGCTACTTTAACTGCGGAATTATGCTGATTAACCACAAAAAATGGCTGAAAGATAAGATTGATGCCAAGATGCGCGAGCATTTGCGACACAATCATTATGAGGTAGCTGACCAAGATTTATGTAACGTGTTTTTTAAAGGCAAGATCAAGAAAGTTGGTGTAGAATATAATTTCTCGACCGTTTTCTATGGCTATGACATTAAAAAATACATTAAGGCTAATGGTTTCTTGCCCGAGAGCTTTTACAGTTATGATGAAATCATGGAGAGTTACTACGCGCCGAAGATTATTCATTCGCAGTTTGGTGTGAACGGTAGGCCGTGGCAGCAGGGTAACGATAATCCAGTTGGTTTTTTGTGGCGTAAACATTTGAAACTAACGCCCTGGAAAAACGCTAAAATGCCAGTAGCGAAGAAGGATATAAACTGGCGACTATATGACTTATTACCACAATCAATAATCGTTAAACTGTACTCCTGGGCGGTTAATCGCAAATTTGCAAAGACAAAATAGAGTGATAGGATAAACATTAAAACCGCGACAAGAAACTATGAATGCGTGATGTCACGCGAAGTTTTGCTGCTCGTGCGGCTTTTTTCCAGCCAATCTCATTAAACCTATCGGAAAAATTATCATAGACTTCGTTCTCTTCCTTGAATCGGATACCATTTTTACCTTTTTCCTTACTGGATAACGACTCGGCAAAACGGCGGTATTGAAAAGTTTCTGTTGTGTCAAAATAAAGCGAAGCGCCATCAATAATCATGGTTAATTCGACGATGACGTCTTCAAGGATTTTATACTTTGTATCAAATGAATATCGTTTGAGGGTATCGGTTTTCCAAGTGATGGATGGAAAATAAAGCCAATTACCGCAGCAAAGCGACGCAGCAAGTTTTTCACCAGACAGTATACCAGATTTTTTAGGCTGCAGTATTCTTTTAACTTTATCGACAAGCGGTAGATATACGTTACTTTTGTCGTCGATTATCTGTACGCGAGGCTGATAAAAGTCTGCTTCACCAATGTTTTTTAGCGCAGTATCAACGTAGCTAGGTAGTAGTTTATCGTCGCAGCCGACGATCATACAATACGGTGCGCTTGCGTGTTGAATAGCGTAATTAAAGTTGGCGGTGATACCAATATTTTTACGGTGTCTGATATACGTGATACGTTTATCGTTTAATTTTTTGTAATGATTGTAGGCAGTTTTATCTGGATAATGATCGTCAAGAATAGTCAAATGCCAGGCTTTGCTGGTTTGTGCTAGCACTGAATCGACGGTTTGCTTCAGTAGTGAAAACTCACCCCAGTACGGTACGATAATATCAATACTATTTTTCATTCGATAGCCTGATTGATAATTCTTGATGCAAATCACGCAGTCTTCGCTCGTTTTGGTCGATACGCTGGCGCTGGTTGTTGGCGATGTAGAATAGCAAAATAATTGCTGTAGTTTGCAAAATATCAAATAGGCTTAATTCTGACGAATCCAGCGGCGGATGGCCAATCGAAATATTATACAGAGGAAATGACCCAATCAGTACAACCATGATAACCATCCAGATGATTAATTGATGGCGAAAGCGCGTTACACTAACTTTGCGCAGTTTGTACTGAGTGATGATATTGATCAATGCTGCTAAAATAATCGGCACATTGAGTAGTACTAGGATAAGATATCTCATTCGAATAACTCCGTTAAGCGTTGCTTAAATAGTCGTTTGACGATATTGATGGCATTCCAGTTGTTTTGACCTTTGGCGCGGGAATAGTCAGTGTAAATTGCCTTGATTGGATATTCACCGATTACCATGCCTGCTTGTTTGGCACGCCAAATCATCTCTGAACAAAACTCATAACCAGTCGATTTCCAGTCGAGGTTATCAATTGCCCTTCGCGAGTAAACCCGCAGTCCAGATTGCGAATCAGTAACATTAATACCAAACAGGGCATAAGTGATGAAACTTAAGCCTTTATTTCCCAAAACCTTAGTCCTAGACATGCCTTCGCTATTGATGAGTCGGCTACCGATGAGTAAATCAGTATCAGAGCTGTCGCTCTGCCGAATACCCGCCAAAACATCTTCTGGATCGTGCTGGCCATCAGCATCCATGGTAGCGGCAATATCATAGCCGTGTTGCCGCGCGTAGGCAAGCCCAGTTAGCGTTGCGCCGCCGGCTCCAGAATTCAAAATATGATCAATGACAATTGCGCCGCCTTTTCGAGCTTGTTCGAGCGTATTGTCTTTTGATCCGTCGTTGATTAGAACTATATCAATTGAGTAGTCTTTTTTGGCTTTTGAGAAAACTTTTTTGGCTTTTTTAATAACATCTTTGATGACGCTAGATTCGTTGTAGGCGGGTATGATGACACAAACTTTTTTCATCGGTAATTACAATACGTTCAAGTATTCTCCGTAGCCTGATTTTTTAAGCGTGGCAGCAATCTCGTCAAGTTGCTGACGGTTGATCCAGTCGTTTTGAAAAGCAGTTTTTTCTGGACTGCCGACAATTTGGCCGGTACGCGTTTGGACGACACGAACAAAGTCTTCGGCATCAGTTAGGCTGCTGATGGTGCCGGTGTCTAGCCAAACATCGCCGTTATCAAGCGTCTGAACTTTGAGTTTGCCGCGGCGTAAATATTCGGCGTTAATTGAGGTAATTTCTAGCTCGCCGCGGGCACTTGGCTGAACTTTTTTAGCGATCTCGATAACGTCATTGTCATAAAAATATATGCCGACAACTGCGAAATTAGATTTTGGCTGAACGGGTTTTTCTTCAATTGAGACTGCTTGGTTTTGATTGTCGAATTCGACAACGCCGTAACGCTCTGGGTCAGATACTTTATAAGCGAAAACAATGCCGCCATCTGGGTCGGTACAGGCGCGTAGCGAATCATCAAGAGCTGCACCATAAAAAATATTATCACCTAGCACTAACGCTACTTTGTCGCCGCCAATAAATTCTTCGCCAATGATAAAGGCCTGGGCTAGTCCTTCTGGTTTGGGCTGAACGGCATATTCTAGATTGATACCCCACTGCGAACCGTTGCCAAGGAGCCGTTGAAACCCAGCCTGGTCGTCTGGCGTGGTAATTATCAAAATGTCGCGAATTCCTGCCTGCATCAGTGTGGTCAGCGGATAATAAATCATCGGCTTATCGTAAATTGGCATTAGCTGCTTGCTAATAGCCTTGGTAATCGGCCACAATCGCGTACCTGATCCACCCGCTAGAATTATTCCTTTCATAAACCTCCTACTTTTATGATATAAGTATAGCAAACAGATTAGCTAATTGACAAAAGTACAAAAGTAAGTTAAAATAAAAGGATGGAGAAAATTTCTAGCCCTAAGATTGAACATACGCGAGATGCTCATGAAAGCTATCTAACCAGAGTATCGGACAATCTATTTACCGACCCGGACCATCCTGAAAGAGAGCCGAGGAGTCGCTCAATTGTTTATGTACCGTATCGCGGTTTTTCCAAACAGTTACAGCAGGACTGCCCTGAAATTACCTTTACATATCTTAATGGTCCAGAGGTTGCTGGAGCCGTGTCTGCGGCTGATGTCATCATCAATATTGCTCGCGGTGAAGAGGTTGTTGGGGCAGAAGTTGGACACCCTGACAGGAATGTCAAACTGCCGCCAGAGTCGGTGGCAAATACCGACATGGTTAGCGATCTGTATGTGCGGGCGATTGAATCCGGCAATACTAATGTACAAGTTGTTCACACTGGTAGGATGAACAACAAGACGATTGCTATGGCGACAGCAATGCCAATTTTGGCTGAGAGCGCCGGACTTAATTGTGAAGATGTGATTCATACGCCTGATGCGCAAATACGGAAACTGGTGGCGAGAACACGAGTCGATTTGAATGATTTGATGCATGAAGTTGACGCTGATCCAACAATGCAGGATATGCAGGTTTGTACCCGGGCGCTTCGGCGAATATACGAGGCGCGTGGTGTTGATCCAGATATCGCCAGCCCATCTGAGTTGACTGACGCACTATTGGATGAATATGAGAAATATCCGCGCATCAGTACTTCAACACTAATGAGAGAACAGATGTTGAAGAACGTCGCTGAAAAGTTACGAAGTGAAGGTAAGAGTGAAAAAGAAATTAATGAAGTAGTTGGAAAACTGGATGAGTTCACAGATGAGGAACCCGACTCGGTTGATACGGTTACGAACTTTACTAATAGCATCCCGATAATTTTATCTAAACAGTTGATTAAAGAGGGCTATGACGCTGATGAAGTTGGTCTAATGAGTACCGAACAAAAGATGGAATTGTTGGCAGACACTGAAATGACAGCAGTGTTTGTAGCCGATATTGCACACATGCCGCGGGTGATG
This sequence comes from uncultured Candidatus Saccharibacteria bacterium, assembly GCA_963549275.1. Lineage (GTDB taxonomy): Bacteria > Patescibacteriota > Saccharimonadia > Saccharimonadales > Saccharimonadaceae > Saccharimonas. The sequence goes on from CAUUYA010000001.1 coordinate 46,218, forward strand.
TGGCTGGCTGATTATCTGATGCCAGACAACTTTAAGCTGGTGTTCGTTGAGAGTAGAACAGATTTGGATGAAGATGCACTACAAAAATCAATGGAACGTGAAGAGCGGTCGCTTAATCTCACTAGAAATTGGTTACCGAATCAGATGGGCACTAGGAATCCAGCTAAAGTTAGCAAATTGGCAGACGAAGCCTACTGGGGTAAAGGTAGTATAAGCAATAGAGAAATCAACGCTAGTATTCAACAGGCAAAGTAGATAATCTAACCAAGCAGTTTGTTTAGCTTATCGCGCCAGTCTTCTGGTATGAATCCGGTTTTTTCAATTTTTGTTAGATCTAGAGTGCTTTGCAATGGTCGCTGAGCAGCACCTGGCTTACTGGCGAAATATTCAGCGGTAGAGACTGGCTGTATGTCTGAAGATGATTTACCTGATTTTTCAAAGACAATTTTGGCAATTTCCGCCCAGCTGGTCGGTTGGCCTTCATTAGTTAGATTATATGTGCTGTACGGTGCATTCGTTTCTAGTAGATGTTTAATACCACGTGCCAAAGTATCGGTAAAGGTTAGACGACCAATCTGGTCGTTAACGACTGAAGGTTTGATATCACGCGCTGCTAAATCTTGCATGATGCTGACAAAGTTTCTGCCGTCGCCGATTACCCACGAGGTACGAATAATATAGTGCTTGGTTGCTGTAGTGGCAGCTAGGTCGCCATCAGCTTTAGTCTTGCCATAAATGTTAAGCGGTGAAAAAGGCTCGTCTTCGTTGTGGATTGGCTGGGAACCGTCGAAAACGTAATCAGACGAGAACGTTACAAAAGTCAAGTCGTGCTGGTTAGCGGCTGTTGCCAAGTAGCGGGTTGCGTCAACGTTAACTGCTTTAACTAGGCTATAATTGCTGGGATTCTCTGCGCCATCAACGTCGGTCCAGGCTGCAGCGTTAATAATCACTTTGGTATTATCCCAGTTAAACTCGTTGATTGCCTTTTGGTCGGTGATATCGAGTTGTTCGCGATCCAGAGCTAGTGCCTGAGGGTAAATTTTTTGTAGTGCTCGGCCGACTTGCCCGTTAGCACCAGTAATAACTATTTTCTTGTCGTCCATTAAACCTCCACAGGAATTACATTAGCCAGCAGCGGATGCTGGGCGTCCTTTTCGGAAATAATCGCCTGGTCTTGGCTGATCGGCCAGTCAATACCGAGTGCTGGGTCAAACAGATTGACAAAGGTGTATTTGGCATCTGGCGACCAGTGGGCGTCAACCAAGTAAGTATAGGCAATGTTGTCGTCAAGCGCCTGATAGCCATTAGCGACGCCTTTTGGTACGAAAATTGCCGTGCCAGGATTGATTTCGTGCGTGAAAACTCGACCGAAGCTGTCGCCTTTACGCAAATCGCACCACGCGCCGAATACGCGACCGTTGGCGGTGGAGATGAACTTGTTCCACGGCTCGGCGTGTAAGCCCCGAGTGGCGCCAGCTTTATCGTTAAAGCTGATGTTATTTTGTACGATGTTAAATGACGGCAGGCCTAACGCCTCCATTTTTTCTTTTTGGTAGTTTTCTTTGAACCAGCCGCGGTTGTCGCCGTGGACGGGCAGTTTGACGACGAATAGCCCGGGGATGGGTGATTCGGTGACGGTCAGTTCATTGTAGTCGTTTGGATCGAAGCTCATGGATTGTCCTTTCGCCATAGTTGATAATAGTGTAGTCCTGCCAGGGTTTGGCAATCATTAATTTCGCCGTTTCGAATCAAATCGTCTATTTCATTAAGTGTGAAAAATCGCATATCACTAAACACTTCATCACTTTGTTCGCGCTGACCAGTGAAGCTTAGTTCTCGGGCCAGGCAAACAGCCATTTTCTCCGTCAGTAGGCCATTGCAGACATACGCTTCACCTAGTTTTTGCCAAGACTGAGCGATGATGCCGGTCTCTTCTTCGAGTTCACGCTTTGAGGCTTCTAATAAATCTTCATTGTCACCTCCGCCGCCGGGCAGCTCCCAACCAAAGATTTGTGAGGGATAGCGAAAACCGCGCACTAAATACAAGCGCTCTTGGTCGTCTACTACTACAATCATGCACGAATCTCGCGACTCCATATAGCCATAGATCCCGGTGTTTCCGTCTTGACTAATGGTCTGATCTTCGTGAATGGTGATCCAAGGATTTTGGTAGACGATTTTACTGCTGATTTTAGTTTTTGACGGCGCTTCGTTCACGATTATTGCCCCTGTTTTGCGTAGGCTGCTTCAACCGCTTCTTTTTGGGCTTTCCACCAGTCTTCGTGTTCGCGGTACCATTCAATGGTTTGCAGTAAGCCGTCATGCATACCTGTTTGGTTATCAGTATATTGTGGCTGCCACCCCAGTTCGTGGCGTAGTTTACTGGAATCCATAGCGTAGCGCATGTCGTGGCCAGGGCGGTCATTGACGTGCTCATACCAATCCTTGCCTTTGCCCATCAGCTCGCAAATAAGTTCAATCACCATTTTGTTGTTGACGTGGTCGTTGTCGGCGCCGATGATGTAGGTTTCGCCCAGTTCGCCTTTTTCCAAGATGAGGTGAACGGCCGAGTTGTGATCATCAACGTGAATCCAGTCGCGGACCTGTTCGCCGGTGCCGTACAGTTTGGGCTTGATATCGCTCAAAATATTAGTGATTTGGCGCGGAATAAACTTTTCGATGTGCTGGTATGGGCCGTAATTGTTTGAGCAATTGGAAATCGTCGCTTTAATGCCGAAGCTGCGAATCCAGGCGCGTACCAGCATGTCGCTGGAAGCCTTGGTACTGGAGTAGGGGCTGGACGGATTGTACGGCGTATCTTCGGTGAAGCGGTTGGGATCGTCGAGTTCTAAGTCGCCAAATACTTCGTCGGTCGAGATGTGATGGAGACGCTTACCGTGCTTGCGGACAGCCTCAAGAATGGTGTAGGTGCCGATGACGTTGGTTTCAACAAACGGCCATGGATTACGCAGAGAATTGTCATTATGGCTTTCGGCGGCAAAATGCACAATGATGTCGTTTTCAGCGACTAATTTGTCCATCAACTCGGCATCGCAAACGTCGCCTTCCACGAAATTGATCTGGTCAGCTACTGGCTGTAAATTAGCGCGATTCCCCGCATAGGTGAGCTTGTCGATAACAGTAATGTCGTATTCTGGCTTGTGTTTGACGGTATAATGCACAAAATTCGAGCCAATGAATCCCGCGCCTCCCGTGACTAGCATCTTTGTCATAACTATAGTATATCAGGTATAATAAGTAATCGACAGAGGAGGATTATGAAAATAGTAATTGTTAGCGGCTATTTCAATCCGCTGCACGGCGGACACCTGGATATGATTGAGGCGGCAGCGGCTATGGGCGATAAACTTATAGTAATTGTTAATAATGATAAGCAGCAGCTGCTCAAAAAAGGCAAGATTATCCTGGATGAAAGTAATCGGTTGCGGTTAATGCGGGCGCTAAAGGGTGTCGATCAGGTTATTCTATCGATCGACGAAGATCCAACGCAGATTAAGTCGCTAGAAATGGTTGCCGGCCAGTATCCGGGTGATGAACTGATCTTTGCTAACGGCGGCGATCGTGATACCGAAAAAGCTATTCCCGAAGCAGATGTTTGTAAAAAGTACAACATACAGATGCGGTTTGATGCTGGTAAAGGTAAGCCAGATTCATCGACGCGAATCAACCAAGCGACAGGCAAAGAATAGACAAACGCGAATTAGAAGAAACAAGTTGTTATTGGCTTGTCGTTAAATAAAGCGCCGCAGCGACTATTCAGAAAAACCGTTTGGATTCTGAGATTGCCAGCGCCAGCTATCAGCGCAAGCCTGTTCAATACTTAATTCGGCTCGCCAGCCTAGTTCGCGCTCAGCTTTGCTGCAGTCGGCATAGCAAGCGGCGATATCACCAGCTCGCCGCGGTTTGATTTCGTAGGGCAAGTCTCGCCCGCAAGCTTTGCTAAACGCTTTGATGATTTCTAACACCGATGTGCCGCTTCCGGTACCGAGATTATAGACATTAGCACCGGCTTTCATATGCTGCAGAGCGGCGACGTGGCCGCGCGCCAAGTCTACGACGTGAATATAATCGCGCACACCTGTGCCGTCTGGCGTGTCGTAATCGTTGCCGAAAACACCGACGCTTTGAAGTTTGCCGACAGCAACTTGAGCGACATAAGGCAATAAATTGTTTGGAATACCGTTTGGATCTTCGCCAATTTGGCCTGATTGATGGGCGCCGATTGGGTTGAAATAACGCAAGATTGTTGCTTCGAACGTTGGATCGGCCGCGCAGTAGTCCTGTATGATTTGCTCGATCATATATTTAGTTTTGCCATAAGGATTGGTTAAGCCTACACCGACCGTCGAAGTTTCGCGCAGCGGCAGCTCGCTAGGACTGCCGTAAACAGTTGCTGAACTTGAAAAGACCAATTGCTTAACGTTATGTTCTCGCATCGCTTCAAGCAACGCCAGGGTCGAGACAAGGTTATTGTCATAGTATTCTAGCGGTTTGGCGACTGATTCACCGACAGCCTTTAGTCCCGCAAAATGAATCACTGAATCTATACTATATGTTGTAAAAATATCATCAAGTACTGATTGGTCGCGGACGTCCGCTTCAATAAAAGGGATTTCATGCCCGGTTATTTGCTCGACGCGTCGTAAACTCTCGCGGCTAGAATTGGCTAAGTTATCGATTACCACCACTTCAAAATTATTATTGATAAGCTCGATCAGCGTGTGGCTGCCAATATAACCTGCGCCGCCAGTAACTAAAGTTGTTTTCATAATTTTATTATACTCGAAAACAAATAGTTAATTAAGAAATGCTATCGCGAACAACCTTTTTAATCTTAGTCAAGAAAAGTCCCTTGTCGAAGCGTTTAGCGGTGCGGGCGAGTTTGCTGGGGTGAAAACTAGTTTGTTCGGTGATTTCGACGGCTTTTATAACATCGTCAACGGTTTGATGATGAAATAGCGTGCCGATATCAGGCGACGTGACTATATCAGTGGTGCCGCCGCGTGCCAGGCCGATAACGGGTGCACCGGCTGCCAATGCTTCGACGCTGACAATACCGAAATCCTCCTCGGCAGGATAAATAAAGCCGCGCGCAGTTGTGATAGCTTTCTCGTATTCGGCATCGCTAGCATCGCCGAAGCGGTCGGTGCGGAATTCGACGGTTGGGCCGGCAAGCTTGACTAGCTGGTCGTGAGCTGGCCCGTTGCCAAAAACGATCAGTTTTTTATTGAGTCTGGTAGCGGCTTTGACGGCTAAGTCGTAGCGCTTATAAGGCAACTGGCGGCCGATAGTTACGTAGTGGTCGCCCCGTTTGCGAGCAGGCGTAAAGCGGCTAGTTTCGACTGGCGGATGAATTACGGTACTGCTGCGGCTGTAGTATTTTTTGATGCGTTTTTGCGTTTCGGTAGAGTTGGCGATGAATACATCAACTTGTTTAGCGGCCTCCAGATCAAGCTGGCGCTGATGTGGCACTAACAGTGGCATCAGCAGGCGAATAAACGGATTAAGCTTGCCGTAGCCAGGATCGCGGCGGTATTCGTCGTAGTGGCTCCAGTAGTAGCGCGGCGGCGTATGGCAATAATTGATAATAACTTGGCTGGGGTGTGCTTTAGTGACTTGGTGGCCGTGCAGGTACGAACTAGTCAAAATAATATCAAATTCGCTAAGATCGAGCTGGCGCATTGCTTTAACTGCTAGTGTCGGAAAAAGTTTGTAATAATTGCGCAGCCGCAGCGGTATTTTTTGTAGTTTCGAGGTGCGAATATCAAGTTTAGCAAAAGCTGGAACCTTGTCGGGATTATATATTGCCGTATAAATTGGCGCATCAGGGAAAGCTTCGTGCATTGCTAGCACGACATTCTCGGCACCGCCCATCGTTGTCAAGAAGTCGCAAACAATTGCAATGCGCGGACGCTTCATTATCTCGCTCCTGTTTTATGTAATACAACACCGATTGTTTTGAAAAGTATCCGCAAGTCTAGCCAAAAGCTCCAGTTTTGCGCGTAATAAAGCTCAAGCTCAATCCGTTCGTCGAAGCTCAAGTTGCTGCGGCCCGAGACTTGCCACAATCCAGTTACTCCAGACTTGACACTATGTAATAACGCTGTACGATTTTTGCTGAATTTAACTTCTTGCGGCAGAATTGGCCGCGGCCCGACTAAACTCAAGTCGCCGAGCAGCACGTTGATAAATTGCGGAAATTCATCAAGCGAAGTATTACGCAAGAACTTGCCAAACCAAGTAATTCGCGGATCATCGGCAACCTTGTGATCGCGCCGGTATTCGGCGGCTAAATCAGGCCGATTCATTTCCTCAAACTCGATACTGGCGTCCTTTTTGCCGTACTGAGCACCCATGGTGCGGAACTTATAAAGACGAATCGGTTTCGAAAAACGGCTCAAGCGCTTAGAACGGTAAAAAATCGGTCCGGGATTGCAAATCTTTTGCAGCAGCGCGATTATTATTATAATTGATCCCCAGAGCGGCAAAGTAATAATAACGGCTACTAAGTCGAATAACCGCTTGGCAATTGCTCCCCAGCCGATGAGCGGTGTTTGGCTGACAGTAATCATTGGATAGCCGAGAAAGACATCAACGGTGTTTTTGCCAGTATAAAATTCTGGTTCGCCAGGGATAAAATTATATTGAATGTGAGCAATTTGCGCGGCGCTTAAAATTTGGTGATTGCGATCTTCGCTGGCATATAGGTCGGTTTGAATAATAGTGCTAATGTTAAGTTTTTTGATATCTTTGAGTGCTGTCTCGACGCGGCCGTAATGAACGATACCGAGATGCGGCGGCAACAATTTTGCTGGCCCGGCGAAGGCTACAATTTGATAACCAGATTTGTGGGTGGAGCCGAGGGACATCGCAATATCGGTCGTCGCATCAGAATTGCCGATTACCAACACTCGACTGACGCCGTGTCCGTAGCGGTATAGCTCATTGCGAATAGTGCGAATTATTTCGCGTACCAAAATAATGGCAATCGTTGAACCGATTAAAACGTAAAGGGCAACTAGTCTGGCCGGAAAAATATGCATACTAGTGAAGTATTCCCAGCCAATCACCAGCAGTATACCAATGAAAGTGCCGAGTGTTATACGGCTCCATTCGACGAGGCGGCGGTTATAAATGCTCGGACTATACAATCCGAGCGAAGCGAAAATCAGTATCCACACCGGGGTAATCACGGCAAAGCCGATAATATATTCGTAAGCGTAAACAATGTGCAAGAGTACGCGCTGGTCGACTTGAGTGCGAATATAATAGGCTGCGGCAAAAACAATTGCCAGCACAATCGCGTCGGCCGCCATCAGGATTAGGCTGTAAGACTTGGTGTTATGAGATGGCATTTGTCTTCATTATAACAACTTTCGTTATAATAGATAGCATGAGCAATCTCAACACCGATAATTTGGAGCGTCGGCTAGCTTTGGTAACGCTGGTACTGTTGGCTGCGATTATGCTAGGTTTGGCAATTCATACGCCGTTGACGGTTTTGGCGAGCACGCATTGGCCGCTGGTTGCGCTGTATGCCAAAGCATGGAAAGAAGTATTGCTAATGATGGCTTTTGTCCTGGTGATTATCCTGGGTTGGCGGCGCCATGCTTGGCGATTTTGGCTGCGCGATAAGTTGCTATGGTTGATTGCTGGTTTTGCGTTGTGGCATTTGGTTTTAGCAGGAATATCGCTGGCTGCGGGTAATTCAGCGGCAACTGTGATTGCTGGCCTGGTAATTGATTTGCGCTGGGGTCTCATGGCGGCGACGATGTATGGTTTTATTTATCTATATCCGCGTTATCGGCAAATTTTATTGAAATGTATGCTGGCGGCAGCAGCGGTAATTATTGGGTTTGCTTGTTTACAGTTGGTTTTGCCGCGGGATTTCTTGATAATATTCGGTTACAGCCAGGCAACAATCGTACCGTATATGACGGTTGATTCAAATGAGGCTTATGTGCGCTTTGGCAGCACGCTGCGCGGTCCGAATCCGCTAGGGGCGTACACGCTTGGCGGATTGGTGTTGGCGTCGGTATTTTTGGCGGCAAAATGGCGGGATAGCGCTAAGCTGCGCGTCTACAGCGTTTTGGCAGCCGTTAGCTCTAGTATCGCTCTTTATATTAGTTATTCGCGGGCGGCGATTCTAGGAGCTCTAGCAGCGTTAGGCGGGCTTTTTGCTCATCAATATGGCCGGAAATTACCTAAAAAAGCTTGGATATCGATTGCTGCGGGAGTTTTAATTGCAGCTGCGGGCGGAGCTTATTTGCTGCGCGATACCAGCTTTATGCATAATGTGATTTTGCACGATAATCCTACTACTGGTGCTGCTAGAACCTCAAATGATGACCACCTTTCGTCGTTACGCGATGGCGTTATCAAGGCAGCGCAACAGCCGTTTGGCGCTGGTATTGGCAGTACCGGGTCGGCATCGTTATTAGGTGATTCAGGGGTGATTATCGAGAACCAATATTTATTCATCGTTCACGAAGCTGGTTGGCTGGGTTTAGTGATTTATTTGATGATTGTGATTATCGTTTTGCAGCGGTTATGGCGGCAGCGGAACGATTGGTTAGCGCTTGGCATATTTTTGTATGGAGTTGGCCTGAGCATCGCTAGTTTGTTCTTGCCAGTATTTGCTGATGATGTAACAGCGCTAGTTTGGTGGGGTTTGTCGGCACTGATAGTGGCACGACCGTTTGACCAGGAGCTGGTTGATTCGTTATAGTGAAGGTATGGCAGCACAAGCTCAATCGGCGGCAATTAATCCGACCAAGAAGCAGTACGAGCTTTTACTATTTATTGATAACTTTATAAAAGATAACGGCTACGGGCCGAGCTATCGCGAGATAATGCGGGCGCTTAATTACAAAAGCGTTTCGACAGTGGCAGTACATATTGATAATTTGATCTCCCGCGGCCACTTGCGTAAGCGTGACAATTCAGCGCGGTCGCTAGAGGTGATCGACGTAGTTGCGGCGCCAAAAACCACGCCAGAAGTTTTGGATTCGACAGACGCGATAACTGAACGCTGTATTCGCGCTAAAATAGCCGATTTGCAGAAGCAAGACGACGATAAGGCACGCCAGGATATTCAAACGCTGCAATCGGCATTACAAATTCTTGGTTATGAGGGACCGCGTGAGACGGATAGCGCGTAAACCATCGTACCGCCGGCGTTATACTGGTGCTAAAGCGGCGGTCCATGCCGCTAAATCTACTAAATCTAGCGCTTGGCGATTGCAATTGCGGCGTCTAGTTTATGGCGCATATCGGCAGGTCAATTACCAAGCTGCTTCATTGCAGATAAAATTACAACGTTTGTTACGCCATAAGCATTTCCGTAAATATGCAGTCGGTGCGGCAGCAAGTTTGACTTTTCTTCTAGTAATTGTACAGTTGGCTTATCCAAGCGATAAAACTTTACCGTTTGCGCACGTCGATGGGTTAGTAATTGGCGGTATGGCTAAAGATGTGGCGGTCAAAAAAGCTAATCAAGCGTATAGCGACCATACTCTTAACATCACGATGAATAATTCAGATAAGCCAGCGGTTAGTATAAAGCTGCGTGATATCGCTGTCTCAGTTGATAATTCGCAGCGGATCAAGCAGTACGATTATCCTTGGTATGTGCGATTAGTGCCAACTTCATTGTTTTGGTATGGTCTGAATTACGGTTCGCCGCCAGATCCTAAATTTGCCAACCAAACGGATGCAGCTGTTAACGAAAAAATAGTTGCTCGCTGCCAAGTTAGCCCGACCAATGCTACGCTTAAAGCCAAAGGGGCGCAGCTTGAACTGCAGAAGTCTAGGCTTGGCGGTAAATGCGATGAGGTCAAAATCAAACAATCTGTTCGCGATATCAAACCAAAATTACATCGGCCGACAACTATTAATGTCAATAAAATAGATATCAAGCCAGCGGTGGGCGATGAAAAAGCTAGGCAATTGGCGCGAAAGCTAACCAAACATCTAGCGGGAGGTATTCAAATTAAAGCTAGAGACAAAACTATCGCGGTCGATGTGCAGACGGTCTACGCTTGGCTTGACTTTACCGCTAAAGATAAAGAATTGGTGGCTACGCTGAATGCTGAACGTACTGGCAAATGGCTGAATGATGAGGTAGCGAAAATTGTTACTGTGGCGCCTGGGGTGTCGAAAATTACTACGCATGACTTCACTATTGTTAGTAAGCAGACAGGTAGTTCAGGGCAAGCACTTGATGTGGCGGTAATGCTGCAGAAATTACAAAGTACAATCGACGGCGGTAGTTTGCAGCTTGATGCCGTTACCAAGGCTGTGTCGCCGCGCGAGGAATATACGCGGACATATAGCTCGAGCGATGCTGGCTTGTCGGCTTTGATGGAAAATTTCGCCAAAGACCATCCGGGGACTTACGGCGTGTCGATGATAGAACTTGACGGCAAAAAGCGCCGCGCCGAATACAATGGCGATAAGCAATTTGTAACAGCTAGCACCTACAAATTGCTAGTGGCTTATAGCTTGCTAAAGCGTATTGATAGCGGCGCGCGCAGTTGGGATAGCGATCAAGCATGTTTTAATAAAATGATTAGTTTGAGCGATAATGCTTGCGCGGAAAGTTTCTTGAACGCAATTGGAGTTAGTACTTTGACTAGCGAAGCTAATGCCATTGGCCTTAAGAACTCGACATTTATGAAAGGAGGCGGACCGTATACGACAGCAAATGATCAAGCCTTGCTACTAGGTATGATTGCAACCGGCCAAAACTTTTCGAGCGCCAATCAGCAGCGTTTGCTAGAAGCTATGAAGAAAAACGTGTTTCGTAAAGGTATTCCAGCAGATGTATCGGGGACGGTTGCCGATAAAGTTGGCTTTATGAATGGATTATTGCATGACTCGGCGATTGTCTATGGTTCGCACGGTACGTACGTACTATCAATTATGACAGATGGCGCTAGTTGGGAAGCAATTGCTGATTTGGCAAAACAACTTGATGCGCTGCGAGCGCAGTAGACTTTACACCTTTTATATAATAAGTTACAATACTGGTATCTGCCGATAGCAGAATATATTCCGGCATAGCTCAGTGGTAGAGCGGATGGCTGTTAACCATTAGGTCGCTGGTTCGAGCCCAGCTGCCGGAGCCAAATTGATAGATGAATTGCCTGGTACACCGGGCAAACGGCCTCGACAGGTTAAGTCAAGGCCTTTTTAAATAGATTTTATAAATAGTTTACTATTGCAGCAAACATTAGGGTAAGCGTGTAATTTTCGTTGTATTTTATACGATAATACTTGAAAAAATTGTTAAGTAATGCTAGCATGAAAGCGTAAACTAAATTAAAAACACAAATGTGTACAGGAGAAAAACAATATGGGTGTTCCCTATGTCAAATTGGCTAGTGCTGTGTCAGTGGCAGCTGTTGTTGGCGCAGTGGTATTTAACGCGCCAGCCAATGCTGCGCCGACTGCATTCACGTGGACGGGCGCTGCTGGCGACCACAAAATGTCAACTGCTGGCAACTGGAAAGACGGCCAAGTACCAACAGAGGGCGCTAAGCTGGTATTTACATGTGCCAACGGAGCTAGCGAGAAGATTCAGAATGATTTGAACGTTGCTTTGTCGGGTCTATCTGTTTCGAAGATGAACAATGCTGATGCTAGTCCGACATGCGCTAGCTATACGATTGATACGCTGAAATTTACACCGGATGCTGAGTTCAGTGGTGATAAGACTAGCGTGGATGACAAGGTTGAGATTCCTTATATATATGTTACTGGTGCTGTTACTGGCTTGTCAAACTTGAAATCTAACGGATTCGACGGAAAATTTAAGAACGAAACAAGCATTAATCGCTTTGAAGTTGCTAATAGCGGATGCAATTCTATAAGCAATTCTGTAAAAGCTTCAGAGAAAATTGTTGGCGAAAACGCTAGCGTACCGCTAGAAGGTGCTAATAACATTACAGTTAAAAGTAGTGGCGAGCTAGGAGTTAAATATGCTGATAACGAAACAAGCGCCAGCAAAATTACTTTTGAAAACGGCGCGATGATTTCCCATGGAATAAGTTGTTTGGGCTCTGGCGGCGGTTCTTCAAACGTGACAACAGTTCTATCTGGCGACATTGTACTCAATGGCAATGTTGAATATAAATTACTTTCGAACGTGACAGTGAAGATTACTGGCAAGCTCAGTGGCCCTGGTAAACTGGTTGCTCATAAAGATAACAAGGGTACTCTGCTAGTTGAATCTTCGGACAACACCAGCGGTACGCCGAATGGACAGCACGGTAATGCCCACGAAGCTAAGCTGATAAAATTGGACGGCGACAAACCTAATGAGTCGGTAAGCGTTAGAAAGGGCGAAACAGTCTTGCTAAACGGCAGCCGCTCTGATGTTTATGTCGATGAGGGCGGTGTATTTGGCGGTAATGCTACGGTAAAGAGTCTTAATGTGGCAGGTGTCGTTGCTCCAGGTAATTCGCCAGGCAAGATTACTGTACTGAATGACTTCTATATGAACGGTACTGGCGTATACAAGGCAGAAATTCTAGATAAAGATCATTATGATCAGATTGTTGCGCAGAGCGTCCAGCTTAGCAACGGTGGTAGTTCTCCGAAATTAGAGCTGGTATATCTGCCTGGCGGTACCATCAAGAAGGGTGATACCTTTACGATTATCAACAATAACGGTAGTGCTCCGGTTCAAGGGACATTCAATGGTTTGCCCGAAGGTGCAGAGTTCGCTGTGGATGGCGCAACCTTCAAGATTAGCTATGTTGGCGGCGATGGCAATGACGTTGTGCTAACGGCGCAGAATGATTCGACAGGTCCGAAGGCTCCAAATACGGGCGGCGAAAATGTAGCAGTTAATTTGGCTGGAACTATCGTTGGTGTGGCTTCGGCAGCAATCCTGCTATTCATGGCAAAACGAAAGAGTTTTGGCAAGAAATAACCAAGACTTATAACGATTAAGATTGGAGGCAGGCACGCCGTAAGCGGTTTGACGCGAGGCGTGCCTGTTAGCTATAATGAAGCAAGCAATGACGCAAAGAGAACGAGTTGCTCGTAGTCTGGAGGTACTGCCAAAAGCACGAGGCCGGGTAGTCGTACCGCGGCGTAGATTGGCGAATGATGTTGTAGCGGACGCTGCTAGCCAGCCTAGTATGAAGCGAATTATGGATATCGCAGTGCAGCCTGTCTCGCCAAGTCCAAAAGAGCAGTCTTTCCAAAACAAAAAACCTAGAGATTATACGAGAATTAATAGAAAGCTAGCTCGGACAGCTCGCTTGCTTATTATTTATGAAAAACTAACAGCTGCTAGCCAAATGGGCGGTGAAAAACACTCCACCAAGCGGCGCTTAAAAGAAATCATGAGCGGTAATTTTCGCAAGAAATTATCTGGTGTTGCGGCGTCGATTCTCTTGCTGGTTTCGGTATATTCATTAGTGGACTCTTGGCTGTTAAATAATCGGATAAAAGATACTGTAAATACAGCGACGGTGGCTGCACGCAGCGATGACCCGAATGATCGACGGAGCAATGAAGGTAAAGACGAAACAAAAGTTTCTGGCGACGCCATCGCTAAATACAAGGTAGCTGCAGATTTACCGAGAGTGATTACTATTGAGAATCTAGGGGTTAAAGCTCGAGTATTGCCGATGAGCGTTAATGCCGACGGCTCAATGCAATCGCCTGTCAATATTTTTGATACAGGATGGTATACTGGCAGCGTCAAGCCGGGGCAGCCGGGAGCATCTATTATTATTGGCCACGCATCTGGTATGACTTTGGGGGGAATTTTTAATAAGCTAGAGTCGCTAAATGTTGGCGATACAGTCAGTGTTGAACGCGGTAACGGCCAAATGTTGCGCTACCAGGTGGTCAAAAAACAAATAATTAAGCTATCTGATGTTGATATGAATAGTTTTATGCGTCCAGCTGATGGTGTGTCTGAAGGCTTGAATCTGATGACTTGCGCTGGGGAGTGGATAAAAAACTCGCAAACTCGCGATCACCGGGCGATGATATTTACCAAGCGAATATGATTAAACTAGTTGACTGTGCAAATGTAAATAATACAATGTAAAAACCTTGACTAGCACTATATATTGGGTGTAAATTTGTATGTAAGCACTACATATGGTGTTTTCGTAAAACAAATACACGATTAAGTGTCGCTCCGCAGGGGTAGATCCGGAGCGTTTTAATGATGCATTCAGGAGGGTAATATGTATCAAACAATCAAAAAGCGCGACGGCCGTAAAGTGAAGTTTGACGCTTCCAAGATTACTAAAGCGATTGCTCGAGCTGGCGCTGAAACTGGCGAATTCGACGAAAAAGCCGCTGCTAAGCTTACTGATAAAGTACTTAAACAGCTAGAAGCTCGCCAGACGCGTCTCGTGCCGGGTGTTGAGGAAATCCAGGACATCGTCGAGGACACGCTGATTGATTCCAAGTTCAAGAAGACCGCCAAGGCCTACATTATCTACCGCGACCAGCATAAAAAATTACGTGAAATTACATCCAACGCGCACGTCGATTTGATCGATAAATACGTCAATAACTTGGACTGGAAAGTCAAAGAAAACTCCAATATGGGCTATAGTTTGCAGGGTCTGAATAACTACGTTTCGGCGGAAATTACCAAGACCTACTGGCTGGATAAGATTTATTCGCCGAAAATCGGTCGGGCGCATAAAGAGGGTGATTTGCATATTCACGACCTTAATTTGTTGAGTGTTTACTGTGTTGGCTGGGATCTGATGGATTTACTGCGCCAAGGTTTCACTGGCGTTAAAAACAAAGTTGCTTCCAAGCCGGCTAAGCATTTCCGTTCAGCTCTTGGACAGGTGGTCAATTTCTTTTACACTTTGCAGGGCGAGGCGGCTGGTGCTCAGGCGTTCTCCGATTTTGATACGCTCTTAGCGCCATTTATTCGCGCTGATAAGCTGAGCTATGACGAGGTCAAGCAAGCGCTGCAAGAATTCGTCTTTAACGTTAACGTGCCAACGCGGGTTGGTTTCCAGACGCCATTTACTAACATTACGCTCGATCTGGAATGTCCGAAGCACATGGCTGGCAACCCGGTGATCATCGGCGGCGAGATGCAGGATACCAACTACGGCGATTATCAGGAAGAGATGAATATGCTTAATAAGGCGCTGCTGGAGGTGCTGTCTGAGGGCGACGCCAACGGCCGCGTCTTTACTTTCCCGATTCCGACGGTCAATATCACCAAAGATTTCAACTGGGATAATCCGGTTATTGAAAATCTTTGGGAAGCCAGCGCCAAGTACGGCATTCCGTACTTCTCAAACTTCATCAATTCCGACATGGATCCAGAAGATGCGCGCTCGATGTGCTGCCGCTTGCGCATCGATAATCGCCAGCTGGAGTATCGCGGCGGCGGCTTGTTCGGTTCCAATCCGATGACCGGTTCAATTGGCGTGGTGACGATTAACCTGCCGCGCCTAGCGCTGAAATCAAAGAACGAGAAAGAGTTTTTCAAGGGCTTGGGCGAGTTGATGGATATGGCGCGCGACAGCCTGGAGACCAAACGCAAGGTGCTGGAGCAGCTGACCGATTCGGATATCAGCCTGTATCCGTACACTAAGTTTTATCTGCGCGATATTAAAAAGCGCTTCAACGAGTACTGGAAGAATCACTTCTCGACCATCGGTTTGATTGGCACTAACGAGGCAGCGTTGAATTTGCTGGGCGTTGACATTGGTACCGAAAAGGGTAAGGCGTTTGCCGAGAAAACGCTTGACTTCATGCGCGACCGTTTGGTGGAGTACCAGAAAGAAACGGGCAATAATTACAATTTGGAAGCAACGCCAGCTGAGGGTACAACCTACCGTTTGGCTCAAATTGACAAAGCCAGCTTCCCTGATAGAGCACACTTTGCCAATGGCCTCGGCGCAGCGGTTAAACATCCGTTCTACACCAATTCCAGCCACTTGCCAGTCAATTACACTGATGATTTGTTTGAGCTAATGGATTTGCAGGATAATTTGCAGACCAAATACACGGGCGGTACGGTGATTCACTTCTTCCTGGGCGAGCGTATGGATGATCCGCAGACACTGAAGAAACTGGTTAAAACGATTTGCGAAAATTACAAGTTGCCGTACTTTACCTTTACGCCAAGCTTCTCAATCTGTGCTAACCACGGCTATATCGTCGGCGAGCATCCGGCTTGCCCGAATTGCGGCGAAAGCACTGAGGTTTACTCGCGGGTAGTTGGTTTCTTGCGCCCAGTTTCCCAGTGGAATAACGGTAAGCAAGCTGAATTTGACATGAGGGAGCATTATGACGATGCCGCCGAACACCAGCGAGCTTGCGCCGTCGCTGTCCCAGCTTAAGGTGTCAATCGGCGGGATTCAGAAGCTGTCGCTGGTGGACTATCCAGGGCACGTGGCGGCAGCGCTGTTTCTCTCTGGCTGTAACATGCGCTGCGGCTATTGCCATAATCCTGAGCTGGTACTGCCCGAGCGGTTGGCGCCGAGCATCCCGGTCGAGGAGGCGATGATATTCTTGAAATCGCGCATTGGCCGGCTAGACGGCGTGGTGATTTCTGGCGGCGAGCCGACGGTCAACGAAGATTTGCCGGTGCTGTGCCGGATGATCAAGAGCCTCGGCTTTGATGTCAAGCTGGACACCAATGGTACGCATCCTGACATGGTGCGCGGTATGATCGAGGAAGGGACGATTGACTTTATCGCTATGGATGTCAAGGGGCCGCTGGAAAAATACGTGGAGATTGCGGCCCGGCCGATTGATCTAGCGGCCATCAAAGACAACGTGCGGCTGATGATTGACTCGGGAATTGGCCATGAATTTCGGACGACGATCGTCCGCGAGCAGCTGGAGGTGGCAGATTTTGAAAAGATTGGCGAGTTGGTCAAAGGCGCCAAGCGATTTGCCTTGCAGCATTTTCGCACCGGTACCACCATTAGCCCGAAGTTTGCCAATTACCACACGTTTACTGACGAAGAATTTAGGGCTGCCCAAAAAATAATGGAAAGGTATGTCGAAGAATGCGTGATTCACTAACTGTCGAAATTGTGCGCGTGCGCCAGGAAAACCCCGAGGTGGCGACGTTGTATTTTGAGCGGCCGTTTGACTTTATGGCGGGGCAATATATCACGGTGTTTATCGATGGCAGCCAGGTGCGTGAAGGCAAGGCCTATAGTATTTCCTCGCGTCCAAGTGAGGAGCTGATGTCAATTACTGTCAAGGATGTGGGCGGCGAATTCTCGAGTTATTTGTGTTCGCGCCATGTTGGCGACACGCTGCACATTAGCCGGGCCTACGGCGATTTCAACCCGCAAACCGAACGGCCGCTGGTTGGTATTGCGGCGGGGTGCGGACTCAGCCCGATTTGGAGTATTTTGGCGGACGCCAAGCAGCCGACTTTTCTCTATTTGAGTCAAAAATCGCCAGAATATATGGTGTTTGCTGAGGAGTTAGCGGCCTCATCGATTCAGGTCCATAAGTTTAGTACCCGCCAGCAGATTGAGGAAACGGACGGCTGGCGGAACGGGCGGTTTGAGGTGGCGAACATTGTGAGTGAAGTGCCGAGTGAGGTGCACTTTCTGGTCTGCGGCAGCTTGCCGTTTGTGCGCGATGTCTGGCAAAAGCTAACCGCCGCTGGTGTCGACGAATCACATATTTCAACGGAGACATTTTTTGAGCAATGAGCAGGGTGGCGACGGCTGAATTAGGATTGGCGTTGACAGACGCTACTGACAACAACGGCGGTGGTTTTAATGTCTTTTCCTCGCTGCGAGGCGGCGCTGGGGGCGAGGATTTTTCGTCCGGTACTGATGATATTGGCGGTGAGGAGGTGAGTGTTGGTACGGACGAGACGGCAAACCTTGATTTGGTGGCGGTGGCTGGCGGCGAAGCGAAACTCGACACCTCCATAGGGGACGGCGGCGATTCAAAAAATGCTCCAGCGCCAGTTGACGCGTTATCTCTTGCCGGCAAAAGTGAGATTAATTCGCCGGAAAACCGGATGAGCAATGCAAACAGCCAAGATAATTCAGAAACATTGACGCCAGTTAACCCCGAGTTGTGCGAAAAGTTTGGAACAATTGCCTGTATTGGTTGTGATTTTGCGCTATTGTGCGCTGAACGTCAGGCGGCGATGGCAGCAAAGAGTAACGAAGACCAGCCCGATAAACAGCTCAGTACACTAGAGAAATTACTCCAAGAAGATAAAGCACCGGGCGAGATTGTCTGGGCACAGCCGACGCCTGATGACACTAGTAGAGAACAGCCGTCAGCTGCTGAAGAAGACAGCTCAGGTGCGCCTGAACCTGAGTCAGAACCAGAACCTAGGCCTGAATTTAAACCCGAAGACCAACCGCTATCAGACACTCAACCATCTTCTCGGACGTCTAACAAACAAAGGGAGTCAGCTGCGGCGCTGCCTCAGGCTACAGATGATGGCAGTGCTAATCTTGAGGTCAATTCTAATTCGACTGCTAAAGCATCGAAAGAACCTCTTGTACAAATCGACAGCGATAATACCAATGAGCGCATCAGACAAGATGAATTACTGCGAGCAGTAGATCATATGACGGATGACTCGGATAAGCTTTTTTATCAGCAGACAACAACAGTACGTCGCGTTGCTCAAACAGCTCAGCATTCAAACGAACATGCCGACCAGGAGGTGTCGTCAGCTGTTAATACAACTGAACGAATCTCGTCAGCCAACACTCATCAGGCGATTGAAATACCTAAGCCAGAAGATACTGGCAGCGCTGTTGTAGCAACTCGCTCTCAGAAAGAGCCAGCGATAGAAAAAGTATCAAGCACGCCAATTGATGCTAATGGTACTTTAGCTGACGGCAGGATTTCTACTGCGATCGACAGAGAAGATAGTACACAAGAGCCGCCAGCTCTAAAGCCAAAATCTATTAATACAGATAATGATCTACTTAAAAAAACTACTCCCAAAAATATTACAACTAGGCCTAATACTGATTCATCAACAGATTTCGAAGTTTCAGCCGAGATGTCTTTAGAGGCTAAAAAAAATCCGTCGACAGATAAGCAAAACCCGTTGGCTGACGATAAAAAGGATAATATTAGCTCTCCTTCCGCGGTTGAATCTGTTGATTATTCCAGAAAAACTCTGCCAGAAACTCGATTGGTAAACGATGTACAAAATACATCAGATGGAGAGGATTCAGCCGTAAAGCTTGTCGAGAAGGAAAGTGCGCCGTCAAAAAAAGCAGTTGTTAAAAATCATAATACACATTACAGCGATAGTGCTAGTGTGTTTAATCATATAGAGCAGGTAGAAACGGTTGCGAATACTTCTGCTGTAAAATTGCCCGCAGAAACTGCCAATTGGGCTAGCGAAAATGAAGTCTTTGTAGTTGACCGGAAAGAAAGTTTTGCTAATAACCATAGAGACGAGTTTATGCAACGCGAGGTAGTGCTAATAGATGGCGATAACGACTTGCTGATTTTACTGCAGAACGAACGAGCGCCAAAAGCTGATATTGAGCAAGACCTGGAGACGAAAAATACTGCTAAGATAAATCTTCAATTGCGTTCTGATCGGTCCTCTGAGCGATGGCCAAAATTGGATGAGACGGTAAATCTAGTGTTGCCACCGAGCAGGTCTTTAAATTCTGAACTATTATCTAAACTGGATAAGACGTCAAGCGGCTTGCAAGAGCATGACGAGACGCAAACCTCTGAACTATGGCCTAAGCTAGATGAGGCATCAAACCGATTGATTAATCAAGCGGACTTTGAAGACGATAAACTAGTTCGTCAAAAAGCTCAGCAAACAAGAATTACACAGCCAAACGAAAACGACACAATATATGTTGATTTGAGGAATGAGCATGCTAGCAGCGAGGTAGACAGTCTGCACAGCCAACCAACTGCGGACTGTACGGATCAAATAGAAATGAATAATGATAATGATAATGATAATGATAATGACTTGAATTGCCAACTAAATGATAATAGCGGCAGCCAGGCGGAAAAACTACATAAGGTTGCTTTTGCTCATCCCTTAGCGGCGTTATGGACTGATGACAGCCGGCTAAATCCAGAAAATAACAAAATCTCAAATGGTCGCAATACCAAGGTTGCTTCGTGGCTGACAAAATTGGTTGGTGCAGTAGCAGTTTATGTGGCTTGCAGTAGGCGAGAAAGTACGCTTGGTGTTTCTAATTAGACATTGTAAAAACCTTAAGTTATAATAAATATATGTCCTGTGATGGTACGCCACCAGTGAATACACCAACTATTTTGAATTTTAGCGCCCCTTTGGGCGCTTTTTAATTGCGAGGAGGTATAGTATGAGTAGCAATAAAAAGGTTAACCTCAAAAAAGTGATACTATCTGCAGCTATTATCCTGCTGACTTTAGCAGGGGTATTGGTTTATGCGTTGTCTTGGCAAGGTGATACGAAGGACATTGAAGCGGTGGCGGATAGTTTTAAGCCGTTAGATGGTTGGCGGCAAACCGACTCTAGAGTAGTCCCATCAAGATTTTTATGTTTCTCAGGAGCTTGTCCAGAGGCGTCTAAAACTTGGACTATAAAGGATAAAATTACGCAAAATAGCGTTAAGAGGTTTATCGGAAATTCTTCGGATGTTAATAGAAACCATAGCAGGTGCGTGGATTATGATGATAGTAAAGTTTTAGACTCGTGCGAATACGTCGGAGAGAGAGGGGATTATCAGTTTAGCATAATGATTGATTACAACAACTCAATCAATAGTACTAAAGTATATTTATTTATAAGAAGAAAGGGCCAAATTTATGATTAAGCAAAAAGTATTAATCTATGTGGTATCTGTAGTAACTATAATTGCTAGTGTACTCGTCTTTGACGCTAGAGTTATGGCGAAGAAGGTCGATGATAAATGTACATTAGCTACAGCTATATTTGCTCGTGGTTCTGGGCAAGGATTTAATGCTAAAGAATCTTTAACTTTCCGTACACAGCTAGAAGGTAGAGTAGATAAAAAACAGTTAAACTTCTACGAACTTGGTAGTGAAAGCTATGGCGGCAATCAGTATCCAGCGGTTGACGTCAGTAATGTCTGGAATGGCAATGCTATTGGCGCCAAGATTAGCGGTGGTATGGGAAATACCTACGGTAAAAGCGTGAAAGAAGGCGTTGCAGAATTGCGTACTTATCTAGATATTCGCCATCGAAAATGTCCTAACGAATTTTTCATTCTAGGTGGTGTTTCACAGGGTGCGCAGGTAGTTGGCCAAGCATTGCCAAGTATCTCGTCTGGCGTCAAGAATAAAATAGTCTTTAACATGCTGTTTGGCGATCCTAAATTATATTTGCCAGAGGGCGAAGGGATATTTCCGCCAGCTTGTCGTAACGAGAAATTATCAGCTTATCGGCGCGAAATTGCTAATTGCCATGTTGACAACGGCGCACTTGGTGCCCGAAAACCGTTTTTGCCGAGCGAAGATAACTCAAAAACTGGGTTATGGTGTCTAGCTAACGATTACGTTTGCGGTAGTTCAAAATTTGTGTGGGATGTCGAGGGTCATGGTAAATATGCTAACAACAACGGACCGATTGACGACGGTGCTCGCGAAGCGGCTAATAGGCTAAAAAATGCCGCCAAACTTGCTTCTCAAAACGACCCAGGAATTAACGATAAACCGCTAAATAACAATATGGGAACGACTGGGACTGACGTGGTATTTGTCTTGGACACCACTGGGTCAATGTCGCTATATATTGATCAGATGAAAACGTTCATCAAGAATTATAGCTCAAAGATCAAAGCAATGAACGGACGAGTTGGGCTGGTGGTATATCGTGATGCTGGTGATGAATATACTGCTAAGAAATTATCAGATTTGCAGTCAGATACTACCGACATGCTTGGTAAGCTTGAAGATATCTCTATTGAAGGTGGTGACGATGATCCGGAGGCGGCGCTGCATGCTAGTATGGTGGCCATGAACGAGATGAAGTGGCAGAAGGGGGCGACAAAAGCAATCATTCTATTGACTGATGCCGGCTATCATGAGCCAGATAAGGTTGATGGTTCGACGCTGGCGGCTGTGGCTAAGCGTTCGTTAGAGATAGACCCAGTCAATATTTATCCAGTTGTAGAAAAACACCTGGAAGGTTCGTATGAGGATATGGCCAGCCAGACCACTGGCCAAGTAATTGTTAGCGGTGGCGAAAATGACACCATTGCTGCGCTAAGTAAAGCCTTAACTAAAATTAAGAATCGTCCGAATGCCAAACTGAAAATTGGCGAATATTATGCGGAGGTTGGACAGAAGATTACCTTTGATGCCGGTGATTCGTACGTAGTTGATGGTAGTATAACAAAGTACGAGTGGGATTTTGATGGTGATGGTAAGATTGATCAAACGACAACAAGTCCGGTTGCCAGCCATGTCTATAATGAAAAGTTTGATGGCATCATGCAGGTGCGAATGAGTGCCAGTAACGACACGGTGTCAAATATATCGGCGCCTGTTAAAGTTGGTATAAAACCTAATTTGCCTGTTGGCCCTGGAGCACCTCAGGTTTCGGCAAAAATTATTGAGCGAAATGGCAATAAGGCGACAATTCGGCTAAATTGGCAGCCAGTTGACGAGTTGTCTTCGCGCTGGTCAGTTAGCCTAGATGATACTAACCTTGGTTACACGGTTGGCGAACAGCGGCAGCTTGATATTACCGATGTAGACGTATCGACGAGCAGAAAAGTCACGGTGACAGGCATCAAAGCTGACGGTTACGCTGGCAAGCCTGCGACCGTACAAGTTGATAACGAGATACCTGCGCCTAACCCTGAAGGGCCAACCTCTCGGCCATGTCCTTATAAAATTAGAGTAGGTTTATTTACGATAGCCTGCTGTTACCAAAAAGTAACGTTTGGTGGCTGGTCATTTTATTGGATGGTTTGGTATATTGTTAGAAGTTAAGTATGTGTAGAGCGGTAATAATTTCATTAGCATAGTATAATTTTATATATGAAGCTATCTGACCGCCATCCCAACGACCGTCCCCGCGAGAAATTGGCGTGTTACGGTACGGCGCGGCTGAGCGACTTGGAATTGTTGATGGCGATTATTGGCAGCGGCAATGCTCGGGCCGATGTTGGTAAAATTGCGCGCGAGGTGCTGAAAATTTTGCGTCAAAAAGGCGGTGATGTTTTGTATGATGATCTACGCAGCGTGGTTGGCTTGGGCGAAGCGAAAATCCCGGTGATTCTGGCGAGTTTGGAACTGGCGCGGCGGTACTTGCTGGATGGCGACCAACCAATCATCGACAGCCCAGAAAAGGCCGTTGAGCTACTGGCCGATATTCGCGACAAAAAGCAGGAATACTTTGTTTGCCTGACGCTGGATGGCGCGAATCGTTTGATCGCCAAGCGGGTAGTGACCATCGGCACGCTGACCGCCAGCCTGGTGCACCCGCGCGAGGTCTTCGCCGATGTCATTGCTGACCGTGCCGCCAGCATCATCGTGGCGCATAATCATCCGAGCGGGAGTTTGGAGGCCAGCCAGGCAGACCGAGAGGTAACGAATCGCTTACGCCAGGCAGGTGAGCTACTGGGTATTAATTTGGTTGATCACATAATTATCACAAAAGATAATTTTCAAAGCATAATTTAACTGTTGATATAAAACCTCTGTTAAACGTAGTATAATATCCCTATGACATCGGGGGACAATCTTAAAGAACAAGAACGCACTAAGCTTCACAACACGATTTGGAAGATTGCTAATGAACTGCGCGGCTCGGTGGATGGCTGGGATTTTAAGGCGTATGTGCTAGGCTTCTTATTTTACCGGTTTATATCGGAAAATTTAGTTAATTATATCAATGCTGAAGAACGCAAAACTGGTGCAGCTGATTTTAACTATGCCAAGCTAAGCGATGATCAGGCAGAGTTCGGACGCGCAGACACGGTTAATGACAAAGGCTTTTATATCTTACCAAGCGAGCTGTTTGAAAATATCCGTAAGCGTGCCAAAAATGACGAAAATTTGAACGAAACGCTTAGTAAAATATTTCGTAACATTGAGCAATCAGCTAAAGGTTTTGATAGTGAAGATGATTTTCGCGGGCTGTTTGATGATTTAGACGTCAATAGTAATAAGCTTGGTCCAACTGTCACTAGGCGCAATGAGCGATTGGTGAAGCTAATGAATGCTATTGGCGAATTGGAGCTTGGCAAGTTTGAAGATAATACCATTGATGCCTTTGGTGATGCATACGAGTATCTGATGACCATGTATGCTGGTAACGCCGGAAAATCTGGCGGTGAGTTCTTCACGCCGCAAGAAGTGAGCGAACTTTTGGCAAAGATTACTGTTGTCGGCAAAACTTCGGTGAATAAAGTGTATGACCCAGCGGCAGGCTCCGGTTCATTGCTGCTAAAGTTTGCGAAAGTCTTGGGTAAGGATAATGTCAGGCAAGGCTTTTATGGGCAAGAGATTAACATCACAACCTATAATCTTTGCCGTATCAACATGTTCCTGCATGACATTAATTATGAAAAATTTAACATTGCTCACGGCGATACGCTGAAAGATCCGAAGCACTGGGATGATGAGCCGTTTGATGCGATTGTCTCAAATCCGCCATACAGCATCAAATGGGACGGCGACAGTAATCCGACGCTTATTAATGATCCACGCTTTAGTCCAGCTGGTGTGTTGGCACCGCGCAGCAAGGCTGACTTGGCGTTTACTATGCATATGTTGAGCTGGCTCAGTGAGAGCGGCACGGCGGCGATTGTTGAATTTCCTGGCGCACTATATCGCGGTGGAGCTGAGGCAAAGATTCGCAAATATCTGGTAGATAGTAATTATGTTGATACCGTCATCCAATTGCCGCCAGATTTGTTCTTTGGTACGACAATTAGCACCTGTATTCTTGTTTTGAAAAAGAGCAGGGCGACGAACGATATATTATTTATCGATGCCAGCGCTGAGTTTGTACGAAAAGGCAATAAGAACAAGTTGAGCAAGGAAAATCGTCAGAAGATCCTGGACAGTTTCACTGATCGGCAAAATATCGACTACTTTGCGAAAGTTGCTGCTTATGAAGATGTCGTCGCCAATGAATATAATCTATCAGTGAGTTCGTATGTTGAGGCGGAAGATACGCAAGAAGTGATCGATATCACTGAGCTCAACGCTGACATTGCAAAGATCGTGGCTCGCCAGTCGGAGTTACGGACGGAAATTGACGCGATAGTTGCGGATCTCAAAAAGGACAGTGACGATGCGAGATAATGGCAATATTGTTGTCTATGTTGACGATAACGGCCAGCCGCAAGTTGATGTTCGGTTTCAGGATGAGACGGTTTGGCTGACGCAAGCACAGCTGGTTGAATTATATCAGTCAAGTAAAGCTAACGTTAGCGAGCATATAAAAAATATCTTTGACGAGGGTGAACTTGATAAAAATTCAGTTGTTCGGAAATTCCGAACAACTGCCTCCGACAGCAAGAATTATGAAGTAAATTACTATAATCTCGATATGATTATCTCGCTTGGCTACCGTATCAAGTCAAATATCGCCACGAAGTTTCGTATCTGGGCGACTGATCGTTTGCGGGAGTATATTACCAAGGGCTTCGCTATTGATAGTGAACGTCTTAAAAATCTTGGCGGTGGTAACCATTGGAAAGAGCTGCTTGATGAGATCCGTGATATTCGCAGTAGTGAAAAGGTTTTATATCGGCAAGTGCTGGATTTATATGCTACTGCAGAAGATTATGATCCAAAGGCCGATCAATCGCAGAAGTTCTTTGCCATAGTGCAAAACAAACTACACTATGCAGCGCATGGCAATACGGCTGGCGAAGTAATTTATTATCGTGTTGACAGTGATAAGCCTTTTGTAGGAATAACTAATTTTAAAGGTAAACAGCCAACCCAGGCAGAGGCTATGGTAGCAAAGAATTATCTCAGCCAAAAAGAATTGAAAGTGCTTAATAACTTGGTCTCGGCTTATTTCGATATTGCTGAAATTAACGCCATGGAAGAAAAACAAATGCGTATGGCTGATCACCTTCGTGAGCTTGATGCTATTCTTAGTTCGACTGGCCGCAAGCTGTTGGATAATGCTGGCAAAATAATTAGTACCAAACAGGCTAAAGAAAAAGCACTAGCCGAATATCGTAAGTATAAGGCGAAAAATTTGAGTGGCGTGGAGGAGGATTATCTGGAGAATATTAAGAAAACAGCCAAAAAGTTGAAAGGTAAAATAAAATGAGTATTCAGAAAGTAAAAATTAATTTTGAGCATTGTTATGGCATTCATAAGTTATGTAGTGACTTTGACTTTTCTAAATCTAATATGCAGTTAATTTATGCTCCAAATGGCACTATGAAAACGTCTTTTGCGAAAACTTTTAAGGATATGAGTGATCCTAGAGGAAAAACTAAACCTCACGATCAGCTTGATAAAACTTTGCAGCCGACTTGCAAAGTTATGGTTGAAGACGACAGCGGAAGCGAGCGAGATATAACACCCGGTGAAATTAAGGTAATTGATTCTTATGACCCTGCGTTTAGCTCGGAAGAGTCTATCCTCACCTTACTCGCCAACAAAGATATTCGCCAACAATATGTTGATATTTTTAGAGAATTAGACAATGAGAAAAAATCTGCATTAAGTCCCTTAAAAAAGATCACTGGCAGTAGCAATTACGAGCAAGAGATAATTGGTGCTTTTTCTGATCCAGGAACCAAAAAACTTTCGATATTTGAAGTTTTGGCTACCATAATAGACGACGTAAAACAGTCAAAAAGTACGTTTGATTTTGTTTATAACCATGTATTTGATCCTAAGGGGAAAGTGCGTGATTTTCTAGATGAAAATTATGACTTGTTGCAAAAATATAGTGAGAAATATAATGAACTGTTATCAAGCTCACAATTCTTTTCAAATAACGGAGAGCGAGCTTTTGGTACGACTGAAGCAGGCGCTCTTCGTGATTCAATAAAAGGCGATGAATATTTCGAGTCGGGTCATAAACTCTCGCTAAAAGATGAGACTATGGTTGACAGTGCGGAGAAATTGTCGGAAATTATTGATAATGAGATTAAAAAAGTTTTTGATAATCAAGAAATTAAGGACATTTTTGACAAGATTGACAAGAAACTACAAGGAAACCAAGAACTAAGAAACTTTAAAAAAGTTATAGAGAAAGACAAGACTCTGATTGCTAAACTGACTAATTATGATGAGTTTCGTAAGGAGGTTTGGTGTAGTTTTCTAAAACAAGTTGAACCTGCGGTTATTAGTTTAGTTGAAAACTACAATGCGAAAAAGCCAGATATTGAGAAGATTGTGGCTGCAGCAAATGACTCAAGGGGCTTATGGGATGATACGATAGAAGAGTTCAAAACTCGATTTACTAGTTTGCCATTTTCTTTTGATATTAAAGATCGGGGCGATGCAATCCTAGGTAAATCAGCACCAACCGTTATATATAAATATGGTGATAAAATAGTTGATCAAGACGTATTGACGAATAGAATTCTAAGCCAGGGTGAGAGACGCGCTTTCTATCTATTGAATATAATATTTGATATAAAATCACGAGAGAAAGAAAATAAAGAAACTCTATTTATTATAGATGACATTGCCGACTCGTTTGACTATAAGAACAAGTACGCTATTATTCAGTACTTAAACGACTTAAATAAGAGCGAAAATTTCAAAAGCATTGTTTTAACTCATAATTTTGATTTTTACCGTACACTTCAAGAGCGAATACTAGCAAGCGGTAAATGGAATCATTCGTTTATAGCAGAAAGAGATAATGACGAGATTAGATTGTTGCCAGGTGGAGATAGAGTAATTACCGACCCTTTTAATAAATGGCGTAGTAAATGTAACGAGGATGAAAAGCTGCTCGTTGCAGCTATACCGTTCGTACGAGAGCTATATAACTATCAAAAAGGGAATAGATCGCGAGAGTATTTATTACTAACGCACTTACTTCATGATAAAGAAGCAGACGATCAAAATAGTATACCAGCTACCTATGATATAAAACTGAGCGATATTGAGAATGTCTTTGCTGATATGTTAAATGTGCAGTTTGAGTTTCCAGATAAGACTAAAAAAGTTATAGATATTATTTTTAGCGTTGCTGATCGGATCCAACAAGATCTTCATGACGGCATAAGTCTAGAGGATAAGATAGTATTGGCCATGGCGACTCGACTCTTGGCGGAGCGAGAAATCCTTGTCCATATGGAACGTCCGTCAAACATAAGAAAAAACCAATTTTGGGAATTCTACAATGCGTTTCGGGATCAATTTGGAAGTGATGAAACTAAAAAAGGCATATTAGACGTTCTAGAACAGGTCAATATCATCACTCCAGCAAATATCCATATTAATTCATTTATGTACGAGCCAATTATTGACGTTGGTATTGATGAGCTAGTTTGTCTATATGAGCGAGTAAAGGCTTTGCATGAGTAAAATTGACGATTTGATTAAAGAGTTGTGCTCGGATGGGGTTGAGTATTTCGCACTAGGGGATATAGCAAAGTCAATCCGAACAGGTCTAAACCCTCGGCATAATTTTCGTCTCAACACCAGTGATGCGGAAAACTTTTATGTCACTGTTAAGGAAATTACCACAGGAAAAATTAAGTTCAGCGATAAGACCGATAGGGTTAATGACAGTGCTTTAGAGATTATTCAGAACAGGTCAAGGCTAGAGTTAGGAGATGTATTGTTTTCTGGAATAGGCACGATAGGAAAGGTTGCAGTAGTTGATATTCCTACAGATAATTGGAATTGTAGTGAGAGTGTATTTTTGATCAAGCCTAATCACAATAAAATATCTTCAAAATTTTTGATGTATATTTTAGGTTCTAATGTTGCTAAAGATCAATACGAATCTCAGTCAGTAGGTAGCACCCTGAAGGGTGTGCGTATGGCTACGCTTTCAGCACTTCAGATCCCTATCCCGCCTCTTGAGGTTCAAAAAGAGATTGTGCGTGTGTTAGACTCGTTTACAGAGCTAGAAGCAGAGCTAGAAGCAGAGCTAGAAGCGAGAAAGAAGCAGTATGAATACTATCGCAATACGCTCTTGACGTTTAACGAGAGAGAGAGAGTAGAATATGTCCAGATTGGAGATATTTGCAATATATCTAGAGGAAGAGTTATGTCAAAGAGTTATCTTATAGATAATGCGGGTGATTACCCAGTGTACTCGTCGCAAACTGCTAACAATGGAGTATTTGGTTACATAAATACATACGATTATGACAAGGAGTCGATAACCTGGACTACGGATGGCGCTAATGCCGGATCTGTCTTTTATCATAATAATGAAGAATTTAGCATAACTAATGTTTGTGGGCTATTGATGCCAAAGCGCGAACAGGTTAAGGTGAAGTATTTATACTATATTCTACAGATTACGCTAAAAAAGTATGTAAACAGTGGAATGGGCAACCCTAAGCTAATGAGTAATACTATGGCAAAGATTAAAATCCCCGTCCCGTCTCTCGAAAAACAAAAACAAATCGTCTCCATCCTTGATAAATTCGAAAAACTTACCAATAACATTTCCATCGGTTTGCCAGCCGAAATTGAAGCTCGCCGCAAGCAATACGAATATTACCGTAATAAACTATTAACCTTCAAAGAGGCATAAAATATGTCATCTGAAATGATGTTTAATGACATCAATACTTTGTTCGGAAGTGTTAAAAGCATTCTTAGTCGTCAGAAAAAGCCCATTCTAATATATGCATTTAATGGTACTGGAAAAACTCGTCTCACTAATTTATTTTATAATATGAACTTGCAAGACGGGGAATCATCGCTTGTATGCTTAATATACAGTGCATTATTTGAGGATGCCTTTCAATGGGATAATATAGTCAATGAGCTTCATTTTATGGTTCAGGATGAGTGGTTAAGAAGGTTATTTGAAGACGAAGACCTAGAGAGTCGCATTAAAGAGATATATGGGCGATATCACTTTTCACATTTTGAGCCATTTTTTGATGTTGAAAATCAACTAGTCTACTTTCAGATGGCAACTGGCGATGATGAAAGCAATGACCACATTAAGATATCGCGAGCGGAAGAGAGCTTATTTATTTGGTCGGTGTATCATGCTGTACTTGATTTGATGGTGGATATCCTAAGCGACAAGACAGAAAATCGTACAACTGACATGTTTAATAATGTCAAATATATTGTGATTGATGACCCAGTTTCATCAATTGATGATACAAGAATCGTGTCTTTAGCAATTGATTTAGTCGATACAGTAAACAAGCTCAAAGAGCTTGGCCTAAAAGTGATTATTCTGACGCATCATGCATTATTCTTTAATGTAGTTAAGAATATAATGGGAGATAAGGCTACTTCATGGTCGCTGTCTTCGTCATACGAGGGGATTTGCCGTAAAGATATAAAAGATTCGCCATTTGCCTATCATCTATTTGCTATGACGCTAATTAAACAGGCAATTGAAAATAATACAATTGAGCGCTATCATTTTAACTTATTTCGGGCAATTTTGGAGAAGACGGCAAATTTTCTTGGGTATAAACACTATAAATCATTACTTACTGGAGAGAAT
Source organism: uncultured Candidatus Saccharibacteria bacterium (assembly GCA_963549275.1). GTDB lineage: Bacteria > Patescibacteriota > Saccharimonadia > Saccharimonadales > Saccharimonadaceae > Saccharimonas. The sequence goes on from CAUUYA010000001.1 coordinate 76,831, forward strand.
AAAGACGAGACTTACCGTATATTAAACATATATAGTCATAGTAGAATAGCAGATATGGAGCCGCAAGATATTCCGAGTGACCACAAGAATCTTTTTGCAGATATATTCAACGACTTTCTGAAGAGTTATAATTGGAAGATAGAGGATTAAAGAAAATGCCAGAAAAGTATCAATTGATTTCAGAAAATAATAATAGCACTGTCGTTAGTGACTACGTCTCGCCGTATCAGCGGGCGACGAGTTATCAGAGCGAGGCGGAATTAGAGCGGGAGTTAATCGAGCAGCTACAAGCACAGGCGTATGAATATTTGCCGATCAAGAGTGAGAGTGATTTAATACGGAATCTGCGCATGCAGTTGGAGAAGCTGAATGATTACACATTTACCGATACTGAGTGGAAGCGGTTCTTCGCAGAGCGGATTGCTAATGGCAATGAAGATATTGCTGACAAGACCTTCAAGATTCAAGAAGATAGTACGCAATTATTGCAACTCGATAACGGCGAGGTGATTAATATTCGCCTGCTAGATAAAACCAATATCCACAAGAACTGCTTGCAGGTAATTAATCAATATGAGGTGTCGGGTGCGCGGGATAACCGCTATGATGTGACGCTGTTGGTGAATGGCTTGCCGCTGGTGCATATTGAGCTAAAAAGGCGCGGCGTGCCCCTAAAGGAAGCCTTCAATCAGATTAATCGCTATCAGCGGGATAGTTTTTGGGCGGGCAGTGGGCTGTTTGAATATGTTCAGCTGTTTGTGATAAGCAACGGCACTCATACGAAATATTACAGCAATACGACGCGCTGGCAGCATATCAATGAGGCAGGTAAGTCAGATTCGCATCGTAGTAAAAAGACCAGCAATAGCTTTGAATTTACCAGCTGGTGGGCGGATGCTAAAAATCGCCCAATTGCCGATTTGATAGATTTTACGGCGACTTTTTTGTCCAAGCATACGCTATTGAACGTGCTGATGAAGTACTGCGTATTTACCAGTGATAAATTATTGCTGGTGATGCGCCCATACCAAATCGTGGCGACCGAGCGTATTTTGAATCGCATCCAGATTGCTACAAATTACAAAAAGCTCGGTACGATTGAGGCTGGCGGTTATGTGTGGCATACCACAGGCAGCGGCAAGACGTTGACTAGTTTTAAGACGGCACAGCTGGCGAGTAAGCTAGATTATATTGATAAAGTGCTTTTCGTAGTTGACCGTAAAGACCTCGATTATCAGACGATGAAAGAGTATGACAAGTTCCAGGAGGGTGCCGCGAATAGCAATACCAGTACGCGGGTTCTGACGAGGCAATTGGGTGATCCAAATGCTAAGATTATTATTACTACTATTCAAAAACTCGACACATTCATCAAGCGCAATCAGGGACACAAGGCATTTGATGATCACATGGTTATCATCTTTGACGAGTGCCACCGTTCGCAATTTGGCGATATGCATCATGCCATCACCAAAAGTTTTCGTAATTATCATTTGTTTGGTTTTACTGGCACGCCGATATTTGCTGATAATGCGTCTAGTGGCGGGCGAGTTGATTTGCGGACAACTGAGCAGGCGTTTGGTGATAAGTTGCATACCTACACCATAGTTGATGCGATTACTGATAAGAATGTGTTGCCGTTTCGGATCGACTACATTCGGACGATTCGCGAGGCGGATGAGGTTGATGATCAGCAGAAAGTGCGAGACATCGACCGAGAGCGAGCATTGAACGCTCCGGAGCGTATTCGTAATGTTGTGCAATATATCTGTGATCACTTTGATCAAAAAACGATGCGCAATGCCAAATATTACGCATTTACGCGGCTGATGAATGTGCATGAAGTTGCGTCGGCACGAAACAGAGCGGCAGCGGAAGAGATAAAAAATAAAATTCAGCTGAACGGATTTAATTCAATTTTTGCAGTGAGCTCGATTGACACGGCGAAGCTTTATTACAATGAGTTTAAGCGCCAGCAGGCTGAGCTTCCTGAAGTTAAACGCCTGAAGATTGCTACAATTTATAGCTACGGAGCGAATGATCCTGATCTGGAAATGGACGGCATGGATGACGAGAACTCGGAGAATACTGACGGGCTTGATGTCTCGTCGCGTGACTTTTTGGAGGGTGTAATCAAGGACTATAATGCAACTTTTGGCACAAATTACGACACTAGCGCCGAGCGTTTCCAGAATTACTATAAAGACGTGAGTCTGCGGATGAAGAATCGAGAGATTGATTTGTTGATCGTGGTGAATATGTTTTTGACGGGTTTTGATGCCACGACGTTGAATACGCTGTGGGTTGATAAAAACTTGCGGATGCACGGGCTGATTCAAGCTTATTCGCGGACGAATCGTATCCTTAACTCAATTAAAACCTATGGAAATATTGTAACATTTCGCAATTTGGAGGAGGCAACTAAGAAAGCTTTAGCGCTCTTTGGCGACCAAGATGCGAGCGGTATTGTGTTACTGCGTCCTTTCCGAGATTATTACGAAGGCTATGAAGAAGATGGGAAGAAAACGCCAGGTTATGTCGATTTGATTGCAAAGCTAAAAAACAAATTTCCAGTGGGTGAGACGATCGCTAGCGAGCAGGAACAAAAGGAATTCGTGAAGTTGTATGGTGCAATTCTGAGAGTGAAGAATATTCTGTCGAGCTTTGATGAGTTTATTGGGCAAGAGATTTTGAGCCAGCGAGATGTGCAAGATTATCATAGCATGTACATCGACCTCTACAACGAGCTGCGACCGAAATCTGATGAGAGTAAGGAGAATATTAATGATGATTTGGTATTTGAGATGGAGCTCATTAAACAAGTTGAGATAAATATAGATTATATTCTAGAGTTGATTCGACAGTATCATGATAGCCATTTGAATAATAAAGAGATTTTGGTCGATATTGATAAAGCGGTTAACTCATCTATGGAACTGCGTAATAAAAAGGATTTGATTGAGCAGTTTATCGCCTCGCTCACGGTTGATAGCTCAGTTGATGGTGGCTGGCAGGAGTTTGTGAAGTCAAGGAAAATCAAAGAGCTAGACCAGATCATTGATGATGAAAAATTAGATAAAAAAGCGACATATAAGTTTGTTGAAAATGCTTTTCGCGACGGCTATATACAATCGACTGGCACAGGGCTGTCAGGGATACTGCCGCCAATCTCGCGTTTTTCAGCTGATGGGGAGCGCAGTAAAAAACGCGAAACAGTGCTGGAAAAATTGAGAGATTTCTTTGATCGATTCTTTGGTATTTCGAGCGGGAAGTTGTAAATGACAATAAATTATAAAATGAGAGCCAGACTTGTAACTGACTCTCATTTAATTTAACGCTTCTCAGAATAACCAGGCTGATTTTTTGAGATGTACGAATTGAGACCATACCCTTGTTGTGCTAGGTTCTTCATCGTCTCGACGGCATCAGCCCCTGCGCTCTCGTAAGTGTAGGTGTACACGGTGTATTTTCCAGATTTGAATTGTACTGTGATACCCTCTTCTTCTATACTGTAAGCAACCACGTTTGAGTTGCCGTTAATATTCTTATACGGTTTCATAAATGAACCTCCCTAATTATTTTGACTAACTTGCGTCGCCATTACCCTCCATATTGCGACTGGTTGATTTTATATTTGTGACTACTCGCAGGTAACACAAATTGACCACGTTATGAATCGACAACACAAGTCGACCCACCTTCCATAAAAGTGTTCATTATTGAGGATAAAGCACAGAATCCTCTTTGTCAAGTCTCCCCGAAAAATTATTGATATTTATGTAATGGGTGTTGTATAATAGAATACATGCACCACATCCAAAAGAAATTATTAGAACTAGCAAAGACCAATAACTTGGCAGAATGTACATTGCGCAGAACAGCTGAGCTCGTTGGCGATCCAGATATGAGTCCTGGCCAGGTTCAGCATCATCTATTGCAGCTTGAAAAACGCAACTTACTTTTTATAAATCGAAAAAATAAAACCCAACGGTTGGAGTCGCCGGTGGAGGACGACAGGTTCGTTTTAGTGCCAATTGTCGGTACGGCGAGCTGTGGTCCGGCGCTCAATTATGCTGATGAATACAACGAGGGTCTCTTGAGAATATCCAAACAACTACTTGGTAAACAGTTGAAGCAGTCCAATAGTGATAGGTGTAAGTATATAGCCATAAGAGCTGATGGTGAGTCCATGAATAATGCTCGTATCGGCAAGTCAAAACAACCGATAAACAACGGTGATTTTGTTCTCGTAGATGTCACGCAAAATTATGCTGAGGACGGGGATTATGTTTTGTCCATCATTGGCGGTATGGCTAACATAAAGCGCCTTAAAAAACATGAGGAATATATATCGTTAGAATCTGAATCTCTTACTCCCGAGAGGTTTCCGCCTATTATTGTTGATCAGTCGGAGGATTATATGATTAATGGTAAAGTGGTTGCTGTCTATAAAAATACAAGCAGCTAAAGAGAACCTGTTTGTAGTTGAGGGGTAATTAATGGAAAGGATTGTAAATATGCGCCAAATAAAATGTCCGAATTGCGGTCAAGTGTTTGAAATAGACCAAGCGAGTTACGCTGATATTGTTAAACAGGTTCGCGACCAGGAATTTACACGCGAGATTGCCGAGCGCGAGAATTTATTGCGCACAGATAAAGAAAACGCCGTACAATTAGCAGAGCAAAAGACTCGTAGCGAGCTTCAAAAGCTACTGTCTGAGAAAGAGGCCGAACTAGCAAGCTTGCAAGCAGAGAATAAAGCAGAAACTGCTCGAATTAACTCTGAGAAGCAATCGGAAATATCATCACTAAAGTCTGAGCTAGAGAAAGCGCAAGGTGAAAAAGAGCTAGCTTTAGAGCGTTTACGCTCAGAAGCCGATAAAGAGTTAGCGCAAACTAAGTCGCAGAGCGATCAAACAATTGCAGACTTAAACGCAAAAATCAAGGCTTTTGAGACTGAGAAAGATTTGGAGGTTAATCGGGCGGTTAGCGTTGTTGAGCGTGAACGCGATAATTTCAAGCTGCAGCTAGCTGCTAAAGAAAATGAGCGCCAGCTCGTTGAGTCAAATTTGAAAGAAAAATATACAGCAGAGCTAAAATCGAAGGACGAGCAGATTGCTTATTACAAAGATTTTAAGGCTCGTTTGTCGACGAAAATGTTGGGCGAGACGCTGGAGCAGCACTGTGAGACTGAGTTTAATAAATTGCGCGCTACAGCCTTTCCGCGCGCATATTTTGAGAAGGATAACGACTCTCGTACTGGCAGTAAAGGCGATTATATTTTCCGAGAAAACGATGAGTCTGGCAATGAGATTATCTCCATTATGTTTGAAATGAAGAACGAGAGTGATCAGACTGCCACCAAAAAACATAACGAGGACTTTCTTAAAGAACTGGATAAAGATCGTCGCGAGAAGAACTGTGAATATGCAATCTTAGTGTCGTTACTTGAAGCGGATAGCGAGCTATATAATGTCGGTATCGTTGACGTGTCGCACCGCTATCCAAAAATGTTCGTGATTCGACCGCAATTTTTTATACAGATAATTATGCTGCTGCGCAATGCAGCGCTTAATGCTCTTAAATACAAATCAGAATTAGCATTGATGCGTACACAAAATCTGGATATTACGCATTTTGAAGAGGACATGGAGAAATTTAAGGCTGGTTTCGCGCGCAACTATGACCTGGCAAGCCGTAAGTTTACTGATGCGATTGATGGTATAGACAAGACTATTAAACAACTAGAGAAAACTAAGCAGGCGCTTTTATCGTCTGAAAATAATCTTCGTTTAGCTAATGATAAGGCTCAAGATTTAACGATTAAAAAACTTACCCGTAATAATCCAACGATGGCGGCAAAATTTGAAGAAGCGAGAAAAAAAGAGGATAACTAATGGATACGACCGCACAGGTATATCAGTCAGGCGAGCTTCATACAAAATCGCTCTGCGCCCGCTGTTCCGGTTGCCTAAGTGCTTACAAGTGGTTTCCCGAGCGGCGGATTGAGGAGTGGCGCGATTATATCGCTCGGGCGGTGTATGGTGCTCCGATTACGCATGACAAAAACAGTAATCAATATGCGATTATCAGTAACATCGCGTATAATTTGCAATATCTGGATTATTTGAATCAGAATATTAAGGAGCAGTTTTTATCCCGCGTGTTGCTGGCACAGACTTTTAAGACGTTTGCGATTACGGCGACACAAGTGGTTGAAGGTTTGCTATATCTGAAGATTATGAACAGTCCGTACGCGCTGCCGCCGTATGAAAAGATTAGTTTGACTGGCATGATTGAACTGGCGTGGCAGAAAAAACTGGTTATCACCGATAAAGATATGTATATCAATATGAATCGCCTGAAGAAGCGGCGCAATAAAATTCATCTGCACGCCGCGCTTGATATTTCTGATGCCGATTATGCCATGTTCGGGCGGCTGGGTTATTTGAATGATACTAAGATTATTGTCCGCCGGTTTTTGCAAAGGTTTTTTGAAATTGATGAAACGACGCGCCGAGAGATATTTTCATTTTTGGAGGATACGCCAGACACCAACCATACGGTCGATAAATACGATTACGATTATCAAGACACTTTCCCGAGTGGCGTAAAAATATTTAAGGAGGACGTATGAATAAAACCGACAATTCTATCACTATCGCTCGCGCCATCATCCGCATTGGTGATGCTGCCAGGAAGGCCAATGACTATAGTCTGCTGGGTGCGCTGCATGAAATGGTGGAGCAATTGTCACAGCATGGTGTTAACGACACTGATGTCGATATGGATTTGTTGCTGGAATATGTCGAGGCGGCAGATGGTTGCGACTACTGCCGAGCGGGCGACGGTAAGCCAAGTGTTGACGAATTAACAACGAAAATCAATCAGCAGCTAGCGCGTCGCGGCCAGGCGCAGGTGGAGGCGAGCGACCAGTCAGTGTTAAAATTTGAGCCGCTGGTTCATTTGGTGACGGCGGCATATGCTAAAAATGAGGACGGCGTGACGTCAGGCTTGTCGATAGCGCTGGTCGTCAATCAGGACGGTTCAGTGGATCTGCCGCGCGATCATTTTCTGAATGCGGAGCTGCTCAATTATTTCGATGAAAATCGCCCAGTTAATTGGCGTTCAGCCGAGCGTGACTTGCCGTCAAAGCTGCATGGTTATCATTTGGTAGCAGGTTCGGTAGAAGTGCAAGAGATTTTGCCGCGGGAGCTGGAGGTGATATCGTTCTAACGAATTATAATAAAGTAAAAATAATAAGAGTAGATATTTTATTGATGAGGAGATAAAAGGGTTTCTATGGAGCTAAAACCTACAGATTGGGCAGAAATAATAAGTGCTATAGGTACGATGATTGCTGCAATAGTTGCTGTTATCGCAGCTTTTCAATCATATAGATCTGCTGAGCAGAACAACGAGACTAATGAACAGATTATACGGCCCAGAGTAGTTGTGTATTTAGATAGTGCAAAAGCTGGAGTCAATTTTATCGATATGATAATTTTGAATGAGGGTGGTGGACTTGCCCGAAATATTAAATTTTCAATAGAAGGCGAAGACATGGAACTTGAATATCAGCAAAAGGATGTTAAAAAACTATCAGACCTTGTGGTAATAAAAAACGGAATGAGTATACTACCTTCAAGAGAAAGAAGAAAATATTTCCTTTTGTCTATAAAGGGTAACGACCGCTACAAGGCTTTACTAAAAAGAAGAACGGAATTAAACGTGAGCTATACAGATATAACAGGTAAGAAAAAATATAGCGGCAGTTTTTTGCTTGATTTTGCGAACTTACCTTATTCTGACTGGACAACTAGTAAAGACGAGGCTTTTAAGGTAATCTCCGAGGAGCTACCGATAATTAGTAAAAGCCTTAATTCTATAAAAGAAACAACAGAAAAATTTAGCTCAGAGCGACAATTGTAGTAGCATGAAAATTTCTACCCGCCTCAAACCCAATTCCCGTCACCGCGAAGAAGTGGTGGCAAATGATGATGGTTCGCTAACGGTGTACACCAAGGCACCAGCCATTGAAGGTCGGGCGAATGCGGCAGCGGCGAAGTTATTGGCGAAGTATTTTGGTGTGGCGTCGTCAAAGGTAAAATTGGTGCGCGGCGCGTCGTCGAAATACAAGGTTTTTGAGGTGGATAAGACAGAGTAGTTGCCACAGCTACATTGTTAATATCCGGCTACAATTCTACGGATACCCAGCTCCCGCCGCCATATTGCCGATCAATCCTTGCACCGTCACAAACGAATACCCCTGCTGCTTCAGCGCGCTGAGGATGCACGGCACGGCATTAACGGAAGTTTGGTGAATGTCGTGCATCAAGATGATGGCTCCAGGGTGGGCGCCAGCGACGGCGCGCGAGCAGACGATGTCGCTGTTGCGATCAGCCCAGTCGCGGGTATCGACCGACCACAAGATTGACGACATGCCGCGCAGGCGAAGTTGTTCCAAGACAGCGCCGTTGACTGCGCCGTAAGGCGGGCGCATAACAGTTGGTTTAATTCCGGTGGCTTGTTTGATGGTGTCATTGGTACGGTCGATTTCACCAGCAATTTGGCCAACTGGCAATTTAGGCAGTTCTGGGTGTGACCACGAGTGATTGCCCAGTTGATGGCCGCGCGCGTGCATGCGTCGCAATACGTCGGCTTGCGCGGATACTTTGCTGCCGATCAAGAAAAATGTGGCCTTAGCGCCATGTTGATCCAAAATATCCAGCAGCTGCGCAGTGTACGGTCCTGGCCCGTCGTCAAAGGTTAAGGCAATCACTTTACCCCCAGAATTCGCGGCTGGCGGCGCAGCGGGCGCTGGCTTTGGTTTTGGCTCGGGCGGCTTGGGGATATTAGCTAGTCTCCGGGCTGTCGGATTTTGCAGATATTTGGCAACGGCAGCGATCGGCACTTTGATCGTCATTTCGCCGTAGGCTGACGGCAAGAGCGACGCCTGCCCAATCGGCCAAGCTAGACTATTGCCGCCATCGGTAATAACGAAATTCGATAGGGTTTCCTGGGTAATCGTTTCATTAAGATCCAGCTCTGCTTGCTGGCGCTGCTTGATAGTTTCCTTGATATTATTTCGGGCAGCCGCCACGATTTCCTCAGCCGCTTTCTCTGATTGCTCGGTCAAATCATTCAAAGTAATCACCTCGCCAGATTTTTTATCAAACGTCCAAAAATGCGTCAGCGACACCGGATGCGCGCCGTGCATATCTTGCTTAATATTGACGATGATCGATAAAGCTAGCGAATTATTATGCGTAACTTGGTAGCTAATCGTCTCGGTCAGCGGCTGGTCGAACGTCAGAATATTGGTGGCGGCATAGCGGAAATCACTGTCAGCGCGGTCAATTGCTTGGGCGACGGTTTTATTGATCTTATTGTTTTTAGTCAGCGGATATTCAATCGAAACTTTCTCGTGGTTAGTCTGGCGCGTCACGAATTTAGAACGAATGCCGGAGTAGCGCGAATCGGTGAAATAATATTGCTCGTCAGATAAAGCAGTCGGGCGGCGCGGCGACAGCTGGTTAAAATATGCGTAAACCAGCCCCGATAAAACCGCTGCCATTGCCGTCAATAACAATATCGCTATCAGCAGGTTTCGCCATTTGGCGGTCTTGGTTTTTGTTTTCGCTGTGTGGCGGGTATGTTTAGGTTTGGCTGCTTTATTGCTAGCTGATTTAGGCTTATCGACTTTGTTCGCCGGTGTTTTCGCTAGCGGCTTCCTTGGTGATTTTTTGACAGGCATAAATATAGTATAACATTTGTAATGTATTAGGGGTGCCGGGCTGCTGCTAAAACCAACACGGTACTTTTGAGAAAGGCCGGGTAGCCTGCAATTTGCTATAGGACTTTCATAAAAGTGCTATAGTAGATTTTCTGCCCGCAGGACGCCAAAATCATTGAAAATATCAGCAAATTATAGTATAAAAAGGGAATGCTGCAGTATCTTCATTCAAGTGCTAAAAATCAGCAAATCAAGCCGCTGGAACGCCTGCGGGCAGGTTCGTGGGTGCGCTGCGAACGTCCGAACGAGGATGAGCTAGCTGAGCTGTTGTCGCTGGGGCTTGATAATGATTTGCTGAGCGACGCGCTTGATCCGCATGAGGTGCCGCGCCTGGAGATTGGCGACGATTGGACATATCTAATCGCCCGGCTGCCAGATACTGACGACGATTTTAATGACTTTACTACGCCGATTTTGTTTTGTTTGAATAAGGACTATGCCGTAACCTTATCGCGCGATAGCTTGGGCAGATTGTGGCAGCCGTTTATCGACCAAGCGCGTTCGCGCACCGACCGGCCGGTTGAGCTGCTAGTTGATATGATTGACGCAATATCTAGGCAGTATCAGCGGCGGGTGGCAGCGATTAACCGCCAAATGCGAGCGGCTACCGACAACATTCATACGCTGCGGGTCAAAGATATTGCTACGCTGGCGGAATATGAGCGCAAGCTGAACGACTACCTGGATGCGCTGATTCCGATGAACTGGGCGGTCGAGAAATTGCTGGCGACTAGCGGCTTGCGCCTGCGGGCGGATGATAAAGAGGATGTCGAGGATTTGTCGATCGATTTGGAGCAAGTAATTGCCCGCTGTAAGAGTTTGCTGCGAACCATTACTAATGTGCGCGATAGCTACCGGGCAGTGATGGACACCCGCCTGAACGAGACAATTCGCTTGCTAACGGTAATCACCGTGGCGCTGACTATCCCAACAATGATTGCTGGGTTGTTTGGCATGAACGTGCCAGTGCCTGGCGCTAATGATCCGCTGATGTTTTGGAAAATCACTGTGGTTAGTATCGTGGCGGCTTGCGCGCTGGGCGGATTCTTCTTGCGGAAACGATAAGCTGGCTGCGTTTTAGTTTAAGAACGCAGCGCTGACTGGAAAAGTTAGTTATTTGTTGGTACGCCGTATCCCAGCAGTCCGTCATACTGCTTGTCGCGATTAACGAACACGCGGATGCGGTTTGCTTCGTTGCCGCCGACAGTAGTCAGCACGCCATTATCATTTTTCAAGACGATGTTAGCATGGTCGCCAAACACTGGCGAATTGCGGTAAATTGCCGCGTCGCCAGGAAGCGGTTGGTAGCCGGAATTAGCAGGCTTGAACCGGCCGGTTGCCTCGTAATATTCACGCAAGGTAAACGTCCCCGGGATACGCCAGCCGCCAGTGTGCGGATTTTTCAGCGACGCGCCCGCTTTATACATGATCCAGCTCACAAAGTTAGCACACCACGCCTCCTCGGCGCCCTGGCTGAACTTGGTGCCAGCGGATTGCGCCTTGAATTCAGTCTTTGCTAAGCTGATAATTTTTTGGCGAGTTGGGCTTAAATTTGCCGTATCAATTTCTGGAAAAGCCGATTCGCCAGGTGACCTGTCGAGGTGTACGGAATTAATAAGAGACGACAGCTTATCGGCAATCTTTGGCTGGGTAATGACTGTGATTGGTACGATAAGCAACAGCGCAATTACGCTTAAAATAATACAGCGTTTCTTTGAGAAAAATTTGGGCGCCGCCGCCTGCTGGTGCTTCATGTAATAATTATATCGCGAAAGTTGTTTGGCTGTTAAAATGTAATTGAGGCAAATGTTATGTTTAAGCAATGGATAAAATGTGAGATATCAAGCCAAATCATTTAATAGAGTTCCATAAAGATGAATAGACACAGCAAACCGCAGAAATGGCGCCGCTTATCATCGCGGGTGGTTTTTACGCATCCGCGGATAGTATTGGCAGAGGATAAGGTAGAGCTGCCAAATGGTAAAAGGTCGTTATATTTGCGGCAAGTATATCAGGGTAAAGGCGGTGTGATTATCATTTGCCAAAACGGCGGCAAAGTACTTATTCAGCGGGAATATTCGTATCCGGTTGATGATATATTGTATCAATTTCCCGGCGGTAAAATTGAAGAAGGCGAGACTCCCGAGCAAGCTGCCCAGCGCGAATTGGCGGAAGAGGCTAATATTTCGGCGGAAGATTTTCAGCAAATTGGTTGGTTCTATGCCGATAATCGCCGTACCAATGCCAAGCTGTACGTTGTTTGTGCGCGCGGCGCTTTTCGAGATAATTATTCGCACCAGCCAGATGAAACAGAGTTTATTTCCAGTAGTTGGTTAGAAATTAGTAAACTTGAGCAGATGATTTCTGACGGTCAGATTGTTAATTACTCTATGCTAGCAGCGTGGACGTTATTCAAAACCGCACCGATGAAATAGGGTTTCTTGTGCTATAATAATCCCAAAAGCGAGCAATCACCGTATGCGATGTTTATCTGTTAGGGAGTAGAAAGGAATTTATATGGCTCAACCAAAACCAATCATAATAGTTGACCAACTCGTCAAGACTTACGATGGCAAGAATGTCGTCGATAGTGTGTCATTTGAGGTCAAGAAAGGCGAGATCTTCGGTATTCTTGGGCCGAATGGCGCTGGTAAGACGACGACGCTTGAGATGCTGGAGGCGCTGAGACCGATTGACGGCGGTACGGCGACCATCGACGGAATAGATGTTGCTAAGCAGCCGAAGCACATTAAAAGCATCATCGGTATCCAGCTGCAATCGACAATGTTTTATGACAAGCTGACCCTGCGTGAACAACTGAAAATGTTTGCCAGTCTGTACGGACAAACGGTTGACGCCGACGCGCTACTCGCCAAGGTGCAATTGACCGACAAAGCCAAAAGCTACGTCGAGCAGCTCTCGGGCGGGCAAAAGCAACGCTTCGCCATCGCGTCGACGCTGGTTAATAATCCGACGGTGTTGTTCCTCGACGAGCCAACCACTGGGCTGGATCCGCAGGCTCGCCGCAATCTCTGGGATTTGATCAAAGAGATTCGCGATGAAGGTATCACTATTGTGCTGACAACTCATTACATGGACGAGGCCGAACTGCTGTGCGACCGCTTGGCGATTATGGACAATGGTAAAATTATCACCATTGATACGCCGCATAATCTGATCAAGCAGCTACTGGCGCGCGGCTTTAAGAAAAAGCAAGTCGTCGAGCAGGCCAATTTGGAGGACGTATTCATTGACTTAACAGGAAAGGCGATTCGGGATTAGTATGAAAAAATATTGGACTGGTGTATTTGGGCAAGTACGCGCCCAGCAAAAACGTTTCATCCGTGATAAAATGTCGCTGTTCTTTACCTTCCTATTTCCGCTTATCTTCCTGCTGGTGTTCGGTTCGATTTTTAATAATCAATCGACCAGCTTTGACATTGCGATTATCAATAATTCGCAGACGGAATTTGCTAAAGGTTTCGTTAAAGGCGCCAAAGACAATGCCAAAGACTCGATTCTTAAAATCAAAGACGTCAAGGATATGGACGAGGCCCGTGAGAAGTTGAAGCGTTCGGAACTGAACGGCATCATTGAACTGCCTAGCGATTTTGGCAAAGTAAAGGGAGAAGGCAGAGATGCTCGCCCGACTGGTACAATTAACGTGCTGTACGCCAAAGGTTCCGAGCAAACTGGTAGCGCGCTGACGGCAGTGATGAGTCAAATCGCTAATGAAATTAATAAAGCAATGGGTCAGCCAGAAGCGCCGCTGAAAGCCGCTGGCAAAGCTGTTGGCGACGAGCAGCTGAAGGAGTTTGATTATACGTTCACCGGACTACTAGGTTTTAGCTTGATGAGTATGGGTATTTTTGGTCTGGCCAATCAAATGCCAGCTGAAAAACAGCGCGGTTCCTACCGACGGCTACGGGCGGCGCCGTTCACCTCCGGGCAGCTGATTATTTCCATGGCGATTCACTATGTTATAATCTCGCTACTTAGCCTGACGATGATGGTTGTTGTCGGCATGCTGCTGTTCCAGTTTAATATGCGCGGCGACTGGGGGCTCTTTGTCCTTATGGCGGTGCTGGCGGCCTTTATGATGGTGGGCCTAGGTCTATTGATTGGTGGCTGGGCAAAGAATGAAAACCAGTCCGCACCATTAACCAACCTGATTTCCTTCCCGATGATGTTCTTGTCCGGTGCGTTCTTCCCGCTGTACATGTTCCCAGAATGGTTACGCGGTGCCGCTCAGTTCATCCCAATGACGCCAATTACCGATGGCTTCCGCCTGATTATGACCGAGCATGCCAGCTTCATCGAAGCCTTGCCGCAAATCGGTGCCGTCGCTGCCTGGACTCTCGTTATCTATGTCGTGGCGATCAAGCTGTTTCGGTGGGAATAATATAATATCAATGAAAATAGCCCGCCGAACGAGCTCAAGCTGAATGCGGATCTTTCAATCCGAGAGACAAGTAACTGTCTCAATCAGATTGAACGCATTCAGCGAGCTATTTTCGGCGGGCGCCCTTAGGGGTGAGGCTCCCACACGTGAGTGAACCACCCACAGTTTGGGCACCTGAACACCACGACGTACAGGCCGTCGTGAGTGGGTTCGAGGGTCGTCTCGATCCTCTTGTTCGGGCACTTCAGTGCCCGCTTTCTTCTTCCCTCCTCTCCGGGGATGAAGAGGAACACGATTAGTGTGAGCACTAGCAAGGCGCCGAGTAGGATAAAAGGTAAGTAGCACACTTTTCCCTCCTTCTCACACTCAAAGCTAAAGGGCGACTCTCGCTCTTTTTGCAGAAAGCTTTGAGCAAAAGCTAATATATATATATCAATATTTGAACAAAATATCAATGTTTTTGCGATATTTAATCCAAAATAATTCCGTTAAACGTGCTCATCTCTGCCGTCAAGAGCGCTGTAGTATAATGAAATTAGCGTTAGCTATAGTATGAAAGCTATGCCAGAAAGGGGAATTATGACATTTGAAGAAGCGCAAGAGCTAGTGATGAATCATATTCGCGCGCGGAAGTGGGATAAGACGAATGATTCGCGCGGTTTGGCGATATCGTTGTCGCTGGAAGCTAATGAATTATTAGAATATTTCCAGTGGGGTGATAAACATATCGGCACCAAAGACGACATGGCGAGCGAACTGGCCGATATCATTATTTATGCTATCCAATTTGCCGCGCGCTTTGATATCAATATCCCCGAAGCGGTTGCTGCAAAAATTGCCAAGCAAGCCGAAAAATATCCGGTTGAGATTTTTGAGATTGAAGACAAAGCCGAGCAAAATCGCCGCTGGTTGGAAGCTAAGAAAAATTATAAGAAAGATACGACGTTATGAAAAAGAGGGTTGGTATGAATAAAAAAACCATTGCGATTATTTCCGCGGCAATCATCTTGTGCGGAGCCGCGGCTGGACTGTGGTATAACCGCCAGCATACTGCTGAGCAACCGAAAACTCCGTCTACTAACGTGTCCGACGCCGCCAAATTCAAATCAGAATATCCGCGAGTGGCGGCGAATAATCGCTTCGTTTATGCCAGCGATAAAGAAGTCCTTAACATCTTTGATAGCGGCAGCGGCGTGGTTTTCTTGGGTTTTCCGCAGTGTCCGTGGTGCCAGCATTTGAGCGAACACGTTGACCGGTCAGCTCGGGCTGAAGGAATTGATAAAATATACTATTTGAATATTCGCGATGCTCGCGCTAGCAACAGCGAAGTTTACCAAAAATTAGTCAAGAAACTAGAGTCATACTTGGACAAAGACGACAACGGCAAGCCGCGGATATTCGTACCGGATGTCTCGATTGTCAAGAACGGCAAGATTATCGGCCGCTACAAAGAGGAATCGACTGGCGACGATAACATCACGCCGGATAAATACTGGACAACAGAGAGAATCGAGCGAACATCGTCGCAGCTGCGCGGATTTATGCGGCAGTTGAAAGGCTAATTTTCTGGATTAGCATAGTCTTTTGGCTGCCGTTTATCGTTTTTGCGTTGGCGTTTCGGTTCGATGCCGACCAGATAACTACCAATCGTCCAGCCTTTGGCAATCCTTGGTATGATAAACAACTGAATAATAATCCAGACTCCCAGCTCCGTAAGATAGAACCTACCAGGTTGTATGGTGTCTATGAAAAACGGATAAGCTAGCGACCGGGTAACTACTGAGGCGAAGATAATAAGGGCTATATTGATGCAGCTAGCTAAGAATTTATTGCGGCGATTGGGTGCGGCGTAGTTTTCGTCGCTGAGTTTGACGCTGGGAACTTTATAACCGATTAGCCATGTCAACATAAATCCGAGCAAGCAGCCAAAGGTATTGGTTATTAAATCATTAACATCAAACAGCCGATAGCTACAAGGATATAAACCGAACACGCCAGTTAGCTGCGTCACTTCTATCAGCATCGATAAAAGAAAGCCGCTTAGCAGCGCAAATTTCCAATGCTTGTGAAAATATGCTTTCATAAAAATGCCCAGCGGCACAAAGAAAACGATATTCATAACTAATTGCAACGTGATATATAGAGTATCTTTGTTAGGCTGAACAACGTAGTTAACCCAGTTGAAGGGGATAAGTTGCGGCTGGATGTGATGTGTTTGGCAAAAGGCAATCGGGTCTTTTGGTACTGGCGACAGCGTAAAAAAGATTAGCCCTGTGAAATAGAGAATTGAGCCGTAGGAAAAGAATACATACGACCATGTTACGCGCCGGCGCATGGTCAGCCGTGAAATGATGAATGGTATGGTCAAGAGGATGCATAAAAAAGGCCAGAAACTTAAAGATCCGATCAGCGGCGCTGAAAATGAATTGAGAAATTTTAGCATTAATTAACGCCGCCAGCCTTCAAGATCGCCTTTAGCCCGCTCTCGCCGCCGGCAAAGCCGCTGGTCTGGTAGTCGTTGATGACCATGTATGGCAAGCCATTCACGCCAAGCGACAGGGCTTTTTGCGTGTTGCCGTTGATTTCTTGCTGGTGAGAGTTGCCTTTCATGCAGTCGGTGAATTTGGCGGTGTCCAGGCCGGCATTCTTGGCAGATGTTTCGAAGTAGCTGAGCGGCAGCAGCGGGATTTCCTTTGGTACGGCGACGTTTTTGACGCCGATACCTTTGTCGAAGTAGTCCGTTTTGATACGCGGCACGATGTCGTGAGTGTATTGCCAATATTTATCCTGGTCGGCAGCGCAGAAGGCGGCTTTAGCGCCTTGTTCGGTGTTTGGTACTTTATCCTTTAACAAAGTGACGATTCGGTGTTCGTAGCGTAATTTGCCGGATTTGATGTAGTCGTTTTTGAAAGAATCGTTGCTGGTAGCGGCTTCGACTTGGGCGCAGAACGAGCAGAAATAATCGGTGTAATCGATAAATACGTTTTTCGCATCTGCTGAGCCTTGCGACATATGTTTGTTCCATGGTTTACCATTTCCGATATGCTGGTTCGGTGGCCGATTGACAATACCGTAGATAAATAAAGCGACGATGCCGATGACGATGATCGATAAAACAATCCAGATTGGGGCAATGCCGCGTTCTTGTTGATGACTCATGATTTTTCCTCCTGTTTGGCTAATTGTGCATAAACGAATGCGATTTGTCCAGATTTGTAAAGCGACGCCAGGCTGAGTATAAGCGCTAAAATAAGCACAATAGTACTGGCAACATTGGCGGCGGTAGCAGCCGCTGCGCCTGAGAAAAACAGAGTAACAATTGGCAAGATTAACGAGGTGCCGCACGGTACACAGCCGAGGCCGATAGCAGCAGCGATCGAGGCAATACCGCTGACGCTGAGTTGGCGGGCTACATCTTGTTCGTTGCGTTTATTGCGTCGTGCTGTAAATATTACAACTGAAAGCGATAAGCCTTGTAGAATAGAGACGATTAGCAGCAGAGCGCCGTTTGGCGTGGTGAAACCTTGCTTGAATAGTTCGGCAAGCATATTGCCAGCGACAGCGAATTTATCGACAATTGGTAACCGCGACAAAAACAACGGTCCATAAAAGTTGCCGTTAATCGCAAAGAAAATAACAATGGCAAATAACAAAGAAAAACCCGCCGCCAGCACGCCGTAGCGCGGTAGTTTCAATAGCGCGCCGATACCAGCAGCGGCAGTTTTGACAGTTTCTTTTTGCTGTCGAATACGCTCCATATGATTCTTATTATACGCTAAAATTTGGAGAATTGGACTATCCTTGGTTCTTTGTTCTTGGTGCAGGAGGTGGTATTCTGTATGTAAATTATGTTGTTAACTTTCAATACCTCCTTAGCCGTCAGATATACTAGCGCTTCGCAAAAGGTGCGTGTTTTGACCGAGGATTGGGTTGAGCGAATGATTTTTTGTCCGAATTGCGGCCAAGATCATCTCGTAAATTATGAAAACAGTCGTCCGGTAGCAGATTTCTACTGCCAAAATTGCCAAGAAGATTTCGAGTTGAAAAGTAAGAACGGTAAAATTGGCAAGAAAATTGTTGATGGGGCATATGGAAAAATGATTGAACGTTTGCAATCGGACAATAATCCTAATTTCTTTTTGCTGGGTTATACGTCGGGCTATTCCGTCTGTAATTTTGTGGTTATCCCGAAGCAGTTTTTTACTCCGAGCATTATTGAGCGACGGAAACCCTTGGCCGATACAGCTCGCCGAGCTGGCTGGGTTGGCTGTAACATTCTGCTTAGCAATATTCCTGATTCTGGCAAAATATACTTGGTTCGTGATGGGGTGGTGATTCCGCGGAGTGAAGTCTTGACGAAATGGCGGAAAATGTTATTTTTGCGCGAGGAAAATAAAATGTCAGTGCGGGGCTGGATGCTTGATATTATGCGGTGCATAGAAAGGGTTGATCGGGCTGATTTTACACTTGACGATATGTATGCTTTTGAGAGTGAACTGGCGGCTGCCCATCCAGAGAATAACCATATTAAAGATAAAATTAGACAACAGCTGCAAATATTACGCGATAAAGGCTACATTGATTTTGTCTCACGTGGACATTATCGTTTGATTTGATTAATAAGATAATCAATTACACGGACATGCGATTTAAGTAATTTGCATGTAGAGTAGATATAAACTATACACCGAGTGTATAAAACTCTTGCAATAACTAAACACTGAGTGTATAGTAAGAGTATGAGCGTTCAATATACACTGTTAGGTTTTTTAGCGGAAGAGTCAAATTACGGCTATGAGTTGAAGAAAAAATATGACGGCTATTTTGGCAAAGATAAGCCAATTTTAACTGGTCAGATATATTCAACTCTGGCACGGCTCAAACGCGACAACAAAGTCAAAGAAATTACTGATACTAGCGAATCGGGCGGACCAGACCGGGTTCGGTATGAAATTACCGATGAGGGCAAGCAGGATTTACAAGCATGGTTGGAATCACCAGAGGCGCCGTCACCACAGCTGCAAGCGACGATGTATATAAAGGCGGTATTGGCGATTTTGAAAGACGGCGATGCGTCACCGTATTTGGATAACCAACGGCAGGCGCACATCCAGCGGATGCGCGAGCTGACAGCGCGGCGGCGCGATAGCAGTTTGTCGGACATGCTGCTGATCGATCATGCACTGTATCATTTGGAGGCGGATTTGCGCTGGATTGAATTAACTATTTCGCGGTTAACGCGACTAAAGGAGGAAATTTTGCATGAGCAAACCAATAATTAGCGCTAAAAATATTAAGAAGTCGTTCGGGCAAACGCACGCGCTGCGCGGCGTCAGCCTGGATGTCGAGACGGGAGAGGTGCTGGCGATTATGGGCCCGTCGGGATCTGGTAAGTCGACGCTGCTACACAGCTTAGCGGCGATTACCAAAGTTGATGGCGGCCAGATTGATTTCGACGGACGGCGGATTGACAAACTGAGCGATGATCAGCGCAGTATATTGCGGCGGACGAGTTTTGGCTTCGTCTTTCAATTCGGGCAATTAGTGCCGGAGTTGACAGCACTGGATAATGTGGCGCTGCCGCTACTGCTTAACGGTGTCAAGCGTAAAGAAGCCTATCAGCAGGCGAAAACATGGCTGAATAAGGTTGAGCTGGCGGGTAAAGCTGACAGTATGCTTGGCGAGTTGTCGGGCGGGCAAATGCAGCGGGTGGCGATTGCCCGGGCCATGGTGATTGAGCCAAAGGTGCTGTTCGCTGATGAGCCGACTGGCTCGCTGGACAGTTTGAATTCAGAGAGAGTCATGGAGCTATTCATTAAAACCGCCAAAGACCACGGTACGACAGTCATCATGGTGACGCACGAACCGACGATTGCTGCTTATGCTGATCGGGAAATTATTGTCCGCGACGGGCAAATTTCCGGCGCGGATGCAGCGGTGAATATGGCGCAGAATACCCAGCCAAATCTTAACAAAGCCAGTGCGAGGACTACCAAATGAGTGTTAGCTGGATGTTACTCAAAAAATCTGGCCGCCAGTCAGTAGTGCGTTTAGGCTTAACAGCGGCAGCAGTAGCGCTAGGGATTATGCTGGTGTGTTATTTCGTGGCTGGCACCAACGGACTGTTGGGTCGCTCGAACCGCGTAGTCATTGGCAGTATCGCTGCTGATGCAAGTAATAATACGGATTCACAAAAACCAGTCAAAGGCGTCGATCCATTGAAGGTTATGGCATGGCAGCCAGGCAATACGTCGAAGTGGCGCGATCAATCGATCAGTGTTTACTCGATGTACGGCACGGACAAGTCGCCGCAGTTTGCCAAGATGAAAACGCCGCGTCCGGGCGAATATTATCTGTCGAGAGCGCTAGCAGAGCTAGTTGCTGATTATCCTGAGGATAATATTTTGGCGCGGTTTGGCAAGAATACTAAGTATTTGGGCCTAATTCCTGACGAGTATGTCGAGACGTCAGATACGCTGATGATGGTGCGCGGCATTGATAGCCAGGAGGTGGCGCAAGCTGATACTTTGGCAAAATCACGCCAGCAGCCATCAGCGTTTGCGGATATTTACAAGACGGACAAAGAAGGTAAAAAGACGGTATCCTTTGATCCTTTTTCCGTGATGATTCTGGGTGTCGGCGCGACAATCTTGCTATTCCCAGTGGTAATTTTCGTGTCGGTAGCGACGCAATTAGGTGCTGCTCAGCGCGAAAAACGCTATGCGGCGCTGCGGCTGATTGGCGCTACTAAAAAACAGGTAGCGCGAGTGCTGATGCTGGAGTCGTTTTTGGCGTCGACGGTCGGTGTGCTGATTGGCTTGACGATATTTTGGCTATGGCAAGCGCCGCTGCTTAATTTCAAAATGAACGGCGAAGGTATGTGGCCAAGCGACTTGAAACTGAGCATCACGCAATACACATTAATTATTGTTCTGACGCTGGGACTGACGATGTTTGTCAATTGGCGGCGAATGCGGCGGGCGCAAATTTCGCCGCTGGGCGTGTCGCGGTCGGTTGAAAAAGTTAAAAAATTGCGGATGTGGCGAGTGTTCGTGCCAGCGATTGGTATCGCGATTTTCGCCTGGATGTCTTCCAAACTGGGCATGGACTGGTTGAATGATAATAAGGAGTCAGCTTTGCCGTTAATACTAATGACGTCGGCGCTGCTGCTGATTATGTTCGGGCTGATTTTGGCAGGTAGCTGGCTGACTAATAAGATTGCGCTGTTGTTGGCGCGCTGGTCGAATAATGCTTCGGCGTTGATTGCTGGCAAGCGTACGGCGGTGCACTCGCAAACAGTTTTTCGCAGTGTTAGCGGCGTGGTGTTGGCGCTGTTTGCTGGCAGTTTTTACTTGACGGCGACCAGCGGTATTGAAGGCTTAAACGCTCAAACAGTTAAGGATAATGGCTATTCGCAGCTGAAGGCTGGAACAGCAATGATATCTAGCCATTCGCTGCCTGATGACATGGCGCAAAAGCTAGCTCAACAGCCGTATATTAGCTCGGTGGCAGTGATTTATCCGCAGGAAAAGGGTAGTGCTATTCGCTGCCGCGATTTGGCGAACTATACTGAGCATGTTTGTCCGAGTAATGCTAGTCCAGATCAATTCGCGCTGCTGAACTTTGAAGAGCCGGTTGTTAAAAACGTTAAGCTGGTTGATAAACAAATCGCTACTGACGGCGGCAAAGAATATTTGGTAACGGTCAAGCACGAAAACGACATTGATAAATTGCGAACATTGGTAGCGACCAATGCCAATAAGTACGATTTTAACTTCGTGGTTAGCGGAAGATGGGCCAAACAGCCGCATATCAATCCGTCAATTCGCGAGTTAGCTGATTTGGCTTATGTCGGCATCGGCGTGACGCTGTTCGTGGCGGTGGCAAGCTTGATTGTTTCGACGATTGGCGGGCTGATGGAGCGTCGTCGCTCGCTATACACTTTGCGGCTGGGCGGTATGCGTCTCATTCAACTGAAACGCTTGGTGATGGTTGAGTCGGTGGCGCCACTGCTGATTACTTCTCTTCTATCGTGCAGTATTGGTGTTTGGACGGGGGCGGTATTTACGAAAATGTTCTCGACGACGCTGAAGCCGGTGTTAACACCAACCTACTTTGCCATCGTTGGTCTTGGGCTACTGACGGCCATCATCGGTATCTACTTGATTTTGCCGATGGTCGACAAGCTGACGCGGGCGGAGGCTAACCAAACCGAGTAGTGTGCCTCCGGTCTGAGGACAATCTATCAAAAAGCGTTCCAGTTGGCGGCTGGGACGCTTTTTCTTATAAAATTTGATAAAACTCTTACGCTTTTAGTTTGATGCGCGTATACTATAAGTTATGAAAAGGGCAAAAGCACTGCGAAAAATGGCGACTTGCCTGTTTGTAGCGGCCTTTTTAGCGATGATTAGCTGGATGCTGTATGATATACTGCAGCGCGACAGTAGCATCTCCAACGACACCGACGTGCTGGTCATGGGTACAAACGCGACATTTAAACCTTTTGAGTATAAAGACGGCGGCCAGGTGGTTGGCTTTGATGTCGAATTGGCGCAAGCTATTGCCAAAGACATGGGCAAGGAACTAAAAATCGAAGATATGTCGTTTGATGGCTTGTTGCCAGCGCTTGAGAGCGGGCAAATCGATATGGCGGTGGCCGGTATGTCGGTGACCTCGGAGCGTGAGAAAAACGCACTGTTTTCGGATCCGTACTACCAGGCATCGCAGCGAATAATTGTACCCAAAAACAGCAAGATAGCCAATAAGTATCAATTAGAACACAAAAAAATTGCTGTGCAGCTCGGTACGACGGGCGACCAGGCAGCTTCTAAAATTAAGGGAGCGCAAGTTGTGCAATTCCCGGCAGCGCCGAATGCTTTGCAAGAATTAGCGGCTGGCAAAGTTGACGCAGCGGTGATTGACGATGCGCCGGCTAAGCAGTACGTCTCTGGGTTTCCTTCGCTCAAAATTATTAACACGCCACTGAGTAGCGAAAGCTACGCGATCGCTTTCAAAAAGGGCAATACCGAACTGGCCGAGCATGCCAACAAAACGATTGCCAATATGAAAGCCGACGGGCGTTACCAAGCGCTGTTGCAGAAATACTTTGGTGCGGCGAAGGAGCAGACGCCATGAACTTTAGCGAAGTGATTTTTGGTGATGGGCGCTGGGTTTATCTGTGGCACGGACTAGAAGTAACATTGGTTTTGACAGTATTATCGGTGGCATTAGGCGTAATTATCGGCATAATTATTGCGTTGATGCGGGTGTCAAAAATCCGTCCATTTAGTTGGCTAGGGCGTTTTCCGCAGCTGAAGCGTTTGGCTAGGTGGAATCCGGTAGCTGGTCTTGGACGTTTGTACGTTGAAATTATTCGCGGTACACCACTGTTGGTGCAGCTGCTCATTATGTATTATGTAGTGTTTGGATCGTATCGTTTCATGCCGAAGATTTTCGTGGCGGCAATCGCCTTTGGTATCAATAGCGGCGCTTATGTGGCGGAAATCATTCGCGGCGGCATAGAGAGTATTGATAATGGACAGCTAGAAGCAGCGCGCTCGCTAGGTTTGAGCTATCCGCAGGCGATGCGCTATGTGATTTTGCCGCAAGCGATGAAAAATTCGCTGCCAGCGTTGATTAGCGAGTGCATTGCTATGCTTAAGGAAACGTCGGTGGTTGGCTGGATTGGCTTGGGCGATATTATGCGCGGAGCTGACGATATTCGTTCGTTGACAGCGACAGCATTCCAGTCGTTGTTTGCGGCGGCAGTGATGTATTTAGCGTTGACGGTTATCTTTACGAAAGTGATGCGGCGTTTCGAGAAGGGAGTGCAAGCTGATGATCAGGACGCGTAACCTGCGCAAATATTTTGGATCCAACCATGTGCTGCGCGGGATTGATTTGACGATCGAGGATGGTGAAGTACTAGTAATCGTCGGGTCGAGCGGCTCGGGTAAATCGACGTTGCTAAGATGTTTGAATTTACTTGAAAAACCCACTTACGGATCGGTTTTTGTTGATGACGTTGACATTACTCAACCGCACGTTAATATTAATAAAATCCGCCAGCGTATCGGTATGGTGTTTCAGCAATTTAATCTATTCCCTAATATGACAGTGCTAGATAATATCAAATTAGCGCCTAAGAAACTACGCAAAGTATCGGATCGTAAAGCGAATCGGCGAGCCAAAGAGCTGCTTGAGCAGGTTGGTTTAGCTAACAAAGCCAACGAATATCCGCAGCATCTGTCGGGCGGCCAGCGGCAGCGAGTGGCTATCGCTCGGGCGCTTGCCATGGAGCCAGAAGTTATGCTGTTTGATGAGCCAACTAGCGCGCTTGACCCAGAAATGATTGGCGAGGTGCTTGATGTGATGCGCGATTTAGCTAAGCAGGGCATGACCATGGTGATCGTCACGCATGAAATGAGCTTTGCCCGTGAAGTTGGCACCCGGATGATTTTCCTTGACAAAGGTGACATCATAGAAGACGGTCCGCCTAAACAAGTAATGGACCACCCAAAGACTGAACGAGCGCGCCAGTTCTTTGATGCTGATAAATAGCATAAGGTTAACAATACATGCTAAAATAAAATAACTATGGCAAATTCAAAAGTATCATCTGCTGAACACGAAAAGCCTAATAAGCATCTGCCAGAACGAAACGTTAAAAATGAAGCCATCATAGTTAGCCAAGCGGTTGGTATGTTGCTGTTTGGCGCAGTGATGGTTGGTTGGCTAGCAAACCCTTTTCTTGTCATTCCGTTGTTTTTTGTGCCGCCTTTGTTTGTAGCTTATCTATCAGTTATTGCTTTATTGTTTGTAGAAGGCGTTGTCGTTTTGAAACAATACCGGCGCGTGGATCGCTACCGTCAGCGTATTACTGCGCTGAGCGTGATATTACTTTTGCCTGTATTTGTCGTGATTTTTAATACATTAGCAGCGGCTGCTACGTTATTGCATGCATACGATATTGTTTATATCGCGAAATTGCTTACATCGCCCTGGGTACTTTTGGGGTTGTTCGTTGTGGCTGCTGTTGGCTTGTTATATTTGTGGCGATTGCTACGACTTCCGGATCGGTTATATTGGGAGCCTCTCCCGGCATCTTCGTTGTCAAAAACACAACATAAACAACAAGAGCGTGGCTTGCGGCTGCAGCGAATTGGTTTTGGCCTTTTTAGCATCCCATTAGCTATAGCTATCGCAATTTCTTTCGCGGTATCGCATATAATGGTTGGTCCAGACAGTAGTTTTGGCGGCAATGCCATGTTTAACTTTATGTCGCTGGCCTTTCTTTGTGTTGGCATACCGTGCATTGTGGCTGGTTTGATATGTTTTGCTAAGAGCGAGATGTAATTGTTTAAGCTTTGAGTCGATAATTTCCTCTGATATAGTCAATAATCAGAGGAGAGAGTGGTTAGTAAGCGAGAAAAACCAGATAAGGATAGTCAGACAGCACCGGTTAAAAAGCGTGCTAGTGTTAAATCTACATCAAAGAATCGTGAAAAATTACATGATGATTTGGAAAATAAAAAGTCTGGCAGTAAGTTAGACCCTGGTCTGTATTGTTTCACGGCCATCACTCAGTTTCATGGTATTCCTGCTGACTCGGAGCAGATTGCTCACGCATTGGCGATTGATCCGCGTGTGGGTATGAGTGAAGCGGATATGCTACGGGCTGCGCGTTCACTCAAATTGAAGGTACGGGCGGCTACGGTTAATTCTAAACAATTAACGAAGTTGCCATTGCCGCTGATCGTTGGTATGAAGGACGAAAAGTTTGCGGTGTTGGCGCAAATTGTTGCGGTGGCTTTTATGCTCCATGATCGTATTATAGTGCAGGTATGTCTGTAATAACTCGTTGTATTGCGCTCATTCTTAAGATAAAATGATAAGCAATAGGGGGCTGTACTGTATGGCGAAGAGTAAAAGCAAAAGAGCGAGCAAGTCGCGCGTAAATAATAAAAAAGCCTGGCAGGTTATTTTAATTATTCTGTCGTCAATAGTCGTAGTAATGACGGCAGTGTACATTGTAGGCGGAATTATAGTAGATAGAGAAATTAATAAACGTTCGGTTAGTGATAAGACAGAGCAAGCTAGCATGACCAGCTATCTAAAAAACAAATACGACCAAGATTTTGAGGTAGAAAAACCTAGTTGCAATGGCGGTGCTTTTGGTATTTCTTGTGTATGGTCTACTGATGCTTATCCTAAATCAAATAAAAGTATAAAGATACATATTTCTCAGGTAGATAACCAGACGAAGTACAGCGACGACTATGTAGTAAGAACTTGGCAAAAAGAACAAACTGACAAAATTCAGCCCAAAGTCAGAGAAATATTTAAAGACATGCCCGTTGATGTAAAAGTTAGACTAGGCGTGATAGACTCAAACATAGAAAGCACCTTCACTTTGAAAAAGCCGACTTTTGAGGAGGTGTTTTTGACTGAAAATAAAGTTGGGCAGCGTGGCAATTTAGTGTATGGATTAGATTTTAGATATGAGGGTAGTGTTAAAGACAAGGATCGTTTTGCTAGCGGTATTTACGAGATGATAGAGTACGCAAAGAACACGGGAGTTAGTTCCAAAGATATGTCCGTGAATATATATCTATCAAAAGGAGGTAAGCTTATCTCAAAAGGATATTGTAATAGTGATAAGCTATCATCGATCAATGAACTAAAAAGTTGTATTGATATAACAAAAAATACGCCGGTAGAGGAGAGCGATAGATGGTAAAAACGATTGAGT
The DNA here is from genome assembly GCA_963549275.1 of uncultured Candidatus Saccharibacteria bacterium. GTDB lineage: Bacteria > Patescibacteriota > Saccharimonadia > Saccharimonadales > Saccharimonadaceae > Saccharimonas. The sequence continues at coordinate 103,780 of CAUUYA010000001.1, forward strand.
ACTTAAACCTGTCAGCATTGGCTTATATTGATTTTAAAAATCTGATACCGGATTAACTCATTATAAGTGAACAGAAAGAGAAATCTCGTAAAGACTTTGATCTTAATAAGCCCGAATTCTCCGCCCTCCAGGATGCTTCTAACCCTATTCACTCCTAGAAAGCTCTTTTCGTAATGTAATTGTTTGACTATAAAGCTTGCGGTAAAATAGGGATAAAGTATTAATTTGTTCAATATAAAGGGGTTAGGGTGGTATGTCTGGAGTCAGTAAATCGAAAAGCAGTAAACGAAGCAAAAACAGATCGCTTGCTTCACGCAAGAGTGTAACCATCATACTATCCTGTGTAGTCGGTGTAGTCATTATATTATTTGTTATTCTGATGTTGTACCTAAACTCACTGTTACAAATATCTTCGCCTGGTAAGGCAAAATATCGAATGCAGCAATATCTTTCCAGTAAATATAATGAGGGTTTTAACATAAGCAGCCCTAAGTACGAAAATGGAGGCCTTGGTATAATCGGTTCATGGAGATCTGAAGTCCAACCTGTATCAAATAAACAACTAAAGTTCAGTATAAGCTGTACCCCGTCTAGAGATGGGACTTTTAATCTATCAAGTTGTAGCGATCAATACATCGCCGCCATCTGGTCAGTCCAAGCCAGTAAGGAGCTAGAAGCTATAGTAAAAGAAGTTAATGCCAGTAGCAGCAATGGCTATAAAGCAGATAGTGCACAGGCAGAAATTATCCTATCTGGCGATTTAGTAGATTCTGTCAATAAACAATCTAAATATGAAGACAATAAAACCAAAGATGAAGGCTTCCTCTACAGGCTAATAATAGACGCTCCAAACGACAGCCAAAAGGCTTCTTACGTATTTAAGATTGTGGAAAGACTACGACAAGAAGGTGTATACAGTGTAGACGTAGATGTAAATAGAAATAACAATTCAAAGATAAGATGCGAAGTGTTCTTTAATAAAAATAAATTAGGTAACAAAGACGATATAGAGTCATGCATTGTTAAGACGGGAGAATAGAAAGATGGCATTAAGTACAAAAGACTATCTAAATCTGAGTGCGCTGGCATACATAGATTTTAATAAATCTCTTATGGGTGTAACCATTAAAGAGCTTATTGAGCGTAAAGCTATTCCGAAAGATGATCTAAATAAAAATCCCGAACTCTCCGCTCTCCGAGACTCTTCTAACCCTCTCCGCTCCTTTGTTCTTCTTTCGCAATCTCCACTTACATATACTCGCACAGTTAAAGATCGTAATGGCATTAGAACCATTACGGTAGAAAATGAGTTTTCCTGCATTGCTCTACAGAACCCAGAAACCAAAGAGATTATATTCGCTTTTCGTGGTACTAACAATTTTGGAGATTGGGACACTGATGGGCTCATTGGCTCTAGAGTATTTCCAGCAGACTGGATGGGGCAATTTGCTGCTGCTAGAAAGTTTGTTTTTCAAACTCTCAATCAATATGGCCCTATTTGTTATAACGATCAGAAGGCGATGTTTAAGGCTATTGGTCAAGGTAGCAACGTCAGCTTCACTGGGCACTCTCTCGGCGGTGCGTTGGCCCAATATATGACGTATAAGACCGCCAAATTGGACAAAGGTGACGCTGGTATAAAGTCTGTAACTTTTGATGCTGTTGGTATTGGCGATAATGTTGGCGTATCATCTATAGATGCTGACAAATATAACTCTACAGATCATGTCAATTCTCTTGACTGGGTAGGTACATATGGATTGCAACTCGGTAAAACTGTTACTCATATAGATAACTCCGAAGTAGATTATATATCGGATGCGTCTGGATTAGCAGATGAAGCGCGTCTTGGTTATGACTCGCTAGATATTATATTTGAGCGTGCTGGCAGTAACCTCCGCCTCCGCATGCCAGGCTCGCTTGACGCTATTACGGTTAGTTCGTGGTATAGCAGCGATAATTACAAAATTGAGACTTTCAAGTCGGCTAACGGCAGTGTTATCACACATACTCAAGTCGATAGTCTCATTCAAGCTATGTCTTCTTTCCAAAAAGACACTGGTATGACTTGGGAGCAAGCTGTAATAAATCAGCCAACGCAGGTGCAGTCTATCATCCAGCAATATTGGACAGCGCCGACTACTTGATTTAGCCGAGAAAAGGCTTGCATAAGCGTCATAAATCTATATAATGAAAACTATATAAGTAAATAAACAATGAATCATTTAGATCATAGCGGAGGTGGGCGTGAATCAAAAACCATTGCAAATCAATTCTGAAATCGGTGTACTAAAGACCGTACTGTTGCACCGGCCGGGCGAGGAGCTCGAGAATCTTACCCCTGATTATCTCAAGGACTTATTGTTCGACGATATTCCGCACCTGAAGGTGGCACAAGAAGAGCATGATGAATTTGCCAACGTTCTGCGCGACCATGGCGTCGAAGTGCTGTATTTGGACGAATTGGTAACAGAGGCATTAAACAGCGATAATTTGAAAGCAGAATTTGTCGACGAAATGCTAGCAGCTTCCAAACAAGATTCGCGGCGAGTGACGCAAAGTTTGCGCGATTATCTATTGTCGATGCCGACCAACAAGATGGTGCGCAAAATTATGGCTGGTGTGCGCAAAGACGAGATTTCTTTGCCGCCAGAGCATCACCAGCAGCTGCACGATATGGTCGAGCAAGACCATTATCCGTTCTACCTAGATCCAATGCCGAATTTGTACTTTACGCGCGATCCAGCTGCTACGATTGGCAACGGCTTGACGATCAATAAGATGCATTGGCCAGCCCGCCGCCGCGAGTCGCTGTTCATGCGCTATATCATCGACCATCATCCGCGATTTGCTGGCCACGATATTCCAGTTTGGTATAATCGCGACGAGAAGTTCTCAATGGAGGGCGGCGACGAGCTAGTGTTGAACAGCGAAGCTATGGCCATCGGTATCAGCGAGCGCACTACCGCCGAGGCGATCGAGAAAATGGCGACCGAGCTGTTTGCTGATTCTAATTTCAAGAAAATTATCGCTCTCGAGATTCCGAAAAGCCACGCATTTATGCACCTAGATACAGTCTTCACAATGATCGATTACGATAAGTTCACGATCCACCCGGAGATTCGCGACTTTGAAGGCAAGATGAATCTGTTTATTCTCGAGAAGGTTGAGGGGCAAGCTTATCCGCGGATTACCAAGCAGCATGACCTTGAAAAAGCGTTGTGCGAAGCGCTGCATTTGCCAAAGATTAACCTGATTGAATGCGGCGGCGGCGATGAGATTGCAGCAGCTCGCGAGCAGTGGAATGATGGTTCGAATACTTTGGCGATTGCGCCGGGTGTGGTGGTGACTTACGATCGTAACTATGTCACTAATGCTAAATTGCGCGAGGCTGGCGTCGAGGTCATCGAGGTTAGCGGTTCAGAACTCGGTCGTGGCCGCGGCGGCCCGCGCTGTATGAGTATGCCGCTGGTGCGCGAAGATCTGGACAATGAGCAGGTTACTGATAGAGTTACTTCGGCGGAGCGTTCGCTAGCAGCCACCTTGGCGGTACCAATGATTCAAGAGGAGCACGTCCGCAAAGTGGTGCCAGTAACTACAGATTCGACTACTACAATGGTAGCTAAGCTGCCAACCAGTCTGAAGGGTCGCTCTTTCTTAACCTTGAAAGATTTTTCGCCAAGCGATATCCGGCTGATGCTCGATACAGCACACGACCTCAAACAACAAAAGAAAGCGGGCAAAGCACACCGTATTCACGAGGGCAAACAAGTGGCTTTGCTCTTTGAAAAGACATCGACCCGAACTCGCTGCGCCTTTACGGTAGCAGCCAATGATTTGGGCGTGGCACCGGAATTTCTCGGTAAAGATGATATTCAGCTAGGTAAAAAAGAGTCAGTTGAAGATACCGCTAAGGTGCTGGGCCGCATGTTTGACGGTATTGAGTTCCGCGGCTTTAAGCATTCCAATGTCGAGGCGTTAGCGAAATATGCTGGCGTGCCAGTTTGGAATGGCTTGACAGACACTTTCCACCCGACGCAGATTCTGGCAGACTTTATGACTATCGAGGAGCATGTTGGTAAACTAAATGGCGCTAAGCTGGTCTTTGTCGGCGATGGGCGCAATAATATGGCAAACAGTTTGCTGATTGGTGCGGCTAAAATGGGTGTTGACTTCCGTATTTTGGCGCCGCGACAGCTGCATCCGTCGGGCGATCTAGTTAGCCTAGCACGTTCAATTGCTATGGAAACTGGCGCGAAGATTACCATTACTGATAGCCGCGCTGAAGCGCTAGAAGGCGCTGACGCTATCTACACTGATGTCTGGGTATCAATGGGTGAAGAAGACAAGTTTGCCGAGCGAATTGCTCTTCTCAAGCCATACCAGGTCAATGCGCAAATGCTAGCCGAGACGCATAACCCGAACGTCAAATTCTTGCATTGCTTGCCATCATTCCATGACCTTAATACCGAGACTGGCCAGAAGATTCACGATCAATTCGGTCTTGACTCAATGGAGGTCACTGACGAGGTCTTTAGCGGCGAACACAGCGTTGTCTTTGACGAGGCTGAAAACCGCATGCACACTATCAAGGCTGTGATGGCATTGACGCTATAAATCCGAGTTGAAGGAGGCTCGAACAAAATGGCAATCAAACAATTAGCAAGAAAAAAGGACGGGTTAGGACTCTGGTCGCTGACTGGCTTAGTGGTCGGCAGTATGATCGGTGCAGGTATCTTTAACCTTGTTCAAGGTACAGCTGAGGCGGCTGGTCCGCTGGCGACGATTATTGCGTGGCTGATTACAGGTGTTGGAATGATATTCCTGATTCTCAGTTTCCGCAACCTGACTATCAAAAAGCCGAAACTTAACGCCGGCGTGTATAGCTACGCTGAGGCTGGTTTTGGCAAGTATGTTGGCTTTAACTCGGCGTGGGGTTACTGGATTTCTGCCTGGATTGGTAATATTGCTTATGCAGTAGCCGTTTTCTCGGCGCTTGGTTATTTCTTTCCAGACTTGTTTGGTAAAGGCCAAAACTGGGCGTCAGTGGTTGGCATGTCAGTACTGCTGTGGAGTGTTCATTTATTAATCCTTAAGGGTGTCAAAACGGCAAGCTTTATTAATGCTTTGGTGACGGCGGCGAAATTAATCCCGCTTGCAATCTTTTTGCTAGCGATATTCTTGTCGTTCAAGGTCGGCTTGTTTAACCAAGACCTCTGGGGTTTAGCTGGCAACAACTTTGATATGGGCGCTGTGATTGAGCAGGTCAAGAATATGATGCTGGTTACCGTTTGGGTGTTTATCGGTATCGAGGGTGCAGTCGTATTTTCAGGTCATGCCAAGAAGCGCAGCGATATTATCAAGGCAACGTTGATTGGTTTTGCTGGCGTGCTTTCGATTTATGTGCTGATGACGGTGCTGGCTTTTGGTGTAGCTACCCAGAAAGATCTGGCTGCACTAGATAGTCCGGCAATGTCGATGCTGTTGGAACGCTTGGTTGGCCCGTGGGGCGCTTGGCTGGTTAATATCGGCTTGATGATCGCAGTTTTGGGCGGTTGGCTAGCTTGGACGATGTTTGCTGCCGAACTACCGTATCAGGCAGCTAAGAATAAGACTTTCCCGTCGATATTCGCCAAAGAAAATAAAGTTGGCGCGCCAGTAGTGTCGCTGTTGGTTACTAACATCCTGGTACAGATATTCCTGCTGACAATCCCTGGAACTGAAGGCTCAGCCTATAATATTGGTATTTCGATTGCTACTTCGGCTATCTTGATCCCATATGCTCTGACGGCGTTTTATCAATTGAAAGTTTCTCTGCAAGAGAAGAAAACCGTTAAGTACCGCGCCTTTAATATCTTTGTGGGTGTGATGGCTAGTGTTTACGCAGTATGGCTAGTGTATGCGGCTGGTATGCAATATCTGCTCATAACAGTGTTCTTGTACGCACCAGGTATGTTGGTCTACGTCTTGATGCAGATCAAGAATCGCAAGAAGATTTTCACGCTATACGAGCTACTTTTGGCAGTTGTCGTGATTGCGCTATTTGCTTACGCAGTACAGCAACTACTGGCTGGTGCGCTGGATGATACGTTAGGTATTAAAATCGCCGATTTAATCGGTCAATGATAATAAATAAAACGGGCGCGCCTGAAATACAGCGCGCCCGTTTTACCAAATGAAGGAGAAAAAATGTTTAAGCATGCCATCGTTCGCCGTCCGTCACATAGTTTGATTGATGGTATCAGTCAAATGCCAGAAATGGGCAAGCCGGACTATGATTTAGCATTGCAGCAGCATGATCGCTATGTCGAGATTTTGCGGGAATGCGGTTTGGAAGTGACAGTTCTAGAGGCCAACGAAGATTATCCAGACAGTGTGTTTATTGAGGATAACGCGTTGTGTACGCCACACGGCGTGGCAATTTTGTCGCGTCCTGGTGCTGAGAGTCGTCGTGGCGAAGCTAGTCTGCCAGATTTGCGCGAAGCACTGGCGCGTTACTATGATGATATTGAACAAGTTGTCGAGCCAGGTACAACTGATCCAGGCGATATCATGATGGTGGGCGACCACTATTACATCGGGTTGAGCGGACGTACCAACCAGGCGGCAGCCGACCAAATCATGGCAATTCTCGAGAAGCATGGCATGACCGCCGAAACGGTACCGGTGACGGGAATTTTGCATTTGAAAGACGATGTGGTCTACTTAGATAACAATAATCTGATTGTCGCTAAAGCTTACGAAAATCATCCAGCTTTTGCTAGATTTAATAAACTAGTCGTTGATGACGATGAATATTATGCTGTGAATAGTTTGTGGATAAATGGCAAAGTAATCGTGCCAGAAGGCTTCCCAAAAACTGAGCAGAAGATTCGCGATTGCGGTTACGAAGTGATTCTGATTAATACTAGCGAGTTTGAAAAAATTACCGGCAGCTTGACTTGCATGTCGTTGAGGTTTTAACAACATGCCGGGTAAGGTTGTAGTTGCACTTGGCGGCAATGCTTTGCAAAAGCAAGGCGAGGCTTCGGCTCACGCCCAGCAAGACGTCGCCGACGAGACAGCTCGTCAGCTGGTGCCGTTGATTTTGGCTGGCTATCAGCTGGTAATCGTTCACGGCAACGGACCGCAAGTTGGTAATATTGTTTTACACGAAGAAGCAATTAACACACCAGAAGTACCGACTTTTCCGCTCGATACGTGTGTAGCGATGAGCCAAGGGGCGATCGGTTTTTGGTTGCAGCAAGCGTTGATTGACGAATTCTCGCGCCGACAAATGAAAAGCGTCGCTTCGACAGTTGTTACGCAAGTAGTGGTTGACGCTAACGATCCGGCTTTTAGTAATCCTACGAAGCCAATTGGCGTATTTTATCAGACGGAGACAGAAGCTCGGCAGGCTGCTAACGGTCGTAACTTCACATTCAAAGAAGACGCCGGGCGCGGTTGGCGGCGCGTGGTACCGTCGCCGAAGCCGCAGCGGATTGTCGAAGAATATACAGTCAAAGCGATGATTGATGCTGGCGTGACGGTTATCACGGGTGGCGGTGGCGGTGTGCCGGTTGTTGAAACTGTCAGTGATGGCTTAGAGGGGGTCGAGGCAGTAATTGATAAGGATTTCACAGCGGCAGTGGTGGCTGATGCGATTGATGCTGAGGCACTGGTGATACTGACGGCAGTTGATGGCGCGATGGTTGATTATGGTAAACCGACCGCGCGCACAATTGGACGCACTAATCTCCAAGATATGCAGCGCTACATTGACGAAAATCAGTTCGCGCCGGGCAGTATGCTACCCAAAGTGCAAGCGGCCTTGAAATTTGTCGAAAAGCCAGGTCGCCGAGCAATTATCGCTAGCCTGGGTAGTGCCGAACAAGCCTTGGCTGGGCAGGTTGGCACTATTATCGAGAGCTAACTAATTTCTATAAGCACAGCAAAATAGCGCGAGTTTTAGCTCGGGCTATTTTTATATTTTGATAATGCGGTTGACGTTTTTCGCCGACTTTCTTATACTTGGGTCTAGCACTCTGCGGTCAAGAGTGCTAAAATAGATTAGAAAAGGAGGATATAATCATGAGTTCACCAATCAAGCCAATGGCGCATTATGTCGTGGCTGTTAAAGAAAAGAAGCCAGAAAAAACATCTAGCGGCATTTTTTTGCCAGAATCAGCGCAAGAAAAATCAGAAGCCGCTAAGGTAGTGGCTGTTGGTTCGGCAGTCAAAGATGTGGCTGACGGCGCACGGGTTGTCTACAAAAACTACGCAGCGACGACTATTAAGCTTGATAAGGAAGAATATTTAATTATCAAAGACGAGGATATCCTCGCTACAATTGAATAGGAGGAAATATGGCAAAAAAAGTTTTTTATGATGAAGATGCGCGTGCTCGCGTATTGGCTGGCGCCAAAATTTTGTATAACGCTGTGAAAACAACGATGGGGCCAAAAGGCCGCAACGTAGTTATCGGCAAAAGTTACGGCGGCCCGAGCGTGACGCACGATGGCGTGACAGTTGCAAAAAGCATTGATATTGATGAAGCCGATGACGAGACGCTTGGCTTCAAAGTTGGCGCTGAGCTCATCAAACAGGCTGCTAACAAGATGAATGATGTAGCTGGCGACGGCACTACGACAGTGACGGTTTTAACTTATCATATTTTGAACGAAGCTAATAAGCTGATTGCTGCTGGTCATAATCCGATGTTACTACGCAAAGGTTTAGAACGTGCTGCTAGCGAGATTATCAAAGAGCTCGGCAAACTTGCCGACGATATCCGCGGCGACAAAAAGCGAATTGCCGAGGTAGCGACAATCTCCGCAGGCGATGAGGCGATTGGCAAACTGATTGCTGACGTCATGGAAAAGATTGGCCCGAATGGCGTGGTGACCGTCGAAGAGGGACGTGGCTTAGAGCTCGAGAGCGAAGTAGTCGAAGGCTTCACGGTACAACGTGGCTTCGTCAGCCCGTACATGGTGACCGATGCTAAGCGCATGGAAGCAGTCTACGACAAACCAGCAATTGTAGTGACTGACAAGAAAGTCTCTTCAGCGCAAGAATTCGTGCCGTTGCTCGAAATGATCGCTCAAACTGGTAAGAAAGATTTGGTACTGATCGCCGATGATGTTGATGGCGAAGCGTTGAGCTTATTAGTGCTAAACCGGCTTAAAGGTGCTTTCAATACCTTGGCTATCAAAGCTCCGAGCGACAAAGATGTGCTGTATGATATCGCAGCGTTGGTTGGCGCCAAAGTTATCACCGAAGACACTGGCATGGCATTTGATAATGTCGGTAGCGACGTAATTGGCTCGGCTCGCAAAGTGATCGCCACCAAGGATCTGACAACTATTGTCGAGGGTGAAGGGTCAAAGGCGGCGGTTAGCGCTCGCGTCGATCAAATCGAACTGGAAGTTGATAATGCCACTAGCGACTATACCAAGAAGAATTTGCAAAAGCGCCATGCAGCTTTGACTGGCGAAGTGGCGGTGATTAAAGTTGGCGGTGCGACCGAGACTGAAATCGAAGAAAAGAAATATCGTGTCGATGACGCTGTGGCTGCTGTCAAAGCAGCGCTAGCCGAAGGTATTGTGCCAGGCGGCGGTGTAACGCTAGTGAACCTAGCCTGTGGTTATAAGCATTCTAATAGCAAAGATGCTTCGGTATTAGCAGGCGAAGATTTGTTGATTCATGCACTTGAACAGCCATTCCGAATCTTGCTGAGCAACTCTGGTTTAAATGCTGACGAGTGGCTGCCGCAGATCAAAAAAGCCAAGGCTGGCCAGGGTATCAACGTCAACCACCCGAATGAATTGCTTGATCTAAAGTCGGCAGGCGTAGTTGACCCAGTACGCGTTACCAAGGAGGCCTTGCAGAATGCTGCCTCAATTGCTGGTACGGCAATGACGATGGGTGCGCTGGTTGTTGATCTGCCAGAGAAAGAAACGCCAGGTGCTGCTATGCCAAATATGGGTGGCGGTATGGGCATGTACTAAACCTATTCGTTGTAAGCTAGACAGCGTAGAGCCCACCGTTATGCGGTGGGCTTTCTTGACAAACTTGACAAAGAGCAATTTATAACCTAGAATATTGCACAGTGTAAATTTACCGATTATACACGGTTAATCTCTAGAATTGCGGCAGTAAGGGGGTCTGTGAAACATATATTGAGGATTTTTAGCGGCTACTGGCTGATGTTCATCATCTTGGTTGGTTTTACGTACGCCATGGTGATGGCGAATTTGTGGTTGCCTGATAAGATGTCGGAAATTGTCAATAACGGCATCATCAAGCAAGACATGCCGGCAATTTGGCACAACGGACTAGCGATGATTTTGGTAACGGCGGCGGGCGGACTGTGCTCGATCGTCATCGGATTTTTGGCCTCCCGGATTGCCACTGGTGTGGCGCAAAAATTACGAATGGAACTATTCGAGCGAGTTGAGAGTTTTGCACTAGCAGACTTTAATAAATTTTCGACCGCCTCGCTGATTACCCGCTCAACCAACGATATCCAGCAAATTCAGATGACGTCAATCCTACTATTGCGCATGGCTTTACTGGCACCAATTATGGCGGTCGGCGGTTTGCAAAAAGCCATCCATAATGCGCCAGATTTGAGCTGGATAATCGCGCTGGCAGTGTCGGTGTTACTGGTTGTCATTGCTGTGTTGTTTGTGATTGCCGTGCCTCGGTTTAAGAAATTGCAAACGCTGGTGGACAAACTAAATCTGGTGACGCGCGAAAACCTGGTCGGCTTGAAAGTTATCCGCGCCTTTCACAACGAAAAAATTGAGCAGAAAAAGTTCCATCAAGCCAATACCGAGCTGAATAAAATGAATTTATTTGTCAATCGGCTGATGATGCTACTTGATCCAATCATGACGCTGGTGATGAACTTTTCTAGCGTGGCGATTGTCTGGTTTGGCGCGCATTTGATCAGTAGCGGCAATCTGCAAATTGGTAATATGATGGCGTTTTTGGAGTACGCCATGCAGGTGATCATTTCGTTCTTGCTGTTGTCGATGGTGTTCATCATGGTGCCGCGGGCGGCCGTGTCGGTAAAGCGGGTGGGCGAGGTGTTGGACACACTGCCGTCGATTGTTGACCCGCAGTCGCCGCAGCAATTGCCACATGACGCTACGGGCAAAATTGAATTCAAAGACGTTACCTTCACCTATCCTGACGCTGATCTGCCAGTGTTGTCCAATCTCAATTTTACGGCTGAGCCAGGGCAAACCACGGCGTTCATCGGCAGTACTGGGTCTGGTAAATCGACGTTGATCAATTTGATTCCGCGCTTTTACGATGTGTCGGCCGGGCAGATCTTGCTGGACGGCGTGGATATCAGAAATGTGAAATTGGAAGATTTGTACGATCAAATCGGCTACGTACCGCAAAAGGGTGTGTTGTTTAGCGGGACGATCGCCAGCAATATCAAGTACGGTAACGCCAAAGCCAGCCAAAAATTGGTCGAGAAATCCGCTAAAATTGCTCAAGCCGCCGAGTTCGTCAGCGAGCTAAAAAACGGTTACAAAAATGAAATCGCTCAAGGCGGTAGCAATGTTTCCGGCGGTCAACGGCAGCGTTTGTCGATTGCCCGGGCGATTGCTGTCGAGCCGAACGTCTACATTTTTGACGATTCATTCTCGGCGCTGGATTTCAAAACTGACGCCAAATTGCGTTTGGCGCTTGCCAAAGAAACCAAGCACAAAACTGTACTCATCGTCGGTCAGCGCATCAACACTATCATGAGCGCCGACAAAATCATCGTGTTGGACGAAGGTAAAATTGTCGGTCAAGGCACGCACCAGGAATTGATGAAAGATTGCGAAGTTTATCAAGAAATTGCTGCTTCCCAACTCTCGGAAGACGACCTGCAGAAAATGTCGGTGACGACCGCGAAAGGAGTGGCGTAATGGCTCAGCAAAGCATGAAAAAACGCCAGCCAGTGAAGATGGGCGGTCCAATGGGCGGCGGCATGGGCGCGGGCGAAAAAGCCAAAGATTTCAAAGGCACGGTTAAAAAGCTAGCCAAATATTTGGCGGAGTTCCGCTGGCAGATGCTCATGGTGGCGATTTTTGCGGTCGGTAGTACAGCGTTTGCGATTGTCAGTCCGAAGATTTTGGGCGGCGCCACCAACCAAATCGTCGAAGATTATGTCAGCATGAAGGCGTATGAAACCATCACTAGCAAGCTGCCGAACGGTGCTTCGCTGCCAGCTGGCACGACCGGTGCTGATGTCCTCAACCGTCTGCCGAACAAGTCGGAAATTGAAAGTCAAATTCCGTCCAACCAACTTGATACCATTAAAAAACTGGATCTTAGCCGGCGCCCAGAATTTCACTTTGAGGCGATTTGGCGAGTCGTTAGTTTGCTGATTGGTTTGTATATACTAAGCGCCATTTTCCGCTACATCCAAACCTGGCTGATGACCCAAGTGACGCAGACAGTCACTTTCAGAATGCGCCGGCAATTGTCCGAAAAAATCAATCGTTTGCCGCTGAGTTATTTTGACAAGCAAACCTACGGCGAAGTTCTCAGCCGCGTTACCAACGATGTCGATACCATCAGCCAGACGCTCAATCAAAGCTTGTCGCAAATCGTCTCCTCGACAGTGATGGTGCTGGGGATTTTGGCGATGATGTTTTCCATCAGCTGGCAAATGTCGCTGGTGGCGCTACTGGTGCTGCCGTTGGCTGGCGGTGTGGTGACGCTGATTGCCAAAAACTCGCAAAAGCAATTCCTTCGCCAACAGACGCAGTTGGGAGAATTGAACGGCCATATCGAGGAAATGTACGGCGGCCATCAAGTGATGCGTGTCTTCAATGGCCAAAAGAAATCGCTGGCTAAGTTTTCGCGGGTGAACGATCAGTTGCAGGAAAGCGCCTGGAAAGCCCAATTTTTGTCGGGGCTGATTTATCCAATCATGAATTTCATCGGCAACATCGGTTACGTCATCATGGCGATTTTGGGTGGTTGGTTGGCGATTAACGGCCGGCTGAAAATTGGTGACATTCAGGCCTTCATTCAATACATCGACCAATTCAATCAGCCGCTGGTGCAAGTTGCTAACATTGCCAATGTGCTGCAATCGACCGCCGCCGCTGCCGAGCGCGTGTTTGAATTTTTGGATGAGCCAGAAGAACAGGCGGAGGGTAAGGATTTGGTAAAATTGGCGAACGTCAAGGGCGAAGTCGAATTTGACAATGTGGTCTTTGGCTACAAACCTGACCAAACCATCATCAAAGGTTTGTCGGCGCACATCAAGCCAGGTCAGCGTGTGGCGATCGTCGGTCCAACGGGCGCGGGCAAAACCACCTTGGTCAATTTACTGATGCGATTTTATGAAATTAACAGCGGCGTGATCAAAATTGACGGCGTCAATATCGCTGACATGAAGCGCAGCGACGTGCGACAAATGTTTGGCATGGTGCTACAGGACACCTGGCTATTTAATGGCACGATTCGCCAAAATTTGCTTTATGGCAATCCAACAGCCAGCGAAGAAGAGATGGTCGCCACCGCCAAGGAGGCGCATGTCGACCACTTCGTGCGGTCGCTGCCGGGCGGCTACGATATGGTGCTGGGCGAGGAAGCCGCGAACATTTCACAGGGCGAGAAGCAGCTGCTGACGATCGCTCGGGCAATGCTGGCGCGCACGCCAATGCTGATTTTGGATGAGGCCACCAGCTCGGTCGACACCCGCACTGAAGTGCTCATCCAAAAAGCCATGGACAAGTTGATGCAGGGCAAAACCAGCTTTGTCATCGCTCATCGGCTGAGCACTATTCGCGACGCCGATTTGATCTTGGTCGTCCGCGACGGCAACATCATCGAACAAGGTAAGCACGACGAATTGCTGAAGCAGAATGGCTTTTATGCTGAGCTTTATAATAGTCAGTTTGCTGAGTGAGTGTGCGCTGACAAAGTTAGCATTCAGTTGTACTAATCACTAAAATGATATAATAAGTCATATAATTGAATTAAATCTTTTATTTTAGATAAAAAGATTATATATGGAGTATATTCAGTAGAATGTCTTTATCTGACGATATATTGTGTGTGAAAGATGAATACGGTCATGTGAAGTATAGAATACTAAATATTAATGATCATCATTTTGAAGACCTTAAAGAAATGATAAGGGATAAATTGGCAGAGGTCTGCTATGGCACAGAGCCTATTGCTATTGAGCCTGATGAATATACCTACCAAGCTGCTTGTAGGCAGATGTATGAAAATCTAATGAGTCGTAAAGACGAAGAAGGCAAGTACGGGGTTATTGGTGAGTTATTGATGCATATTCTAGCTTCAAACTATTTAGATTTTTCAGCTGAAAGCATGAGTAGAATATTTGCACTTCAAAATCGGAATATAAAGCCAGGTTTTGATTTAAATTTTTATGACAAGGACTGTAAAAAAATATGGTATGGCGAGGTAAAATCTGGGTTAGTTGAAAAAACTAATCGCGAAGAGCTAATTAATAGGGCGAGCAAGGGTCTTAAGAACTACTTTGATAATATTATGTCGGAAGGACAGGCATCCACTCGATATAGATGGGAGGCTGCTAAGGCAGAGGTGGCGGTAATATTTGCGTCGGAGAAAAAAATAGAGTTAACCAAGTTACTGTCTAACAGTAGAAATATGGTTTATCAACGGGAGGGGACTAACCGTAACGCAATTCTTATGGCGGTTAATTTTGGAGATTTTGCTTATAATATAACAGACACGAAAGATGTTATTAAGAAAATTGATAGTATAAAGAATACAGGGTGTTTTGATAATTTTATAATTATTTGTATTCATCGTAAACTATTCGATGATATTATTGATTTCTTAGGGGCTGAAGGAGGGGTTTGATGTACAAGATCACTCTTAGCTCTTTAAGATCAGCATTAACAAGGAAAGCTGAGGATCATAATTTCTTATTTGCTAAAGTATACAGAAAAATAATGTTGAGACAGCATCTAGCTCAGGATGAGACGCAATTTATATATAGAATCTTAAATTATTTTTCACTTTATGGTGATGAGGATGTGCAAAAAATGGCATATTCAATAGCCCTAAATTACGGGCTTCTTAGTAATAATTTTTATGCATTATCTCATTTTGCTAGCTTATTACGATACTATCCTGTACTTATGCTCATACAAGCTCACGATAGTTATACTATAGAATTAGAGGCTGTGGAGGACGACGTGAACAGTCTATTTAATAAGGCGTTGGCAGAATCATATAAGGAAGAGTATTACAAATCAGAGCAACAATTTAGACTAAGTCGTAGTATTAGAAATGTTTCTAATCTTGCTGTCGTTGCGCCAACCTCTTATGGTAAGTCTCATTTAATGGTGTCTAAAGCTGTTGAAAAGTTCAATAATGGTTTGTCTGTTTGTATAGTTGTGCCCACTAAATCATTGATAAATCAAACTGTATCAATGGTTTTGAACAAAAAAGGAAGTCGAACTGATGTTATAACTCATCCTGACATGTATGTTGAAAAATACAAGCACAGCCAATTTATTGCTGTGTTAACACAGGAGCGACTAATGGCATTATTGGCGAAACATAATGAGCTAATAATAGATTATCTATTTATTGATGAATCTCATAATTTATTTAAAGATGAGGATAGATTCTTAACTCTCTCGAGGGCGATCATAATCGCTAGTAATAGAAAATCAAGTGTGGCCATCGATTACTACTCTCCTTTCATTGTAGACCCAAGGTCAAGTCTACGTCTTATAAATGATAAACATAATTCAAAAAAGATACAGTCAAGAGAAATTACTGAGTATATGAAAATACCACGTTATTTTCTTTGGGATAATAATAGTCAATGTTTAGAGCTGTTTGATCAGTTTACGGCAAAATTTTACGAAATAACTGAATCGTCTACAGACTATTACCAAATATTATTTAGTAGAGGTGGGGATAAAAATATTATTTATGTTAATAAGCCAAGCGGAGTTGAAAAGCTTGCCGATGCGCTAGCTGCTAGGACGCCAGAAATTAAATACAGCCCTGAAAGCCAGGTTATAATTGATGATGCATGTAATGTCCTATCAAGCTATGTTCATCCTTTCTATAATCTAATAAAGCTCGTTAAACGCGGCATAGTTATCAGTCACGGTAAGATACCGGACACTATTAAGGAATATGTAGAGTTTTTGTATCGTAATATTCCTGAGATTAGATTTATTGTCACTACGAGCACATTACTCGAAGGTGTGAATATCCCTGCAAGTAAATTATTCTTAATGAGCTATTCCAAGGGGGCTAAATGCTTGGACGTTCCTGATTTCAGAAATTTAGTGGGCAGGGTGGGCCGTTATAACGTAATCTTTGATTTTACAAACCCAAGAATGGAACTATTAACACCAGAAATATATATAATTAAAAATGATGATTATATGAAGAAGGGGGCAAATGCTAGTAAATTCTTATCGGAGCATGCCAAGGAGGGGGTTGTAGTTGAGGACAGTATCAATAACCCGCTCCTTGCTTCTTATAAAGGAAGCGATAAGGAATATAGAATTGCCGATGAAGTTAACATACTTGCAAATATAGATAAAACAAGAGAAGCCATGTATTCGCAAATTAACAACTCAAAGCCATTATTGGCGCAGACTGAGCTAGGTGCTAAGTGTTATGCCCATAACGTGAAAATATTTGATATTGTGAAATATGAACAAATCATCTCTAAAAAGATGGAGCATTTCTTGAACACTCAAATAATTGATGATGGTAATAAGTTATTAAATACAATTATTAGTGTTTTTCTTGAGGTGACATATCAGACAGGTCTCAGGATCGATAAGCATAAGTATGGGAATTGGATATATTTACTATACACAGAGCCATCTATAAGGGATATTTATATAAGAATTATTGACGAAAAAGCTAATAATGAAGCCAGCTTTTCTACGTTGATTGCAAGGTCTGTTTCTATGTGGCGCGGTAAAATCGGAAATCCAGTATATGTTGGCGATATAGGAAGTTGTGGTATCGATGGCAAGACTGGATCGTGGAATAAATATCATATATTTCAGCAGCAGACTCAAAATTTGATGCCAAGTTATGCGGCTGCTTTAGCTAAGGAGAATCTTGATAATGTTGACCATTATATTATTCCATTTCTTGAGATATTGAATGATTTTGGCGTAGTCAAGGAGTCGTTTTATAAACGTATAAAGTATGGTACTGATAACGACTTTAAAATTGCTCTTATTAGAGCGGGAGTTGACTTTAGTTTAGCAAAAATAATTCACGAAAATGATAATCTAAGAGTGCTTATCTCAATTAATCAAGAAAGTCCTATGTGTACCGATAAGGCTTCTTTCTTAAAAATCATGCGCGAAGAAGGCATCTCTTTGATGTATATTAACCTAGCGCGTGAACTATTATAAATTAAAAAATATAGATGGCAGAATAGGGTTAGCGGTGTCGTTTAATAGCCTGTAGACTTTTGCCCAGTAAATTATTGGTAGAAAGTGGTACTTAATTCTGCCGAAAAATATCCAACACACCAAACTTTCCAGTCAGCATGGCTTGGCTAATGATGTGCGGCGTGAGGGTGGCGATTAGTTCTTTTGGTTTGGTGTTGTCTGGTAAATCTAACGTCGTGTCCAGCGCGTACACATAAAATTGATAGCGGTGCGTGCCAAATGGCGGTTGCGGTCCGCCCCAGCCAGGCTGACCCCAACTCGTAACACCTTCGACCGCGCCCGCGGGCAGTGATTCGCCAGAAATTTCAGCGGTTTTGCCCGGCACGTTCCAAACCGTCCAATGATAAAATCCATCGCGCCCAGGCGCGTCAGGGTCGTGACAGACGATTACCAGACTTTTAGTATCTGCTGGCACGTCGCCGATCTCGAGCGGCGGGCGTTGATTACCGCCGAGCTTGGAGTAAATTTTTGGTATTTTAGCGTTTTCGGCGAACGCAGGACTAGATATCTTCATGATTTAATTTTACCATGCCAGTGTCGTCAGGTGTGAGGCGCGGTAAAATACGAAACCTTAAACACAGTAACTTGCTGAAGCAAAGCAGTTTTTGATCAGTTTTATCAATAGCTGGTTTACCTAACAATCTCTGGAGAGCTACTGGGCTGTATGCTAAAATAAACATGTGAGATATGCTTTTGTTTTCGTGAGTATAGTGGCGATTTGGCTAGCTATGCTGCTGTTGGTAAATACGAGCATTGATCCATTATTTTTGTACATTTGCGTGTTAGTTTTGACGTTGGTGTTGTACTTCATTGGGTTCCGGAGGGCGAGGTAAGTGCGCTTATTATTTGTGGTTCGGGCGTTGTTTCGGGTGTGGCGAGCTTGGCGCAGCGATCAAATATGGCTCAAAGTTTTATCAGACGAATGTCAAAGATTAGCCGGCGTGTATGTCAAGTTTTTACAGCATTTGGCATCGACTGAACTGATGGCTCAGGTGTATGCCGCGTCTGGATATCGGCTGGATGCTTTTGATGATGTGGCGGTTGAGTCAATTGACGTTACCGAGGTTTTGCGGCAAGAGTTGGGTAGTAAAGCCAGTCAAATAGTCGTTGATGGAGACCAGCCGTTTGCCACGGGTTCGTTCGCGCAGGTCTATCATTGTTGCATAGTTGACCGGCCAGGTAACCAGTATATTCTCAAAATTCTTCGCCCCAGCGTGGTGCGCTATCTGAATTTTGACTTTGTGGCGCTGCGTTTTTGCTGTTGGGCGGGGCAGTTTATGCTAAAAAATGATATTTTTCCGTTGGTTGAAATTGCTGATGAATTTATCAAAACCACCAAGCGTGAAACTGATTATCAGCGCGAGCTAATTACAGCCCAGGCTATTCGTGAATACTTTACTAAACGCACCGACAGAGTTGTGGTGCCAGAGACGCTGGCTGATTATTCAACGCGGCGGATATTGGTTCAGGACTATATAGACGGCTTGCCGCTAACCAAAGTGGTGGAACAAGCGCAGGCGGGGCGCGACACCTACCAGCTTGTCAAAGACCAGCTTGGTTCTGATATACAGCAGCAATTGGTGACGGTCGGCAGCGAGTTTTTGATCGCAATTTTACAAGCAGATATCATTATGGCCGATCCGCACCCAGGCAATATTTATTTGCTGAGAGACAACAAAGTTGCGCTCATCGACTTTGGTTTGGCGGTAGCAGCGCCGCGGCATCGCGCCTCGTTTTACCACATGATCGTGCAGTATCGTGCGCTGTATGAAGATCGAGCTGACATGGGTTTATTGGCACTGGCGATGCTAGCGTTTTATGATCATACCTTGTACCAAGCACTGGATGTGATCGCCAAAGATCGCAGCTTGACGCGCGGTATTTACGAATACGCTCATACGCTGATTCAATCGACGACCAGTACGTTCGCCGCTAATCGGCAAATAACCCAATTGTTTCTCAATGAGATTAACGCTGGTAATCGTTTTGCTGTCAGGCTAGACAGTATTGATATCATGTTGCAGCGCGGTTTGTACCATTATTTAGCAGCAGCTAGGTTGGCCTGCGGCGATGAATATCGAAGGACGCGTTATTGGCGGATCGTTCATGATGCATTGGAATTGGCTGAGGTTCATGCCAATAGCCATGGCGTCAGCGAGGCGGTGCGTTCGTCGCCGATGAGCATTGAGCTGGCGCAAGAAATAGTAATGGACTGGATGAGCAAAGTTGCGGAGCGCGACAGAGTAGCCTACGCCATGTTGTTACAAAAAGGAGAATTATCATGAAACAATTACAACAATGGGTGATGCAAGTTCGCTATCCGTATGCCGCGGGAATCATCGCCGTGATGTGGATTGGCACGGCGTTTTTTGCTTACCTGAAACCCGACGTCCCACTTGATTTTTTGGTCGGAAGCCTTGCTGTCAGTACTATCATCATTGCGATCACTGGACTGTCGGAAGCTCGCTAAATTTTACAGTGAAATAAGCAATTTTTATACGCTTTACTAACGTACATCATTTACAATAAGAATCCGCATGAGATCTAAAACCACTGCTCAAAAAATACTAGAATTTTACGACAGTCTGAAAAATATTGACATAAATTTGCCAGAAAGATATCGTCTAATCAATCCGTTCACTGGCACTAATCGGCAGCGAATAGCACAAATAACACAGCGGTTTTATCGTCAGCACTATCATGATAATAAGCGGCGGTTTATGGTTTTGGGTAGTTCGCCGGCGCGGCGCGGGACAGCGCTTACTGGTGTGCCGTTTGAAGATGTTAATCATTTACAAAAAGACACCGGGATTTCTATAGACGCTTTTGGAGCGAATAAACGCTCGTCAAGTTTCTTGTATGAAGTGATGGAAGAATACGGTGGGCGCCAGAATTTTTATAAACAATTTTACATGAGTTTTGTGTGTCCGCTAGGTATTGAAAAGATAAATTTGAAGGGTAATTGGGCAAATTGTAATTATTATGAAAATGCAGCTCTGAAAAAATGTTTACATCCTTTTATCGTAGATTCGCTGAGTTGCCAGATCGATTTTAATATTGATACAACCGTTTGCTTTTGCATCGGTAGCGGTGATAATTTTAAGTTTTTGACCAATATAAATAATAAGCATCATTTCTTTGATACTATCGTGCCGTTGGAGCATCCGCGGTTTATTATGCAGTATAATGCGGATCGCAAAGAAGAGTTTATGCAAAAGTATGTAAATATTTTCAGACAATACGGTATGGGGAAATAATAGCGAACGACATTAATCCAATAATTGCGATATAATTTAATAATGATCACCGATCAACTCCTCGCCAAATACCCCATCATCTCCGACCAAGTTGACGCCAAAGAACTCGGCGTCTTGCTACGAGAATTGGAAAAGGTGCTGCGAAGCGGCGCGGCGGGAAACATCGTCGAGTTTGGCTGTTACGTCGGCACGACTAGTTTGTTTATTCGGCGGCTGTTGGACGCCTATGATTTCACGGGCGAGTTTCACATTTATGATTCGTTTATAGGCTTGCCAGAAAAAACCCAAGCAGACGCTAGCGCTGCGGGCGAGCAGTTCAAGGCTGGTGAACTCTTGGCGCCGCGTAAAACCTTCGTCCAGAATTTCAAAAAGGCTGGCTTGAAACTGCCGATTATTCACAAGGGCTGGTTTGCTGATTTTACCGCCGCCGACGTGCCAGAAGACATCATATTCGCGTTTTTTGACGGCGATTTTTATGAGTCAATTATCGATTCGTTTCGCGTGTGCGACGGCAAGTTTCAGAAAGCGGCGACTATCATCGTTGATGACTATGCCAATGAAGCCTTGCCGGGTGCCGCGCGAGCGGTTGATAAGTGGCTGGCGAATAATCGTCAATATACGTCGAGAACGGAGTCTAGTCTGGCAATTATTCACATCCTTTAGTACTGTTTTTCTTAAAATAGCTTGACTTTTTATAGTACCTTGTATAACATAGTACTATGTATAATGAAAATACAAGGAGTATAGCATGAGAAGAATCGATATTATCAAGCGGGCGGGGCGCAATCTCCGCCAATCGAAAGGTCGGACGATTTTGACGGCGCTGGCGATTTCGGTTGGGGCGTTTACGATTGGGCTGGCGTTGATGGCTGGCGAAGGCGGTCGGCTGTATACCAACAGCATGGTCGATGCGGCTGGCGATAAAAAAGTGGTTATGGTTCGCAAAAAAATTGAATCGAACAATAAGGAAGAAAAATTACCAGAGTACGGCGCGTCGGAAAAAACAGAAAAAGAGCAAGAGGAGAAGCAGGCGGCAGCTATGCGTAGTAAGTATTCGATGAGCGATGCCGACCTGGCTAAGCTGCGAAAGACTCCGCACGTACAAACGGTAACGCCGGCGTATTCAACTGCTGGCGTGGTCTATGCCCAGAGTTCGGCAAACGGCAAAAAGTTTGCGTTGGATGTGGCGGTAAAGGCCGATAAAACGCGGGCAGAATTGGCGGCGGGTAAGCTGGATAATTTCATGCCAAAGCCGGGCGAAATTATCATCCCTAATGATTATGTTAAGCAACTGGGCTTCAAGGACGCGCAGTTGGCAATTGGTCAGACGATTACGCTGGGTTTGCGTAGTGCGGAGCAAGGCGGCGAGGTTGCCAAAGAAATGCCGCTGAAAATTACTGCGGTTGACAAAGAATCGGATACGATTTTGTACTATCAGCCGATGCTGCGAATCTCGACCGCCGACGCTAAGGAGATCTACGAATTCAGCCACGACAAAAGCCAGCCGAACGAGTATTCGACGGCGCTGGTGTCGGTTGATGATGAGAAAAATATCGATGCGGTGAAGGACGAAATTAACAAAGATTATAGCGCCTATTCGATTCAGGACGTGCGCAAGACGCTGCTCACCATGGTCAACGCGGCGCAAGCGGCGCTGGCGGGATTCGGCGGCTTGGCGCTGCTAGCGAGCGTGTTCGGGATTATCAATACTATGTATATTTCGGTATTGGAGCGAACCAGCCAAATTGGGTTGATGAAGGCGTTGGGAATGAGTGGCCGCGATATTGGCAAACTATTTCGTTACGAAGCGGCGTGGGTTGGCTTGTTAGGCGGATTGATTGGCGTGGGCTTGGCGAGCTTGGTGACACTGCTGAATCCAGTGATTGCCAGCGCGCTGAAGTTAAGCGCAGGGACGAACTTGCTGGTGATTAATCCGCTGCACATTGGTTTGCTGGTGATTGGTCTGGTGGTGATGGCGGTTATTTCCGGCTGGCTACCGAGCCGCAAAGCGACAAAATTAGACCCGATTGAGGCATTAAGGACGGAATAGGAGAGAGATCATGATTGAACTAAAGAATGTGACAAAAATTTACGGCAAAAAGAAAAACCAATTTACCGCGCTGAAAAATGTCAGCTTGAACATTCCGACGGGCGCGAGCGTGGCGATCCTCGGCAAATCTGGTTCTGGAAAATCGACGCTGATGCACGCGATTTCCGGGCTAGACCGGCCACAGCACGGCCAGGTGATCATCGACGGGCAAGACATCTTGCAGCTGAAGCCGAAGCGCGTCGATGAGTTTCGCGCCAAGAAAATCGGCTTCATCTTTCAGAGCTTTTTCGTCCAGGGCAATGAGAGTGTGATTGATAATGTTAGCTTGCCGCTGGAAATTGCGCGGCTGCCGCGGAAAAAACGGGCACAGAAAATCAATGCAGCGCTCAAGGCAGTAGACCTGTATGATAAGCGCAAAAACCGCGCCAAAGACCTGTCGGGCGGGCAAAAGCAGCGCTTGGCCATTGCTCGGGCAATTGTCGGTGATCCGCAAATCATTTTTGCCGATGAACCGACTGGCAACTTGGATAGTGAAACGGGCGCCAAAGTGGAAGAATTGCTGTTTGATTATAATAAACAAAAGGGCGTGACGTTGATCGTGGTGACACACGATGCTGATTTAGCGAAAAAATGTGATCATCAAATCATCATCAAAGACGGTCGGGTAGAGAAATCGACCGTGCCAGAGGAGAAAAAGCATGGACGTTAGTGCTTACGCCGAAAGCTTGGCGATTCAGCTGCGCAAAGGTTTTTTGGTCTACTGTGTGCTGCTGGTTTGTGCCAAACAACCGCAATATACCGGCGACATTGTGAAGCAATTGAGCGAGTCGGAGCTGATGGTGGTTGAGGGGACAATTTACCCGCTGCTCAGCCGCTTGCAAAAATACGGTTATTTGCAGCACGAATGGCAGGAAAGCGAGCAGGGTCCGCCGCGCAAATATTATTCGCTGACTGACAATGGCAAGCAATTGGTGGATGAATTGAAAGATCGGATAAAGCTGTTAAATAATTCGCTGAAAAATCTCGAGAAAGGAGCAAAGCGATGAAAGAAATAACCAGAATTCATTTGGCAAAGACGCCGTTTAGCGTGGAAGTTGATGCTAAAAAATCATTGGAAAAATACCTGAATTTAATTCAGAAAAACATGCACGCCGAGCCAGAAGCTATGCGGGAAATCGAAGCGCGAATGGTGGAGCTTTTGGCGGAGCGCGGCGTGTCGAAGGATGGCGTGATCAGTCACGACGACGTCCTGGCGGTGCAGAAACAAATGGGCGAACCGCGTGATTTTTCGGACGATGACGAGACGGTTGACGAAGCGCATGATAGCAATGTCAATGACAGGCCAGTCAAGCAACTAATGCGCGACACCGAGCATGGTTTGATTGGCGGGGTGTGCGCTGGTATTGCGGCTTATTTTGGTATCAATCCGTTATGGGTGCGGCTGATTGCGATTATCTCGCCATTTATGTCTTTTGGTACGGCGGTACTGGTGTATGTTGTGCTGTGGCTATCAATTCCAGAAGCGCGAACGGCGTCGGATAAATTGCGAATGCGCGGCGAGCCGATAACTTTAGATTCGCTGAAACAGTTAACAATTGACGATAATACTAAGATACAAGCGACGAATGTTGCAGCTAAAATTTTTCGAGTTTTATTTGGCGCGATGCTAGCTTGCGTAGCGTTTGGATTGCTGGTTGCAGTGCTGGTTGGCGGCGTATTTGGTTTTAGCGTGGTAGAATCTATGGGCGGCTTCGTAGCGCAGAGCTGGGCGTGGGGATTATTAATTTGTTTGATCTTTGGCGGTGTAGCGCTGTTGTCGCTGACGTTATTGGCGACATGGTGCGTGTTTGCTTGGCGAGTTCGGCGGCCAATGGCGATAGCAATGATTGCTTTGTTATTGTTTGGTGCAGTTAGCTTATCGGGTGTGGCAATTTTTAGCGCTAATACTTACTCTAACTTATCTCGAGATTATGAAAGATTGGTAAAAGTAAAAACGATTGATTTAACGAATGTTGCAGCTGGCGCAAAATCAATAGTTTTTGATGGTCATGGCGAGTATGTGGCGGCTGAATATGGCGGTTATTCTGACAAGGTTCGGCTGGAGGTAAGATATTACGATACAAAGTATGCTAACATGCCTGAAATTAAGGTGTCGCGTGTTGGTGATAAGCTAATTGTAAACGTTCAACATCAAGCTTTTGACGAGTGTAATAAGGTTTTTGTGCCAGATTTTCGTTGTCGACATACATTTGGGCCGGAGTCAATAAAAGTTTATGGACCGACAAATTTACTAGCACAAGAATATGCTAACGATTAGTTCTTCGCGGCAATTTTAAGCAACTTTTCATAGTGTCGTCATACAGTGGCGCCTATGAAAGCAATTACAATTACACAATCCTTAGGGCTGGCGGCGGCTACTGGCGATAGCCAGCAGTTTCGTCCGCTTAATCCGCAAACGCTGATGATTGATATCGTTCTTCCGGTATTGAATGAAGCATATATTATTGAAGCGTCTATCAGTAAACTTCATAAATATTTGACAGATAATTTGCCTTATCGTTGGCAAATTATCGTTGCTGATAATGGCAGTAGTGATGGTACTTATCAGATAGCGCAACAGCTGACTAAGCGCTGGTCGGGGGTAAGGTTGGTACGCTTGAATGAGAGGGGACGCGGCTTGGCTCTCAAAACAGTATGGCAGAAAAGCAAAGCGGACATTTTGGCGTATATGGATATCGATTTATCGACTAATCTTGATAGTTTTATGCCAATGATATCGCCGCTGATTACCGGAGACGCTGGATTAGCGACTGGTTCTCGTTTGATGAAAGAATCGCGGACAAGGCGCGGTTTTAAACGCGAGATTATCTCTCGTTGCTATAATCGAATCATCAGGAATACTATGAAGACCAATTTTGTCGATGCGCAGTGCGGCTTCAAAGCAATTCGTCGCGACCTAGCGCAAAAGTTATTGCCGCATATTAAAAATAAAGCTTGGTTTTTTGATACCGAATTGCTGGTTAAAGCGGAATACGAAGGCTACAAAATTCATGAAGAACCGGTCGAGTGGGTAGAAGACGCTGATTCGCGAGTACGTATTATTGAAACGGCGGCAGACGACATCAAGGGCCTATCGCGCGTTCGCAAAGAGTATGGCAAATCAAGTTTTGGCGAAATGGCAGCCTTTGGCGGTTTACTACTTTTTACGTCTATATTGTATTTATGGAACTTGACAATCAACGGTATGGCAAATAGCTACTATGCAGCGGCAGCGCAAGCAGCTAGTACTAGTTGGCTAGCTTGGTTGTTTGGTAGCCTGGATGCTGCCAATTTTATTAGCGTCGACAAGCCGCCAATTAGCATGATGATTATGGGGTTGTTTGGCAGATTGTTTGGCTTCTCATCTTGGAGTATGCTGTTACCGCATGCACTAGCGGGAATCGTGACGGTGGCGCTAGTCTATCTGGTGGTCAGACGTTGGTATGGTGCTCGTGCCGGATTGATTGCCGGGGCGGTAATGGCGTTGACGCCAGCTGCTGCACTAATGTTTCGTTTCAATAATCCGGATAGCTTTTTGACGCTCTTTTTGACAGCTAGCGCTTACGCATTCTTGCGATCATTTGAAGGCAAACGGCCAGTGTTATGGCTGAGTCTAGCCGGACTATTTACCGGGCTTGCTTTTAATACTAAAATGTTACAAGGCTTGCTTTTGTTGCCGATAATGACAATCATTTACATTAGCTTTGCACGCTCAAAATTCACTACCAGAATGTGGCATCTTGGCGTGGCTGGCATGGTGACAATCGTATCGACGTTTTGGTGGAGTATTTTGGTGTGGCTAACGCCAGCGGTAAATCGACCTTGGGTTGGTAGCACGAGCAACAATAGTATATGGAGTCTGATATTCGGTTATAACGGTTTTGGGAGACTGTTGGGTAATGGTGGCGGTCTTGGAAGCCGGCCAGGCATGATGCAAATGGGTGCGCAGGCTGCTGGTCAAACCTCTTCGCCAGCAGTGCAAGCAATGACGCCGCCGATTGGTATGATGGGCGGCAGTTTTGGTGTGGGTGGTCATGGTGGCGGTCCTGGCGGTGTTGGCTTTGGCGGCGAGACTGGCGTGCTGCGTATATTTAATGAGAGCTTTGGGCCGAATATTGCTTGGCTAATTCCGGTAGCCTTGATTAGCGCTGGGTTAGTAATCTGGTTGTTGCGCCGAGCACCACGACATAATAAGGAGCGCATCGGTATATTATTATGGCTGGGTTGGCTGCTGA
Organism: uncultured Candidatus Saccharibacteria bacterium; assembly: GCA_963549275.1. Classification (GTDB taxonomy): domain Bacteria; phylum Patescibacteriota; class Saccharimonadia; order Saccharimonadales; family Saccharimonadaceae; genus Saccharimonas. The sequence continues at coordinate 130,799 of CAUUYA010000001.1, forward strand.
TGCATGTAGTAATTTTCAGCATGACAAGCGGCACCATTCATCCGTATTACGTTGTAGCTATGGCGCCGGCAGTAGCAGCGCTGGTCGGTATCGGGGCGCCATACATATGGCAAGCTTACACGCGTCGCACCAAAGTAGCCTGGATACTGCCGTTGAGTATCGCGCTAACGACAATTCTTAGCATTATTATGCTCGGCTATAGCAACTATTGGCCTTGGCTGATGTGGCTAGTGATGATTGCTGGTGGTGTAGCAACTATTTTGACGCTGCTGCCGTTATCGCAGACGAAACGGCTTAAACAGATTATTCTTGTCTTAGCAATTACTGCTGGTATGGCGGCACCGATTGTCTTTAGTGTTAGCACGGTAGCTACAGCGCATAGCGGCAGTATTCCAACGGCTGGTCCAGGCGCTTCAGCGATGAGCAATACGAATAATGAGTCGGCGCGAGCTGAATCGACGCTCGTCTCTTTTTTGCTAGAAAACCGTCATGGCACGACATGGCTGGCGGCAGTTAACAGCGCTAACGAATCGGCGCCGATTCAATTATCAAGCGGACAGCCAGTTATGGCCATCGGCGGCTTCAATGGTAGTGACTCGACGTTGACGCTATCGCAATTCAAACAACTTGTTAAACAGGGTAAAGTTCGCTATTACGTAGTAAACAGCGGACAAGGGAAATCTGGCGGCTCCGGCGGTATGGGTGGACCAGGTGGTAACTCCGAAATCTTATCATGGGTGAAAAGTGCTGGTAGTAAAGTCGATTACGGTGGTGCGCAATATACAGTTTATGATCTTGCGGCGGCTGCTTAAGAATACTTTAAGCTCAACCGCGCATACTGTCATTACAAACCTAAATAAAGGAGTGAATATGACCAAGAATTTGAATTTGACAACTGATGAAGCGCTTGTTTTGCAGCAGATTAGCGAGAGTGGCGAGGAAGATCTGACAGGGCTAACCGAAAGCTTGCAAATGAGCCGTCCGAAATTGATGACACAGTTGAGTCGCCTTAAAAACAAAGGTTTAATCAAAATTAAAACGACCGCTGGCGATTGGTGGATTTCGATGAGCCGCCGCGGCAAGCAGACGACTCACTACTTGTGGCCAGAAATGTCCTTAAATTACTAAACCATTAAACAAAAGAAAGGTTATAATAAAATTATGAAGATTTTGGTTGTTGACGACGAGAAACGAATTGCCAAGTCGATCAAGCAAGGGCTCGAAATGGACGGCTACGCGGTTGATATCGAGCATGATGGCGAGGATGGCTACAATGCAGCGCGGGCTGATGATTACGATCTCATCATTCTCGACGTGATGATGCCGATCATGAATGGCTTTGAAGTCGCCAAAAAGCTGCGCGCTGACGGTAATAAAACGCCAATCTTGATGTTGACAGCCAAAGATCAGAATAAAGATATTGTGGAAGGCTTGGATAGCGGCGCCGATGACTATTTACCGAAGCCGTTTAGCTTCGAGGTTCTCGGCGCTCACGTTCGGGCGTTGCTGAGGCGGCCGCAGGATGTACTTGATAACATTTTGACAGTGCGTGATCTTGAACTTGATATCGCTAATCACACTGCTAAACGGGCTGGTAAAGATATCAAGCTATCTAACAAAGAATTTGCCATTCTTGAATATTTGCTGCGCAACAAAAACCAAATTCTTAGCAAGCAAAACATCATGACGCACGTTTGGGACTTTGATGCCGATATTTTGCCGAATAATGTTGAAGTTTTTATTAACTATTTGCGCAACAAAATTGATAAGCCTTTTCCAGGCGCTGATCCGATTATCCAAACGGTACGAGGGTTTGGATATATCGTTAAGGACGAGATTAGAAAAGCATGAAAAATGTTGGTCAACGTGCCGTTGTTCGCTTAGCGGGTACCTATTTGGCGATCATCATGTCTATGTCGATCGCCTTTAGTTTGATAATTTATGGACTATCAAGCCAAGAGTTTCATCGCCGGCCGCCAAATGATCAGCAAGCAACTTCTACGATTCGTTCCGCCGATCCAGGTACGGTTATTTCAATTCACAGCTATCTTGATACGCGTGAAGATGAAGCGATGGCGGCGATTCGCTTAAACTTGCTGTTGGCAAATTTGACGGTGTTTTTGATAGGCGGGCTAGTCAGCTATCTGCTGGCTCAGCATACGCTGCAGCCAATTGAGGATAATATGGCAGCGCAATCGCGTTTTGTCAGCGATGCTAGCCACGAATTACGCACGCCGTTGACCGCACTACTGGCAGCTAATGAGGTGGCATCAATGAATCCGAAATTGACTCTCAAACAGGCTAAGCAAGTTATCACCGACAATGTTGATGATGTTAAACGTTTACAAAAATTAACCAACTCAATGTTAGGATTGCTCAAAGAAGACAAGCTGGAAATTCAGAAAGGTAAGGTCGGTTTGCAATCGGTGATTGCTCGGGCGATGAATCTAGTAGTAAATCAGGCACTGGCAAAAGATATTGCTATCGATGATAAAACTAAAAAATTTTTGCTGCTTGGCGATCGACAAAGTTTAGAACAGCTTTTTACGATTTTGCTAGACAATGCTATTAAATATAGCAACAAAGGCGGTACCATTACTATTTCTAGCAGCAAAAAGGGTAAGCACGTTAGCGTTGCTGTAGCGGACGCTGGTATTGGCATGAGCGACGAAGTAAAGTCGCAGATTTTTACGCGATTTTATAGAGCCGAAGAGTCGCGTACTACTGCTGGATACGGCTTAGGTCTGTCAATTGCCGAGCGGATTATTAGAGCGCATGGCGGACGAATTAACGTCGATAGCGAACAGAATGTTGGTTCTACTTTTACAGTTATTCTTCCTGCATACAACAAGAAAAAATAGTTTTTAAGGCGTCTTTAATAGCTCCTAGCTATATTTTAATCAGTATTAATTAACAAAAGGAGATGAATAAATGCCAACTAAAATTGAAGATGGTTTTGAAATGCCTTCTGGCGGTACGCCGTCAATACGGCCAGTGGCGCAATGCTCATCTATGACGCCAACTATGATTTTGGCCGTCATAGCAATTGTGTTGTTCGCTGGCGGATTAGGTTTTGTTGGTGGCATGCAAATCAATAAATCGCTGCAGAGTAATGCAATGAGCGGTGTGTCTAGCGGGCCAGTGCAACAACAAACCAATCCTAGTACAAATAATACCGCCACGCCGCAAGGAATGTCTAGTTCATCAAACAATAATCAACAAGCAGGTCCACAAACTAACGCAGGTACACCAAATACCAATATGAATAACAACTAGTAGCTGATTCCAGCAGATTTCATTGCTGGCTGGATAACAAACTTTTCAAAATTATCAGCATTAGCCCAAACATAACTAGCATTAGTATCGGTGTTTGTGCCGCTAACTAGCTTACCGTTAAGGACTTTTTGGCTACCGACATCTTTGCCGTTAATGTACATAGCCGGTGTGCCGCTAACGTTGTCCTTTTTGCCAAGCGCCATGTCGTAATCAATTTTTTTACGGATATTTGGATTTTCGAGATCAGCCTTGAATTTTTCTACATTCAAGCCTTTGATGTCGGAGGCTAACTTCACAAAGTTTTCGGTACGAGTTGACCCAGATAGCTCTACCCAGCTAGCTCGATTTTCGAAAAGCGAGTTGTGCATTTCCCAGTACTTACCTTGTAGTCCAGCTGATTCGGCGGCAGCCGCTGCGGCCAGCGCGTTCGGGTGAGCGCTAGTTAGCGGATAGTTGCGGAAGATAAACCCGATCTTGTCTTTGTACTTTTCAATGACTTTTTTGGTGACTGGGTAAGATGAATTGCAGCCTGGACATTGAAAATCGGCATATTCAACTAATAGCACTTTGCTGTTGGCATTGCCATAAACATGCTCGCTAATATTGCCGCTTTCGCTCGATGCTGGCTGCGCCTTCGTAGTATCGACACTTGAAACATCAATTTGATTGCGCTGCTGTAAAAAGATTAAGCCGCCAATCAATCCTACGCACATCGCCGCAAAAATAATCCATGCCTTTTTGGTCATATTTCCTCCGCTTATTACTAGAGGCTATTATACTGCTTATGAGCTCGCCAATCAAGCGGGCTTGCGGTACAATATATGTATGCGGTTATTTTTAGCGATTTTGTTTGTGATGATTACCTTAGCGTTGATAGCGGTGACGTCAATTTCGCCGCGCCGAACAAAGCTATCAATGTACGAGTTAGAACGCCGCCGTCGTAAGGGCGACACCGCAGCGGCTGACGAATTACGGCGAATACTACTGCTTGATGATATTGTATCGCTGCGTAAAGCAACCGAAGCTCTACTACTGGTTTTGGCGGTATTGTCGGCGGTATCGGCGTTTGGTTTTTTTATCGGCGTGGCCATTAGCGTGATGACGTCTTTAGTCTATAGTAGAATTGCTCATTTTGACTGGTTGGTGCAGATGGTTGATGGATATTATCGGCGGATAGAGCCGAGATTGCTGACTTTCGTCGAGCGGCATCCGCGCTTGGGGCAAGTTTTGCGCAGTGTTAACGTGCAGAATGAACCGAATATTCTTAGCTCGCGGGAAGAACTTGAGCATTTGATACGCGAATCATCGGGAATATTGTCGCTTGAAGAGAAAAAATTAATCAATAATGCCCTGCATTTTCATGAAAAAACCGTCGAAGAGGTAATGACGCCGCGCGGCGTAATGAATACAGTAGCTAAGGAAGATGTGATTGGGCCGTTGCTGCTTGATGAACTGCATAAGACTGGCCATAGCCGTTTCCCAGTGACTGACGGTGATATTGACCACATTGTTGGTATTCTGCATATTCGTAGCTTACTGACGCTTGATAACGGTAAGAAAACTAGTCGCGTTGAAACGGCGATGGACAAGAAGATTTACTTTATCAACCAAAGCCAGAAGCTGGAGCGCGCCTTGTCGGCCTTTATCAAGACGCGGCATCATATGTTTATTGTTGTTAATGATTATCGCGAGACAGCGGGTATTCTAACGCTTGAGGATGTGCTAGAGGCGTTGCTTGGCCGTAAAATTCTCGATGAATTTGATGTAGTTGACGATTTGCGCGTGCTAGCGGCGCGTAATCCGAACAAAAATAATAAGAGTCCATCGGCTACTGACGTCAAATAAGTTAGTAATTTTAGCACTCTTGCACTTCGAGTGCTAACGCGCTATACTATAGCAATATGGCAAAGCGCGACTATTATGAAGTACTAGGTATCAGCAAAAACGCCTCTGAAGACGAAGTCAAGAAAGCTTTTCGTAAGCTGGCTGTTAAATATCACCCCGACAAAGAAGGCGGCAGCGAAGAGAAATTCAAAGAGATTAACGAAGCTTACGAAGTTCTCAAAGACAAGCAAAAACGCCAACGTTACGACCAGTTCGGTCATGCTGGCGTAGGCGGTTCTGGCGGCGGTGCTGGTTACAGCGGTAATCCTTTTGAAGGTTTTGGCGGTTTCGGCCAAGGTCAAAATATTAATTTCGATTTTGGCGAAGGCTTGGGCGATATTTTCAGTCAGTTTTTTGGCGGGCCGTCCGGGCAATCGCGCCGCAATAGCCGGCCGCGTGGGCGCGACGTTGAAACGCGTGTTACTTTGACTTTCGAAGAAGCGGTGTTTGGCAAAGATGTCGAGATTGCGTTAATGATTAACGATGAATGCGAGCATTGCCACGGTACGACCGTCGAGCCGGGTTTCGAGATGAAAACTTGTCCAGATTGCCAAGGGGCTGGCCAGCGTGTCCGCACAATGAACACTATGTTTGGCCCGATCCAACAAGCGGTAGTTTGCGAAACCTGTAAAGGCCGCGGTAAAATACCCGAGAAAGAATGCACAGTTTGTCATGGCTCTGGTGTGCAGCGCCGCGAGCAGAAAATCACTGTCAAAATTCCAGCAGGTATTGATGACGGTTCGACGATTCGTTTGCGCGAGCGCGGTGAAGCGATTGCCGACGGCGAACGTGGTGATTTATACATCAATATTCGCGTTAAAGCGCATAAGAAATTTACCCGCGAGGGCGATTTGATTCTTAGCCAAGAACATATCGGTATGGTTGATGCGGCACTTGGTACTGAAATTGACGTTGAGACAGTCGACGGCATAATTACCATGAAGGTACCGGCCGGTACGCAGTCGGGTACTGATTTTAAATTGTCTGGCCATGGTGTCCCGTACCCGCGCAGCGAACGGCGCGGCGCCCATATCGTTAGCATTATTGTCGATACACCGACTAAACTATCTAAGAAGCAGCGTGAACTGTTAGAGCAATTCGAAGCCTCTAAAAAACGCGGTATTTTCTCGTGAGGCACGGGCTTTTAACTTGCCGTCGTATATAGAAGACATGATAAAATAAAAGCATGACTTTTACTATCGTTCTAGCAATAGTCTTTGGCGTGTTGTTTTTGTTGGCGTATATGACGCGCCGGCGATTCGGCGTATTGACGCTAGCGCTAGCAGCTGGTTCAATCTTGGCTGATTTGTGGAGTAGCGAGGCAACGCCATACGTTGCTAATCTCGGCATTGTCATTATCCGTCCGCCGTTAGTAGATATAGTAGCGGTGATATTAACTCTAGCGCCTTCACTGATATTATTATTCAGCGGGCCGGCGGCTAGTAACAAATTTCAGCGAATTGGCGGGTCAGTGATATTTGCAGTGTTAGCTGTGGTATTAATGTTTGAGCCGCTAGAAAATGCGCTAGTGGTTGATGAGTTCGGCAAGCAAATCGTCAGCCGTATTAATGCGTCTTATGCCATTATCGTGACTGTGTGCCTGGTGCTGTCGATAATTGATGTGTTGCAAACTCATGTGCGGCGCAACGAATCAAAAAAGAAGAGTAAAGAATAAAGACAGTTAAAAAATAAAAGACCTTCACGCTGAGGAGGTCTTCTTGTTTTTGAAATGGAGGGCCCAGTGAGGCTTGAACTCACGACACCCTGCTTAAAAGGCAGGTGCTCTAACCAGCTGAGCTATGGGCCCGAGTGAATCTTACTATACAGTTTGCGGCGAGTCGTGTCAAGCTATGCTACTATCGAAATATGAGATGGTTGGGCGAGCGGCTTCATCCAATGTGGCATATTGCCGCTTTATGCTACGGGCTAGTTAGCGGCGTGGTATTGGCGCAATGGTGGAGCGGGGCTAGCTGGTGGTTAATTATTGCGTCCATTCCGCTGATTGGTTTAGCTTTTTGGCAGCGGCGGCGGATTTTGTTAATTTTGACGCTAGGCGTGGGGCTGTTGATCGGACTGGCTCGCGGCTCTAGCGATCAAGTGCAGTTACAGTTATACAAACCGTTGTATGGTCAGTCGGTGCGATTAACCGGCATAGTGCGGGATGACGCAGATAACGTAGCTGGTAGCACGAGACTGCAAATAACTTATATCAAAATGGGCGAGACGTCTTTACCTGGCCAAATTTGGTTGTCGCTGCGCGGTAATCCAGCAATTAAACGCGGTGATGAACTTGCTTTGCGCGGTGTATTGAAACCGGGTTTTGGCAATTTCGCGGCAGTATTAGCAAGGGTGAAGCTTGACGGTGTCAAGCGAACAGCTGGCGGTGATCCAGCCCTAGAGCTGCGCGATACTTTTGCTGATGGCGTACATAAAGCGGTTGATGATCCAGGAGCTAGCCTAGGGATTGGCTTTTTATTAGGCAAGAAAAGTATGCTACCAGATGATCTACTGGAGGCTTTGAAGATTGCTGGTCTGACACACATCATTGTAGCGAGCGGTTACAATTTAACAATTCTGGTACGTTTGGCGCGGCGGCTATTCGCAAAAATATCAAAATATTTAGCGACACTAGTTAGCTGTAGCTTGGTGCTGGGTTTTATTGCTATGACTGGCGCTAGCCCGAGCATGGTGCGCGCTGGGCTTGTTACTGGATTAAGCTTGCTAGCATGGTATGTCGGCCGAAAGTTTCATCCAGTTGTTTTGCTGGGGCTAGTATCGGCAATAACGGTATTGTGTAATCCAAGTTATGCTTGGGGCGACATGGGTTGGATGCTGAGTTTTGCGGCGTTTGCTGGCGTAATTATTGTGGCGCCAGTGTTGACGGCTTATTTCTTCTCGACTGATAAAGTCCCAGCTATCATTCAAATTCTGTTAGAAACATTAGCGGCACAGCTGGTAACTGCGCCGATTATCATGGCAGCCTTTGGGCAGTTGAGTATAATTTCGTTATTGGCGAATATCCTGGTTGGTCCGTTTATACCGTTGGCGATGTTGCTAACATCAATAGGTGGCGTTAGCGGGCTGATTATTCCAGCGATAGCGCATGTCATTGGCTGGCCAGCTCAGATGATGCTTGATGCGATGATTGTAGTAGTGAATTGGTGTGCTGAGCAATCTTGGGCTGCAGTTGAACTGCAAGTGCCGTGGTGGATAGCGGCGCTATGGTACGGTTTGATAATTGCGGCAGTGTGGTTCATGAAATGGCGTAGCGGCTATCGACTGCGCGACGCTTCGATAGTGACATAACAGGGCTCATTTGCTATTATATAAGTAAGCATTTATCAATAAACTAACGAGGAGTAGTCATGTCAGGACATAGTAAATGGGCGACAACACATCGTCAAAAAGCTGTTGTTGATGCTAAACGCGGTGCGATTTTCACTAAAATTGGCAACCAGATCGCTATCGCAGCGCGGGCTGGCACTGACCCCACAATGAACTCTAGCCTAGCAATGGCTATCGAAAAAGCTAAGGCGGCAAATATGCCGGCTGCCAATATTCAGCGGGCGATCGACCGGGTTGCCGACAAAAATTCAGCGGCGCTAGAAGAAATTACTTACGAAGGTTATGGCCCTGGCGGCGTAGGGATTATCATTGAAACAGCCACCGATAACCGTAATCGAACTTTGCCAGAGGTGAAATTGGCTTTAACTAAAAACGGCGGTTCAATGGCTGATGCTGGCAGCGTGATGTTTCAATTTGACCGCAAAGGGGTTATTCGGGTGGCGGCAAGCGGCGAAGAAACATTGTTGCAAGTACTTGACGCAGGCGCCGAAGATGCTGTTGAGGCTGATGGTAAACTAATTGTCTATACTGGCATGAAAGATTTAGCGAGCGTTCGCAAAGCGTTGCTCGATGCAGGTATGACCATCGAGGAAGCCGAGTTGCAGTACATTGCCAAAAATGACGTGCCTATCAGCGATGCTGAAACCGCTCGCAAAGTAATAAAAATTATTGACGCGCTCGACGATCTTGATGATGTGGTAAACGTTTATACGAATGCCGATATTACTGCTGATATTAACGATTAGTTGACTTTTAAGCTTACCTTCATGTAGATTATAAGTATACATGGTATTTATAATTGCTAGGAGGCCTGATGCGATGTCTAAAACTCGTCATTTTGATAGCAACTATAACTCTTCAGTCAGTATTTTCAGGGTTGGCAGCGGCAGATGCTGTATCGACGGCGGCTGTTTCGCCGGATAACACGCTAAGCATTGCGAGCGAAAACAATAGCGAGAATTTACCAACCGCTAAACAAGAGGAAAATCTCGGTAAGTCTAACGAGCCGCTAATTAATAAAGAAAATTCTAATTCACTGCCAGCTGCGAACGATGGGAAGACACTCCCGCGGCAGACTACTGAAAACAAAACCGCTGCCAAGCCTGCTGAGATCCCGCCGTCGGTCCCGTCAAACCCTACTAATACCAACGAAACTGTAGATAAAATAACAACATTGCCGTCACCATTGTTAGTAGAAAACGGTGTTGTAGTCTCGGCATTTAAAATTGATCCAAAATACGGCTATACGGCGATAGAACTTTACAATGCTAGTGATAATTTTTTCGATCTAGGACAGATGTCGCTAGAACTACGTTACGCAACAGCGGAAGCTGATTTTGTTTGTAATGCTAAATTGCGAGATTATCTGCGGCCGAAAAGTTATTTAACGCTGTACAGCCCGAACTTGTCGCATGCGGATGATGCGTTGCTTTTAGCGGGCTGTCCGACTCCGAATAGTGATGCTTTGTATGACAAAGAGATAAATGTTTATCAAGCTGGCCAGCTGGTTGAGTCGGTTCGAATTAATAACACCGATCTCGGCAAATATCAGAATGATATTTGGGAGCGTAAAGGCTGGAGCATGTCTTATCGAACTGGCGTCTTTAAAACTGATTTTCGTAAACGAGCGACTGGCAATATGATATCAAGTGATTTGTACCGTTTGCCGCCGACGCCAACTTTACAGATTCTAGAAATTTTACCGAATCCAGCAGATTGTGCTACGGCTGACCCGAACCTTGCCTGTCATAGCTACGTTAAGGTTAAAAATATTGGTCAAAGCCCAATAGACTTATCACTCTACCGCTTGCGTAGCGGCAACCAAGCGGAATCAGATTCTACTGATAGCCTTTCGAAGCTATCAGGCGCAGTTCTGCCAGGCAAAATCTTTGTCATATCAGGGAAGGTGCTGCATCTTAACAAGGCATCTGGAACAGTGTGGTTGCAAGATGCCAACGGGTTAATTACCTATAAGAACGGCGTGATACCGTATGAGAAAGCCGATAGCGTTAGTAACAAAGGGCGATCTTGGGCGTATGATGCTAAAACTGCGACTTGGCGCTGGGCGACGCCGAGTCCAGGTAGTGAGGCTAATGATTTTACGCCTAAACTTAATTATGGCAAGGGTAGCCTGAAAGCGTTGTCGACTAAACCAAAAATAAAAATATTGAAACCATGCCGCGATGATCAGTATCGCAGCGAAGAGACTGGCCGCTGCCGCAATATTGTTCAGAACAAGAAAAAAACCGTTGTCTTGAAACCTTGCAAAGAAGGTCAATATCGCAGCGAGGAAACCGGACGTTGTCGGTCAATTGCCAAGGCGGCTGCAGCCGTTCTGAAGCCGTGTAAAGAGGGTCAATTTCGTAACCCAGAAACTGGCCGCTGCAAGAAGATTGCTTCTGTTGACGATTTACCCAAACCGTGCAAAGCAGGCTGGGAGCGCAATCCTTCAACTGGCCGCTGCCGCAAAATCAAGAAAGCTAGTAATACATTAGCGGCTTATCCAGTGCAGCCGGTAACAGTTCAGCAAACTAATCCAGCGGTGTGGTGGACGATTAGCGGACTGGCCTTGGCGGGTGTTAGCTATGGTGTCTGGGAATGGCGCACTGAAATTAAGCGCGGCTTGAGAAAAGCTATTCGATTTGGCAGGAAGTGATCTACACCAGCATGCGAATCATCGGAATTGACCCTGGTACAGGTATTCTCGGATTTGGCGTAATTGATGTCAACGGCGGTAGAATGAGGCTGGTTACGGCTGGAGTGATCACTACGCCAGCACACACGCCATTACCAGATCGCCTTGAAGAGATCTACTTAGGCTTAACCGATATTATTAAAGAGACGCAGCCGGATGTTATGTCGGTTGAGAAACTGTTTTTTACCAAGAATATTACGACAGCAATCAGTGTCGCCGAGGCGCGCGGCGTAGCAATATTGACAGGCCGCCAAGCGAAATTGCCAATTCACGAATACACGCCGAATGAAATCAAAAAATCAATCACTGGTTACGGTGCCGCCAAAAAGCCGCAAATTCAAGAAATGGTGCGTATTCAGCTAGGGTTGCAAGAGGTGCCGAAGCCTGATGATTGCGCTGACGCATTGGCGGCAGCTTTAACGCATGCGTTTATGAGCCGTATTGAAGCGTAAGGTGATATAATGGTAAGTGATGCAGATACAAAAGCAACCGCCGCGTTTATCGCGCTACGCTAACATAGGTCGTAAGAAATCTCCAGTTCGTAAGGTTCATCGCCAGCCGACAGGTAAGTTTGGTAAACTAGTCGCTTGGTGGCAAGGATTGTCGCGCAAGCAGAAGGTTGCCGTTGTTGGCGGTCCTATTCTAGCGATTATGATTATCATACCAGTGGTAACATACATCATGCTGGCTAATGATATCCGCGACGTTGAACGTTTGATGAACCGTAATAATACCGGAATCGTTCTAAAAGACAGAAATGGTAAGACTTTTTATAGTATTGGTCGGGCCGAGAAGCGCAATATCGTGAAACTCGACCAGATATCTGATTATATGAAGAATGCTTTATTGGCGAGCGAGGACAAGGATTTTTATAAACATGGCGGATTTAATCTTTTTAGTATCGCTAGGGCGGCAGTGACGCGGCATGGCGGCGGCTCGACCATCACTCAGCAGTTGGTTAAGAATACCTTGCTAAGCGACGAGCATAGTTTGATGCGTAAATATCAAGAGTTCTTCATGTCGATTGCTGTCGAGCAAAACTATTCTAAAGACGAGATTCTCGACATGTATCTCAATTCGGTCTATTTTGGTGAAAACGCTTTTGGTATAGAGGATGCGGCTAAGACCTATTTCAATAAAACACCGAAAGAACTAACTCTGGCAGAAAGCGCTATGCTGGTTGGCGTATTGCCGGCACCGAGCAGCTACTCGCCGATTAGTGGCAGTGCTGAATATGCTAAAGAACGGCAAAAAACAGTACTCAGTCGAATGGTAAAAGAGGGCTACGTCACCGAAGCGCAAAAAACAGAGGCCTTAGCCCAGCAATTGGCCTATGCACCGCCGTCAACGCAGAATGATAGCGTGGCGCCGCATTTTGCTGAAATGGTGGTGGCTGAGCTCAGCGATAAATATAGCTCTAAAAAAGGCGGCTACGAAAAAGATGGTTACGAAAAAGTTATGCGTTCTGGTTATCAAGTCACAACGACGCTAGATATTGATATGCAGAATACCCTCAAAGACAATATCAGTAAGCAAATGAGGCATATTAACCGAATGGGCGGCTCTAATGCCAGCGGAGTTGTCGTTGATCCAACGACTGGTGAAGTTCGAGCTTTGGTTGGTAGTGCCGATTATAATAATGAAAAATGGGGCAAGGTTAACATGGTAACGACTAGGCGCCAGCCAGGTTCTAGCTTCAAGCCGATTTATTACGCAGCAGCATTGGCAGACGGCGTGATTACGCCAGCGACTATTTTGCAAGATAAAGTTAAGGATTTCGGCGGCGGCTATGTGCCGCGCGATGCTGATAAAAATGAAGCTAGCCGCGGCGGTAGTGCTACGGTGCGCCAAGCGCTTAATTGGTCGCTTAATATCCCAAGCGTTGAGGTGATGCAGAAATATGGTATTTCCCGTTCAGTAACAGCTGCTAACAGTATGGGTATTTCCTCTATCAAGAAAGGCGATCACGGCTTATCGTTGGCGCTTGGTTCAGCCGAGGCATCTTTGCAGGATATGGTGCATGCTTATACTGCTTTCGCTAATAGTGGTAAGCAACATGATATTACTAAAATTACTCAGATTGACGATAAATACGCTAAAACAATCTACAAACACGAGGGCAAGTCTAAGCAAGTTATTAGCGCTCAGGGGGCTTACCTAATCTCAGATATTCTTAGCGACAGGACAACTCGCGCACGCATCTTTGGTTCGTCAATTACGGTTAACGGTAATCATACTGTTGCTGTTAAAACTGGTACTACCAACGACAACCGCGATGCTTGGACGATTGGCTATAATCCGCAATACGTTGTTGGTGTTTGGGTTGGCAATAATGATAACTCTGCTATGATTAGCGGTGGTAGCGACATGGCTGGGCCGATTTGGAAGAGTACGATGACGTCGCTATTGTCAGGCAAGCCAGATGTTAAATTCACTCTGCCGAGCGGTATCGTTCAGCGCGCTGTCTGTAAGGACAAGGGCGGCTTGGCGGCGAAAGCTGGCGCTAATACTTATAATGAATACTTTATGAGCGGCGCTCTGCCGACTGAATCGTGTAATTCCGAGCCAGCTAAAGTATCTGTTTGCAACCTCTCTATCGGCAAGGTTGAAACTATTGACGATGACAAGTTTGACTCGACGAAATATTCAAAAGATACTGCTAATTGTAAGGCGCCGACGATTACCGTTTGCAACCTCTCTACCGGCAAGGTTGAAACTATCGACGAAGCTAGCTTTAACTCGACAAAATACTCGAAAGACACTGCTAACTGTAAAAGCACAAATGCTAAAGTGGCAGCTTGTGATCTCAAGACAGGCTCAGTAGTTATGGTCGATAAAAGTAAAATCGACGGCGTGAACTACAGTAAAGATACTAGCAATTGTGCGGCTGCTGGCGGAAACGATAATAGTGGCGGTGGCTCGGGCGATTCTGGCGGTAGCAATAATGGTGGCAATAATAGTAATAATCCTGGCGGTAACACTACGTCGCCATAGCTGATTATGATAGCTCATCTTTCTGGTGTGATCGCTGAAAAGTTTGGCGCGGGCAGCGTCGTGATTGACGTTCACGGCGTCGGTTACGAAGTTAGCGTGTCGGCTGGTGATTTTGAGGCAGTGGCGCTGAATCAGGACATCAAGTTTTATACCTACCACCATGTGCGCGAGCAGGCGGAAGAACTATTCGGTTTTTCTAGTTTGGCGGCAAAAAAGCTTTTTGAAATGCTGATTACTGTTCAGGGTGTCGGCCCGAAGGCCGCGTTAGCGATTCTCAGCCTGGGCGATGCGGAACAGGTACGCAACGCCATTGCCAACGCTGACAGTGCTTTTGTGCAAAAAGCTGCTGGTATTGGCAAAAAAACTGCCGAGCGGGTGGTGGTTGATCTGAGCGATAAGGTTGGCTTGCCAGCGCATTACGGTCGAGCGGACACTCCGGTCCAAACTGAATTGAATACTTCTGACGAAGCTTTAGAAGCGCTGATGGCGCTGGGCTACACCTTAGCGGACGCTACCAAAGCGCTGGAAAATGTTGACACTAATCTGCCGACGGCGCAACGGGTGACGGAAGCATTGAAGGGATAAAACGGCTTAATCTATGGCAATTCAAAGAATAGTCGATACCAGTCCGCACGATGATGATGCCGAGGAGCAGCGGATTGAAGTCAGTCTGCGTCCGCAGAGTTTTAGCGAGTATGTTGGCCAGGAGCGGTTGAAGCGTAATCTGCGGTTGGCAATTGAGGCGGCAAAGAAGCGCGGCGAGCCGCTGGATCACGTGCTGCTCTACGGCCCGCCAGGTCTGGGTAAGACGACCATGGCGACGGTGATCGCTAACGAGATGGGCACGAATTTGCGCATTACCAGTGGCCCGGCCATTGAGAAAGCAGGTGATTTGGCGTCAATTTTGACGAATTTGGCGGACGGCGATATTTTGTTCATCGATGAAATTCATCGCCTCGGTCGGGCGGTGGAGGAGATTTTGTATTCGGCCATGGAAGATTTCAAACTGGACATTGTCATCGGCAAGGGGCCGGCAGCTCGGTCAATTCGGTTGGATTTGCCGCGGTTCACGGTGATCGGCGCGACCACGCGGACGGGCAGCTTGGCGGCGCCGCTGCGTGATCGGTTCGGGCATATTTACCGGTTGGAGTTTTATGATCCAGGAGATATCGCTAAGATCGTAACTCGCAGCGCAGCGATTTTGGACTCAACCATCAAAGGTGAGGCTGCTGATTTGCTATCGACTCGCGCCCGCCTGACGCCGCGTATCGCTAATCGCCTGCTCAAGCGCGTGCGCGACTACGCTGACGTCAACGGTGATGGCATAATTGATGTTAAAACGACAACGAGTGCGCTAGAAATGCTGGAAGTGGATGAGCTGGGATTAGACCCAGCTGACCGCAATTTGCTGCAATCAATTCTGGAAAACTATGGCGATAATCCCGTGGGACTAACGACCATTGCCGCCTTGACTGGCGATGAAGCAACGACGATTGAGGATTTCTATGAGCCGTATCTACTACAAATTGGCTTCATTGAGCGCACGCCGCGCGGCCGCCGGGTAACGATTAAGGCGAAGCGGCATCTCGGCAATGCAGGGAATTTATAGTATACTACAAGTAGTATAAACGAGGAGGTATCATGGACGATGACGATAGCCGCAGACCAGTCGCTTATGACGCTGAAGGACGTCCGTTATACACAGCTTCACAGCAGCAAGAGCAGGCTACTGGTACAGAATCGGTTGTGCAAACCAACCCAGTATCAGTCACCGACTCTGGCAAGCAGGTCGTACATGTGGCGCGCTCAACCGAGCCGATTCCGGTTCATATTTCCGAAGAGACCCGCCGCAAGCACGAGGAATCATGCCGCCTCTACCCGTGGCTTAATCTCAGCGAGCATGAGTATGTCATTCAAATGATTCCGCGGCACAGCATTGGTATTTGGGGGCCGACATTTGCGATGATTCTTGCAATTATTTTGGTGTCAGTTTTCATGTTTTGCTACCCTGATATTGCTAAGCCGATTGGCTTGGCGCAATCAATGTATCCGCAGGTTATTTTGATCTGCTTGATGGTGATTATTTTATTTGGTATCGGTTTGTATATAGCGATTTGGGTATATATGCAAAATCGCTTTTTCTTGACCAACGAAAGTGTTATTCAAGAAATTCAAATAAGCTTGTTTTCAAAACGCGAACAAACAGTTAGCCTGATGAATATCGAGGACTCTAGCTATTCGCAAAAAGGTATTCTACAAACTTTATTTAATTACGGCTCGATTCGGTTAAGTACCGAGGGCGACGAAACAACCTATCGCTTTAGCTATGTTGCTGATCCAAAAAACCAAGTAGCGGTACTTAATAATGCCGTTGAGGCGTTCAAGAATGGCCGCCCAGTCACGAATGATGACTAGCTGATTATTTCTTGTGATCGCGATTAGTCTTGGTGTAAGTATCTTCACGCTCCATTGAACTGCGCAGTGTGTAGCCAGTACATTGATTTTCGTTATTGCAGCCTGTTGATTCGTAGACGTAGTTGCTGCCGCTATTGCCAAGTTTTTTGCCTTTCGGATCAGTGAAAAGATCAGGGTCGACGGTGCGCAGCGTTTTGCTGTCAATCGAAGCCGGATAGTAGCCGTTTTTAGCGTAGAAATACTCTTCTAATCCGTAATACATCGCGTTGATAGCGACTTTACGCTGATTGTCGCGAGCAGTGGCATCGATAGTTGCTTTTTCATTAAAAAATAGCCAGCTGCCAACTCCAAGTAAAACTATCACCAGTAAAAGTTCAA
The DNA here is from genome assembly GCA_963549275.1 of uncultured Candidatus Saccharibacteria bacterium. Lineage (GTDB taxonomy): Bacteria > Patescibacteriota > Saccharimonadia > Saccharimonadales > Saccharimonadaceae > Saccharimonas. Next base: position 147,786 of record CAUUYA010000001.1, read on the forward strand.
TAACTGTGAAGCCGTTTTGTTTCATATTTACCATTATACCAAAAACTGCGTCGCTCATGTATAATTAAAGATATCAGCAAGAAAGGGGAGATATGGCGAAGAAAAGCGAACCAAAAACATCTGCAGATAAGCCAGCGGCTGACGAGGGCAAATTAAAGGCGTTGGGTTTGGCGATGGAGCAGATTACCAAGCAATTCGGCGACGGTTCAATCATGAAGCTAGGAGAGGCTAAAAAAGTTGATGTCGAGCTATTGCCAAGCGGTAGTCTGAGCTTAGATTTGGCGCTGGGCGGCGGTTATCCGAAAGGTCGAATTATCGAGATTTATGGTCCAGAGTCGAGCGGTAAGACAACCTTGACGCTGCATGCTATCGCCGAAATGCAAAAACAAGGCGGGACGGCAGCCTTCATTGATGCTGAGCATGCGCTTGATCCAGCATATGCTAAACGGCTTGGCGTTGACACTGATAATTTGCTAGTATCGCAGCCCGACAACGGCGAGCAGGCGCTGGAAATTGTCGAAACGCTTGTGCGCTCAAATGCCGTTGACCTAATAGTAGTTGATTCGGTAGCAGCGTTGGTGCCGCAAGCTGAAATCGACGGTGATATGGGTGATTCGCATATGGGTTTGCAAGCGCGATTAATGAGCCAAGCACTACGCAAATTAACCGGTATTATTAACAAGTCGAAGGCTACAGTAATCTTCATCAATCAAATACGCATGAAAATCGGCGTGATGTTTGGCAACCCCGAGACAACTACTGGCGGTAATGCGCTTAAGTTTTACGCATCGGTGCGAGCAGATATCCGCCGGATTGGGCAAATCAAAGACGGCGATGAGATTCGCGGCAATCGCACGCGCGTCAAAATCGTCAAGAATAAGATTGCGCCGCCATTCCGCACGGCTGAGTTCGATATCATGTATAACGAAGGTATTAGCAAGACGGGTGATGTTGTCGATCTGGGCGTTCAGTACGGAATCTTGAGCAAATCTGGAGCGTTTTATAAGTATAATGATGCAACAATCGGCCAAGGTCGCGAAGCTACTAAAAAATACTTGAAAGAAAATCCAGAAGTCCTGGCTGAGATTGACGCTAAAGTTCGCGAAAAGGTCGCTGAACCAGAACCGAAAGATTAGAAGTAAAAAGAAAACAGTCCGCTAGAAGTATATCCGAGCTAAGTTTAGTGGCGTAGTATCTTTGAATATCATGATAATTTATGCGAACTATAGTAGCTTGCTAGTCGGTAAATGGCCGCTTTTTCAGCTATAATAATGATATGGCTCAGCAGCAAGAACGATATACTGTGACGGCGCTTTCGCCGCAAGTCCGCGATTCGGATCGCGTCAACGTGTATATTGATGGCAAATATGATTTTAGCCTGGATATTTCGCAGGTTGTTGATCTTGGAATTAAGGCTGGCCAGGTTTTATCGAAAGAGGAGTTAGCTAATCTCAAGCAAGAGAGTGAATTCGGCAAAATATATGCCCGAGTACTTGAGTATGTATTGATGCGACCGCGTAGTAGCAGTGAAGTACGTGATTATCTTTACCGTAAAACATTGGCTCGTAAATATAAAAATAGAAAAACTGGTAAGTTAGCGGAAAAGCTAGGTGTCGCTAAAACTGTGGCGGAGCGTGTTTTTGCGAAGTTGCAAGCGCGCGGTTATATTGACGATCAGAAATTTGCTAACTGGTGGGTTGAGAATCGACATCAGGTTAAAGGCGTATCTATGCGAAAACTGCGTAGCGAATTGGCGGCAAAAGGTATAGCACAAACAATTATTGATTCGGTAATCGCAGATTCGTCGCGTAATGATCTCGATGAGCTGGCTAAAGTTATTGCTAAAAAACGCCGGCGTTACTCTGATGAGCAAAAGTTCATGCAATATCTAGCGCGCCAGGGATTTAGCTTTGATGATATCAAAACTGCTTTGCGCCGAGAAGATATCTAATCAATATCTGAATTCTGTCGAGCTTGCTTTGGTTTGCGGAACGGATTGATATAGCTACCGACTACTTCATGGAGTTCTGGCTCAGGGGCTTTAGCTTGGGAATGAACGACAATTGAATCGTTATTGATCTCGATAATCTGGCTGCGATGTACCAAAATCTCAGTATCATTGAAACTACGCAGTAGCGGCCGCTTGACCGACAGCTGCATAATAAGAAACTGCGTGGTATCTATTGTGAAATCGATGACTTTACCAAGTTTATGGCGTTTTTCATCAAGTACTAGTTTGCCGATGATATCAAACTTTAGCTGGTAGACGTCGTTGACGCGCACAACGTCGGTCGGAGCTATGAATTGGTCGATGTCGTCGACAATGAAGCCCATATTGCTCAGTTCGCGGACATCGCTAAGCAACATCAGCGCGGGGTGTTGCTGAACTAGCGGTCCTGATACTTCGAAGGCGATAATTTGTAGATTGGCGGGATTAATGATTGCGCGGGTTGTGCGCGCTACCTTGCCGCCAGTTTGAATACTGAATATTTCTGCATTGAGTACCGCTGAACCGAGCAAAATCATAGACTAAAACGGGTTTGTCCTATCGTTGGCTGGCGGCGGCGTGCTTGGTGCATTGCCAGCTGATTTTAGCTTGCGGATGCGTTTGATGGTAGTATCATCAAAACTAGCGGAGGTGCTAGCTTGCGGTTCTTCTGCTGGCGTAGTGAGTGTTTGGTAGAGTAGGATGGTAGCAACTGACAATCCGCCGGCAGCTAACATGAAAAACAATAAAAAGTGATACCGGCCAAAGAATTTAGCTGTCTTTGCGCCAAGAATGCGAAATGCGTCTGAGACTTCCATTATTTTGTATATACCTCCAGAGTTAGTGCGCTAACTGTGATGCCGTTGTTGTCATCTTTGGCTAAGGCTAGGTTAGAAATTTGCATCCGGAAAAGCCCTTGTTCTAAAGAGCGCAAGAAAATGTATGCTTGCTCATAGGATACCGGATTACTCAAGTTAACGGTAGCGGTAACCGATTTGAAGCCGTCTGGCGCCGGTTTTTTAGTGTTCTTGGCGGTGCTAGACGACGATGAGCTTGATGAGCTGCTGGATTTGCTTTCATTTGATGAAAAATCGATTGAAGCGATTTTAATACCAGCGCTATTTGCGTGATTTTCGATGTCGCTGACAATTTGATCTTGATAATGATATTTCTTGCTGGTCGAAACGATTTGTTCAGCGCGTTTTACGTCGCTTTTGCTGTTGTCTAGTTTCGATTTGAGGCTTGAAAGGGCTTGTAATTCGTTGCTAGAGGCTTGTGCTTCGGTATTGAGTTTGCGGGTTTCCTCTGCATATTTAACAATCTCTTGGTGTCCGAAGACGAAACTGCCTACGCCCGCCGCCGCAATAACTAGTAGGCTCACGATAAGCAAAATGCGGAATGTAGTTGGTTTTAGAACGAATTTCATGGCAGTACCTTCTTTGAATAGATTACAGTGTAATTTGCCTGAAATGTATTGTCGCCAATTTCGTGCGTAGCGTTTGATAGGCTAACACTGTCAAAAACTTTAACTTTATTGATAGACGTCTCTTGCAAGCTATTTTTGACTTCAATGGCTTGCGCGTACGAACTGACGTGGGTTTGAATTTGCACAGAAGCAGTTCCAAAAGTCGTCGGGTCGATTGATATGCCAGTGAGCGAGGCGCCGTTTGGTAACCTCTTGGCAATCGCATTTAGAATATCAGTATATGGCGCTTGAGTGTCAAGAATGTATTTTGCTACCCGCAGGTTAGAACGATACTTTTCGGCATCGCTCTTGACCGAGCTGAAGGCTGAAGATTTACTTTGATTGTCATTTATGGTTTCTCTACTGGCAGACTGGTTGAATACTAGCATAAAATACGAGCTGATTAGTTCAACTACGATAATCACAACAACTATCAGCGACATGACAACATAACGCATCAAAATTGAGTTAGCCCGGGCGGCCTTAATTTGCTTGCGTTCTTCGGGTGAAAGTAGGTTGATCATTTTTTTACCTCCGATGGCCGTACGCTAGCCAGACCAGCGACGGTGATATAACGCGGACGAAACTGGCGGTGCGGTTTCTCAAGCGACCCGAAATCAAGATCTTGCCACGGGCTAGCGACGCGGGCCGGCAAAATGAAAGCGTTAGTAAAATATTCGCCGATACCTGGCATATTTGCACCGCCGCCAACGATAAGAATTTGCTCGATTTTTTTATCCTCCGAAATACGTTCGCTGTAGTAACGGATGACCTTCTTGGCTTCTCCGACGATACGACCGAGGCTTGGTTTGAGGGCGGCTTCAATTTTGTCATGATCATCGCTTTGTCCGAGGCCGTTGAGGACTTTATACTGGTGAGCTTTTTCTAGCGACACTTGCATTTTACTAGCGATATCTAGAGTGAAGTTATTGCCGCCGACATTAGCCGAACCGGTAATGAGAATCGCTGAATCTTCCAGGACGGCAATATCGGTACTGGTGGCGCCGACGTCGATAACTAGCGTGGTACGATTGCCTTCCTCGGTTTTGGTCAGGATGCGGGCGACCGCATTCATGCTCGGTTCAACGGCAACTGGACGCAGATCGACTTCCTTGGCAACTTGCGTAACTGTATCAACCAGCGCGCGCGGTGCGGCCGAGACGACAACCATCAGGGTCTCTTTGGTGCGCTTAATAATTTCGTAGTCAGTGTATAACGAGTCTGACGGTACTGGTATATAGCGTTCGACTTCTAGCTGGGCAGCGCTGGCAATATGCTTTTCTTCGCTCGCTGGTAGAGTAAAGGTGCGCGAATAAGTGCGGCTCGTCGGCAAGCCAATTACTACGTGGTTAGAAGGCAGAGAGCCGATAATGCGATCTCGAAACATATTGGCTATGTGCTCGCGCAGATACTCGTGGTCGTCGGTGTCGAGCGCCTCCTGTGTCTTAACCGGGTCAAGATCGACTGAGCCGTAGCCGCGAACGTCAGCGTGTTTCTGGTTGATGGCCATGACTTTAACACCAGTATAATTGATATCGAGCCCGATGATCGGTTTGTCTTTGAAAAATAGTTTTACCATGGATGCCTTTTTCTATATACAGTATAGCATAAGTTTTATTGTTTAATACTCGTTGATAAGCCGGCAATTGGCATCATAACGCTGGCGGCAATTAGCCCCACCATGCCACCCATCAGCACGATCATTACCGGTTCAATAATTGAGCCGATACTATCGATGGCGACATCAACTTCTTCTTCGTAAAAGTCGGCTACTTTGACTAGTACGACGTCGGTTTGGCCAGTTTCTTCGCCGACAGCTAGCATCTGCGAGACGATTGGCGGGAATAATCCAGTTTTTTCGATGATTGTTGATAAGTTTTTGCCGTTTTCGACTTCCTTGGCAGCTTTTAGCAGAGCTTCCTCGTAGACGACATTGCCAACCGAGTGTGAAGTGACTTCGAGCGATTCTAGGACAGCCGCGCCAGACCCCATTAGCGCCGAAAACGTACGAGCAAAGCGGGCTACGGCTACTTTCTGAATGATGCCATTGATGGCTGGTATTTTGAGGACAAAACGGTGAAAAGCGTGCTTGCCAGCCGTGGTGCTGAGCCAGCGCCGCAAGAAATAAACAGCAACAATTAATACCGGTATCAGTAAGTACCCTTTGGTCGTCAAAAAACCGCTAATTGACAGCATCACTTGAGTCAGAGCTGGCAATTCGGCATCCTCGCCGCCAAACCCTTTAATCATTTCGCCGATTTGCGGGATGACAAACACCATTAAAACCAAAAAGGCCATAATAGTAATAACCAGTAAAACTAACGGATAAGTCATCGCTCCTTTAATTTTTTTGCGGATGCCAGCACTTTTTTCTTGCTGAATAGCTAGACGCCTAAGGATATCGTCAAGAATACCGCCAGCTTCGCCAGCACGCACCATATTGACATAAACATCGTTAAAAGTAGCTGGATGTTTGCTCAGGGCGTCGGCTAGCTGCATACCAGATTGAACGTCTTTAATGATGTCGCCAAGGACTGCCTTGAGGGCTGGACTATCAGTGTGATCATGTTGCGAAGAAAGTGCTCGCAGCAACGGCACGCCAGCGCTAACCATGGCGCTCATCTGGCGGGTGAACATCACGATGTCGTCGGTTTTAACTTTTTTCTTACCACCGCCAAAACTAATACTGGCTAGTCCTTTCTTTTCAAGCGAGTCAATACTGAGAGGTGACAAGCCTTGCTTGGTTAGAGCAGATAAAGCTCCAGGCCGATCGCTAGCCTCGATGTTGCCTTGGATGACATCGCCAGACTTATTAGTTGCGACATAAGAGAAAGATGCCATTAGGATTCCCTCGTAACACGCAGCACCTCGTCGAGCGTAGTGTTACCGCGTAATGTTTTAACTAATCCATCAGATTGCATTGTAATCATTCCCTCCTTGATTGCTTGATCTTGAATCTGGTTGCTAGTGGCGTCGGAAGTTATCATTTTTTGAATTTCGCGCGACATGCCCAACACTTCGTAAATACCGACGCGCCCCTTGAAGCCGACGTGTCCGCACTCGTCGCAGCCGCCTGGGTGTGCTCGCCAGAGGGTGCGAATAGTAGTTTCGTCGGTGCCAGCTGGTGTGTCGCCGCCAACTTTTTGCTCAATGGCTTGTAATTCTAGATCATGGATATGTGCAAACGTTTGGTCTGGACGCAGATTGAATAGCGAGACTATTTCGTTGATTTCGTCTGGCGTCGGTACGTATTGTTCGCGGCAGTTCATGCACAGTCGTCGTACTAAGCGCTGACCGACGACCGCCTTGACTGTTGAAGCGATCAAAAATGGTTCAATTCCCATATCCAGTAGGCGTGGCAAACAGGTCGCCGCATTGTTGGTGTGTAGGGTTGAAAATACCAAGTGCCCAGTCAGCGCCGCCTGCACGCCTAGGTTGGCTGTCTCGCCGTCGCGAATCTCGCCGACCATGATGATGTTCGGATCTTGGCGCAGCAGTGCTCGCAGCCCCGAGGCGAAAGTCATGCCAGCTTTGGCGTTGGTTTGGGTTTGGTTGACGCCGGGGATTTTGTATTCGACTGGATCCTCGATAGTTGAGATATTAACCTCCGGCGTGTTTAGCATAGATAGTACTGAAAATAAGGAAGTTGATTTGCCGCTACCAGTTGGTCCGGTTACTAGAATCATGCCGTTTGGTTCGGCAATAGCGTTATTTATGATGGCTAGCGATCTGCCCCAATAACCAAGCTGCTGTAGCGTAATTGCTTGGTTGGATTCGTCGAGAATTCGCATGACAACTTTCTCGCCGTCGGTAATTGGCAGAGTGCTAACGCGCAAGGCGTATTGTTTGCCAGCGACTTTAATTTTGAAGCGGCCGTCTTGCGGCACGCGACGCTCGTCAATCTTGAGGTTGGATAGAATCTTAATGCGGCTGACCAGTGCATTTAGCACGTTGCGCGGTAATTGATTGACTTCTTTGAGGACGCCGTCGATACGGTAGCGTACTTGCACGAAATTCTCACGCGGCTCTATGTGAATATCTGAGGCCTGCGAGCGGATGGCATATTCTAGAAGCAAATTGACGGTTTGGGCGATTGGTGAATCTTCGGCGACATCAGCTTCGGAAACTTTCTGGTCCGAGCCGTCATCTTCGCGCTGCACGTCAATAACTTCATTAAGTTCTTGATTGACATCGCCGCGATAATTTTCTAAACATTGCAAGATATTAGAATGCGGTGCGATATAAATTTTAGTATTGCTGCCGATCTCTTTCTCGATAAAATTAGTAGCCAGCACATCATCTGGATCATCCATCGCCAAGTGCATGGTACCGTCTTCGTCGATTTGAAAAATCACTGCATTGTATTGGCGGGCGATACGCTCTGGGATGCGATTCAGCACCTCGCTCGGAATATTACGTGGATCGACCTCAATGTAAGGTATATCGGCGTATTGCGCGAAAAGCTTTGTCAAGTCGGTTTCAGATACAAGCTTTGAATCTAATACAATATCTTGCAGCGGTCGCGAAGAACGCTCCGCCTCTTCCATTAGCGGTTTGAGAGTTTCTTCGGTCGCAATATTATTACGCGTCAGAATCTTGACCAGAGTATTATTTAGGATCCTCATAATTCTTATGCTAATTGTAGCGCATTTTATTTAGAAAAGCTATCAATGCAGCGCAGATTGGTAAAGGATGGTCAAATCGAGTATAATAACAGAGATATGAAGCGAACTTTTAATATACAGGCGGCGCAACTTGCCGGCGAAAAAATTTCAGTTAGCGGCTGGGTACACTCGCGCCGCGATCATGGTGGGTTAATTTTTGTTGATTTACGCGATCACACCGGTTTGTTGCAGCTAGTTTTTAATTCTGATAATCCGGAAGCATTTTCGCTTGCTGATGAGCTGCGCGATGAATTTGTCATTCGCGCCGAAGGCATGGTGCGCGAACGCGCGGCTGGACTAAAAAACGATAAAATTCCGACTGGCGCAGTTGAACTGGTGGTAGAGAGGTTGACGCTACTTAATCGTGCTGAGACCTTGCCAATCCAGCCGTTTGCCGAGGAGAACCAAGCGGGCGAGGACTTGCGTTTCAAATATCGTTACCTTGATCTGCGTCGTCCGAAGATGCAGAAGATGCTGAAAAAACGCGCCGAAATGTACCAGCGCATGCATCAGTACATGGACGACCGCGACTTCATTGAGATTCAGACGCCGATTTTGGCAAATTCTAGCCCTGAGGGTGCGCGTGATTTTCTGATCCCGAGCCGTTTGCAGGAAAATAAGTTTTACGCGCTGCCGCAAGCACCGCAGCAGTTCAAGCAGCTGCTGATGGTTGGCGGCGTGCCGCGGTATTATCAGCTGGCGGCGTGTTTTCGCGATGAAGATCCGCGGGCTGATCGGCTGTACGGCGAGTTCTATCAGTTGGATCTGGAGATGAGCTTCGTTGAGGACGGCGAGGAAGTTCGCCGTGAGGTCGAACCGTTGATGTGTCAACTAGCGACCGAGTTTGCGGGCAAAAAAATGCTGGATTTGAGCGACCTCGCGGTTGGTGATGGCAGTCCAATTCCGCGCATTTCCTACCGCGACGCCATGGAGACATACGGCTCGGATAAACCAGACTTGCGTTTTGGCATGGAGCTGATTGAGCTGACTAATGTGTTTGCCAACACTAAATATGATAAATTCAAGAACGTTGAGTGTATCAAGGCAATTTGTGTGAAAAACGGTACCAGCCTCAGCCGTAGGCAAATCAAACAATTTGAGGATATTGCTACAAGTGAGGGGGCGGGCGGTTTGCCTTACATTAAATATGTTAAAATAAAACACCCCGACGAGGCACAGGGATATGTAATCCCGATCACTAGTAGTGATTTTTATGGCTATGATGCGATTTCGCCAGTGGCAAAACACTTGTCAGACGAAGAACATAGATTGCTTAGGAAGAAAATGAACCCTGAGGACGGTGATGTTGTCTTCTTTGGTACTGACACTCGCTCGGTCGTCAACGCCGTACTTGGTCGCTTGCGAAACGAATTTGCTGCCCACTTCAACCTGAAAAAATCGGATGAGGTGGCACTGGCTTGGATTATCGATTTTCCGTTCTATGAATGGGATGATCATGGCAAGAAGCTTGACTTTGGTCACAACCCATTTGGTATGCCAAAGGGCGGCCTAGAGGCGCTGGAATCGGCGAACACTGATGCTGAAAAACTGGCTATCGTGGCTGACCAGTTCGACATGGTGATGAACGGCTATGAAATCTGCTCTGGCGGTGTGCGCAACCACAACCCAGCGGTACTGTACAAAGTATTTGACTTGCTGGGCTTTAGCGAATCCTACGTCGAGGAAAAATTCGGCGCCATGCTCAGCGCCTTCAAATACGGTGCGCCGCCGCACGCTGGCTGTGCCTTTGGTGTTGACCGCATCCTCATGGAGCTCATCGACGAAACTAATGTCCGCGAGACCCTAGCCTTTCCAAAGAACGGTTCGGGCGTTGACGTGATGATGGATTCGCCATCAACGGTTGACCCAGCGCAGCTAAAGGAATTGGGATTATGAGCGCAATGTACGATCGACACGAAGTTAGCGTAAAAGTAGCACTGTATAGCAGCGACGGCAAGCGTGTGCTACTGATGTATTATCCGCACGATGATGGTTTTGGCCTGCCGGGCGGGCATATTGATGCCGGCGAAACGCCTGACGTGGCATTAGAGCGGGAGCTGCGCGAGGAGCTGGGTATCACAATTGATGCGACGCCAGCTGATTTCTATATGCGCTATCCGCGAGGTAGTGCCGTCAAAGATCATAAAATTATTCTTGGCTATACGGCTACAGTTGACAGTAACGTTGAACTGCCAGACCGGGCGTGTGATGGCGGCGAGGAACGTATAGTTTGGCTGACGCGAACAGAAGTCGAAGCTACTGACAAAATTGCGCCAGGCTACCGGGATTTTGTGCTGAAATGGTGGCCGCAAGAAGCGTAATATTTTAGGAGGTACAAGTAGGCTATGAAATCAATTCCCAAACGAACGCTGAAATTCATTGACTCATGGCTAATGCTGCGCAGCCAGTGGGCGCGCTGGCCGGGATTTACGGTAGCTATAGCCAAAGACGGCGAAGTGGTTTTTCATAAAGTCTACGGTCTGGCAAATATAGAAAATAACGAAAAATTAACAACTGGCCACCTTTTTCACATTGCTTCACAATCGAAAACATTTACTGCCACGGCCGTAATGCAGTTGCAGGAGCATGGCAAGTTGCGCATTGATGATTCAGCTACGACGCATCTACCGTGGCTGGCGCAGCACAGGGACCAGCGTTGGCATGACGTAACCTTGCGTCAGTTACTGAGTCATTCGGCGGGTGTAATTCGCGACGGTCAGGCGTCAGGCTTTTGGCAGTTTCAAGGAGAATTTCCGGATGAAGACGAGTTCAGGAAGCAAATCATGCAATCGCAGCTAGTGTTCGAGCCAAATTCCGAATTCAAGTATTCCAATTTTGGTTTTGGCCTGCTGGGTTTGGTGATTGAACAAGTTAGCGGGAAATCCTATGCTGATTTTGTGGCGGAAAACATTATCACGCCGCTTGATTTGAAACAAACCACCACGGAATATTCGCCAGAACTTCGTATGGCAACTGGCTATAGTAGGTTTGATTTACTCCAGCAGCGCCGTCCGTTTCAGCACATCACAACTGGTGCACTGCAGACAGCCACAGGATTTTGCTCAACGGCGCATGACTTGGCGAAATTCTTTGCTGCTCTACAGGTCGGCTCAGGCAAACTGTTGAGCGATGCTTCCAAACGGGAAATGCAGCGCCCATCATGGCAAGTCGCCGACGAAGCAAACGCAGGAAGTTACGGATTGGGTGTTGATATCGCAAAAGCTAAAGATGGTAAGCGGCTCGTCGGTCATAGCGGCGGTTATCCAGGATTTGTCGGCCGTACCTGGTCGCGGATAGACGACGGAATAACTGTTTCGGTGCTGGCGAACGCGTATGATACAGCGCCAGGAATAGTCGCAAATTCGATATTAGGAATTATTGATCAATTTGGTGACGTTTCTGATAAAAAACGTCGAAAGTTTGAAGCGCGGTTCGTTAACGATTACGGCGTATATGAAGTTGTTGATACAGAAAAAGGATTGAGGGGTTTATGGTCTAATGATTGGCAGCCATTCAACATGGCTGAAGAGCTGGAAATAGTCGATGACGCCACCTTAAAAATTGCGAAGGGTAATCATTTTAGCTATTTTGGCGAACTGATGAAATATGAGTTTGACGCCAAAAATAAACCTTCCGCCATGTACCGCAGCGGCGCTAAGAATTATGTTAGTTTAGACGGCGATGTGAGGATTTAAAAGGATTTTCGTGTCAAACATAGAATACGAAGCAAAAATATATGATGTCGATCCCGCCGATATCATAGAAAAGTTGACAAGTCTCGGCGCTAAGGAAGTCGGTAATTACAATTTTTGCCGTTACGTATTTGATACGATGCCAGCGGTGCCAGATCGCTGGGTGCGGTTGCGTTCTGATGGGAGACAGGCGACTTTGACCGTCAAAGAAATAACTGCCGACACTATTGATGGTACTCATGAGTGGGAAGTTGAAGTGTCTGATATGGAAACGATGCTGGAAATATTAGCAAAAATTGGCATTAAACCGCGCGGTTATCAAGAAAACAAACGCCAAGAATACGACCTCGACGGTGTTCAGGTTGTCATTGACCGCTGGCCGAAGTTAAAGCCATATGTCGAAATAGAAGCGAACAGCGTAGTGGAAGTGGTAAAAACGGCAGCGCTGCTTGGCTTTACTGAGAGCGATTTGATAACGAAAAGCACTTCTGATTTATACCGGAATATCGGTATAGACATCGAGAAACTTGCGGAATTAAAATTTGATAAATAGACTGGTCTGCGAAATAAGTATATGAGTAAAACAAAACTACCAACCGAAGCTCAAATCAAAAACTTGCACAAAAAATACGCCAAAACTGATGCTGATTTTGCGCTGATTTACACTCATTGCCAAGTGGTTGACGCGATTGCGGCGCAGCTTTTAGATGCTAAGCCAAACTCGCAGATAGACCGTGATTTGCTGCATGTTGCCTGCATGCTTCATGATATCGGTGCGTATGATGTTCTGGAAAACGGCAAATTTGTCGACGGCGTTCGCCACGGCGTGATTGGTGAAAAGATTCTGCGAAATGAAGGTTTTCCCGAACAAATTTGGCGGTTTGCTTCACACCATACTGGTGTAGGCTTGACCAAGCAGGATATAATTAACCAAAACTTATCCATTCTGCCAGCCGACTATACCGCTAACACGCCCGAGGAGCGGCTGCTAATGTACGCCGACAAATTTCATTCCAAAAGCAAACCACCCAAAGAGCCGCCATATTTTTGCACGTTTGAATGGTATTATAATCTGGTGCAAAAATTTGGCAGCGATAAACAAGCCAAATTTCAGGCGCTAGCAGATGAATTTGGTAAGCCGGATATTGCGCTTGTCGCCAGTAAGTTTGGTTTTAGTATTAAAGATGTAAATTAGCGTCGGGTTGGTGCAAGTGACTTGCAGGTTATAAATTAGCAGCCTAATACGTAGACTTGACCGTCTGGGAATATTTCGCCATAATAATACGTAATGAAAAGAAGCCTTATTATATTGTGCGCGTTAGTCTATGTCGCTTGTGTTCCAACGGTTAGCGCCGAAGGTCCAACCATGACTCTATTGATTGAGCGGCAGCTTAATCTGGTGCGCAGTAATTGTGCGACGACTAAAACTGTTTTAGAGCGTATTCGTGCTAACGACGCTTTGGTGCGCATCAATCTCGGCCGCGAATATGATGCAATTTCTACCAAACTGATGGCGCCGATGAATAGCCGTATTGCTCTCAATAAGCTCAACGGCATCGACTTAACCAAGACAACCGTCGATTTCGACCATCAAATCGGACAATTTCGCAACTCTTATCAGCGTTACGAGCAGATAATGTCGCATATAGCCCAGACGGATTGCCAAGATAAGCCAGCAGACTTTTATATGGATATTGAACGAGCGCGTTATTATCGCGGTGATGTACGAAAAGCAGTAGTCGAACTCGAAAAGCTAATTAAGCAATATAGCTCACAAATCGACAAATTAGATTTGTCAAAAGCGGGTTTGAGTAGTCAAGGAGGTAGTAATGACTAGATTTCACGCCCGTGCTCGCCTGAAAAAGCGGGCTGATCACATTTGTCAGCGGTGCGGCTTTGCGGCTATGCTGGTCTGTGTAATTATAGTATCGCTCGTCATGGTGGCGGTAGCTTTAGAGATATATAACACCAGCGGTGCAGCACAAGTCGATTTGAGCCGCCCAGGTTTTAGCTCTGTGCAGAAGCAGGCTGGCGCTAGCGAAGAAACTGAAAAAGGTTTCTCGGCGCAAGGGGAGATTGATCAAAAAACTATCAAAGATTTTAAAAATGTATACGACAAACACGCCAAACGTGCGGCTGCATCGACCAGTTTTGGTGGCGAGGCGCTATCAGATAGTTCAATTCAAGTCTTTAATGAACGTTCATCGGGAACAGCACCAAGCGGAGAGGCTTCAAACTAGTGAGCGAACTGCTCAATCTTGATGATTTTGTTATCGCCCGCAAGCGTAAAAAATACAAATTTGCCAAGTTTCATAACGCCGAGAATTGCTTTGAGTTTGACGAATGGCGCGACTTTTACCAGCAGCACCAGCCGGGTATTTTCGGGTTAGAGATTGGCGCTGGTACTGGTTTGTTTAGCGTCGAATTAGCAGCGCGTTATCCAGATAAGTTGTTTGCGGCGATTGATGTTAAGGCTGACCGTTTGCAAAAAGGCGCTTACATTGCGCTAGAGCGAGGCTTAAAAAATATCTATTTCATCCGGGCGCGCGCCGACCAAATTGGCGATTTGTTCGCTTTGTCAACGTTAGTAAATATTTGGGTGACTTTTCCTGATCCGTTTCCGAAAAAGCGGGCTGCCGGGCGGCGGTTGACGCATCCGTATTTTTTGCGCCATTACGCGCAATTATTGCAACCTGGCGGCGAGCTGCTTTTCAAGCATGACGACCGCGACTTTTTCTGTTGGAGTTTGGAGCAATTGGTAGCAGAAAAATGGCAAATTACAGGGCTAAGCTTTGACCTGCACGAATCATCTCTGGACGACGAGTATAAAATCATGACGACATACGAGCAGCGATGGCTGAACGAGGGCAAGGCGATTAATTTTGTGAAGGCTACGCGTTGATGTTGTGCTCTCGTACCAGTGGACGCGGGTTAACCCTCGCTAGCACCCTGCCAGGCAATGTCAAATAGGCGTGTTTGCACTGAGGCCAGGCTGGCGTTGTCGATAATTACTCCGTGCATAGAGTTATATTTGTCCAGAGTAATAATAGCCATTTTACTGGCATACAATATTGTGTAGCAGCCGTCATCTAGTTTTGGTCCGGCTAAGTAGCGGCTGTCCGCTAAGCCTGTCGTCGCCCGCAGGGGCTTGGCGTGGCGCAAGACGCGTACTCGTAGATTTCGTTTGGCACGTTCGCGGCTAAAATTCGGAAAGTTGTTGTATAGATAGCGGCTGACACGCGGCGAAGAAATTACGCGGTACAAGTTAATCTTTTGCAGGCGGCATGTGCTTAATATATCGCGCAAAATATTCGCCAAACCTTCGTCGCCCTCGTAAAATGCCGCCATATGCCGGGTTTCGGCGATTTTGTTTGCGGTTTGCAGGCGGACAACGTATTGATCAAGCTGTTGGCCGGCTGTCTGTAAGGCTTGCTGCTTCTCGTGTAAAATTTCTGTCAAGACGACTGGATCTTCGGCACGGTAGCGCAGCTGCTTGCCCTTAGTAACGCTGTTGACAAGTCCGGCTGCGCGCAGGCTTTTAATAGATTCATAGACGCTGCCGCGGTTAATATTCGTTGTTTCTGCGATGGCTCGCAGCGAACTATTAGGAATTGCCAGCAGCGCCTCATATACGCGTTTGTCACGAGTAGACAAGCCGATAATCGAAAAATCCATATCTGTAATATAGCATGAATTATAAAATTGTCATAAAAAATCAACCATTTTGGCTAGAATCGGCAGCAGTGGTACGATATGATTTGCTGGTAACGAAAGGAGAATTTTATGGCTATCGGAAAAGCACCGGAAGGTTATGGAATTACAAGAAATATAGAAGGGCCTACTAAATGGTACCCGGGTCTGCCAGTGGGTGAAGGTGGACGTATTGTTTCAGTGAGTATGTCAGAGGATTTGTTTAGTAAATTGACAACAATAGCGAAAATGGTAGGAAAAACTCTGGGCTGTGTTGTAAGAGGAGCTTTTGAAGAATACGCTAAAAAGCTAATTGAAGATGAAGATCCAGAATTTCTACAAGAAGTAGAAGACCTGGTTGCACGTTTAGATAGATATAGTTCAAGCTCAAACCCTCGCGAAAACGGATAATCAGGTTCACGCCAAATAGCTAGCGGCTGGTAGTTGCTGCTATAATACATACAAACAGGAGGGGAACATGAATTTTCAAGACTATTCGCAAAAAGCCATTTCAACGCTAACGAGCGATCACGCCTACGGCGATATCAGCGCTGATTTGATGGCGCAAATACTAGGCTTGGCTGGCGAGTCGGGCGAGGTGATGGAAAAGTTCAAAAAGCTAATCCGCGACAAGCAGGGCAAACTAACTGCCGATGATCGCGCAGAAATTATTAAGGAACTGGGTGATGTACTGTGGTATGTCAATTCGGCGGCGCATTTGCTCGGCTCTAGCTTGGAAGAGGTGGCGCGGCTTAATAATAAAAAGCTAGCCAGCCGCCAGCAGCGCGGCCAGCTGCATGGCAGCGGCGATAATCGGTAAAACTCTAAATCTTCAGATGCTGCCGCAGCCACTCGTCAACGGTGCCAGCACCCATACAGAGGACTAGTTTACCTAACTCGCGGTCAAGCATGATAGACTTCCACAAATCATCGTTGAGGCTGGCAATATGTACTTCGGGGCGGGTGAGGTTTTTAGTTAAGTCTGCAGGCGTTAGTATCGGTAAATCCGGATTCTCGCGCGTCAAATATGTCGGCAGCCAATATACGCTGTCAGCGTAGCGAAAAACTTCATTTGTGTACATTGATTGAATTTCGTGCTGGCGGACATTTTGGTGTGGCTGGTAGACGAGTGTTACTTCGCGGGATATCTCATGCGCCATTTGTAGCGTGGCATATATTTCGGCTGGATGGTGGCCATAATCAGAGTACAGTCCAGGCGCCAAGCGTTCAAATCGCCGCTGCGTACCAGGAAAATTCTCGACGGCAACCTTTACGATATCAGGATTACCCAGCTTTAGCCGCTCGCAGGCTTTGGCAACCAGCGTGGCGTTGGCTCGATTATGCCAGCCTGGAATGCGAAAACTTTTAACTTCCTCGTCTTTGAGTACCCAAGATTTATTAACTGGTTCTAAACCAGTAAGAGTGTCCTTCTTCCAGAGAATAGATAGTTCGCTTTGTCCGAGAAATTGTTGGAAAGCTCTGGTATAAGCGGCTTGAGTTGGGTATGTATCTGGATGATCGTAATCAATAGAAGTAATCAGCGAAAGGTATGGGCTGAAATGCAAGAAGTTGCGATCGAATTCATCGCACTCATATATGAAATACTCGCTGTTCGGCGCGTAGTGCCCGCTCGGCCCAAAACTGATAGTGGTGCCAATTGAATAACTGATTGGGACGCCGAGTTGGCGCAGCACCCAAATCATCATACCGGTAGTTGTTGTTTTGCCATGAGTGCCAGCAATAGCGATCATCTTGAGGTTCTTTTCGCTCATAATGTAGCGCAGCAGCTCGTCGCGCTTGGCTGTGTAAATGCCTAATTTTTGCGCTCTCACTAGTTCTGGGTGGTCAGCGGGCAAGGCGGCGGTGTAAACGAGCCAGTCGATACGGCGCTGCTTATGGCAGTATTCTAGGTAATCGCCAGACTGGTCATTAGTGACGACAATGCCGCGCTGCATTAATTCGCTAGTTTCTAGACTCGAGTGCGCGTCCGAGCCTTGTACGCTATGCCCGGCGTCATGAGCTAGCTCA
Organism: uncultured Candidatus Saccharibacteria bacterium; assembly: GCA_963549275.1. Taxonomy (GTDB): domain Bacteria; phylum Patescibacteriota; class Saccharimonadia; order Saccharimonadales; family Saccharimonadaceae; genus Saccharimonas. The sequence goes on from CAUUYA010000001.1 coordinate 165,312, forward strand.
GCTAGCGGCCCGATAGCGACGCCACCAATACCAGAGAAATAAATATTCATACTTCTACTATAACGCAATCAAGCTGCTCGTGGTATACTATTAAGTAATGAAGGGCGGGAATAATGGCCGATAAACGCGCGGCGAGGCGAAATCTTCGGCGTCTTGAGCGAGTCAAGACCTGGCAGCTATTGATTTTGTTTGTGCTGGTGTGTTTTGTAGCGGCAACTTTTTTGCGTATTAATAATGTTGGCATGATACAGCGCCGCAGTGCTGTGGCGACAGCCGATAAATCAGGCAACGAAACACAAATATTTAATCGTCTGCAAGATTTGCAGCGTTATTCAACCACGCATATGAATGCCAGCAGCGGCGTGATTTATCTGCAGCATCAGTATGAGCGCGACTCGCAAGCGGCTATCCAGAAAGCTTCGACGGCGTCGTCTGAGAACGCAAGAGTTCATGCTCAGGCTGAAGCAGTTTGCCATCCGCAATATAGCGGTTGGTCGATGGCTTATATTCAATGCTTTGTTAACGAATTATCAAAATATCCCACCTCTGACAAACTCAAAGACCCAGAATTGCCCAACACCGAACTATACCGCCACGAATATACGTCGCCGCTTTGGACGCCTGATTTTGCTGGCTGGTCGATAGTTTTGGCGGTAGTGATTTTGGTAGTTATAGTACTGCGTTTGATTAGCCTTGTAATATTACACCTATTATTGCGCTATAAATATCGAGCTGCTTGACTGGTACGGCTAGGGGTGTAAAGTGTTGACACTCAATGCAGGTTACGATAAGCTAACAGATGTAAACCAATACTAATAGGAGGTATAAAACAATGGCTTACAAGCACACGAATTCAAAGGGCGTCACTTATTATCTACACAAAACTGAAGTTACACTTCGCGGCGGTAAACCGCAAACCATCTACTTTTTCACCAAGGTAGAGAAAAACGAAAAAGGTGAACCGTGCGATTTGCCAGAGGATCGCGTCGTTAAAGAAAATCCGCGCAATGGCTTTCTGACAGTTTCTAAGAAGAAATAAATTTTGCTGTTTTTTAAAACCCTCGGCTTGTCAGCTGAGGGTTTTTGTGGTGGCGAAGTGCTTGCGTTTAGATAGTAAGTTTGCTACTCTAGATATGTAAACAAACAGGTGCACAAAATTACCTCCCGATTACCCTAAGGGAGGTTTTTTGATCTCTGTGGTTGATTATGGTGGTGGGGGCGGTTGGGATCGAACCAACGACCAACAGGTTATGAGCCCGCTGCTCTAACCCCTGAGCTACGCCCCCATTGCTGATATTATAGCGTAAAATCGTTGTGACGTACAGATTATTTGTTGACTGGCTCGATTTGCTTATGCTACTATGTCAGGTATATAACCCAAGTGAGGTAGGAGTATGAAAATACACAGGAAAAATATCAAATATAAATATCGCCGTATTGGCGTTGGAATAACCGTATTCATTGCGGCATTAAGTTTGGTGCTGGTGAATTTGCCGCGAGCTCAGGCGTCGCAGCTTAACAAAAAGTACTCTTTTATTAAAACCAATTACACCGTCCCAACGAGTAATGTCGCGTGGGTAGCGCCGAATGGCAACGATACTTCGGGTAATGGTTCCGAGGGTTCGCCGTACGCTACATTCAAGAAAGCTCTCAGCTCTATTAGTAATGGCGGCACGGTAGTCGCGAAGTCGGGTATTTATCGTGAACCGCATTTTTTCATCTCTGGCGATAATGTGACTATTCAAGCGGCGCCGGGGGCAGAAGTTTGGCTAAAGGGCAGCGATGTCGTAAATTCATGGACTAGTGAAAATGGCATATGGAAAACAACTGGGAATTATCACAACTTCTGTCATGTTTGTACCACAAATGCCAATCCAAGCGTTGAAGGTGTTGCGGCCTACCCAGAACAGGTTTTCATTAACGATGAGCCGCTAAAGCAGGTTAAAACCAAAGCAGAAGTAACGCCTGGTAGCAATACTTTTTATGTCGAAGACAACACTCCTACTACGCTCAAAACTCCTAACAATAATGCAGACGGCTATAATATTGGCCAGCAAGATGCGATATCTTATTATATTGGCAAGAATCCAGCTAGCGGCGTAACCGAGATATCAGAGCGGGCGCGAGCTTTCACTAGTACTGGCAAAAACGTTTCCGTGAAAGGCATTAACGTTGCTCAGTATTCGCCTGTTCAGGTTTGGGGTTTTCAGGATCCTTACGATCCTGCCGCTGAAAGAGGGGTTTATTCGGGCCCAACTGCGGTGAGTATTAATGGATCTGGCTCGTTAGTTCAAGATATGATTGTCACCCAAAGTGCAAGCCAAGGCCTGTTCTTTAACAAAGCAGAATCGTCGACGGCGCGCGGCGTAAAGGCGATAGATAATGGCGGCTCGGGAGTTGGGGCTAACAAATCTCACAACACAGTATTTACTAACGGTGAATTATATGGCAACAACGCGGAAGGTTTCTTGACGATTGGCTGCGGAGCTTATTGTACGATGGCCGATATCAAAGTTACGCATACGCGAAATTTCACGTTCCGCAATAATATAATTGATTATTCTCGCGACACTAAAGCGTATTCTACTGCTGCTAACGCCAATAGCGAAGGTATGATTGGCTTTTGGTGCGATGAAGGTTGCGTAGAAACGAAAATCGTTGGCAACTTCTTTACTAATTCTCCGCTTGCTATCATGTATGAGGTTTCTGGTAATGGTATAATTGCCTCTAATATAATTGAAAGTTCCGGTACGGGTATTCGTGTAGCCGGTAGCGATGATGTTAAGGTGTATAACAACACCATATCTCGCACTTATCGGCCAATATACATATTTGAAGACAGTCGTGTTGACGGATGCAATTATTGGAAAGGCGGGTCCTGTGTAGCTAACGAAAGCTGGTCGCAGGGACTAGGTCTAGATTGGAATACTTCGGGCGTTGAATTGTATAACAACATTATATCTTCGCGGCCGTTAGCTCGAGCAGAGGATCTTTCTGGCGGTAATTATCAACGCGCGTATTCACTGCGTGTTGAAGGATCTCAGAATGATCAAAATAGACCGTATGTCGATGCCAACGATATGCTCAAAGGGTTTGATTATAATGTATATTACCGTAACGAATCAGACGATATAAATTTGTCGGTGTGGGATTTCAAACAGATTCCTTCAAAGACCGATACAGTTATAAGCAGAGCTTCTGATATTGCGAATAATCCAAAATTATCGAACTCGATTGACGGCCGCGATGCGCATTCGCTTGATACTTTTGGCTCGCGAGCAAATAATCCGTATTTCGTGAAAGAAGCAGCAAATAATAACGATTACAAAAAGAGCAATTACAATCTCAAACCAGGCAGCCCAGCTATCAATAAGGGTAAACCGTTATCAAGCGACGTAGCGCAAGCGATTGACCCAACAGGCAAAACTGTTAAAGCTGGCGTGCCGGTAAATGCTGGTGCTTTGGTTAATGTGCTGATGGATGCGACGGGCGGGCAGACTCCGCCGACACCTCCAGTAACTGTCAATATTCCTGATGCTGGCCTCAAGGCGGCTATCAATAAAACGCTTGACAGCAATCGTCCGAGCACCCAGGATATCACAGTGGACGAGCTAGCTCAATTGACGCAACTTACCGTAGACGGCGGTGCTAAAGTTAAAAATCTAACAGGCCTTGAGAAGGCAACTAATCTGCAAGAGCTGAAGATCGACAATAACGAAGTTGCTGATTTGGCGCCTTTGTCATCTTTAGCAAAATTGACCAAGTTGACAATGACAAATAACAAAGTCGCGTCGATCGAACCGTTGGCGCATTTGGCTAACCTAAGCGTACTTTTAGCGTCTGGTAATCCGATCGCTTCGACTAAGCCGCTAGCTAATATGACGCATTTGACACAAGTAAGTGTAGATAGTAAATCGACAGCGTTTGATATTTCTGATTTTGCCAAGAGTGCGGGCACCTTGACGACATTGCAGTTGTCTGGTACTGATAATGGTACGCCGCAGCTAGCGCATAGCGAAGTTCTAAGGCAACTTACTAAAGTAACGACTCTCCAAGTATCGTCAACTTTGTTAACTGATAACGATCTGAATAGTATTGACGCGATGACGCAATTAACGTCGCTGCAAGCAGACCGCAGTAATATTAGCGATATGTCGTTTGCGGGCCGCTTAACTAAATTAACTAAGCTTGACGTTTCTAATCAGCGCGTCCGTATGAGTACGAATACAACGCCGTTTGCATCGCCGCTCAAAGATGTATCGGGTACGGCTGTTGCTATAACCAACAGTGCTGATTTGGCTAATGATGGGGCTGGTCGTGTCAAAATTGTCTCGCCAATTTATGATAATAATACTCATGAATTGTCGGCAATCTGGACCAAGAATGTTACAGTTGGCGCTGCTACCGCCCAATTCAACGGTCAACTGACAGTGTCTGCAACGCTGCCGAAAGCTGATAAAGCTCAGCTCCAAGCGCAAATTGATCGCGCAAATAACTCTGCAGATTATATCAAAGCAGATGCGGCGGTAGCTAGTGCGCTGTCAGCTGCGAAAAACGTTGTTGCTAAACCAAATCCGACACCTGCCGAAATTAGCCAAGCGACAAACGACCTCAAGCAAGCACTTGACGCCGCAATAGCTAAAGAAACAGCAGCTCAAGCGGCCGCACGGACAGCGGTTGATAAAGCAAAAAACAGTAAGTCGCCTGCTGATGTTCGCGCTGCAGAGGCACTTTTAGCGCACGTTCAGGACACAGCCAAGAAATCAGCGATGCAAGATGAGCTCAACGCCGTCAAACAGGAAATTACCGATGCGCGGACAGCCTTATCGAAATTGATTGACAAGGCGATGAACACGCCAACGGATGGTCTAGCGGCCGAGACTGTTGCTGCTTTGAATACCGCGATTGCTGTAGCTAAAGCAGTCAATAACGACCAAGAGTCGACTGTGGCGCAGCTCACTGAAGCCAAAACCAAATTGCAATCAGCTCTTGATAATCTCAAAACCGATAAGACAGCGCTAGCCAAAGCTATAGCGGATGCTGACAAAGAACCAGTTTATATCAAGAACGATTCAGCGGTTAAAACTGCCCTGCAACATGCTAAAAATGTTTATGCTGCGGCTAATCCAACGCCAGCAGAAGTTAACGCAGCTGTCAATAATTTGAAGTCGGCAATTGATGCTGCTAAAAAGAAAGAAACTGATGCTCAAACAGCTGCTGCCAATGCGGTTGCGGCAGCAGAAGGTGCTAAAACGGCACAGTCGATAACGGCGGCTCAAACTCTCGTTGACGCTGTCCAAGACGCGTCGGTTAAGTCTGCTCTGCAGGTGCGTCTTGATGCTGTATCGCAGCAGCTCAGCAACGCTAAACAAACGCTTGCCACACTTATTACTAAAGCTGAGGCTGTCGATACGACTGGTATGAGTGCTGACACTGTCAATGCGCTAAAGGCTAAAATTAAGCAAGCTAAACAAGTCTACAACGATGCTTCAGTATCGGTAATGCGCCTGCAAGCGGCGGCGTCAGAGTTGCAAGCGGCTCTCGATGCTTTGCGGCCAGACAAGACTACTTTGCGCGACGTGATTGCCCGGGTGGAAGCGCAGCCAGTGTATATCCGAAACAATCCTGCAGTCAAATCTGCTTTGCAGCATGCCAAGAACGTTGAGGCCGCTGCTAGCTCGACGCCAGCTGATATTAGTTCCGCGATACAGCAGCTCAATTCGGCAGTTACTGCCGCTCAGAAGAAAGAAGCTGACGCCCAGGCGGTCGCGCAGGCAGCTGTTGCCGATGCTGAAAGCCAGAAAACTGCTCAGTCTATAGCGTATGCGCGAACACTAGTCGATAAAGTACAGGATCAAGCCGTTAAGACAAACCTTCAGGCGCGCCTAGATGCGATTGTTGTCCAAACCTTTGTCAATAAGCAAACAATTCGCCAAGCAAACAATACCAATATTACGCTGTCTACCTCAGGCGATAAATGTTACAACATCAAAAACGCTGCTGCGGTAGGGCAGCCGAAAAATATTCCGACTGGCTATCAGATGCAGGGCTCGGCTAAGTTTACAATCAACTGTGACGGACATGCGCAGCCAGCGGTTGGGTATACTACCAAAATTACTCTCGAATTATCGCGTATCTACAAAGTTAATCGCCTAAAAGTAATCAAGTACAGTATTAATGGCGCTAATGCTACCGATATTACCGAGAAAGTCGCATTCAAAACATCAGTCGATGGCAAACGCACTATTGTTGAATACTCAATTACCGACGGCGGCTTTGGCGATATGGATAAGACCGCTAACGGCGTTATCGACGATCCGGTTATAATTTATGAGCGGTCGGAGAATACTACGCCAGCTAACGGTGGCAATCAACCTGGATCTCCAGCGAAGAATGGCAAGGCTACTGCTAACAGCGGACGCTTATCTGAAACTGGCGATAGCCTATACGGTTATATTATCGGCGCTGGCGTGCTGGTGCTAGGCGGCGCTGCCGGCGTATACGCTATCATCCGTCGTCGCCAATAAGAGTCTTTTTATCTCGCTATCTCGATTACCGCTCATGGTTTATAATAGTTGGTAGATGAAACTTGCTGAAAGATTACGCCAACAACTGCATTATATCTGGTTCAATTACGCGAACTTTAATGGATTGGTGCTGTTGTTGGCGATTATCATTGCGATTAGCTGGGTGATGGGTACAATGTCGACGATCCAGACGAACTTTAGCGCCCAACGAGCGCTTGACGAAAAAAAACAACAGTTACGGCTGGCGCAGCTAGAAGTAGAGACGCTGAAATACGAACAAAATTATTATAAGAGCGATGAATATAAAGAGTTAGAAGCGCGCAGTAATTTAGGTCTGGCAGATCCTGGCGAGAAGCAGCTAATATTGCCAGAGAATAGCGCTGCAGTGAAATCTCTTGACGGCCAGGATGATAACTCATCGTATATTAAAACAGCTCCACGCAACAATACGCCTGCCGTGCACAAGTCAAACTTCCAGCAATGGATTGATTTTCTGACTGGCAAAACTGCTGCTTCGCGCTTGCAGAAGTGATACGTAGTTTGCTATAATAGTACCCGTATCGCGGGGTGGAGCAGCCTGGTCAGCTCGCTTGGCTCATAACCAAGAGGTCGCTGGTTCAAATCCAGCCCCCGCTACCAAGAAAAAAGCTCAACTTTTGGTTGAGCTTTTTTCTTGGTTAACTGACTGGTTTAAGCTAATTTGCTAGCAGCGACCCGAACAGCTTCACTCCAGCTCAAGAAAACGTGCGGCGTGTCTGCAAGATCTTTGGCGGTTAGGCCGTGCCGCACAGCTAGGGCGATTTCGTGGATACTATCGCTAGCATTCGGCGCGACAATAGTACCGCCGGCTATAACGCCTTTCTTGTCGCATACTAGTTTGACGAAGCCGTCGCGGAAATCGCTGGTATTTGAGCGGCCGATGATTGATAGCGGTGCCATGGCTTTGTTGATTTTGAGGTCGCGTTTGATACAATCGTCTTCGGTCAGGCCGACAGACGATACCTCCGGAAAGGTGAAGGTTGTCCGCGGCGTAGCAGTATAATCTGGCGCGATTTGATTCTTTGAAAAAAGGTTATGAGCAGCAATCCGCGATTCTAGCAGTGCAGTATGCGTGTGCTCAGAGTTGCCGATAATATCCCCAGCTGCATAAATGTGGCGAGCGCTTGTCTGTAAATATTCGTTAACATGGACACCAGTTGGATCATATTGTACGCTGGCATTCTCGAGGCCTAAGTCGAGATTTGGCCGACGTCCAGTCGCCACCAAGATATCCTCGACACGTACCGACTTTTCGACACCGCCGCGCAGGAATGATACGCGGTAGCCGAGTCCGTCTTTGACTGCTGCGACTGTCCGTGTCTGTGTCAATGACGTAATGCCTTTATGCTTCTTGAGGTAGGCTTCTAGCAGCTCGCCAACTTCTTCGTCTTCTTTTGGTAAAATGCGGGCAGCGATATCAGTCAAATAAACCCTAGTACCGAAAGTAGCCATCAGCTGCGCAATCTCGACGCCAACGCTGCCAGCACCTATGATGTAAAGGCTCTTCGGTGGACGCATCGACTCTAAAATGGTGCGCGTTGTCAAAAATGGGATTTCGTCTAATCCTGGTACTTCTGGTGCTACCCAGTGCGAACCCGTAGCGACCAGGAATCTTTCGGCGCTAATGTGCTTGCGTCGAACGGAAATTTCATTGGGCGACAGAAAGTGGGCATGTCCAGTATAGGTAGTAATGCCTTGGTTTTCGTAAAATTTGCGGTTACCGGCAGCCCCAGTTCGCTTAACGGCGAGGTCTTTCCAGGCGCGAATACTCGGATAATTGTAGCCAAGCGTATTAGAGCGTAAGCCGAACTTGGCGCCGTGGCGTGCTTGATCATAGAGGTGCGCGACGTGTAATAAGGCGTTGGTTGGTACATCGCTCCAGTTAGGCGAATCGCCGCCAAAGGTGTCTTCCTCGATAATCGCTACACGCGCGCCATTGCGAGCGGCGATAGTGGCAGCGGCTGATCCGCCAGCTCCGCTACCGATAACTATTAAATCGTAATCAAATTTATTGTGTCTCTTCGCCATTCATGTCTCCTACATCATTTTTTTGTGGTGTTTATATAAATATGCTGCGTCAGGATGATTATGTTCTAGAAATCGTCCAGCTTGCGCGCGAATATCGGTGGTGGTGATATCTGATTTTTGGCCGCTCCAAGCTTCGACCTCGCGAGCAGCTTGATCGGCTAAATTGCGAGCTAACCCTTCGGGGCTTTTAGCACTAAGGCAAGCAGCGTACAGGCTAGCGCGCAGCTTTTTGGCATCGAAATCTTCTGGCGGGCGTTTGCCTCGTTTGAAAACGGTAACTTTCATACAGCATTCACCTGAATGATTAAGTCGGAAACAGTATTAACATATATATAAAAGCCAAGGATAATCAAACCCAGCCCGGCAGCGAATTGTAAAAAGTATTTGTTTTGTTCGCGCCAGCGCTGGATGCGGCTCAGTTGGCGTCCGCTGCCAATCAATAGGGCGACGATTAGCAGCCCGAGCGAAGCAGCTAGCGTATAACCTGCTGCGCCAACGATTTGCCAAATCGGCGGCAGCCCGATGATGGCGCAGGCTGCGGTAATGATTGGCACGATAGTAAATAGTAGTTCTGCAACAACGCTAGTCAATCCTAGACTAAACGCTTCGGCGGCAAGGTTGGCTTTGGCGGTGCGTTTACGCAAGAATCGGGCAAAACTGCGTGAAATCCATAGCTCAGTACCTTCGGTTTTACGATAGTAAAAAAGGATAACCGCCAAGCCAACGATCATCAGACCGGCAGTCAAAGTGATCCACAACAAATTACTGTGCGGCGCGAATACACCGATAGCATAGCTAGCGAAACTAACACATAAAAGTGTCATAGTGAAGGCGCCAGCTACAAAGCTAAATAGCAGCCGTAACGTGCGCCGAGCGGCCAGCTTGCGTCCTAAGGCGTGCCCCGATAGTGACGTAGCCATACTAACGCTCAACTGAAAACTAGCGTGGATAAGTCCTGCCAGGGCGATGATGCTAACAGCGATGAGAATATTCATGTTTGTCTTGATAATACCTTATCTTATTTATACCATAAGCGGTCTGGCGAAGTCAAAAGATTTTGTAAAAAGCTATTGCTTTTTTAGCAAGTTTGTGTTATACTAAGAATATAAGTAATTAACTTATACAAAAAAGGAAAATAAAAATGGAAGTCACCGAATCAAATAACTCATTACACAACGAGAATGCCACCTGGAATCGGCCGCGTACAACGGTAGAACTGCGAGAATTTATTAATCGCCGTAATGATCTGCTGGAAGTTGAAGATTTTGCGTTTTAGCGGCGGTTTAAGCGCAAAGAAAAATCCCCGCAGCAAAGGCGGGGAGTTTTCTTTGGTAGCACTGACTGGGATCGAACCAGTGACCTTAGGCTTATGAGTCCTACGCTCTAACCAACTGAGCTACAGTGCCGCAAGAGTAAAGCACTGTAGATTATAGCAGATAACAGTAATCGGTGGCAAGCTAGGCTTTTTAAGGATAATTTAATGAAGCTGGCGGACAATATGCTTCGAGAAATATTTCCCGTACTTCTCTAGTGAGCCGCCCTTCTGTGTCAAGGGCGGTTTGCTATTCTGTGCTATAATTTTGCCGTGAACGATGAGCTAGAATTAAATGAACGAGTAGAGGTTATTGCGACGTTTGGCGGCGGTTTAGAATTATGCGTACCGCGGCGGTTTAGACGTCTGAATGGGCGTGAGGTTGAAGTAAGCGAGCTAGGTTTGCGGCATCCAGTAGCTAAAGGACGGCGAACGATGCATATTTTTGATGTGACGGACGGGCAAGCTGATTATCGGCTGGAATTCGATAGCGAGCGGTTGACTTGGCGATTGACGCGCGAGGCGGAGCATGGTTGAATCGGCTAGCCAAAGAAAGCAATCCTTCTCGAATGGCTTAAACTTAGGACATAATCAAACATTACCGCTGATTATGCATATAGATCTCAATAGCTGTTTTGCGACTATTGAACAGCAGTCGCGGCCGCTGCTGCGCGGGCGGCCAGTGGCAGTAGTTAATCGTTTGGTAGAGAACACTTCGGTTATCACCGTGAGTTACGAAGCGAAAGCTTACGGTGTTAGGGCTGGCATGAAATACCGCCAAGCTAAACGCCTGTGTCCCGAGCTAGTAGCACTCGACAGCGATCCGCCGAAATATCGCTGGGTATATCGGCAGCTGCTACGAATCATGAACAGCTACAGTCCAGCGGTGGTGATGAAAAGTATTGATGAAGGTATAATTGATTTTGCAGTAGCGCCCGAATCGATGCGGTCGCGCGGTTTAGAAACTATCGGCAAAGAGATAAAGCAGCGATTGCGCACCGAAGTAGGCTCGTATATGCGTTGTAATATCGGTATCGGTACTAACCGTTTTTGGGCCAAGATGGCGGCTAGCTTGCATAAACCTGACGGGCTTGATGTTGTGACGGCGCAAAATGTACAAACGGTGTTATCCAACTTAACTTTACGCGACCTGACGGGAATTGCGCGGCACAACGAGCAGCGGCTGAACGCGGTGGGTATTTTTACGCCGCTGCAAATGTATGAATCGTCGTCAGAGGCGCTTCATACTGCTTTTCATAGTATTAATGGTGAAAAATGGTATCAACGTTTGCATGGTTGGGAAGTCGATGATTTGATAAGCGACGTTAAAACATGCGGCCGCCAATACGTACTAGAGGAGCGCAATATGCCGCGGCAACAAATAGCCGCTCGATTACATAATTTAGTCGAGGCGGTTGGACAAAAGTTGCGTTCACAGCGCAAGTCGGCGCGCGGCGTCGGTATTTATGTGCGAATGGCGGGCGTGGGTAGCGACTCAAAGCTATCGTCGAATAATGGACGCTGGGGTCGCGCGGGTAATTACTGGCAGCGTAAATATTTAGCGCCGCTGCCAATGTTTAGCGATGCTGCGTTGTGGCGCGTGGCCGAAGAGCTATTCTGCCAGGCGCCGGCTGGCGATATACGCGAGATAGGCGTGCATTGTTATAATCTGTATAACAGCACCAGCGATCAACTGAGTTTGTTTGGCGACGAATTAGCGCGCGAGCGGCAAACCACTTGGGCGATTGACGAGATTAATCAGCGGTACGGCGCTCGGACTATTCACACTGCTAGTACGCTTAATACCGAGGCGGTTCGCACCAAGATTCCGTTTGGCAGTACGCGCTATTTATAAATGTATTACTGCATATAGCATCAGTTAACGCCAGCGTCCTGATGGATTATAATAAAGGTAATATGACGTACCTAGTGGCAGTTTCTGGCGGTGTGGATAGCGTGTGTTTATTGGATATGCTGAGCCGGTCAGAGCATCGGCTAATTGTAGCGCATGTCGAACATGGAATCCGTGGCGAGACTTCGCGCGCTGATGCGCGGTTTGTGGCGGCACTGGCGCAGAAATACAATTTGCCGTTTGTCTCGGTGTCGCTTAATCTCGGGTCGAATGCTAGCGAAGAATTAGCACGCCAGAAGCGGTATGATTTTTTGCTGGCGCAGGCACAGAAATTTGACGCGGTGTTGGTCACAGCGCATCACGCTGAAGATGTTGCCGAAACGATTGCTATCAATCTTGAGCGTGGTACAGGATGGCGCGGGTTAGCTGTGCTAGCGCGCACAGGAGTTAAACGTCCGCTGATTTCTTTTACCAAGACGCAATTGTACGATTATGCGCTGCAGCATCGCTTGGAGTGGGTTGAAGACGCAACGAACGCATGTGGTCTTTATCAACGCAATCGTGTCAGAAAAGTACTAAAAAGTGTTATTAATCGACTCACAGTTGTAAAATTACTGCAGTTGCGCGCTAGACAGCTAGCCTTACGGAAAGACATTGAACGCGAAACTGAGCGGATCATGCTGCATAGTAGCGGTTCGCGGTATTTTTTGTCGCAGATTGATGATGACGTAGCGTTAGAGTTGTTGGCGAGCGATATTGCCAGGCAAACTGGCGGACTGCGACCGACTCGGCCGCGTACTCAACGGGCTTTGCTGGCTATCAAAACGGCGCGGCCGGGCGCTAAAATTGATGTCGGCGATGGCGTGCAATTAGAAATTACCTCTCGAACTTACTGCGCGAAGGTGGTATAATTACAGAGATATTCTGAATTTGATTATAAAACCACGAAAGGATACATATTTCAATGCCTAAACCTCGTAAACAAAAGGTGAGTAATAAAGTTCGGCTCGGTCTATTCTGGGCAATTATCGTTTTGATTGGCCTGTCGCTATATGCGGCATTTATGCCGGCTAAGCCTCTCCAGGAAGTGCCAATCGCTCAGGTAATTCGAGACGCTAACGAAGGCAAAGTAGCCAAGATCGAAGGCCAAGGCGGCGACCTTCAGGTGACCATGAAGGGCGAGAATAAGCCATCTAAGCGGACATACTTAGGCGGCGGGGTTTCGTCGCTGCTGAAAGACAATATACTTAACGAAAAAGGCCGTGCAGTTGTTTCGGATAGCGCGCCAGTTGATAATTCTGTGATGCTGACTTTGATGACGGTGGTTTTGCCGGTGCTGCTGATAGGCGCATTGTTCGTCTTCATGATGCGGCAGGCCCAAGGCCAGAATAGCCAGGCGATGAGTTTTGGTAAAAGTAAGGCTAGGCTGTACGGACTCGACAAAGAGCGGGTGGTGTTTGACGATATTGCTGGCAATGATAATGCTAAACAGGATTTACAAGAGGTCGTTGACTTTCTCAAGCATCCGAAAAAATATCAAAGTCTTGGTGCTAAAATCCCGAAGGGTGTGCTGCTAGTCGGCGATCCAGGTACCGGCAAGACGATGCTAGCGCGAGCAGTAGCTGGCGAGGCGGATGTACCTTTCTTCTCGATTTCTGGTTCAGAATTTGTTGAAATGTTTGTTGGTGTTGGCGCCAGCCGTGTGCGCGACCTTTTCCAGAAGGCCAAGAAAAACGCGCCGGCGATTGTTTTTATTGATGAGATTGACGCCGTCGGGCGCAAACGCGGCAGCGGTATGGGTGGCGGCCATGATGAGCGCGAACAGACGCTTAATCAAATTTTGGTAGAGATGGACGGCTTTGAGGCTGACACCAATGTGATTGTAATTGCGGCGACCAACCGGGCTGACGTGCTTGATCCGGCACTGCTCAGACCAGGCCGCTTTGACCGGCACGTAACGATTAGTCTGCCGGAGCGCAAAGACCGCGAAGCTATTTTGAAAGTTCATTTCAAAAATAAGCCGACTGACGACACAGTTGATCTCGATAAGCTAGCAGCCAAGACAGCTGGCTCCAGCGGTGCTGATTTGGCGAATATTGCTAATGAGGCAGCAATCATCGCAGCGCGGCGCAACTCCAAGAAAGTGTCGAATGACGACCTAACCGAAGCTTTTGAAAAAGTGGCTATCGGCCCGGAGCGTAAAGCTAAAGTAATGAACGACCACGAAAAGGAATTAACTGCTTATCACGAAGCTGGCCATGCCATTGTTGGTCATGTCTTGCCAGATAGCGATCCAGTACACAAAATCACTATCATTCCGCGCGGCGGTACGGGTGGTGTGACGTGGTTCTTGCCGCCAGAAGATAGAAGTTACACTAACGTTTACGAGTTCAAGGATATTCTAGCGCGGGCGTTGGGCGGCCGGATTGCCGAGAAGCTGATTTACGGCAATGATGGTATTACTACTGGCGCTGGCAGTGATTTGCGCCACGCCGCTAAAGTTGCCCGCAATATGATAGTTGAACAAGGCATGGGCTCGAAACTGCGCGACCAAGTCTTCCACGAGGATAATGGCGGCATGGTTTTTGACAAAATTACCCACGACCGGCCATATTCAGAGGCGACAGCACAAGAGATCGACAACGAGGTCGAGGCGCTAATCAAGGAAGCGTCGGTTCGTGCCGAGACAATACTCAGCAAGAATCGGGCAGTGCTTGAAAAGCTCAAGGATGCTTTGCTCAAAAACGAAACTCTCGAAGAAGAAGACGCCGCTAAATACATGAAGGATGCGGTGCTACCAAAGGAAGTAAAACTACACGCATAGACTATGGCGGGGCGAGGAAGTCGAGTACGGTCGGTTGTTGCGAAAGCGAATAGCAAATTGTCAGTACAGTGGGCGGCAATTCTGCTGTCTGGATCGACAATGCTGTCAAGCTTGCTGGGGATTTACCGCGATCGTTTAATTAATGGCATGTACCTAGACACTTATAAAGTGGGTGCTGATGCCTATGTAGCGGCGTTTACCGTGCCGGATTTTATGTATTTCCTGCTAGTGTCGGGCGCTTTGAGCGTGTCGTTTATCCCAGTGTTTAATCAGCGTTTGGCGAGCGGCAATAAGCGATCGGCGTGGGAGCTGAGTTCAAGCTTGCTGAATCTCTTTGCGGTATTGACGTTAATCACTAGCGTGCTAATTATCATCTTTGCCGACCCGCTGGTGCGCTATGTTGTTGGCCCGGGCTTTGGCGAACAAGGACATGCTTTGGCGGTGAGTATGATGCGTATAATTGCTGTCAATCCGTTTTTGTTTGCGATTGCGACGGTGGTGTCGAGCATGCAGCAAGCAATCGGCCGGTTTACTTTTTTGGCGCTAGCGCCGACAATCTATAATCTAGGCATCGTCGTTGGTGCCAAATATTTCACTAATGGCATTAATATCTTTGGTTGGCAGATATTTGAAGGCGGCATTATGGGCGTGGCGCTTGGTGTGGTGCTAGGGGCAATTCTGCAGCTGGTGGTTAGTTCAATTGGTCTGGTTGGCGTAAACTTTGACTATCGCCCGGTGATTTCTTGGCGCAACAAAGGTTTTCGCCAAGTCTTGAAGCTTCTGCCGCCGCGCTCAATTGATCAAGGAATTGATTATTTTAATGGAATTGTTGAAATTAATCTAGCGTCACGAATGGGCGACGGAATTATGCGTGTTTACCAGCAGGCGTCTAGTTTGAGCTTGATGCCAGTGAATCTAGTCGGCGTGGCTATTAGCAATGCGGCTTTTCCGCGGATGACTGAACGGTTAGCGGAAGGGCGAGTTGACCTCTTCAAGAAAGAGCTGCGCTCGGTTTTCCGCTGGATTGTCTGGCTGGCCTTGCCGATTGCTGTGATTACTTTCTTTGCGCGTGGTTATGTGGTGGCGTTTATCAAGAACGGCGGGCAGCCGGCGATTGCTAGTGTTCTCGGCGCGTTAGTGATATCGATATTCTTCCGGACGCTTTATCACA
The DNA here is from genome assembly GCA_963549275.1 of uncultured Candidatus Saccharibacteria bacterium. Lineage (GTDB taxonomy): Bacteria > Patescibacteriota > Saccharimonadia > Saccharimonadales > Saccharimonadaceae > Saccharimonas. The sequence goes on from CAUUYA010000001.1 coordinate 181,065, forward strand.
TCATGGCGCGAACGTTCTACGCGCAGCAAGACACGCGAACACCTCTGTATATTTCGATAGCGACGATATCGTTGAATATTGTATTGGCAATAATTTTCACGCAGCTGTTCGGCTGGGGAGTGTTTGGTTTGGCTTGGGCGCAATCGATTGTTTCGGTGGTAGAGATTGCGATTTTACTAACTATACTGCACGTACGTACGCCAGGTATTTTTAATCGCAAGACACTACGCAGTATTATTACTATGATGATTGCCAGTGCAATTATGGGCGTGGTGACTTATTTTGTAGTACAGATGCTACAGTTGCAGTCGCGTGATATGAATTTTATGGCGGTTTTCCCGAAGTTTACCGTTATTGTGGTGGTGAGTTTTGCGGTATATATAGCTTTAAGTAAAGTATTTAAGCTTGAAGAGGCGGATCCGATTGTTGCGAAATTACGACAGCTGCTATTCGGCAGAGTGAGGCGTTAGAGTGGAGCGTATCCGTAATTTTTGCATCATCGCTCATATTGATCACGGCAAATCGACGCTGGCCGATCGGATGATGGAGATGACGGGGACGGTGGAGAAGCGCGAGATGAAGTCGCAGCTGCTGGATAGTATGGATCTCGAGCGTGAGAAAGGCATCACCATTAAGCTCGCGCCGGTGCGGATGAAATATGAATATCAGGGGGTGGAGGTGAGCGGCACATCACCGCTCCCATCGTCGAAGACTCTTAAAGAGTCTTCACGTCGGTCGCTAGACGCGGGTCCTGCCAGTCGATCCGCCCCTTCTTCTGAAAAATCAGAGATTTCTTCAGAAGCGGGCGCTACCCCATCGACTGCCACCCGCTTAGCGCAGTCTGACTCTCAGGTTTGTGCAGATGTTGGCGTGAATGGGCTGGCTCAGTCAACTGTCTACGACCTCAATCTCATCGACACACCCGGTCACGTCGATTTTAGCTATGAAGTTAGCCGCTCGTTGCAGGCCTGCGAGGGCGCGGTGCTGGTGGTCGACGCTAGTCAGGGCATTCAGGCGCAGACGCTGGCGAATGTGTACTTGGCGATGGAGCAGGATTTGACGATTATTCCAGTACTGAACAAGGTTGATTTGCCAGCTGCCGATGTGCCGCGCGTGTCTAAGCAGGTGATTAATTTGCTGGGCTGCGATGAAAGCGAAATTATTCATATTTCTGCCAAAACTGGGCAGAATGTTGATCAAGTGTTGGCAGCAATTGTTGAGCGAATTCCAGCGCCAACCGGTCAGCCAGACGACCCGACGCGGGCGCTGATTTTTGATAGTTATTATGATGATTACCGCGGGGTGATTTTGTATGTGCGAGTGGTTGACGGCCAGATTAAAAAAGGCGAAGCGATTCACATGATGGCGACCGGTGCTAATGGGCTGGCGTTAGAAGTTGGCCATCTCAGCCCTGGCATGATCTCCGACCCGTCGCTGGACACCGGCGAAATCGGTTACATCGTCACCAATCTCAAAACCACGCGCGAGGCGCGGGTGGGCGATACGGTGACGCTGAAGAAGTACTTCACGAAAGAGACCAAATAGGAGGCTAGAAGTGAGCAAAGGCATCATCTACGTCATGACCACTGCAGTGTCAGGCCTCATCAAAATCGGCAAGACACAAACCAAGCAGTACCCAGAGCGGATGCGCTTTCTCGAGGCGAATGGCTACTACAATGTGGTTGGTTTGAAGCGGTTGTTTGCGATCGAGGTGGCTGACTATTCCGAAAAGGAAACGCTACTGCACGAAATATTCGCCAAGCATCGAGTTGGCAGTAGTGAGCTTTTTGCGCTTGATTATGATTTGGTACAGCAGCTGTTGCTGTCGTTTGAGGGCGAGGTGGTCTTTCCGGAGCAGAAAAATAAAGAAGCGGAATTTGACAAAATCACCAAAGCCAAAAACAGTAATCAAAAGTTTAGCTTTTACCGGAAAGGTCTCAAAAATGGCGATGAGGTTGTCTTTCTCAAAGATAAAACAATTGTAGCAAAAATTGTTGGCGAGCGCGAAGTTGAATATGGCGGGCAGAGGTGGTTTTTGTCGCCGCTGGTGCGAAAAATATTTGAGGACAGGAATCAAGTTAATGATAGCGGCGCGTACCAGGGTGCAGCCTACTTTTGTTTTGATGGCAAGAAATTGAAGGACTTGCCGGATGTAGAACTGTAGGAACGTGTGCTATTATTAAAATGTACAAATGAAAACAAAAATACTCAAATTAATCTTAGCTTTAGTGTGTTTCAGTGTAAGCGCTTATACTTCGTATGATTATTTGCTGCATGAAGTGCCAGTCTATCTGAAAAGTAAAAATTTGGTTGAAGCAAGAACTCAGAAAACCCGTTTTCTAATACCAAAGCAGTGGCAAAGGATTGATGTAAAAAACGGTAAAACTGAAGGTTACGGCGATAAACTGGGCAAGGATAATAAGTCAATTAGCGGTGTTGGCGTGACTCAGGATTCGAAGCGGTTGGTGTTACCGGCTGCGCCTGATGAAGCTTATGAATTAGTGCGCAAAATGGCTTATGATAGCAAAGAGTTGCGCGAAGACGCGAAAAGATTCTTTACTATTAAGGGATTGGAAAATTGTCAAGCGACTGTCGATATCAAGGACGATACTTTGGAACAAAATGGTTTAGTTGGTATTGTCAGAATTACATCAAGTTGCGGTTCTCGATCTGAAAATACTAAAATGGTAACACGCTTAGCTGTTGGCCGCGAAGACGGATGTCTTCGTTACATATCGGTATTCTCTTACAATGAATATTGGAAACAAAATAGTAAAGTATTTGAAGAAATATTAAATAGCGCATCGTATATAGATACGCAAAGCGCATGAGGCGGAAATTGGATACAGAATGAATAACTTCAAAAATTTTACAGAGAAAATTAGCTGCCGGGTGATTCCGATAGCACGCGACCGCCGCGTGTGGCTGGATGAAAAAGTTGTCGACGATGATTTGCATTGTGTTTTTATGAATGGTCGATCGTACGAGCTTGGCGAGGAGTATGATGACTTTTTATACGTTACGGCTGACAGTTTTGTCGAGCTGGCAGACGTTATTCTCCGCGAGTTGTATGCACGCGGATTTTCATCGTCAGGCTATAAACTAGTCAACGAAAATTATGTTCATTTAGATTATAGCTTTTTGAGCGATGACACACCTTGGATTACTTGGCATAATGTTGATGCGATAGTTAAGGGTGATATCACCGATGAAAACGACCATCGCCGTGACAAGACAAAACGTGGTCGGTGGATGGGCTACGCTGAATTGATTCAGACTATTGGCAAGAATCAAGCTCATAAGATTTTTGAGCAGTTATAGAATAAGTTGCAATACTCCTTTCAAGATGTAATCAATAAAATAAAAGCGTAAGAAACGCGACAATTTATTATTGACATTATATTAACCAGAAAGAAACTTTTAAGAATCGATTGTCTGAAGCGATTGATAAGCCGTTAACGCTGGAAAATACGGACACGTATGTCGATGACGCGCTGGGCGCGGTTATTAATCTGGTCGAAGATGTGGTTGCCGAATACGACGCCCAGCCGGGTGCTGAGTGGCAGCAGCTTGGAGAGGCCAATGGAAAAGAACATGAGGACGCGGCGCTTGAATATTTTGGACTGGAGGATGTGGAAGGCATTCTCAGGTATTTGGAGGGTAAAGCTAGCCAATTTGCGGTAATTGGTCAGGTGATTGCGCAGGCGAACAAATCCAGCGATGTATTCGTGCCGTCAGACAGCGCGCCTGTTCCGCAGGCGACAGGCAGCGGTACTGGAATGGAGAAAAAAGGCAAACAGCCGAAGTTAGAGAATCTGCTATTTGTGCTAATGAATGATTTTGGCATAGATCCTGACGACCCTGAGGCGGTGTCTATTGTTCGGGGAAGTGTCAATACGAATATGATGCGCGAAGAGCCGTACTATCAAGTTACCGTGCCTGGAATTGATAAAGTTATTCTAGTCTGCCAGGAATATGGCAACGCTACGTTTGTATTTAATGGCGAATGGGTGCGCGAGCAAGTTAATTCTAACCAAGAAGAATTTTACAGCCAATTTGGTAAATGCGCTAAAAGGTGGATTCAGCCAACAGAAATTGGATAAGCTTGTTGATACGAGGTATTTAAGAAGTTCAAAAGATTTGCCTCAGGTTCCGGATGGATAAGCTACTATTAGTGAAATAGGGGAAGAGCTAGGCATACAAGAAGAAAAAGACAAAGTGATGATTCGAAACGTTGTCATAGCACTTGAAAAGTAAGGAAAAATAACAAGAGGTACATATCTTGGCAGAAACGGACGACCAATACTTGCTTTTACTGAGAAAGATGCTCGGCTGATTGTGGAGGAGACGAAGAGGCGCACGGCGCCAATTCCAGAAGGCTATGTTTCCGTCGCTAAGTTTGCAGGGGAACACCAACAGCGTAAAGGCGGACATGATATAACTTACCCCGATATGTCATGCGCCATTAAGCAGTTTGAGCTAAATCCAGTTAAGATAGGAGGATTTTTATATCTTCCCGAAGATGAAGCCAGGCAAGTTGTGGCTATGGTTGAACAATTGGTAAGTGAGCGACTGGCATCAGGCAGCACAAGAAGGTAAGTCTAAAAAGACTTAGCGACGTGACGGGAGAAGACTATAGTGTCGTTCGTAGGGCTGCAGAAAAATGTGGTCTAATAGAAAAAGGTGCTAGCAGTAGAGGAAGATATTTTTCGGTAGCGGAGCAGGGAGAGATGATTAAATACCTCGAAGAGAGACGAGCGCGACGAGCTAGAGCCAAAGGGCAGCTTGGCGGAACTGCCTTAAAGTAGTTTGACTGTCGCTGGTGGTGGTAAATCATCGCACTAATGTTGACAATTTAGCAAAGAAATATTAGCATTATAACTAAGATGATTGATAGATTTCCTAACCTGCCGCGTAGCGGTGATAGCAGCGCAGAGACGCCGCACGCTGATGGCGATTCGCTTCTTGATTCAGATTTAGAAAGCATACTACGAAATGGGAGTTTTCTAGCCTTTACTAGTGGTAAAAAGATGATGCAAGTTGTAGAAAGACTGCGAGAAGAGAAACCTGGCGAGTTTGATTTAGCCGGACAAATGGCTGAGGCTATTTGCGTATCTTTGGATGATTACGAAGATCCGGAGGAGGGCTGGAAGCCTCGAAAAAGAAGCGAGAGACTGCTGGTTATTTTTGACGTTATAGCGAACCTGGCTACTCCTGAGGAAATGAAGCGGTTCTTAAACAGCGATGCAGTCGCAAGGTTAACGGATGAGTGGGGTGATGACAAGCTGAATGCATTGCTGCAGAGATATGGGAGTCTAGGCGATTCGTATCATCGGGAAAAGAATCCGGGAGATTCAAAGAAGCTGAAATTGTTGACCCGGTATGTTCTGGGGAGAACGGTTAACGAGGGAGAAGAGAGAACAGCACAAATAGCTGAGGAAACGAGGCAAGAAATGGAGGCTACGCAAGAGAACATTGCGCATTGGGAGGCTGAACGAAAACGGGAGAGTGTGTTTAATGAGCAGCTAAATGGGCTTGTCGCGGCTATCTCCTCCGATCCAAATAAATGTTTTGGCGAGATTGTAAGTAAAGACTTTGAGATAGATGTGCCAGATGCAGATAGGTATAGTGAAAACGTTAAAAGCCGCTGTGCTGATGCGTATTTGAAAGCAACGGCAATTGAAGGCTCAGATTCGCAACTTCATGATCGTGCAGTTCTCGCTTTGTCGGAGGTCTTGCATAAAAAATTAGCAGAGCGAAGTAGGGAAGAGCGCAGCGACGAAGTGTGGTGGCAGAACTACCCTTATATTCGCCATAACTTAGCAATGATCATCCCAGACGTCGAATCATACGAAGAAATTGTTCGTCAATATCCAGGTCTGGAAGAAAATAATGAGATATATGAAGACTGGAAAAAATCATTCATAGAGTTGCGCTTGAAAGAAAGCGCGTTGCAGGAAGTCGACCCTTCGGTGCTTGGGTTGCTTCGTGAAGCCGATGTCTCCTGCCTTGATATAGAAGCAGAGCAGATGTATGTCAAGTATACCAGTAGGGCGGATTTATATAGCGACTTGGAGAAGTATTTTATTGGTCCAATTGATAGTGAAAACAGTGAATCTTCTTTGCGCCCATGGGGTTGTCGAAGCAACAGCAATATTCTTCAAGAGGATATAATTGAACCGCTGGATCGACTGACAAAAGAGCTACGACCAGGCGAATATAGAACATTTATGCCAAAAGGCGCTGAATATCCAGATGCTCCCTACGAATATGAGGAAACTTCCTTTGAAGGTAGCGCGATAACTATTGATGTTATGAAGCAAGAAAACGGCGCCTTTACGTATGCACTTGGTATTCGAGGCGATGTAATATCTCGGTTTGCTGCTTTCGTTGGGAAACCTGTTGGACTTTTGAAGCCAGCCACTCAAGCTTATGTACGTATAGGTATTGCAACGCGAAATAATAAAGCTACAGCGGAGCAATTAGAGAATCAGTATCAAGCAATCAAAGACGAGAGACATCCGGATATAACATCAGAACTAGGGACGAAAACGTATCGCTATTGGGATTTGCCATACAGCGGCACGCCGAATCATACTACTGCGCACCTGCTGCAGGATTTAGCGGGTTTGGATTCGCAGCTATACATGAAACGATTTGGACCGCATAATGATGAATTGCCTATTGAGGCAGATTTGTCCAACTTGCCAGAGGCTCAGCGAATGCTGTATGCTGTAATAGATACAAAATCAGGAAAACTCAAGCGGTTAGATGAGATTGTACCGCATGCGGACATGAGGGTTAAAAATATCCGACCAGACCAAGCTAGGAAGCTAAAAGCTCTTGGGTATCTGCTATCTATCACACAAATTGATAGAAACTAGTTATTTTCTCGCAGTAACAATTTTGCTGTGTATCGGTTATGGCGAGAGCGGCAGGCTTATTCCAAGCGGCGGCCTGTTGGGGATGTTATTGCGGCGGATTAAGTACTTTCAACTGCGATGTGCAAATTAGTACTAAGAAAGGAGCGACACTAATGATTGATGTTTGGTTTGACTGTCGTCAAGACGCTAACAATAAAGATCCAGATCAGCACAGTTCGACATTAAAGCGTTATCATGCTGAATTGTGGACTAAGCCGCTGCCTGACGGTCGTCAGCTGACCATGTTGGATCAGGGAGCGTACTTAATAGCCAGTGATGGTCGGCATCAGATTCCTGTTTCAAGTGATAATATGGTAGCTACTTTTGAAACTTGGAAGCGCAATAAGCTGATTGTTGAGCAGACATCACGAGATACTTTGACGGCAATAGATAATATTGATTGGCGCATCGGCTCAGAGATTATTTTCCCCAGCGAACTACGCGGTGGAACGCAGACCATCAATCGTGCGAGAGGTTGGCATCGCAAAATTGGCGATCGGTTTGACCTGACGTTAGAATGCATTGCCCGCTGGTATCAAGGTGAAGACAGTCCGCTCGCTAATGTTTTTGATCGTTACGGTGACTTTTTTGAGTGGTTTGGTGATTTTCAGGGCTATGTCGATTTTTTCTTGTTGCAAGATTTTGTTGACGATAAATACCAAGTCAAGATATTAACAGATTTTGATGATTTTCAATCGTCACCGTTACCTCAGACTGTTGAGCAGTATACGGCATATTTGCAAGGCTTGACTGAGGTGCTAACTCTGCGGGCTGAGCGTATTGAGCGATATGTCAATTAGCGTGGTTCTTTTGTGAAGTATGTTGTTTAATCGACGTCTTCGGACAAAAATGTTATAATGTACTTTACTAATATGTCTCATATCACCATCCAGCCTCTTCCTGGCTACAAAGAAGTCAAGCCCTTCGTCTACGCGGGCTTTTTTCCCGTGTCTAACGAGGATTATAATGACCTGAAAGAGGCTATTGAAAAGCTGAGTCTGAGCGATTCGGCGCTGCAGTTTGAGCCGGAGAATTCGCCAGTACTGGGTTATGGTGTGCGGATTGGCTTCCTCGGTTTATTACACATGGACATTATTCGTGAGCGGCTGGAGCGCGAGTACAATTTGGATCTCATCGTCACCAATCCGAGCACTGATTACCAAGTCAGTTTGACGAACGGCGAGGAGCTGGATATTAAGTCGGCCAGCGAGCTGCCCGATCCAGCACAAATCACCGAGGTTCGCGAGCCGTGGATTGACGGTGAGATTGTGGTGCCGCAGGACTACATCGGTGCGGTGATTCAGCTGATTGTCGCCAAGCGCGGTCGGCAGAAAAACCTCAGCTACATCGATGAGCGCGCCCTCATTTCCTTTACGGCGCCGCTGGCTAATTTGCTTACGGATTTTTATGATCAATTGAAGTCGGTAACCAGCGGCTACGGCTCGTTTAATTATGAACTGGCGGGCTACCAGGCGGAAGATTTGGTGCGGGTGGATTTTTATGTAGCGGGTGAAATGGTCGATGCACTTAGTGTGATGTGTCACCGCTCGGAGGCATCAGGCTTGGGTCGCGAGATTGTCAAAAAACTCAAAGAAGTGGTACCGCGCCAGAGCTTTGAAGTGGCATTGCAGGCGGCGATTGGCGGCAAGTTTATTGCCCGCGAGAACATCGGCGCTTACCGCAAAGACGTCACTGGCTATCTGTATGGCGGTGACGTCAGCCGAAAAAAGAAACTTCTCGCCAAACAAGCTCGCGGCAAAAAGCGCATGAAACGCTTCGGTAAGGTTGACATTCCGTCAGAAGCGTTTATGGTGATGTTAAAGAGGGATTGATTTGAGTGGGTAAAATAAGAGAGTTGGGCACTGAAGTAAGCGAAGCTATTATAGATAATGCCGTTGTAATGCCAGTGCTTAATCAAATAAATTTAAATAATGCAAATAGAGAGATGGTTAATGGCTTGTTAAAAGACTTACCAATGCTTAAGATGATAGCTGTTTCTAATAATATTCGCGACATGATTTTCATTTCGAAACTAAAAAACTTTCTTCAGCCGCTTAAAGATATTCCAAAGGGCAAAATCAAAAAAGAAATTACAAAAATTGATAAGTCTAAAAAATATCGTAGAAAGGTTGGTGAAAATTTAATCAATCTGATTGACAGAAGTTTTGATGAGGAAGCTGCAGAGAATGTCGCAATTCTGTTTAAGGCTTTTTTGGATGATAAAATATCATACGATGAATATGTAACAGCGTCTACGGTAGCCTGTAGGATATCTAGTCAGGATATAAAGCGGTTTTGTATTGATTTTATGTTAATACAAGAGGCTACAGTAAGCTACGATTTATTATGGACTGGATTAATTGATTTCACATTTGTTCCAATAGAGGGTGTAGATGTAGATTATGATCAAGGCGGTACTTATGAAGACCCTAGGACAGGAAGAGAGTACGATGTAGATAGTGGATATAATGCTGAAGTTAAAGGCGGTGAGATGAATATAATACCTACAGAAACTGGTAAAATATTCTATAGGGTGTTTGGTGATGGGACAGTTATGATATAAAAATCACATGTCTAAAGAGTGGGTGGTAAGTATATGAAGAAACCGATTATTTATATTGACATGGATGGTGTACTGGTCGACTTTACGTCAGCCTTGACGAAAGTCCCACCTGAGATGCTTGAGAAATTTGCGGGTGAGTATGACAATATTCCGGGTGTTTTTGCGTTGATGAACCCGATGCCAGGCGCCCTCGAGGCGGTTGATAAGCTGAAGGAAAAGTATGATCTATACATTCTCTCGTCATCGCCATGGGAAAATCCGACGGCACTAGGCGATAAGCTGGCGTGGGTGAAAAAGTATTTTGGTGGTGATGGCCAGGAAAATATTTTCTTTCGCAAAGTTATATTTTCGTCGGTCAAGCAGCTGAGTCGCGGTGATATTTTGATTGATGATCGGACAACTAAAGGCGCTGCTGAGTTTGCCGGCCGGCATATTCACTTTGGCAGTCCGCAGTTTCCTGATTGGCAATCGGTGCTGGATGAGTTATTATAAGCAGATATTATGTCAAAGATCGAAAAGCTTATCAGAGAATATCAACCTAGCGAGTCGGTTCGCCAGCTCATTATTCAAACCAAAATTGTGTTGCTCGTTGGTATATCGGGTGCAGGCAAGGATACGACCAAGCAGCGATTGATGCAGTCGTCGGAGTTTGCTGATATTGTGTCGTATACGACTCGCCAGCCGCGTCAAAATAAAGGTGTATGGGAGCGTGAAGGTATTGATTATAACTATATTGATGAAGCGACTGCCGCTAGATTGTTGGAAAGTCATGCTTTTGTCGAGGCGAAATTTGTGCACGGTACAGTTTATGGTACTGGCGTCAAGCAGATTCAGGATATTCATGATGCTGGTAAAATTGCGGTTACTGATATTGATGTGCAAGGTGTCGATGAATATAAAAAGCTGTCGCCAGGCGTGGTAGCGATATTTTTGTTGCCGCCAAATTATCAAGAATGGCGTCGTCGTCTCAGTGTACGTTACGCTTCGCAAGAGGAATTTGATCGCGAATGGCCGAAACGCTACAATAGTGCAATTCGTGAAATTACTCATGCGCTCGAGGTGCCGTATTATCACTTTGTTATAAATGATGATATCGACGAAACTGCGCGTATTGTCCGCGAAATTGCCTCGAAACCGGACGTTTATAATCGCAAGGATGATGAGGCCAGGTTGGCAGCGCGTGATTTGCTAGAGCAATTGAAAGCGGCTGGTTAGCACTCGCCTTGCAAGAGTGCTAAATGTGCGATATAATAGGAGTATGACCGAACGTCAACAGGCGATTTTAGCCGCCATCATTGAGCAGTATGCCGAAATTGCGGCGCCAGTTGGCAGCGTGACGCTAGCCAAATTATTTGGCGTGTCGAGCGCCACTATTCGTAGCGAAATGGCTAAGCTCGAGGAGATGGGTTTTATTGAAGCGCCGCACACTAGTGCTGGGCGCATTCCCACCGACAAAGGCTATCGTTTTTATGTCAATGGCATCACCGACGCCCAGATGACGGAGCTGCCGAGCGGCATCGATCGCAGTGCGAGAGCGATCGAAGCGCATGTTAACTCGCACGTTGATAAGTCTGACCGAGCAATTCGCAGCGCCGTTGATAGTTTGGTGGAGCTGACGGGTAACTTTGGTTTCGCATCGTTTGGTACGCAGCTATACATGAATGGTATGACGCAGCTTTTTTCTCAGCCGGAGTTCGCTGGCGGCGATCATGTGCAGGCGATTGCTAGGCTGATTGATAATATCGAGCCGTGGCTGGCCGAAGCCGCGCCGAACCAGCCGCTTAATGTGTTTATTGGCAGCGAAAATCCAATTGGTAAAGCAAGCGGCGCTACGCTGATTATCAGCAAATTCCGCTCGCCGTTTAGCGACAACAGCTATATCGGCGTCATCGGCCCGACGCGGCAAAATTATCGCCGAACGATGGAACTAGTGCGGCGAACCGGTGCTATGCTAGAGGGAATGTTGTAGGAGGAAAAAATGACAAAGAATAAGACTAACAAAACTGAAGACTTAGAGCAGCAATTGGGCGAGTTGACGCTAGACTTGCAGCGGACGCGGGCGGATTTTGAGAATTATCGCAAGCGTGTGGAGGCGGAGAAACAATCGGCGCACCAAATGGGCCAGGCGAAGTCGGCTATGAAACTATTGCCAGTGATCGATACGATTGAGCGAGCGATCGCCAACGTTCCGGAGGAACTGAAAGATAATCCGTGGGCGAAAGGCGTGGCTGGCCTGAATAAACAGCTCGACAAACAGCTCAAAGAAATTGGCCTCGAGAAAATTAACGCTAAACCTGGCACGCCGTTCAATCCCGAACTTCACCAAGCGGTTCAGTTTGACGAAACGGCCGAGGGTGACGAGGAAGTCATAGCTGAGGAGTTGCGTGCTGGCTATATCTTGAATGGTGCGGTGGCTCGCGACGCTATGGTCAAAGTGACGCGTCAATAATACAATTTCCCATAAGCGTCTCAATTGCGTTATATCTTTTTGCTGTATATTGGCGGTGCTCGTGGTGGCGGGCGTCGGCGTGTCAGGCTATTTCAACAACACCGCTTCAGCAATTATTACTAGTATTGGTTCAAGCGAAGTTATTAGCCTGAAGGATGGCGAAGAAATTACCTATACTCCAGCAGCGATTGACGGTTATCAATACGCTGGCTGCGTTAAACTGGTAAATGGCGTGCCCGTGCCGATGACGCCAGATAATTCACCTGCGCCGAGCAATCCGTCAACGCCGCCAGTTACTCCGCCGATTACACCGCCTGCGCCTGCTGTTCTGGGTGCCGCCGCTAATAATGGCTTTACTCGCTTGGCTTTTGAAGATGATTTTGACTCAATCAGCACCATCGACACCGGCAATACCGGTGCGCCAGGTTTCAAATGGTATCCAGCTGGGGTTCACAAGTGGGGTAAACCCGACACTCAGCCAAGCGAATACTCTGTGAATAATTCTGTGCTGCGGATTGCGCCGTCGCATAGCACTTACAATCGTAATTTTATGACGCGCGATCCGAATACTGGCGAAGGGCAATCATTTGGGCGCGGTTATTACGAAGTGCGGATGCGCGTCGATGCTGACGGTGTGCGTAACGTGCCGCCGGAGAATTCCTCTTGGCCGGCGTTTTGGGCGCAGTCGAATCTATTTGCATCGTTTGAATCAGCGGCCGTATGTCGAACTTGATATGGTTGAGATTATGCGCAAAGATGAGTTTCTGGGTACGCTATGGGCTCATCATGGCGGTCAGTTTGATAAATCTTTAATGATTAAAAATCGAAAAGCCGATTATCGAAATCCGAACTATCATTCAGCGGATTGGCATACGTACGGTTGTTTATGGGATACAAACGGCATTGAATGGTATATCGACGGCGTGTTGGTATTAAAGCAGTATTGGGGAGAAAAGCGGAACCTCTTGGCGCCGAATGATCTGCAGCAAAATCCGGTAGCTGCCGACGGCACTAATCCGACGCTTAGTAACCCGTTTGGACTGTTTGATTCTGAGACAGCAATTGACGTTATTCTGGGTACTGGAAAGACCTGGCCGATGGAAGTTGACTGGGTTCGGATTTGGCAGCACCCTTGATAAGTTAATATGAGATCTTTGTTGCGATTTTCGCTGGCAGCCTATAAAATAAAAGTATCAATAAGCAGGAGGTTGGAATGAAAAATTGGAAAATCCCAGCAGTCATCGGCGGCGTGGTGTTGCTGCTAATAATGATAGTCGCTGGATCTTATAATAGTATGGTGGTTAGCCGCGAGTCGGTTAATACAGCATGGAGCAAGGTTGAGTCGCAATATCAACGGCGCAGCGATTTGATTCCAAATCTGGTCAATACCGTCAAGGGTGCAGCCAACTTCGAGCAAGAAACGCTGACCAAAGTTATCGAGGCGCGCTCTAAAGCCACGCAAATCAAGGTTGATGCCAATAATCCAGATGACATAGCCAAATTCCAGCAGGCTCAAAGCGAGGTTAGCTCGTCGCTCAGTCGGCTGTTGGCGGTTGCCGAAAACTATCCGCAGCTCAAAGCAACGGAAAACTTCAGAGATTTGCAATCGCAGTTAGAAGGTACAGAAAATCGTATAACCGTGGCGCGCAATGATTTTAATGATGCTGCTAAATCATATAACACGAAGGTTAAATCTTTCCCGACAAATTTGTTAGCGGGTATGTTCGGGTTCAAGGAACGACCGTATTTTGAGTCGGATGCTGGTGCTAATAAAGCTCCGTCGGTTGATTTCAACGCAGCAAGTTCAACCAAACAAGAAAACTAGATATGCGTTGGCGAAGCTCTGTAATCAGTTTAGTTGGATTGTTGTCATTGGCAGTGTTATTTGGCTGCCTGTTTAATAACACAGCTTTCGCTAAACTAGAAGTGCCAGCTGCGCCGTCGCTTGAACGTCCTATAATTGACCAGACGGAAAGTTTGGCAAATGAAGATATTGACCGCATTGCGCAGCTGATTAATGTTGAGCGCCAGAAAAAGTCATTCCAAATCGGCGTGTTGATGATTCCGACGCTTGGCAGTGATGATAGTCTAGAGGAATATAGCCTCAAAGTAGCCCGCCAATGGGGTGTCGGCGACAAGAAAAAGAGTAATGGCGTATTATTGCTTATCGCCAAGAATGACCGTAAAATGCGAATCGAGGTCGGCAATGGTATGGAAGGTTCGTTAACCGATGCGCGAGCTAGCCAAATTATCCGCAACACAATCGCACCAAAGTTTCGCAGCGGTGATTATGCTGGCGGCGTTGAGGCGGGTGTCAAGCGAATTATTGATGCAGCAGAAGGCAGGAATCTATCTGACAATGATATGGATGGAGAGTCAATTGTTTCAATGCTATTTATCGTTATTTTTATAACTATCATAGTAATAGCTATCCTGAAAGGCAATGGGAGTAATGGTCGCCGTCGGCGGTATTGGTGGCTTGCTGGAGGTTCAGATAGCGGCTCGTCAGGCAGCAGCTCTTCTGGCGGTAGTTTTGGCGGCGGCGGGTTTTCTGGCGGTGGCGCCAGCGGCGGTTGGTAAAACTCGAATTTGCGTATATAATTCTAATCATGCTTAAAATTTTCAAGATAATTTTAGCTATGTTTGTTGTAGTATCGGCTGTAGGCTCATTTGCTAGCGCAGCCAGCTACGCAAACCAAGCGGACATTGATATAATCGCTGCCTCGAATAAGGCTTATGTAGATTTTATAAAAGCAATAAACGACGAGAAATCCGTAGCTAATGGTGCGGCTCTTGCTCAGGCTGCTGCCGCATCGTCGACATTCAATAATGTTGCTAGCCATAATTTCTCCTCTAAACTAGGTGTCAAATACATCAAAAAGTCAGCGGAAGTTAAAAAGTATGCTGGAGAAATTAAGGTGTTACTTGACAAGATTGCTGTCGTTTTGCGCGAAAGAGACTATAATGCTGCAAACCAATATTTGGAGCAAACCCGTAACTCTGTCAAAAAATATTCTGCAGCTGTAGAAGAAGTGAATAAGGCTGCTAGCGAGTCCAATTTGTATGCGGGATGTCTTTTCTTACTGACAACAATTGCTGCAGCGGCTATGGTAATTGGATCTTTTATCTGGTTTGCTATAGGTCGTAGCAAGCGTAGTCTTCTAGAGGCGCGTAAAGCAGTTGCTCTTTCGTCGCTGACTCCGCTAGCTGGAGCCGTCATCCTGTATACCACATTTATACTTACTGGCAGCACTAACAGTGCTGACGGTATTTACATTGTTGCTAACGTGCTAATCTTGATCGGTTTAGCATCTTACGTAAGTTCGATTATAAAATATATTAAGCTAAATGATAACACGCCAACGGCATTGCCAGCTCATTCAACTACTAAAAATAGACGTTAATGTAAAATTTAAATTAGCACTCTTGACACGGGAGTGCTAATTATTTATACTGAAATAGTTGGCACTCGCGGACAAAGAGTGCTAAAATGAATATAAGAAAACCAGATGTGATCATAACAAGAAAGGGGAATCATATGGGTAAAATTATCGGAATCGACCTTGGTACGACCAACAGTGCTTTTGCGTACATGTTGGCAGGCAAACCAGAGGTTATCGCTAACGCTGAGGGTAATCGTACGACGCCGTCAGTGGTGGCAATTAATAAGAAGGGCGAGCGCTTGGTTGGGCAAGTGGCTCAGCGCCAGCGTGTGACCAATCCAAAGAACACTATTTACGGGGTGAAGCGTTTGATTGGCCGTAAGTTTAACGACAAAGAAGTCCAAAAAGATCTGGACATCATGCCGTACAAAATTGTCAAAAAAGGCGACGGCGTAGCAGTGGAAATGGGCGGCAAGGAATACACGCCAGAAGAAGTTTCGGCAATGATCCTTAGCAAAATCAAGGCTGACGCTGAGGCATTCTTGGGCGAAAAAGTCACCGAAGCGGTCATCACTGTGCCGGCTTACTTTGACGATTCGCAGCGCCAAGCCACCAAAGACGCTGGTAAAATCGCTGGCCTGGAAGTTAAGCGTATCATCAACGAGCCAACGGCGGCAGCCTTGGCGTACGGCCTGGAAAAAGGCAAAAATGATGAAACTATCGTGGTGTTTGACCTCGGTGGCGGCACCTTTGATGTTTCCATCCTGGAACTTGGTGATGGCGTGTTTGAGGTGAAAGCCACCAATGGTGATACCCACCTGGGCGGCGAGGACTTTGACAACATCATCGTTAACTATTTCCTGGATGACTTTAAGTCTAAAGAAGGCATTGACCTGCGTAAAGACAACGCTGCCATGCAGCGACTAAAGGACGAAGCTGAAAAGGCTAAGAAGGAGCTGTCGACAGTTACTGAATACGAAGTCAATATTCCGTTTATCACCGCTGATGCCGACGGTCCAAAGCACTTTGAGTTGAGCCTGACGCGGGCTAAATTGGAAGATTTGGTGAAAGATCTGCTAGCGCGCCTCGACGGCCCAGTTGAAAAAGCGCTCAAAGACGCTAAACTCTCTAAATCAGACATCCAAAACGTGGTGATGGTTGGTGGTATGACTCGTATGCCAGCAGTGGTCGAGCGGGTGAAGAAGCTGTTCGGCAAAGACCCAATGCAAGGTGTTAACCCAGACGAAGTGGTGGCTGTTGGTGCAGCTATTCAGGGTGGTGTGTTGGCTGGCGACGTCAAGGATGTGCTGCTGCTGGACGTGACGCCGTTGAGCCTTGGTATTGAGACAATGGGTGGGGTGTCGACCAAGCTGATTGAGCGCAACACTACTGTGCCGACCAGCAAGAGCGAAGTATTCTCGACGGCCGCTGACAATCAGCCGCAAGTGGAGATTCACGTCTTGCAGGGTGAGCGCGAATTTGCCAATGACAACAAGAGTTTGGGTCGTTTTGTCCTTGACGGCATCGCACCAGCACCGCGCGGCGTGCCGCAGATTGAAGTGACCTTCAATATCGACGCTAATGGTATCCTCAATGTTACGGCTAAAGATAAAGGCACTGGCAAGGAGCAATCGATTACCATCCAAAACTCTGGCAACATGAGCAAGGAAGATATTGAAAAAGCCCAGAAAGAAGCTGAGCTGCACGCCGATGAAGATAAGAAAAAGCGCGAGACCGTTGATGCTAAAAACCAGCTAGAAAACGCCATCTACCAGGCAAAGAAAATGCCAGATGAGTTCAAGGATAAGATTTCTGACGACGACAAAAAAGCGATTGACGAAGCGGTCAAGGAAGCGGAAAAGCATAAAGACGCTGACGACAAAGACGAGCTGGAAGCGGCAGCTAAGGCCTTGCAGGATGCCATCATGCCAATCGGCGCCAAAATGTACCAGCAAGCCGCTGAGGACAATAAGGCTGATGAGTCTAAGGATGATAAAAAATCTGACAAAGACGAGCCAGTCGAAGGCGAGGTGGTCGACGAGAAATAGCAGAGTCTATCTAATTTAGGCTAATATAATACCCCAAGTCTCCGGGGTATTATATTTTTCGCTGGACGACACAGTTGAGTGGTGGAATTTCGGTAGTTGGCGGCGCGCGATAGACTAAGGCGAGGCTCTGAAAGGCGAGCAAAAACGTTATTGCTACGATAGTTAGGCGTCTCTTTCGAAAATTTCTCCATGAAAAAGCCCTCCCGTGCTATACTAAAATTAGCATAAGGGGAATTAAGCATGGAATTAATTTTTCTGTTAGTGATTGTCATCGTGATAATTAAGGTGGCGCAGAGAGGTAATAATCGACTACCTTGTCAATCCGAGGGTTACCGGCGCGGTTACTGGGACGGCGTGTGCGATGCGCAGAATGGCCGTGCGAAAATTGAAGGTAGCGACGGTCAGGTCAAACTTATTACCGAGAATCAGGCTACAGCTTCACAATTTGCTGGTTTTGTAGTAACTCGCAACGAATCGAACGAGCCTGATGTAGTATTGCCTACTAATGCTGTGCCAATTGAAGAAGATACGAATATTCCTGACGAAAAGACGCAGATTGTCAAGTGGCTATCTCCAGCCAGTAATAAAGATAAAGAGAAAAATCGTCAAACCACCATCAATGTGGCGCTCTATACGGCATCATTATTGCTAACCGCCGGTATCTTATTGTTGGCGCAAACGATTGAGCTTTCGGCGCAGCTCAGGTTTAGCTTGGTCTGGCTGTTTATTTTTGTCTATTATGCCATTGGCCAGGTGCTATATGCTCGCTTGCCGATTTTGAAGCCGGCCTCAACGGCGTTTATTGGTACGGCGCTGGCTGCTGTGCCGATTGGCGGGTGGAGCATGCATTTACTTTTGGGGATTGATCCGGCGCTGTGCTGGCTTATCACCTCCTTCATCGGTACTTTCCTATGCGTTGATGCTACAGTCAGGCTCGATAGCCAGCCGCTCGCCTATATTTCGCTGCTGTCGATGTTTACGATGACGACTAGCTTGCCAGCTGTCATGCATGCTCAGTTGGTGTGGTATTATGCTGCGGTGCTATTGTTCGGATGCCTGATGACCTTGGCTGCGTATTTTTCTAGTCGTTTTCCGCGCCAATTCACCGAGCCGTTGACGCTGGTTAATCCGTTTATCGTCCCGTCTACTTTACTTCTTGCTATCGGTTCGTCGGTGCATATGGGAACGCTTGACGTCAGTATGCTGTTGCTTATCAGCGTTATATATTATTTTACTGTGGCCCTCGTCGAGAAATCAAAGGATATGCGCACGTATGAACTAACGACGGCGCGCGTGTTGTTGATGGCGATGACTGCTAGTTTTGCGCTGTACTTATCGAATAGTGACAGGCTGGTTATGAGTGTAGCGCTTGGGGTGGTGGCGCTTGGTAATATGATTTGGTCTATCGGCTCGATGCATGTCCAAAAGCAGCCCGACAAGCAGCACGAAATAGTGTTGTGGATTAGTTTCGTTGCGTCGCTAGTTGCTTTCTTGGTTATAGCTGGCGTCGAAAGCCCGCTAAGAGATATGGTCACATTTATCCTGCTGAGTATGATATCGGCAGTGAGTTTTATGGCGCTTTCATTGCTGCGCCGCGCCTGGTTTGGCGGTATGGTAGTAATGTCTGGAATTTTGTTGGTGCCGGCTGGCGTTAGGCTATTTGGCCTCGACCCCATAACAGCCCTGCATGTACATTATTCTATCTTTATGCTTATGACTTTCCTGCCAGTTGTCTGCCGATTATTGGTTTTGAAACGTCCAAATATTACTAAAAGTCAAGCAATATTAGTGTACGGCGCGGCGGCCGCTTGGTGGTTAATGATGGTGTTTATAGCCTTAGCTTTTTTGACTGCTTATCCAGCAGGAGAAGGCATGCTGTATCTGTCAGATTCGGTGGCAATTGCCGCTATTATCATGGGTATTGCTGCGTGGCGCGAGAAGGTTTATGGCTTAGTGATTGGTATTCATGGTTCTCTACTTCTGATGGCGCTGCTGATAGCTTCGTATTTCAAGATGACTGGCGAAAATCTTGCTATTTTGATGGCGTGGCTGAACGGCTTGTCGTTGCTGTTATTGGTAGAGTGGCTGTACAACTATCGTAACGAGGCGGCGGTTAAGTGTCGCGAATTGTTGCTATATTCTGCTATTGGCGCGGCTGGTGTCATTATCTTTTCGTCTATTCATCCGGCAGTTTGGCTGCCATTAGTAGCGCTGCTGTACTATGCGTTTTATCGGCGGCGTGAGGATGGTTATCTGGGCGGAGCATACTTGGCGACAATTGCTTTGGTGTTGCTGTTCTTGCATTGGTTGAGCGTGCCGCTAAGTGACAATTTCACCATCACTGCTTGGGTGGCGCTTGTTGGCTTTGGAGTAGTGTATTGGTCGTTGGCGATGAATAAGCGAGCGTCAACTATCAGCGATATGACTCTACTAGCTGCTACGGTACCAGCGGTGATATTACCGATGATAAATCTGTCGATGACATATGAATTGCCGTTCAAAATCTTGGGCTGGCTGGCGGCTGTCGCGGCACTCTATATGGTAGTGTGTGCCAAACGGGATTGGCGGCTGATGGTGATATTGGCACATCCAAGTTTGGTGTTGTTATTCTACTTAACTGCACAATGGCTCGGCGTTAAGCTTGAGTTTATGTCGATCGTTTCACTAATTATCTTTGCGGTGTTTTATGGCGCCGCCGTGACTGCGCGAACCAAGAAATTATCAGTTTATTGGTATTATGCATCATTTTGGAGCGCTATCGGCTGGTCGATGACTTTACTGCTGATGGCTATGCCGGCCAGCGTCGCAACGGAGGCGGTACTGCTAGTAACACTAATGTGGGCGGTCAATGGCAGCGCCCTAATAGCCGAGGGGTTGCCGAAAAAGAATATTCTATATTTCGACTCGGGCGTCCTTTTAATATTGTGCGGTATTTTATTTGCTATTCATATGCTAATTGCGCCTATTCACGACATAGTGGTGCCATATCTGTGTTCAGCAGCAATTCTTTCAGGGGCGGTGATGTCGTGGCGCTGGCTAGGGTATGCTCATATATACACCATTGCGCATTTGGTGCTGGCGCTTACTGTGTTTAGCTTATCGACCCTTGTCCTGGCGCTAAGGGGAGATAATGCCATGGAAATATTGTTCCTAGTCGAGCATTCGCTGATGGTTATTATCGGCTTGGCGCTTGGCAGACGGCTAATCACTATCTGGGGCGCTGTAGGCGTGACGCTAGCCTTAATCTACCTGCTGTCGGGTTATGCTTATGCGCTGGCTATTTTAGCTGGACTATCGATTATCGCGGCAGTGGTAGTTGTGGTGGCTAGGGGGCAGAGGAACAAGCAGAAAAAAGTTGCAAAGAAATAGGGCCCGACTCTGACAGTGAGGTAATAATCTATACACAGAGACGTTGTTAGCCAGGTTTGATGAGGAAGTATAAAGTCCGAAAAGATAGCGTCTTTCTTTTAGATTAAAGTATATTTTCTAGCTTCAACAATTTAATTTTCTTTTCAATTCCGCTAGCATACCCCGTCAGTTTATCGTTACTGCCGACAACCCGATGGCATGGTACGAAAATTGAAATTGGATTGCGCCCGACTGCTCCGCCGACGGCTCGTGCTGACATTTTGGAGATACCGCGTTTCTTGGCGATATTTTTAGCAATTTCTCCGTAGGTAGTGCGCTCGCCGTACGGTATGGTTTGCAAGATACGCCAGACCTCCAACTGAAAAGGCGTTCCATCAAGCTGTATTGGCGGGATCTCTCCAGGATTTTTGCCAGCGAAATACATATCAAGCCAGCGTATTGCCTTAGTGAAAATCGGTAAATCAGAATTTGCGGTATTCTCGCCTAGCTTAGCGCCAAAATGTTTTTGCCTAGTGAACCACAGTCCAGTGATATCGCTACCGTTGCTTGCTATGGTAATTTCGTCCAGCGGCGATTGGTATTTACAAAAGAAATTACTCATAATAAACGTATTTTAACACAGTAACTCTGTCCGATATTGTATAATAAATATATGATATTAGAGGTGAGCTTGCAGACGGCGGATGATTTGATACAGTTTGGCGCGAAGCTTGGCGGCTTATTGCATGGCGGCGAGACGCTCGAACTTGTCGGCGATATTGGCGCTGGCAAAACTACACTGACCAAGGGATTGGCGCGCGGCTTGCAGATTGACGACGAGGTTCAGAGTCCGACGTTTACGATTAGCCGCAATTACGAGGCTGCGGACAGCTTGCGGTTGGCTCATTATGATTTTTATCGCTTACCAGATGCTGGTATTATGAAAATGGAACTTGATGAAGTGATTCACGATTCGCATACAATTACTGTGATTGAGTGGAGCGATGTAGTAAATAACGTACTGCCAACGGACGTATTACAGATCGTCATCCAGGTGCAGCCTGATGATAGTCGTAAGCTAACTTTGAAGAGCAGCGGTGAAAAATCTTATCGAATTGTGGAGAAATTGCGATGATTGTATTGTGGAATAGCGCTGAAATGACGGTGCAATTAACGCTAGTTGACGGTGACAAACGAACCGACTACGAATGGGCGGCTGAACGTAATCTCGCGCGCGACATGCTAGCTTATTTGCGCGACCGATTAGCAGAGAATGGGGCCAGTTTTGCTGATATCTCGGGCATTGGCGTATTTCGCGGTCCAGGGAGTTTCACTGGTTTGAGGATTGGTCTGGCAGTGTTGAATACGATAGCACACGAACAACGTATTCCGATCGTTGGGGTTACCGGCGATGCTTGGCGTGAAGAATGCTTGGCTCGGCTGCAGAATGGCCGCAATGATGAAATAGTTCTGCCTGAATATGGCGCTGAGGCTCGCATCACCAAACCGCGTAAATAGTTGCTTATTTTATTATAAACGCGGTACAATGGTAATGTCTACGAATGTGACATTGATAAGTTTAAATTTTGATAATTTTGCGGTTTTTTGACTTGATGCGTTGACTAATTACCGCGAAAGAAAGGAAAAATATGGTTGAGGGAATTATTGCCGCGATTGTTGGTATTATTGCTGGCGTGGGCGGTAAAGTGGTATATGATCGCCAACAAGAGACCAAGAGCAAAAATACGGCTGAACAGGTCATAGCGCAAGCTGAGCACAAAGCTAGCGATATCGTACTCAAAGCTAAAGATGAAGCGCTGCGAATCGAGAAAGAGCGCCGCAAAGAGCTTCAAAAAACCGAGAATCGTCTGGCGGACCGCGAGGAGTCGCTTGACAAAAAGCTTGACCAGCTTGATAAACGCAGTGAAAAATTACGCAAGCAAGAGGACGAAGTTGAAGAATTGAAGAATGAGATCCGTGACATTCGTACGCGTCAGCAGGAAAAGCTTGAGAAAATTGCTGGCCTCAAGAAGAAAGATGCCGCTGATAAGTTGATGAAGATGACTGAACGAGACATCAAGGGTGATCTGCTCAATTTGGTTGCCAAAATGCAGCAAGACGTCGAAGCTGACGCCGAGGAGCGGGCGCAAACTATCCTCGTCGAAACGATGGAACGCATGGCTAGCGAGGTAACTGCTGAGCGCACGGTCACTGCAGTTAAACTGCCAGACGACGACATGAAAGGTCGAATTATCGGCAAAGAAGGCCGTAATATTCAAGCGATGCAGCGCGTTACTGGCGTAGACTTCTTGGTTGATGACACGCCAGGCATGGTAGTTTTATCGAGCTTTGACCCAATTCGCCGCCAGGTAGCGCGTCTCGGTCTCGAGATGTTGATGAAAGACGGCCGTATTCACCCAGGGCGTATCGAAGAAGTCTTTGCGAAAGCTGAAAAGCAAATTGACAAGGAAACCCAGCGTGCTGGCGAAGATGCGGCGCGCGAAGTCGGTGTTACCGGTATCCCACGCGATTTGTTAAAGCTACTTGGCGAGCTAAAGTTTCGAACTAGCTACGGCCAAAATGTTCTTAAGCATTCGACCGAAATGGCGCATATGGCTGGTATGATTGCTAGCGAGATTGGCGCTGATGTTCGTACTTCCAAAATAGCGACGCTGCTGCACGATATGGGCAAGGCAGTTACCCACAAAATTGAAGGCAAGCATCACCATATCGGTGCTGAGCTGGCCCGCAAAGCTGGCCTGAGCGAGGGTATCTGTCATGCGATTGAGGCTCATCACGATGACATTGAGGCAACTACACCAGAAGCAATAGTTGTCCGTATTTGCGATGCGATCAGTGCCGCTCGGCCGGGTGCGCGTAATATCTCTGCTGAGAATTTCGCTGAGCGCATGCGTGATCTCGAAAATGTTGCGACTGGTTTCCAAGGAATCGAGAAAGCATATGCTATAAGCGCCGGCCGCGAGATTCGCGTGATTGTCACGCCAGAGAAAATCGACGACCTTAGCGCTATCAAGCTAGCACGCGACATCGCGACTAAGATTGAGTCAACCATGCAGTATCCTGGAACTATCAAGGTAAATGTTATCCGTGAAACTCGCGCGGTTGAGTTCGCCAAATAACTACCTTTTTATCTGCCTGCAATTTATAATCAAAATACTCTACTGTACGACAACTGGTAGAGTATTTTATTGTTCGACTTGACCGAGCAGTTTGCCTGTGATGACGATACGTCCGGCATCAGAGCCGCCAAGTTCACAACTGTATAGAGTCAGCTTTGCTTCTTGGGATGGAGCTTCGATTTCAGTCTGGTCTGGTTTGACATCAAATATTTTAGTGATTTCGTAAGCATAGCGAGCACCTTCGTAATCGACTACAATGTTGTCGCCTAGTTTCATCTTATCAATGTTATAAAAAGGCGATTTCTCAACAGTACCCTGCGGTGTTGGCTGGATACTGAAGCGGTGGGCAGCAATAATGAAATTACCGCCATCTTTGGGATTACCATGGTTTGGTTGTCGCCATTCAGCACCGCGATCGAGTGCGGTGCGGCCTTTGTCGTAGTGAATATTGACGCCGATGCGCGGTATAACAATACGGTTCTCGCCGATTTTGGCTTTTGGCAGCGATTTAGCATCAATCGGCTTGGTGAAAATCAGAGGCGCTACCGACGGCGATAAGGTCAGCATCATAAAATACACGCCAGTGCTAATCAGGCATATCGCCGCTGCAAAAATAGCATATGGACAGCGGTGCTTTTTTTGTTTGATCGAGAGCAACTAACCTCCTAAAACGATTATTCGTTAGTAGTATAACATAATTAGTTTGATATGAAAAACACCTCTTGACAAAGAAAAGGCGTTTTTCGCTTTGTTAGAAGTAAAACCTACAGTTTTATTTATTCGCTAAATGGCTGCGCTAGCGTCAATGATTGGTCAGCTTCGGCGATACGTAATAACTCGTTATATTTAGCGACACGATCGGTTCGCGATAGCGATCCAGTTTTGATCTGGCCGCAACCCAGGCCAACGGCCAAGTGGCTGATTGTCGTGTCTTCAGTTTCGCCAGAGCGATGGCTCATGACGGTGCGCCAACCAGCATTTTGCGCCATTTTAACAGCTTGAATAGTCTCGGTTAGCGAGCCGATTTGATTTGGTTTAACTAGCAGCGCGTTGGCAGTTTGTTCAGTGATAGCTCGCTTAATCAGCGAGGTGTTCGTGACAAGCAAATCGTCGCCGACTAGCTGGATGTGGTCGCCGAGCCGTTCGCGCAGCAGTTTCCAGCCATCCCAATCATTTTCGGCTAGACCATCCTCGATTGAGACAATTGGAAATTCATTTGTCAAGGCTTCTAGCCAATCAACCATTTCACTGCTTGATAGCGACTTGCCTTCGCACTTGAGTTCGTAGCGTCCGTCTTGATAGAATTCGCTTGACGCAGCATCCATCGCAAAGACAACGTCGCGGCCGAGTTCGTAGCCGGCGTTTTGAATGGCTTCGGACAATAAGGCCAGCGCTTCGCGGTTGCCGTTGCGGACGCGTGGTGCGTAGCCGCCTTCATCGCCGACAGTAGTTGGATAATCATAATTTTTTAGTACTTTGGCTAGCGCATGAAAGATCTCGGTGCCCATTTTGAGTGTGTCTGCAAAAGTCTGCGCACCTTTACAAATGATCATAAATTCCTGAATATCGGTAGCGAAAGCTGCGTGAGCGCCGCCATTGAGCACGTTCATCATTGGTAATGGCAGGACAGGTGTGCTGTCGGTCATCTCTGCGACGTAGCGCCACAGCGGCTGATTCTTAGCGCTGGCGGCAGCTTTAGCAGCGGCTAGGCTGACGCTGAGAATGGCGTTAGCACCAAGCTTGGATTTATTATCGGTGCCGTCTAAGTCGAGTATTATTTGGTCGAGAGCAGCTTGGTCGCTGGCATCGTGTCCGACTAGCGCTGATGCAATGACTTCGTTAACATTACGGACTGCCTGGTAAACAGCCTTACCTGACCAGTCAATGCCGCCATCGCGCAATTCAAGCGCTTCAGCCGAGCCAGTGCTAGCACCGCTCGGTACGGCAGCACGGCCAAGCGTGCCGTTACTTAAAATAACGTCTGCTTCAACGGTTGGGTTGCCGCGGCTGTCGAGGATTTGTCTTGCTTTGATTGATTGAATTGTGAAATCGTTCATAGTTATATTATAGCATTTAATGCAAAAGACTAGACTGTTTGAAATCTCACGGATAAAATATTTCGGGCAACTTGATTTTCGCGGTATAATGAATTTATGGAAGTGCAAAAACAGGGAATTTTAGTTATTAGCCGCCACGCAGAAAGCGAGTGGAATTTATTAGGTAAGTGGACTGGCTGGACAGATGTCAATTTGACAGAAAAAGGCATGCGCGAAGCCGAGCAGCTTGGTGAAATTATTCGCGATATTCACTTTGATGCCGCTTATACTAGCGAGCTCAAACGTACGCAGCAGACTTGCGATGGAATTCTGCGCGGCAAGGGCGACCAGGCGGATCTCGAACGGATTATCGCCAAGCCGCTTAACGAGCGTGATTACGGCGATTTAACTGGCAAAAACAAATGGGAAGTCAAAGACGAGATTGGCAGTGAGGCATTTCAGGGAATTCGCCGCGGCTGGGATTACCCGGTGCCGGGCGGTGAAACGCTCAAAGATGTTTACGCGCGGGCAATTCCGTACTTTCAAAACGAAATCTTGCCGCGGCTGCAAAAAGGCGAAAATATACTACTCGTTTCGCATGGTAACACTATTCGCGCGCTTATGAAGTATCTTGACCAAATTCCTGATGAAGAGATTGGTAAAGTGGAAATGCCGTTCGGTACACTGCTTGTGTATGAATTTGATACCGAGCATCAATTGCCGCTGGATAAGCAAACTCGTACGATAGACATCATTCCGCCGAAGGCTTAAATTACCAAATTTCTTTATGCGGCACGCGTAAGATTTTGGCTAACGTATATTGGATAAGCCAATAAACAGCTGATACTGCTAAGCAGAAATTACCGACAATAGTGATGATCTGGTGTGACAGTTTAGGTATTGTCGGCGCAAAGAGCAACAGAATGACTGGCAAAACAGTCAATGTTAATTTGATACAAATTATCAGTTTGTAAGATAGGTTTAACTTCCACTTTTTTGCTGGTTGTTGTTTTGGCGGACGGGTATTGGCGGCTATCACATTGGCTGCCGAGTGCGTGATTTTGGCGCCAGTCTTGCCGATTTTCTTTGGCAATCCTATCAGCGTGATTATTGACATAACAATAATTGCAGCAGTAATGGCTATAGAGACAATAGCAATGAATGGAGCAGCGTCGCTATAACACCCAGAGTGGCTCACGACGGGGCGAGGTGCTTGGCGTTCTGGCAGAAAAATCTTTTGCACAGTTTCTGATTGAAATAACGGGTACAGCAATATGATCGCTGTCCATGCCCACTGCAAAAATACCGACAAGTATCCTAGCGTACCAAATATATTAACTGCTATGCGGCGGCGCGAGTGTTGTTTGCTTTTCATATAGCTATGATAGCATGAGGAGTATACGAGGGCAAAACAGATAATTAAAACCTGCCGCTTATAGGCAGGTCTATAATCCAAGTGGTCGGCCCAGCCCTATCGCACTCAAACCTTTGGGACGAGTGTTGGCGCTACGTGATGCAGCATGCGCCGGAGGAGGTGCGGCAGCTCCAGCAGGCGCAGCAGCGGATGGCTGCCAACGAAGGAGCAGTACCCGAGGAAGCCGCCGCTGGGGCTTCCCGCCGGTTGACGCGCAGTGGTGCCGAAGCGGCGGGTCGGACCGAGCCCGGTGACGCCAAGCCGGTACGCCAGGCAGAGACCAGCACCACCACACCCTCAGATGGCGCCGCCAAGCCCACTGGCTCCGCCCCTCGGCGCATCAACCGCCGCCTGCGGCCTGAGGTCGTCGAGCAGATGGTCCAGCTGCATCGCAGTGGCCATACGGTCAAGGAGATCGCGCAGCAGTTCGGCTTCCACCGTGAAACGGTGGCTACCCACCTGAAGCGGGCAGGCATGACACTGCGGACCAGTCTCACGGACGAGGCCTTCTGCCAACGAGTTCGCCGACCTACGAGACGATCGGGACCGTCAAGGACACAGCCCAGCAGCTCGGCGTTAGCAAGGACACGGTGCGGAAGGTGCTGCGGGGGTAACCGCTCGGCGTGGGTGGAGCGGCGTCACCTGCCGTCGATTCGCGACAGATAACCATATGCAAAGTTTGCAGGTTTGCACAGAGTTTGCTCTCGCGATCTAAAGAGCCATCTTTGATCGAGGTTGGCGTGACGTCACAAATTGGAGGAATCGCACAATGGTTGGCGAGCTGGTCATGGACCTCGTACCAGGCATGCCCTGCGATAATGGGGCAAAGGTCGCTGATGGTGCCAGCTGGTGGCTCGGGGGATCATCAAGGAAGACGACTATCCCTTGAGATAGCGCCAGATAGGGCGCTACCACATGTATGGAGTTGCATGGGTCGTTTGAGAAGTGCTAGTCTATGGCCTGGCTCACAACGGAAGGTGAGCGCGGCTCGGAGGCCGAGAGCCCCCAGGCGAGACAAGATCCCAAGATCCCGCAACACCGCAGTGCTTCGACACTGCGCCTAGATCGATCCACTGGCACGAGAGACCGCACCTCATCAGTACTCACTGACGTATAGGTTCAATAGAGCAAGGCCGACCATTTGAGTCAGGCTAGCTCAGGAAGGAGGAGTCATCATGAACTCCTTCACCACCCTGTCCTTACCTCTCCTCCCGCCGTCCCGCTCCAAGCGGTGGCTGGCCACCATCACAGCCGTACTCCTCACCACCCTGGGGTTCACCGCCATCGCCCCGGCCGCGCAGGCGGCGCCGTCGGAGGTGACAGCGACGGTGTTCGACACACCCGACGTCCGCTACGTCAATGTCCGTAACGGCGCTGGGACTGAGTACACCAAGATCGGCCAGGTGAACGCCGGAGCCTCCGTCACCCTGGAGTGCTACTCCTACGGCAGCCAGGTCCAGGGCCCGTATGGGGCTACCAACCTCTGGTACAAGCTCAAGGGGTACGACAATGGTTGGGTCAACGACGGCTACATCTACACCGGCAGCGACGAACCGGTGACGGGAAAGTGCGAGGCGGCGGCACCAACGTCGACTGAGCAGCCGTACCCTGTCAGCGGAACGCGAATTGTCGACGACGGTCAGGTTTGGCTTCAGTTGTTCGGACACTTCTACGACAATAGTGGCCGCCCGTTGTCATCGATTGGTCTTTCTTCGCCAACAACAAGGAATTTGTCGAGAATATCTATGATCACACTCCGGTCGGCGGGACTTATGGGTACGTGTCGTACGACGTGGCGGGAAATCGTGCCAAGGTTGACTGGACGACGTTCAACACCGTTGTCGGTCTCGGCAAATTTACCGTGCATCGCACCTCGGAAAGGTGCTTCTGGATCGAGGATCGATACGACTTCGACGAGGACATCAACTGGCTGCTCTGCCCTAAGGCGAAGGTCGACACTCTCGCTAGCGCAGCAAAGCCGTTCGACATTCGCTCGTCGGGATGTGTTGACGACCCCCGTGTGAGTGGCGGAGGGGGTTGGTGAGCTGGCCCATATGACGCACTCATAAAACTAGGCCCTACCTATAATGCGAGTAGGGCCTAGTTTTATGGACACTTCAGGTTTGAGGGTGTAATCGGGGTCTGGATCCGCCTGCTTCTAGGAGGCTGCGGGTGGTGCAGTGAGCAGGGTTGCACAAGGCCTTGGACGATGCCGCGTAGGTGCTTGAGCCTGCCGCCCGTGGCCTCGGTGGGGCCGTTGGAGGTGCCGGGGTGGTCCGAAGTAGGCCAGGGGTGTCCTCGCTCCTGCGTTTCAGGGTCCTGCCCAGGCGGGCGATCTCCTGGATCCCGGCTGGCACCCCGGTGGCGATGGAGTCGATTAAGGCGCTCATGAGGGCTCGGCCGTGGGCCTTGTCGGGGTGCTGGTAGGCGTCGATCATCTTCTGGTACGCGCGCCAGGTGACCTCCACAGCTGTGTTCCTCTCGTCTGCGAACAGCCCGGCCAGCCTGGTCTGCTGGACCTGGCGGCGGGCCCCATCGAGGGCGTCGCTGGCGAGCTTGACCACGTGGAAGGGGTCCATGACCGCCCTGGCGTCCGGCAGCTGCTCAGCGATGGCGGTCTTGTACCCGGTCAAGCCGTCCATCGCCACGATCTGGACCCGCTGGCGCCAGGCGGGGTCGCGCTCGGCCAGCCAGGAGGTCGCCGGGCACCATGTCGACCAGGCGCGCCGGGCCGCTGTCGTCCCGCACTGGGGTCAGGTCGATCATGACAGTCACGCACCGCGCGCGACATATTGGACGCCACCCAGCGGATTCCACTCCCTCTGCGCTGATGGAGTAGAGGAACTTCGCCTTAAAAAAATCAGGGCGTAAATATGTCATCTAAGTTCCTCGCAATACAAGCTGCCAAATATGTTATACTGATTGATGTTTATGCGTAAATTGAATGCGGCGGGTTGGTACCGCTTCCCCTACATTCTCGGGTTACTGCCGATTGTTGTGCCAGTGCTGGTGTTTTTGTTCATTGTAATGCGAGACAACGCAACGGCACGAATGCAGGATGTTGTTCGTCATGAAGTGATGCGGTCACTGTCGGTAGCTCATTCCACGATTTTTACTGGTTCAGTCATTCCGGGTGATCGGTATCGAGACGGGATGGTTGTTGGAAGGGTTCAGGATGAAGGAGAGCGACGAGATATTCAGTCACGAGGGGTATTTGCTGACTGTTCAGCAGACTGCTCGGAGGTGTCGCCATCAGACGAGCGTGTCATGACACACGATCGGAGTGGTATGCTACGGAACTTGTTAGCGGAGCATCGGCAAACCCCTACATCGGAACGGGCGCAATTAGCGTGGTCGGCTACACACGAGCAGCCGCGGTGTTATGTGAAGCATGTGTTCGAGGAAAAGCGTCAGCTCAACAGTTATTATGTCGCTTGTCTGTCAATGTCGAGTGGTGCTTATGTGTATGTATTTCAGATGAATTAGTGGCATTCCAGGTATATATGCAAATTAGATAGCTAACATACGTTGATGATTTCATACGAAAATGCACATCGAGATTCTTCTTATGTCGGCTTTATGGGCTCTTCGTAGTTGAGGGTGTAGTCGGGGGTGTCGGCGTGGCGCTGGCGGGATGGGGTCGGGGCCTTCCGATGATGGGAGTTGTCACGCTGCCCATCTGGAAGACCCCGACATGGACCACGCTACCCTCGACAGTCCTGATCTGACCGTCTTCTGCGGTCTTGATGAGCTCGGCCTTGAGGCGGTGGGACAGCGGGTGGAGGCTGGGCGGGCGCTGATCGCCTGCCGGATAGTCGATGACGATGACTGGTGCCATCGCTGCGGCTGCCAGGGGCGCCCCCGGGACACCTCGACCCGGCGCCCAGCCCTCCAGGCGATGCTGCGCTACCTGGAAAACGCCAGCGCTGACGGCGAGACCATCGACTACGTCATCGTCCACAAGCTGGACCGGCTGGCCCGCAACCGGGCTGACGATGTCGCCCTCAATCAGCGCTTCGACGACCTCGGCATCCGCCTCATCTCCACCAGCGAGAACATCGACCAGACACCGGGCGGCATGTTGCTGCACGGCATCATGAGCTCGATCGCTGAGTTCTACTCGCTCAACCTGTCGAACGAGGTCAAGAAGGGCATGGGTGAGAAGGCTCGGAACGGTGGCTGTATCGGTCGCGCACCCCTGGGCTACCGCAACACCACCGTGGATACCGAGGGCGGCCAGGCTCACATCGCCGCCCTCGACACAGAGCGGGCCGACCTGGTCAGCTGGGCGTTCACTGCCTACGCCATCGGCGACTACACCCTCAAGTCGCTGGCCGCCGAGCTGAATAGCCGAGGGCTGACCGTCCCGGCCACGGCTCGCCTGCCGGAGCGGCCGATCTCCATCCAGTCGCTCCACCGCCTGCTATCCAATCCGTTCTACACCGGCCAGGTCACGTATCGCGGGGCGCTCTACCCAGGGACCCACCAGGCCCTGACTGACACCCAGACCTTCCAGCGTGTCCAGTCCGTCCTGAGCAGCAAGGCCAACGGTGAGCGGACTATCCGCCACCCGCACTACCTGAAGTCCACCGTCTACTGCGGCATCTGTGGCTCGAGACTGATCATCACGGAGGCGACACCGAAGCAGATCACCTACCAGTACTTCGTCTGCCTGGGCAGGCACTCCAAGAAGCACCCTGAGTGCACCTTCCGCGCCACCCTGACTGACCTCATCGAGGATGAGGTCGAAGGGCTGTACCAGCAGATCCAGTTCCCACCAGAGCGCCGTCAGGCCCTAGAGCAGGCACTGCGCCACCAGCTGGCCGTCATGGTCCAGGACACGGAGCAGCAGCTCCGTCAGCTCACCGCCACCCGCCACAAGCTGGAGCACCAGCAGAGCAAGCTCCTCCAGGCTCACTACGAAGACGCCATCTCCCTCGATGTGCTGAAGCGGGAGCAGCACCGCATCACCCAGAACCTGAACCGGACCACCCAGCACATCGAGGCCCTCGAGCATGACCTCACCGACAAAGAGATGCTCATCACCCAAGCGCTGGACCTGGCTCAGCACACGGCCACTGCCTACCACCAGGCACCAGAGCACATCAGGCGGATGCTCAACCAGCTCTTCTTCGACCACGTCTACCTCGTGCCAGACCAAGACACCAACCAGCTCACCACCACCGCCACCTGCCTCCCACCCTTCGACAGCATCCTGAGATGGCGAGCAACCGATGACGTGGAGGGCACGGAGGGAGAGACGAAGGTCATAGGAGGCGCCGAACGCGCTGGGCCAGAGCCCACCACCGACGACGAAGTCGAAAGGGGCGACGAAGTCGGAACAACCGACCTCGTCGCCCCTCGACCGGCTCACGTCGCGGCCCGCTCAGCTCGCCGTGGGGTCCCAGATCTGGCCGAAACCAGCCAAAACACCCCGGTTTCCATACAAAAACCCACGTCATGGGACGACCATGACGTGGGTTTGAGTGCTATGCAATTGGTCGGGGTGAAAGGACTCAAACCTTCGACCTCACGGTCCCAAACCGCGCGCGCTATCAACTGCGCCACACCCCGATAGATGTGCAAAGCTATTATATATTATTTTGCGAGTTTTTCCTAGTCGTAATATAATCAAAGCATGAAAATATTATTTTGGAAGCATAGTAATGACTATGACAAGGTTTATAGGTGGCTGATAATTGCTGTGCCAGTAGTAGCGGCAGCTCTTAGTTTATGTATTGGCTTGCGGCAGAGCGTTTGGTTTGATGAAGCATATTCGATAATGGTAGCCAAGCGGTCGGCCAGCGAGATTATTCGGCTGTCGGCACTTGATACTCATCCGCCGCTGTATTATCTCATTCTGAAAATTTGGGCGAATGTTTTTGGCTGGAGCGAACTGGCATTGCGCTCGCTAAGCGTGATCTTTTATGGAGCCTCAATTGCGGTAGCTGGTTGTTTTATTAAAAAGCATTTTAATGCGCGAGCAGCCATTTATGTATTAACGATGTTGCTCCTGGCGCCATTATTAATGCGCTACGGTTTCGAAGTTCGCATGTACGCTATGGCGTCGTTAATCGGCGTAGCGGCGACGGCAATGTTGGTACGGGCGCACTCTAGCAAGCGGTGGACTGACTGGCTTATTTATGGAGTGCTAGTGGCGCTCGGTATGTACACGCTATACTACTTGGCGCTTTTGTGGCTGGCTCATCTAGCCTGGCTAGTTGCGATGGATGCTGGTAAGTTGCGTAAGTCTTCATGGAAAGAGTGCCGCTGGATAGGGGCTTATGCGTTTAGTCTGTTGCTGTTTCTCCCGTGGCTATCGTCTTTTTTGAAACAGGTTGGCAATGGAGCGCTTGCACCAATTGGGCAGCCAATGAATCTCGAGCAGTTAGTTGGTATTGTTTCGTTTAATACAATATACCAGCCGCTTTGGCAACTGGGGGTGATTACCTCAATATTGGTGCTAGCGATAATTTTTGTATCTGTCCGCTCGATTGGCATTACTTTTCATATTAAGAAAAAAAACGATATTTTGTGGTTATTAGTTAGTTATATTAGCGTGCCGATAATGCTATTGATGGTGATTTCTCTGTATAAACCGATGTATGTCGAGCGTTATTTGGCGCACGTTGCGATTGGCTTAGTTATGCTCGTGGGAGCTAGTCTCGCGCTATCGACCGAACGTGAGAATCGTGAAGTTTGGCGAATAGCCTCACCGTTAGTTTTGCTGGTAGTTCTGGCGATTGGGGTAACTAATCTCAGCCAAGTGGGCAATTACAACTTTCAACGTATGCAAAAGCCAAACGTCAACTCTGTTGCCTCTATGATTAGGTGTAGCGAA
Source organism: uncultured Candidatus Saccharibacteria bacterium (assembly GCA_963549275.1). Classification (GTDB taxonomy): domain Bacteria; phylum Patescibacteriota; class Saccharimonadia; order Saccharimonadales; family Saccharimonadaceae; genus Saccharimonas. The sequence goes on from CAUUYA010000001.1 coordinate 215,210, forward strand.
AATGATGTGGTATTGGCTGCCGATCCGTATGTGGCGATTGAGCTAGATTATTATCTACCGAATTGCCAGATATACTTTGCTAGTAGTGACCAACATCTTGGCGGCGGTTATGCTCCGCTAGATGGTAGCAGCCGCCAAGTTGTCGACACGAAAAAAACATTTACCCGCGCAAAGAATATCTATAATGTCTACTATAGCGACATGAAAGCTGATCTGCCAGGTAACTATCGCGAGGTCGAAACGATCGATTTATCACCGCTAAAAATCACTAAGTTTAGCGCGGAATAATCTTCATCAAAAATTTGGTTCGCACTGCTAGGTAAATAATGGCAATTACCAAAATCGATAGCGCAAGGTTTTGAGGAACCTCGGCTAGACGGTCAAACGAATTAAAATAACTAGCTGGCGCGCCATATTGCGGATTGACTATTAGATGTGCTCCCATGACTACGAAGGCATGAATTGAATAAACGTAAAGCGAATTAGTCCCAAACGGAATAAGTAGCCAGCCGAGATAGCGTTTAATTTGTTTTTCAAAACGCTGGAAAATCATAAAAAACCCAATAAACCAGAGCAGCGACATAGCTACGCGCGCTGGCGTTAGAGCTAACTTATCGAAGCTGGCCGCTAGAATAGGGCGAAAATTATTAATAGCTGTCGAAAGATTATCATTTAAGGCTGGCGCGAAAAACTCGGCAAAAACATTGGCGATGAAAGTGATGATAAACATGGTAAAGATGACAGTTTTAGTACGGTGCCGCGTTTTGGCAGACAAACTATTCCACCATGATTTAATTTGCGGCGAGTAAAATCCTAGCGTGAAGGCGATGAAAAAAATAAATTGCCAAGTAAATGGCTGAGTGAATTCGTTAACCGGCTTTGGCGTTAGCAGCCAAACTAGAGTACTGACGGTTAGAACGATGTACCATTTGCCGCGGCGCAGTAGCCAAAGCGCAGCTGGTGTTAGCGCCAAAAATATCGCATATAGACGCAAGTAATCGGCCCAGCCGTAGAATTCTTGCAAGGTAATTATTCTCCAAAATAAACTAAAGATATTGCTATCTAGCGGAGGCAAAGGCGACTTGACGCCGTCGTTACCAACAAAATGCCAGCCGATCGCAATCGATAATATTGTAATGATGATACTGGTTAGATATAGCATGAAGCTTCGCCGCCAGATCAATTTAGCAGCGTATCTAAACGAGCACTCTGTTAATTTAGCACCGCGGACAATACCTAATACTAATCCAGAAATAATAAAGAACCCTTCGGCAGCAGTGACGTATAATCTGCTGTCGCCGCTTATGAGCACGAGGCCGTTTGGAAAATAACTCAAATGATCAAGTATGATTATCACCAAAAACCAGCCTCTCATTAAATCTAGGCTGACAATGCGATTAATTTTTGGTTTTTTTACAGCGCTCATTTTGGTCACTTCTACCAGTATAGCAGGTCCAATCTGAGGATAGGGTTAAAAGCAGTGGCTAGCGCGGGCGTTTTTTGGCGATATTACGAGCCTGCTCAGTATACTTGTCTTCAAGCGGGTCTAAAACGACGGCACCGTATTTACGGATTATAGCTTGCGAAATCATCCAATCGGCGATGTGCGGATTCTTTGGCAAGAGCGGACCGTGCAAATAGGTACCGATAACGTTACGATAACGGGCGCCTTCACGGCCATCAATATTATTGTTGCCTACGCCTTTGATGACGTCGCCGAGTGCTGCGGTATTTTGGCCAAGCGTAGTTAGCCCGGAGTGATTCTCATAACCGATAATTTCACCGAATTCTGGACTTTTGACGATAATATTACCAACAATGCGCTCGTCACCGCCAATTGTCTCTAGGTCAAGAATACCGATACCAGGAATTATGTCGCCGTCTTTAGTAGTAAACGAGCGGCCGAATAGTTGGTATAAACCGCAGATAACTAACATTGGTAAATCGTCGTCAGCTAATCGTTTGAGCTGAGGGGCAATCTTTTGTAGGTCGTCGCTAATTCGTAATTGTCCGGAGTCCTGTCCACCACCACCGACGATTAAATCAACATCGTCTGGAAAAGCGTCGCCAACATTGTACTCAATTAGTTTGGTAGCAAAACCACGCCATTCTAGCCGCCGCTTGAGAGTCAGAACATTGCCCCAGTCGCCGTAAATGTTCATATCGCGCGGATAAAGTTGCAAGATAGTAATAGATTGCGGTTGCTTTTTCATCGGATTTCCTCCACGTCGGTATAGCGGGCTAGTAGTCGTCGTAGTGCTAACATTGCGGTGTAGCTGCAGTAAATACGTTTTGGCTGGCGAGTGTGTTTAGTGATGAGCTGGCGCAGTGCAACCGCCAGGTCGGTATCAACAAAATCGATAGGCACTTCGTCGTATTCTAGTCGCAGGGCCATGTCATAGGCGCGGACGCCAGATACAGCAGTGACGCCTTGTTGTTGTAAGCTATCGAAATCGACATCCCAGAGCCAGCTCATGTCGCGGCCATCAGCGTAAGCATCGTTAATAGCTATCATAGTGGCGTAGTTTGCTGGGTCGAACGAAGCTAGGGCCAAACGAAAGCCAGCCGGGTTTTTGACCAATACTAGCTCGCAGGGTTGTCCATCTATTATTAATTGCTCGCCGCGGCCAAAAGCTGGCTTAATGTTTGATAGCGCTTCGAGCATAGAATCAACATTTAGATTATTACCGAGAATTGCGCGCACTAAAGCAACAGCACCGGTGGCATTTTGAAGATTGTAGATGCCACGCAGATTTAGATTCACCGAGTGATCGCTGCCGTTGAAGCCGATAACGGCGTGCTGGTCTTTAAACTCTTCAAGACTGGTGTCGTCAGCGTACAATTTAGCCGCATTTTGCTCGCTACTGCGTAGAGAATCATCAGAAGGGAAAGTCTGTAAATATTTTGGGTTAACGCCAAAACTTCGCAGCGGTGATTTAATATCGTTTACAAAATCAGGACTACTTAATCGCGGGTCGTCGCGGTTAAGGACTACGCACTTTGTTGTGTTTATTGCAACATTGTGAAGGAGTTTGGCGGTATTGTCAATTTCGCCGAAGCGGTCGAGCTGGTCGCGCATGACATTTAGCAGTAAACAGTAGTTTGGCTTGATTGCTTTTACAAAGTGAACAGCATAGGCTTCGTCGAGTTCAAGCACGGCAATATCGGCGTTAATTCGTCCGTGCAAATCAACTTCGCCTAATAGCGCTGCTGCCACGCCGCGCGTGAAGTTGCTGCCAGTACGGTTGGTAAATACTTTCAGGCCTTGGCTTTCTAGTAATTCGACAACAATTTTGGTGGTAGTGGTTTTGCCGTTGGTACCGCTGATGAGTGCTACACCCATTGGCAGCTGTTGTAGCGTGCGGCTGACAAAATCTGAGTCGATTTTTTCAATTACCAAGCCTGGTAAGGCTGAGCCGCTACCGCCGCGAATCTGTGCAGCTTTCTTGACAGTCTTCCCGAGCATAGTCGTGAGAGTTTGACGCATAAAACTCATTATACCTGTTTTTGCCGCATTATAGTAGCGTCCAAATGCTTTTTGAATTATAATAAAAAGCATATGTTTATTGTGGGCATGATTTCGTGGTGGTATAGCGTTGGTTGGAAGCGGGCAGCAGTAGATGTTTGGGAGTCTATCGAGCGATTATACGATACGTTTTCGCTGGGATTATTACTCAAGACACTATTCGCGCCGTGGCGGCAAATTTCTGCCGGGAAAGTGCGCGGGCCAATCGGGGTGCAGTTGCGGGCGTTTTTTGATCGCTTGGTATCGCGGATTATTGGCGGCTTTATAAGGATAATAACGCTGCTGATAGGTGTAGCAGCCTTGTGCTTGATGCTGTTGATTGGTCTATTACGTTTGGCTATTTGGCCATTGGTGCCAGCGATGCCAGCGGTAATGGTTGTTGCGGCAATATCGGGGTGGATACCATGGCATCTTTAGGTGCCTTTAGATATGGGTCTCAGCGAGCCAGCGAAGCGCGCTTTGGGCGGCTGCTGTCGCCGATGATTGCAAAAAGCCTTTCATGGTTAGCGTTATTGCTAGTGGTATCGGGTACTATGCTAGTAACTATGGAGCGTCTGTCGCTAGGTTGGCTGTGTGGCGCTCTGGCGGCAGTATTATATATGGCAGTGAAATTTTATAATTGGCACGTTCACGATCTGCCAGCTGGTAAGGGCGGTTCGGTTGATGATTTGTTAGCTGGCGACGTGTTAGGTCGGTTGTCGCGAGAGCCGAATGTGCGAGAGATTGCTAAAGTAATTGGTGAAGTGCCAAGCGGCCAATTCATGGGGGTGCGGCTTGGTATGACGCCGTCATTTTTAGCTACTATCGCTGAGGGTTCGACGATTTCCGTTGACGAACTGTGGAGTGTAGCTGACGATATTCGCCAAGCCAATCAGCTAGACCGTATCAGCGGTGCCGTATTAGCTACAGCACTAGTGAGGAGCTTTCCGAATTATCAATCGATAATAGCGCAAACTCATTTAGGAGATGAAGATTTGGATGCTGGTATTTTGTGGCAAGAGCATTTGATGGAGATTGTTCGGCATTTTGGCCAGCGGCGGCGGACTGGCGGCTTGGCGCGTGATTGGTCGTTTGGCTGGATTCCGCACCTTGAGCGATTCGGGCAAAATATCAGCGAACAAATTGGCGCTAGCCGTAATACTTTGTCGATTGACATACCATCGCATGTTCAGGTGATTGATCAGCTAGTGGAAGCTTTTGGTACGGGTGGGCGGCAAAACGCGGTTCTTATCGGTCAAGCTGGTGTTGGTAAAACATCAGTAATTCATGCTTTCGCGGAACGAATTTTGGACGCTGATGCGAATGTACCCGAAAATCTTCGCTTCCGCCAGATCTTCATTCTTGACTCGGCGTCGCTGATTGCGGCAGCGCCAGGACGCGGCGAACTTGAAAACTTAATCATGCAGGTTTTAGGTGAGGCTTACAATGCCAAGAATATAATTGTTTGCCTTGATGATGCGCAGTTATTTTTCGAAGAGGGCGTGGGGTCAGTAGATTTGACAAACGTATTACAGCCGATTTTAGATGCTGGCAGGCTACGCTTAATTTTAAGCATGGACGAACAGCGCTATCTCGAAATTAGCCGCCGCAACCCGTCGTTAGCTAACTCGCTTAACCGTATTAATGTCGCCGAAACCAACGAAGCAGAGACTAAAAAGGTTCTGCAAGAACAGTTGATTGCTATTGAATTCAACCGCAAAGTTACTTATATGATCCAAGCGATTAACGAAGCTTATCGCTTGAGCCAGCGTTACATTCACGATATAGCCATGCCTGGCCGGGCGCTTAAATTGCTAGAGTCGGCGGCTAGTTTCAGCGAGTCTGGTATCGTGACTATGAATTCTGTACAGCAAGCAATCGAGCGGACAATGGACGTTAAAGTTAGCGTAGCTAATACGACCGAAGACCGCGAGCGGCTGCTGCATATGGAGGATTTAATTCATGAGCGAATGGTTAATCAAGTTCGCGCTGTTAATGTCGTCAGTGATGCTCTGCGCCGCGCTCGCGCGGGTGTGCGTAATGAGAATCGACCGATTGGTACTTTTCTATTTTTGGGACCGACTGGTGTCGGCAAGACGGAGCTATCAAAAGCACTAGCCGACGTATACTTTGGCGGCGAAGGTAAGTTAATCCGCTTAGATTTGAATGAGTTTGTTCGCTCCGAGGATGTCGCTCGCTTAATCGCTGATGGCGCGGATGACCCGATGAGCTTGACTGCACAAGTAATGAAGCAGCCCTTCAGCGTGGTGTTGCTCGACGAGATCGAGAAGGCCGCGCCAGAAGTGCTAACTACACTCCTGCAATTACTCGACGAAGGGATTTTGCGCGACGCCAAGAACCGTGAGATCAGCTTTCGCGATGCCATTGTAATTGCTACTAGTAACGCTGGCGCTGATAGGATCCGCGAATATATCGAGCGCGGCTATCGGCTTGAGCAGTTTGAACAGCAGTTTATCAACGAATTGATTAGTTCGAACCAGTTTCGACCAGAATTTCTCAATCGCTTCGACGAAATTGTACTCTTTCGTCCGTTTACGCCTGCCGAGTTGGTGCAAGTGCTTGATCTGATTCTGGCTGGCGTCAACAAAACCCTATTGCCGCAAAAAGTGTCAGTGACTGTTGATGACGACGCGAAACAGCTTCTCGTTCAGCAAGGATACGACCCGCGGCTAGGCGCTCGGCCGATGCGCCGCGTCGTTCAGAAAGCGGTGGAGAATACTATCGCTAAGCTCATGCTATCGGGGGCGGTTAATCCGGGCGATTCGGTGAACATTGATGCCGAGCAAGTACGGCGAATTTTTGAAGAATCTGAATCGCAAGTAGTTCCATTGCAAGGCGACGTACCTAACCAGCAGAACCAAGCTTAAGAAAGTTTTCTAACAAGAGTTTTGGCGGCGCGGCGGTTGATAGGCGCAACAATACCAACGGCTAGCGCGCCAATACCGCGCACGAGTGCCCGTGCTTTGGTTTTGTAGCGTTCTTTTTTGCTGAGGGACGTATTAGTGGTATCAAGCTGCGGCGACTCGGACCAGAATGCTAGCCGCACCGCTCTGACGCCGAGTGCTAAGCCTCGCTTTTTATTGCCGGCAAGCGTCTCGGCGTAGCTGGCTCGAGCGGTAAAATTAATATCATATTGATCAATACGATTTAGTCCGTCGGCATGTTCGTGCGAATCCTTGAGTTTCTCTAGTCCGTAACGAAAAGTTTCAACAGTCTCGGTATTATTTTCTGGAGTATCAAAAGTTTCATCGCTTGCTATGCGCGACAATTGCATGGTTGCCAGCATGGCTGCGCTAGCTCCCAGCTCGCGCAGCGTGCTGCGATTTGGTTCTTGTTCGGCTAAATTTTTGTGTTGATCAACTGCCTTAGTAAGCCATTTTTCAGCTTCTTCGTACTTGCCTAAATGTCTATAGGCATTACCCGCGTCGCGCGCCATCCGAGCCTTTTCGGATGGATCTGACGTCATATTGTACGCCATTGTCGCTAGCGTTGCGGCAAGAAGATAAGATCCATCGCGAATTGCTTGTACAGCCGATCCTGAATAGTCGTCAAAACCCAGTTTGCCGCCTTTAGTCTCCATACCTATATTATAACATGAAAAATTACCTAATGCAAGGTATGCGTTTCGTATTTTTGGCGGCAATTATCCCACTAGTCGCCAAGGCTTATTTTGATAGTGACGTAGCTAGTTTGATCATGGTCGAATTCACTAGCAGTTGTCTTCGTGTACGGCTTGGCTATCTCGGAGGTGCCGTATGTATAATCTTTATGTAGCGCCTGTGGTATGATGCTCAGGTATAAAATATGGCCGTTAGTATCCTTGAATGTATCGCTTTGAATGATAGTATCTTTATCTTTTGTATCGATAAGCGAGAAGCCAGCTTCTTTAATTTTTTTGGTTAAATCCATACGAGTTTTACTTACGGAAGTATTATGTCCATACTCTGTAGTGATAGACTTATCATTTGAAATATTACTTTTATAAACCGCCAGTCTATACGATTCATCTAGCTTCAAATTGCTATAGATACTATGAATTTGGTTATAGCGGGCAGTGTTGGTATACTCTACAACCATTCTGTCGACTAGATATACGCTCATAGCTGTTAGCCAAAAAAGCACAAAAACCAATATCGCATACACCAGTAAGCTTCGGCGCACCATGAAGTGAGTGTCTGTTTTTGTAATGTGTTTGACACGCTGCTTGCGAGTCTTCTTGGGAGATTTATTTGCCTTGGTAACCATAAACATAGTGTAGCATACCGATACGATTATTGGCTAAGTATAGTTGTGGTAACAGATGATCCGCTGATTATCGCACCGGATAGCAAAGGCTGTTCCGTGGCTCTATTCGGATCAAGCGGTTGGCGGCCTAAATTGTTGACGCTATCAACGAGGCTAGGGAAATTCTTTGCCAAATCATTGTACGGCCTGCCATCAGGTATCGTACTATCGGTAGTGATGAATACCCAGCCGGCATTGCGTTGGCGCGATAAATTGATTATTTTTTGGTAATCGCCAGCCTTTGCGGCATAAATCGTATGGAAAATACGATGGGAGTTTGCTGGATCTTTTTCAAAGGCAGAGTAAGCGGTCTTATAGTTATTAATATATTCGTCAGCAGTGCCTTCGTTAGTCATGAAGATGTCGGCGTACGGCGCAATTGCGTCGGTGATATGGGTGCCAGGATTGGCGACGACCAACTTGTTGCCGTAAGTGCTTTTCGTGTAGTTGTATAATTCTGCCATGTAAGCCGTTGCCCCGTTATTTCTGGATGATATCTCGTCGAAGTAAAAACCGTGAATTTTATCTGCTCCGTAAAGTTCAATGAACTTAGCCATGGCGGCTTTAACTTCGGCAATCGGGCGAGTTTGATGAATAGTGCGGATGTAAGCGACAGTTTTGAAACCAAGCTCGGCGTTCTTTTTTAGCAGCCGCACATAGCCTGGGTCGAGCTTGGCGTCAGGACTGCCGTCTGCCATGATGAGTGTATACGGGATTTTGCTGCTGCCTGCTGTATGAACCGCTTTCCAGTAGTCAGAGAACTCGCTGCCGCCAGCCTCAGCGAGCGGATAAACGTATGATAACATAAAGACCGATTGAGCGTTGACCGCAGTATATGTACTAGTATTTGTTTTATTAACCATACCAGCGACAGCGTTGCTAAGAGAAACGGTGTAAGTTTTACCTTTACCGTCAGTGCCGGCATTGGTGTCAATGTAGAATTTGGCGCTGGTTTCTCCGGCTTTAATAACCACTCGCTGGCTGTCCCAACGGATGTTGAGATTGTTCGGATTGCTAGTATTGTGCGTGATCTTGATATCCGCGCTAACATCGGTACTGGCTGCTTTGTCTAAAGTTGCCGTGTAAACAGCGGTTTCGCCTTCTTTGACACTGGCTGGTCCGTGAAGAGTAATTTTTGGCGCAGTCGCAGCAGGACTGATTATCCCCGCGCCAGTGCCGCCGCCTGAATCATCAACTACCGACCCGCTAAATCCGCTGGTGACGCTCTCTTTGTGTCCTTTTTTGTCGGTGTAACTGGCTTGGACGATGACTTGCATACCGAGGTGGTCTTTGGTTTGCACGAGAGTTTTGCCAGTTCCCAAGAATTTGCCGTAAAATTCGTACCATCGGTAAGTAATGCCACTTTCCGGTACGCCGTCGGCATCGGTAATGTGAGCAGTGAATACTTGTCCGACTCGGTTAATTCCGTCGATGGTGACGCTACCATGGTTATTATTTGATGCGGCGTTGCCGACAGCTGCCGTAGCTGAGCTAATTAAATCTTTCATTACGTTTTTGTTGTTAGCATGAGTTGTTTTGACAGTGATTTTTTTACCCACTTCGGCTGGTGTCAACTTGTACGAGAAATAGCTGGCGCCAGGAATAGCCGCGCCGTCAGCAAGCCATTGATAATATCGTATGCCGCCGTCTTTCAACCCGTCGGGATCGTCTATCTGCGCGATTAGGGTTGAGCCGACTTCTGCGGCGCCGACGATTTTTACGGCTGCTTGTGCAGGTTCGGGTGTTGGTTTAGGCGGCTTGGACGGATTGGGCGGTGTAGTCGGTTTGTTATTGCCGGGCTTAGTAGACGGGGTATTTGCAGGTTGATGGTTAGCGGTATTGTGAATTGACGGCCTGCCCGGCGACGCTATTTGGCGGTAATGATAAGTATTGTGATTCTTGACAACCGAGACGCCATTTCCAGCCGTCTTGGTAGAATCACTAGGCGAGCTGTTCGTGGATTCATCAGTCTTGGTCTGGCTAGTCTCGTTCTTGCCATCCGGGTTCGAACTTGGTTCTGAATCCGAATCTGGTCGCTGCGGCTTACTATTTTCGTCGTCTGCTTGAGAAGTAGTATCATGGCTAGGTCCTTGATTTGTCTGATTATGCTGGTTCATGCTAATCAAACTGGTAAACAGCCAGTACAACAAAACTGTTGCTAGTACAACGGCCAATATCCCGATAACAACTTTTATTTTTCTATGGTTTGCTTGTTGGTTTTCCATATTCCTCTCCTCAGAATACAATACTTCAATTTAAGCATAGGCGATATGGAAAGTCAAATAACGAATCAATTGATCAAATTAAAAAATAGACAGCTGTCATTGCTGCTATCTTTGGTACCCCGCACAGGAATCGAACCTGCAACCTTTGGTACCGGAAACCAACGCTCTATCCAGTTGAGCTAACGGGGCACGTTTGGTACGCCCGGCAGGATTCGAACCTGCGACCCCTTGGTTCGAAGCCAAGTACTCTAATCCGCTGAGCTACGGGCGCCTATCGCAATTATATCACATATTGTATAATCAAACTATGAACATACAGCAGGACATCTCTCTCAAAAAGCTTACAACTATGCAGCTCGGCGGCGTGGCTCGGCAAGTTGTCGAGGCTAGAACTCGCGCCGATATCGCCGAAGCAGTACGCTATGCTCATGAGCACAATCTGGATATATACGTTCTCGGTGGCGGCAGTAATACGTTAGCGCATGACGAGGGCTTCGACGGACTTATTATACTCAATCGCATCCCAGGCTTTGAAATTATTGATGATACTGACAGCTCAGTGACGATTGTAGCTGGTGCTGGCGAGGTTTGGGACGACTTCGTACGGCGGACGGTCGAGATGAATCTCAGCGGCGTGGAATGCTTGTCGGCGATCCCCGGTACGGTCGGTGCGGCGCCTGTACAGAATATTGGCGCTTACGGCCAAGAGGCTGCTTCAACGATTGTCTCGGTCAATGCCTACGATACGCGCGATAACCAATTTGTAACTATTAGCAATGCTGAGTGTGACTTTGCGTATCGTCATAGTATTTTTCGCGGTCGTTGGGCGGGGTGCTATATTATAACATCAGTAACGTTTAACTTGTCGCGGTATCAATCTAAACCGCCGTTTTATGCAGCGATTCAGCGTTATTTAGACGAGCACAATATTCACGATTATTCACCGCAAACATTACGCGAAGTTGTGATGAAGATTCGCTTTGATAAGTTGCCTGACCCGAAAGCCCGCCCAAACACTGGTTCGTTCTTCAAAAACGCTATTATTTCGGACGATAAGTTGTCTGAATTACAGCAGAAATATCCCGATATTCCACACTATGATATGTCGCATGGTACATACAAAATTCCAACTGGCTGGCTAATTGATCAATGCGGGCTCAAAGGTACGCTTAATTATGGTATGCGTGTCCACGACAAAAACGCGCTAGTCCTTATCAATGAGTCGGCACAGAGCTATGAAGATCTAGCACAAGCCCGCCAAAAAATTATTGACACCGTTTACCAAAAATTTGGTATCATCATTGAGCAAGAGCCGTTAGAGATACCTGGCAAAAACTCAGAAAAAGCATAGCCATTTTATAAATTGTGCGCTACAATTAAGTCATGAAGCGTAAAGAGGGCGGGTTTACTATAGTTGAAGTGGTTATTGCAGTTACCGTCATCGGCGTGCTGCTGATAATTGCTATGACTACGCTCAATGGCTTGACGGCGAAAGGTCGCGATGCAACCCGTAGAGCTCGCGCTGAAGCCATGGCTCTAGATCTTGAACGTTATTATAAATACAACACCACTTCCAGGGGGCATGAATATCCAACTGGCAACGCGCTGTTAGCTGATATAGGCAAATATTTTAGTGACACTACAGTTGTGCAAGATCCCTCTCGTTCTGGCAATAGGCTAGTCAAGAGCTGCCCGGCGGCTGGCCCGATACCAGCCAGCTGGGGCTGGACGGATGAGCAGAAAATGCTCTATAGGTATTGCGCTCAAGACAGAGAGAGATCCGACTGCGATAAAGTTTACGGCGCTTCGGGTAAGGATGTTTGCGTCGGTTTCAGAATATATTACTATAGCGAATCAGATAATGCGCTTCATCAGGTGAACAGCATATGGTCAAGGTGAGAACGGACGAAGGTTTTACAATTGTTGAAGTGGTAGTTACGCTGTTATTTATTTCGATAATATCGCTTGGTATATTAACGATGCATACCCAGGTTAGTATACTCTCGATTATCAACCGCCAGGATCAAAAGGCTAGTTATTTAGCGTACGATAATATGCGTAAGTATGTTAACGGAGCTCCGCCAACTTGGTTTTTGTGTACCAGTCAGCTGCCAGGCGCTGTGCAGCAGGTATTGCTTGACTCAGAAGGGCATATTAGTGAGTTGCCCGGAACTACCAAGCAAAAAGTTGTGGCATCGGCGCCGTATGGTTGCGGCGACACTGTCAGCAGTTTGGGTATGCCGATTCGCGTTGAGTCTGTAGTGACATATGGTAATGGTAAGAAGGTAACTCATGTTGCATATGCGGCATTCTAACCAATCTGGATTCACTATCGTGGAGCTAATAGTGACGACGGCCGTTATGTTTATAGTGGTTGTAATATTTGGCGGTATTATATCAGCATCTTACCGCCAGGCTATAGCAGCAGATGCGCTTGCTTCAATGACGCGTGACATGCACGTGACGATGGACGCTATCGAAATGGATGTTTTGGCTTCAGTCGAGATTGCCTCTACTTCTAGAAGGGGTGATATGAATATGATCGATCGGTATGGATATGGCGCGGTGAGTACTCCTGCGCCTACTCTGCAAACTTGGAAATATTTTGGCGGAGGTGGTAATAGGCGGGCCTTACTCCTGATACAATATGCGACTAATTTGCGGCGCGGGGCAGGCTCTCGCGAGGTAGTTTATGCTGCAACAAAAAGGTTTAATTGCAGTACAGAAAGACGTCTCCAACCAAAATACAGACAGATGGTAATCTACTTCATGCGGGACAATACATTGTATCGAAGGGTTATATTTGATGATATAAAAAGCGAAAGATATAAAGCCCTTGGCGTTAACGCTTCTGCTATATGTGGTACCGGTGATGAAAATAACGAATTTTGGCGCAAGATCGCAGTACAATCCATACCTCCGCAATCATCTGAATTTACTGGCGGTGCAACGCCAGGGCGATCGCTTTATCGCGACGAAACAATTGCTCGCAACGTTTCGGCATTTGATGTTCAATATTTTAAGGATGATACGCCAATAGCTAACCAATACGATGCTGCTCACAGTTCCGACCATATGTTTGAAAATGCTAACAAGGTTAAAATTGATATAACAATTAGTCCTCCTGTGGGGGGAGTGTCTAAAATATCTCAGTCATTAACTGTTCGGAAAGGAAATGAAGAATGATTCGCTTTGATAAGGGCTATTCTCTAGCAGTAATGATTATAATGACAACATTTATATTGGCGGTGCTAGCGGCTGCATACCGTGTTACTACGCGTTCGTATATTTATTCTCGCGAGGAGTATTATTATAAGCTGGCTCAAGAAGCTGGCGAATCGGGGACGGCGGCAGCTAATGCGTGTCTAGATATAAACAACTGGAAACAAACATGGGGCCATGTTGCTGGAGCTGCTGGCTTGTATCTAACGCCAAGCAGCGACTGCAAAGGTCAAGACGGCAAGATTCCGACCAATAAATACGTTATGAGCGAAGGTTCGATCCGTACAATTTTCACCGTTGGCGACCTTAATTTTCATGATGATCATCATTCGGATGTCTCGGCTATTGGCAAAACACAGCTTGTGGATTCTGGCGGTATGGTTTTGCGAGAGTACACTGTTTCGGTTAAAAAGCTTATCACTCGTCCCGGTTTGGTTGCTACGAAGTCTTCTAGCGGTACTTATCGAACGTGCGGTATTCTATCTAATAGTATTTGGTGCTGGGGTAGAAACCGCTACGGCCAGTTGGGCAATGGGAGGTCTGTTGGTCATAATCCAGGCAATCCAGCAAAAGCTGCGCTTAGCGTCGATTCCGATATACCAGTCAAAGTAGTTAAACAAACAGGGGTTCTCTACGGTAAGAGAATTGATGACTTATTTACCGCCCAGTATCATAGTTGCGCTCTGGCTGAAGGTAAAGTTTATTGCTGGGGCTACAATGGTACTGGTCAGCTTGGTAATGGACGATCCGGCGACGAAGAACATTCAAATGTTCCTATTGAGGTTAAGGGGGCGCTGGCTGGTAAAACAGTAACTAGCATCGGCGGTTCATATAATACTTCGTGCGCCATTGCTGGCGGCAAAATATATTGCTGGGGCGAGGGTTATCACGGTGTGACTGGTACTGGTGACAAAACAAAGGTGCGCCCATGGCCGACTTTAGTTAGAGCAGGTGTTTCTGGCGGTCTGCCGAATAATTATACGGCAACTGCGCTAGCGACCAGTGGTACGCGGTCTATGAATATGTGCGCTATCGCCAATGGCTTTGCTTATTGCTGGGGCCAGAATAATGTTGGTCAGATTGGCAATAATACATCTGCTAGCCCTGCCACTCAGCCAGTTTATAGTCCTATGAAAGTTTCTGGTTTGACTAATGTTACAAATATATCGCAGGACGGATATTTGGCTCAAAGCGGCGAGCCAGACAGATTTACTCATGTATGCGCTGCCGCTAACGGCGAGGCGTACTGCTGGGGTAACGGCCGTGCTGGGCAACTAGGTATGGCACACATTGGCTATATTGATAAGAAGAGTACCCCAGTTAAGGTTGACAGACCGGCAGGCTTGTCTCCGTCAGATAAAGTGAAAAAGGTCGAAGTGGGTATTTGGCATTCATGTATGTTGATGACCAGCGGCAGGGTATTCTGCTGGGGGACGAATGCCTACGGCCATTTGGGGGCGAACCTTGCTCCTGGCGCGCTTCCCAACAACCGATCGGTAAAACCGATAGAGATATTGGTTGGCCCAGGCGGAATTCCGGCAGGGCAGCGGATAATTGATCTGGCTGCTGGCGCTAACCGTGGATGCGCGGTGGTAGAAAACGGACACTCGTATTGCTGGGGTCTGAATGACGCCGGGCAGATTGGTGACGGTACCCATATTGATGCCCGCGCACCAACCGAATCATTATTCTTGCGTCCGACACAGAACCGCTACATCTATTAAAAAACCACTTGCGCTTTCGTTATCGGTGTAGTATTATCAAATTACAATTAACTAACATAATAAATAGGGGGCACATTACTGTGACAACAAAACAACTTAAAAACCGAGGTTTCACCCTTGTTGAGCTCTTGATTGTGATCGTCATCATCGCGATTTTGACGGTGATTTCACTGATTGCTTATAATGGTATTCAGAACCAGGCAAAGACTTCAGCGTCTCAGGGTGTCATGAAGAATGTTGCTGATAAAGCACAAATTTATAATACTCAACAGCCTGATGGAGCTAATGGGTATCCAGCGGCGGTAAATGACTTATCTGCAGCAGGCAAAAGCGGTGAAACTTGGTATCTTGAGTCAAGCGCGTATGTAGTTGGTGGTAGTGATAGGCCAACAAGCGCGCCGACTGGTGCTGATGCATCTAAAACAATTTGGTACAAAGCTTGTAATGATGCTAAAGGTCGTCATGTAGGTATAACGATTTGGGGATGGGATTTCTCAAAGAACGAAGCAATTGAACGTGTAGTTGGTGAGTGCTAAAAATAGCTATTTAACTAGCAAAATACTCCGGTTTTTACCGGAGTATTTTTTGCCTAGATATTGGTTTTTGGTTGATGATGCTCTAGACTTGATTTAGTTCTCTACAAAACTCCCTCACCTCCTCGCGCAGAGCTCCTAATCTCTTCTCGTTCTCGCGGGCGTTAATCGCTTGCTTGATCCACTCAGCGATTTGCGCCATGTCGTCGGGCTGGCAGCCGCGAGTAGTGATAGCGGGCGTACCTAGGCGGATACCGCTCGGGCGGAACATCGGCAGCGGGTCGTCGGGTACGGCGTTGGCGTTTAGTGTCAGACCGATCTTATCGATAGCGATCTCGGCAGTTTTGCCATCGATACCAAAACTCTTATTTATGTCGGCTAATATCAAGTGATTGCTAGTGCCGCCAGTTACTAGCTGGAAGCCGCGTTTTTGCAGCTCTTCGGCTAGCTGCGCGGCGTTAGCGACGATATTTTTCGCGTAGTCTTGGAATTCTGGCTGCAGCGCCTCGCCAAAAGCTACCGCCTTAGCAGCTACAGTATTCATATGCGGGCCGCCTTGCATGCCAGGGAATACCGATCGATCTATCAGCGTGGGGATGTTTTCGAGTGTTTTGGCAGGTTTTTTGAGCGGGCTAGTCACTGTGCCCATGCTAAGGATTAAACCACCCCTAGGGCCGCGCAGTGTCTTGTGGGTGGTAGTAGTCATAACATGAAAGCCGTAGTCAAGCGGATTCTTGGCTACGCCGCCAGCGATCAATCCAGCAATATGTGCTACATCAGCCATCAGCAGGCAGTTATTTATTTCGTGACCGATTTCGGCAAATTTCGCCCAATCCATTTCGCGCGGGTAGGCGCTGAAACCAGCCAAAATGATCCGCGGCTGATGTTCATGTGCTAAGCGGCGGATCTCTTCGTAATCAATCTCGCCGGTTTCGATATTTTTCATTTTGTACGGAACGAAGTTGTATAAATTAGCGCTGCGGGTGACAGGCGAGCCGTGTGTCAGGTGTCCGCCATGGCTCAAGTCCATCGCCAAGATAGTGTCGCCCGGCTGGCACCAAGCACTGTAAACTGCTTCATTAGCTGGCGCACCGCTGTGAGGCTGGACATTGGCGTGGTCAGCGCGGAATAATTTTTTGGCGCGGTCGATGGCTAGCTGTTCGACGCGGTCGGTGAATTCTTGGCCGCCGTAGTAGCGTCGACCGGGGTAGCCCTCGCTGTATTTATTAGTAAAAACGCTGCCAAGCGCTTCGCGAACGTTTTTGCTGACGTAATTTTCGCTTGGTATTAGTTCCAAACCGTTGCGCTGGCGCTCTTCTTCGCCGGCGATGCAATCAGCAACTGCGATGTCTGTCATGATTATCCTCCTTTTTCTTATCTATATTTTAGCACTTATAATCATTTACTGTAACGTTTTGAAATAGAGTTGGTCGCGATTAAATTTCTTGACAATATATCATATCAGGTATATTATGGTGACATGAAAACGGCGAAGTATCTCAAAAATATTGGCGCGCTCATCCAAGAAACGCGCCAAGCACGCAATATGACTCAAAACGAACTGGCAGAGGAGCTTGGCACTAGCCAGTCGGCAATTAATCGAATTGAGAACGGCAAGCAGAATATCAGTCTCGAAATGATCGCGCGTATCGGCGAGGTACTGTCAAGCGAAATAGTACGGATTAATAGCTCGGGCAAAACTAACTTTCGTATCAACGGCGGCCGGGAATTGCATGGTGAAATTGAAATCAAAACTAGCAAGAACGCTGCTGTTGGATTGCTATGCGCTAGTCTACTCAACAAAGGCAAAACGACGCTGCGCCGGGTAGCACGGATTGAGGAAGTTAATCGAATTATTGAGGTTCTGGAAAGTATAGGCGTGCGATGCCGCTGGATTAGCGAGCACGACCTCGAGATTGATCCGCCGAAAGCCTTGCAGCTCGACAGTATGGATGTCGAGGCCGCTAAGCGAACGCGCAGTATCATTATGTTTTTGGGTCCGCTATTGCACCAATACGAGACGTTCAATATACCGTTTGCTGGCGGTTGCAGCCTAGGCACGCGGACGGTTGAACCGCATATGGCGGGTCTAGCACCGTTTGGTTTGAGCGTCGAAGCAGCCAATGACAACTATATTGCCACGGCTAAACCGCAGCGAGTTGATCGAGCAATTATTTTGACCGAGCGCGGCGATACGGTCACCGAGAATGTCGTTATGGCGGCGGCGCTTTATGATGGTACGACTATTATTCGCAATGCTAGCCCGAACTATATGGTGCAAGATGTTTGTTTCTTCCTAGAAAAGCTAGGTGTCAAAATAGAGGGCATCGGTACCACTGTTCTCAAGATTACTGGCAAAAAATCAATTGACTGTGACGTCGAGTACTTCCCAAGCGAAGACCCAATTGAAGCGATGAGTTTCGTGGCGGCTGGTGTCGTGACTGGTTCAGAAATTACTATCAGGCGCGTGCCGATTGAATTTATGGAGCTAGAGCTAGCGACTTTGGCGGGTATGGGTCTGCAATACGATATTTCCGAAGAGTACATGGCGCGCAATGGTTGCACTCGTCTAGTTGATATCGTGCTCAAAAAATCCGAATTGCATGCTCCAAAAGATAAAATTCATGCTCTGCCGTTTCCGGGTATCAACATGGATAATCTACCGTTCTTAGGATTATGCGCCACGGTAGCCAAGGGTCGCACGTTGATCCACGATTGGAGCTACGAAAATCGAGCAATCTACTTTACTGAGCTGACTAAAATGAATGCCCAAGTAAATATGGTTGATCCGCACCGGGTTTATATCTCTGGCCCGACGCGCTGGAAGCCGGCTGATATCACAGCGCCAGCCGCACTGCGTCCGAGCGTGGTGATTTTGCTAGCGATGCTGGCGGCGCCTGGTAAATCGGTACTGCGCGATGTTTACAATATCAATCGCGGCTACGAAGATATTGCCAACCGCCTGAACTCGCTAGGTGCAGATATCGAAACTGTTTGGGAATAGTGACAATCAAGCGCCTGTCTGCTATAGTAATAAATGCCCTGAGAAGGGGTAATGCGGCGGAAGTAGCTCAGTTGGACAGCCGTGAGTATCAAAGATAGCGCTCGCTCTAACCAACTGACAAGTTTTCGCTAGTACATTTCGGATTAGCTATATGGCGGAAGTAGCTCAGTTGGACAGCCTTGAGCGTTGAAAATAGCGCTCGCTCTAACCAACTGACAAGATTCTGCTAGTACATTTCGTAGTATTCATTATGGCGGAAGTAGCTCAGTTGGTTAGAGCGCTGGATTGTGGCTCCGGAGGCCGTGGGTTCGAATCCCATCTTTCGCCCCAAATAAAACACCCGGTTTTCTTCATTAGTCTCGGGTGTTTTATTTGACTCTAAATCATAAATACTATCGGTTGAACGGGTCGCGCGACGGCTTGATCGGCTCGGTGAAAGTACGCGACGGAACAGTCGGTTCGGTCGTAGGTGTAATGAGCGACGATTTATTTGTTTGCGTGGTTCCTGCGCTTCGCGAGTTTGCATCAGAGACCCGCGAGCTTTGCGGCTGGTTACTATTAGTCGCTTGCGTTCCGTTGGTGCTGGCTGCGGCGATTTGCTGGTTTTGCCAGGCTTTGCGATAATCTTGTCTGACTCCAGAATCTTTGTATGCGCCGATATATTGCCGGTTGGTGTTTTGGCGCCGTTGAAAGCTATTCTTGGCAATCCTGCCGCCAACCTGCGGTTTGTTATTGGTTAATCCGCTTGAATGCATAGCATCGCTCTGTGTGCTATTAGTTGAGAAGCGGTCAAATAAACGTCCCATGCTTTTATTATACACTAACGTAATGATATAATGTATAGTGCGCGGGTGTAGTACAGCGGTTAGTATGCGAGTTTTCCAAACTCGAGATTGGAGTTCGATTCTCCGCACCCGCACCAAAATATTTGCCCCGATAGCTCAGCTGGTGAGCCCTCAGCGACAAAAATCGCATAGCTCTATCCAGCTTCTGTCTAAGCGAATCGGGCGACTAAATACATTTTCAGAGTGCCCCGATAGCTCAGCTGGATAGAGCAGAGGACTTCTAAGCCTAAGGTCGCAGGTTCGAACCCTGCTCGGGGTACCATTATTCAACTAGCCGATAATAAAAACTCATCGCAATGATGAGTTTTTTACATGGAGTTTCGTGGAGGGCCAGGAGGGGCTCGAACCCTCGACACCCTGCTTAAGAGGCAGGTGCTCTAACCAGCTGAGCTACTGGCCCTTATCTTTTCATTATAGCATAGATAGAGGTAAAAGTAAATATGAACGCTAGGAATTTTCGGTCTGTTGGGTAGTCAAATGATGACGCTTACTCTTGCTAATTCTGTGAAAATCGACGATAATATACGAATAATGCCAGAGTTGAATCAAATTGGCGCCCACTTGCGGGCAGGTGTTATATATGCACAGCGGCAGTCTGATGAGCGGCAGCAAATACTTAGTCAGGCTGATAAAATTAATGTCGTTGGTGCTGGCGGCATGTTGACGGCGGCTTACGAGCAGCTGCGCAACGCCGCTGAAAATACCGAGGAGCACTTGCTGCTACAAAATGCTATCCGGCGGTTTTTCAAACAATCGTTTATTGTTCGCGATGAGGCGTTGGTCCGCAAAAGCGGCGAAGAATTGGTGGTTGAATTGACTTTTGCGGGATATTTGCCCAACGATAGCGTGTCGCGCAGCCAAATCAAAGAGATTTCAAAACTAGCAACAGCGCACTATAAAGCGTATGAAAAGCTGATTGCTGATCGTTCAATCAATTTAGATCGTTCTTCGGCATGGCTGTTAGAAACTCTGTCGGTATTGGCGGCGAATGTATTGGTTGATCACGCAGGCGATCATGCGTTTATTGATTTTGCGTATGAATATTTCGAGACAGCAATTCCGCGGGATGCGCTGCAATCGACTTCGGCTGATGAATATGGAGCTGCGCTTTATGTGGCTATTCAGCAGGCGCTGATGAAGAGCGACGTAGCTACGGTG
Organism: uncultured Candidatus Saccharibacteria bacterium; assembly: GCA_963549275.1. GTDB lineage: Bacteria > Patescibacteriota > Saccharimonadia > Saccharimonadales > Saccharimonadaceae > Saccharimonas. The sequence goes on from CAUUYA010000001.1 coordinate 235,731, forward strand.
CGCGCAGGGCTATTGGTGCGTTATGGAACGAGCGTTGAGTCGCTTGAGGCTTTTGTTGAATTTAATCGTAAAATTGATAAGATGCTGCGCAGCACGTCGGTCGAAGAGCTGCGCCGCGTGGTTGATCGGCAGGGGGCGCCGCTGCGCGTTATTCGCCATATGATGGAGACGCAAGACGACTTCCCGGCATTGTTGCAAAAACGCGAGGCATTTCTCAACGAATTTGAGCGGCAAGTGAACCGTGAATATTCTAGCATGATGGCGCGAATTAACCGGGCCATTATGCGCAGCGTGGTCTTCTTGGTAATTACTAAGTTTTTGATTGGCATCGCTATTGAAGTACCGTATGACCTGTGGGCGCACGGACAAATTGAGTGGTTAGTATTGATGATCAATTTGTTCTTCCCGCCGATATACATGGTGTTGCTGCGCTTAACGCTGAATGTGCCGGGATACGCAAATACCGAAGCGCTGATTAAACGGGTCGATCAGATGCTCTACGGCGGCGATAATACTGTACTGATGCGGCGGCAATTAGCGGGACGGACGTATAGCTCGATGTTTTCGATTATGTACGGCGTAATGAGTCTGGCGGTGTTCGCGCTGGCGACTTGGCTGCTGACGTTGATTGGTTTTTCACCAGTGCATATTATTATTTTCTTTGTATTTTTCTCGGCGGCGAGCTTCCTAGGCTTTCGCTTGAGCCGGTTGATTCGCGATCTCGAGATTGTGCGCAGTGCTAGCAACGGCTTTACCTTTGTACGCGATACGCTGTATTTGCCGTTTGTAGTCGCTGGTCGGTGGATGAGTGATAAATACGCGCAGGTTAATATTGTGTCGATGGTGTTGGATATGTTAATTGAATTACCGCTCAAAACCATCTTGCGCAAGATTCGGCAATGGGCAGCTTTTATTGATGATAGAAAGGACAGTATATCATGAAAGAGTTAAACGGCAAGGAACTGCAAGGTTTTATTAAGCAGCGCCAAGCGCGTCAAGTACGAAATCTACGCCAAGAATATGGTGTGGCGCCAAAACTAGTTATTATAATGAGCAAAAACGCTAGCCAAGCGATTCAAGCGTATGTTCGGATGAAAACACGTTACGCAGCAGATATTCTGATTGATGTTGACGTACAAGCAGTCGCGCAAGCTGATATAGCAGCGGCGATTGAGCAAGCTAACAACGACCCAGCGGTGCAGGGGATAATTTTGCAATTGCCGATTGATGACGTGTCGCAGACCGAAAAGCTGTGCCAATTAATCGCGCCAGAGAAAGATGTTGATGGTTTAGGGTCTAGTAGTATCTATCCGAGCGCTACTGCGCAAGCAATCGATTGGCTATTGGCTGGGTATAATATCGAGCTATCGGATAAGCAAATTGCTATCGTGGGTCGCGGTAAGCTTGTCGGAGCGCCGCTCGAAAAAATGTGGCAGCAGCGCGGCCTAAACGTGCAGGTCTACGACAAGACGAATCCAGCTGCTGCAGACAGTTTGCAAAAATGTAATGTAATTGTAACGGCGACCGGCGTGCCGCACTTGATCACCTCCGAAATGATCGCGCCAGAGACGGTAGTGGTGGATGCTGGTACGGCGAGCGAAGGCGGCGTGTTGGTCGGCGATGTTGACGATGCGGTTCGCCAGCGCAGCGATATTACGATTACACCACAAAAGGGCGGTGTCGGTCCGTTGACATACGCAGTATTATTTGATCATTTGATTGAGGCGTGCTTGCGGCGAGTTGGTAAGTTATAGTAATTCAATTCTATCGCTTATCGTTCAGCGCTTCTTTGGCGTGGATTACAACTTGGCTAGGTGTTAGATTAGCCTTGACGATATAACTATGAATACCTAGGTTACGCAGCTCGGCAGGTGCCTCTTCTTCGCCTAGGTTGGTTAGAATGATAACTGGCGTATTAGCATTAGCGGGTTGTTGGCGGATTTTTCGCAGCGCTTCGGTGCCGTTCATATTCGGCATTTGCAGATCAAGCAAAATGATGTCAGGATTAGCATGCTGAACCACTTTGACGCCAGTCTCGCCGTCGCTGGCAGTAACCACATCGAATCCAGCCGCCTCGAACTTCATTCGGTACATTTGGTTGATTACTTGATCGTCCTCGATAATAGCGATAGTTGTCATGCTTTTATAATAGCATATCCCGGTTGCTTTTCGAGTAAGCTCTAGCGTTATCGTCGAGAAAAGTGTACTATAAAGGCAATGAAGCGGTTTTTTGGTAGAGTTCGCCGTTCATCGTATCGTTCGCAGCAAGTTGTGGACGTTCTGACGCGCAAAATGGTTGATGCCAAAGACATTGATACATTGCTAAATAGCTATTTAGAAACTTTTGTTAGTGTACTACAAGTACGTTTTGCTGGCGTGGCTTTTTGCGATCAATATCACCAGCCGTATATTGCTGGCAAGCGTAATGTGCCGGCATGGTTGGACTCGCAGACGCTTGGTTCTGGCGACATTGGTGATTATGCTCGATATGGTATTGCAGCAATCTTACCGCTATGCGTTGCCGATCAGAAAATTGGTTGCCTGGTAATTGGCGAGCGGCGTGACGGCTGCGAGATTCGCGGTAAGGAATTTGAGCTGTTTGATGTTTTGGCGCGTAATTTATCGGTGGCACTTTTGAATATGTTTCGCCTAGAGGAAATTCGCCGCTTAGCTGGAAATTTAGAGAAGGAAGTCGATGAGGCGACTAGTCAGCTGCGCCAGTCCAACAAAAGATTGCAGGCCCTGGATGCCACTAAAGATGAGTTTGTCAGTATGGCCAGCCATCAGCTGCGGACGCCGCTGACTAGCGTAAAAGGCTACCTAAGTATGGTTCTCGAGGGCGACGCTGGCGAGATTACACCGCCACAGCGGCAGCTGCTAGAAGAGGCTTTTCGCAGCAGCGAGCGGATGGTGCGATTGGTTAGTGATTTTTTGAACGTGAGCCGTTTGCAGACTGGTAAGTTTATTATCAATCGTACAGCGGTCAATTTGTCGCAGCTGGTTGCCGAAGAGGTTGCGAACGTAGATCAGGTGGCAAATACGCATAAGGTCAAGGTCACGTATCGCCAGCCAGCGCGCTTTCCGCTACTGTATCTAGACGACACCAAGATTCGTCAAGTTATTATGAATTTCATTGATAACGCTATTTATTATTCACCAGACGCTAATACGGTAAAGGTCCGATTGTCAATTGAAGATGGCCAGGCAGTTTTGCGGGTAATCGATAAGGGAATGGGCGTATCGCCATCTGCCAAGAAAAAGCTCGGCACTAAGTTCTTTCGCGGCGACAACGCTCGGCGGCAGCGGCCAGACGGCACGGGGATCGGCTTGTTCTTGGCGAAGAAAGTAGTCGAAGGACATGGCGGTACGATGATTTTCGAATCGGAGCTCGGCAAGGGTAGTACTTTTGGCTTTCGGCTACCGATTGCGGAGTTAAAGTCGCCGCCAGCTCTAGACGGCAGCAAAGCATAAATGGTATACTTTTATTTATGAAGAGGAAGACGGGATTTATTATAGGCGGCGGCCTGGCGGTTATAGCAGCTGTTGTCGCTGCGGCAGCACTGGGATATATTTACGGCGGCGTAAAAACGCCAGAACAGCGCGCGCTGGTTTACTATAATGTGTGCGGAAATGATATCATTGATAAGTTTAATGGTAGTATATCTTCCCCTGATAATCTGAAGAAGATTGCTGGCGAAATAGAAAAAAAGAATCACTACGCTGATGACGCCACGTGTGTTGTTGCTTTGTATTTTTATCATACGACCGCAGATGCGAACGGTCATAGCCAGAAGACGGACGATTTATATAACAAAATAAAAAACCTGTCAGACAAAGGAATATACGCTAGCGGTAGGCTGAAGGTGCCAGTTAATGTTGAGCAGTTAAATTTGCTGCGCAGCAAGCAATCAGTTCCGGAGAATAAGCAATAATGCACGAGGGGCTGCTGCGTGGCTTGAAGTGGTGGCTTAGCTGTTTTGTTATTGTGGCAGCTGCAGGTATTGTTTGTTTGCTGAGAAGCGATACGTCGTATGCAGTTTATGGTTGGAATTCTGGACGTAACGATATGGAGAAGCAAGCTTGGGGCGGCGATCCTTGCGGCGATTATATTAATCACCCGTGCGCTGTCTGGTGGGCGTCTTATCATAATACGAACTATTTCAGTATGGTGGGGTCTTCGCCGACCAACCCGATCGAGATGGACTGGAATGCAACGACACTATACTTTACTATACGAGGCTCGTGGAATACCCAACGATTTCGTAATCCAATTAGAATTTACTCTCTGTTCACTTTCAATGGGCAGGGCAGGTCTGTTTGGGTAACTAATCCAGCAGGTCATATAGACGGCAACGGCAATTATTTCTTTAATAGGGGCTATTATGGCGGCGGCGGTCCTGAATATCAGTGGATAAACGGTGAAAGCGAATGGGATCAGTTAAATCTAGGAGCTGACGTTAACGGTGTCGCTCAACCTGGCGGCCCGTCAGAGCTGGTTACGTTTGGTGCAAAAAGCTGTTTGGCAGTCATGAGAGGTAATAAAGTATACACTTATAGCGGTTCTCATGTTAACTGCGGTACCGACAATATCTCGCTGTGGGTACGCCGTAAGCCGCGACCTAGCGGCTGGAAAGTCCAAGGCGAAAGCTATATCTATAATCGTTCCGACAACAAGACTTATGCAAATTATAATAACTCTAATGCTTTTGGTAGCTCTCGTCCGTATGCTGAGCGTCATCTGGATGGTAAGCCTGATGTTTTTCCTGGAAAACAAGCCGAATTTATAGCGACTCTTCGGAATACTCCATATTCAAATTATCAGCATACAAATTCTAGCGTACAAGTAGTTATAGAATCGGCATATTTTAATAATCTGCACGATGTTGCTAGCTGTGCCGGTAAGGATTGGCGCCATTGCGGTGGTAGCAATAATGGACATAGAGTTCTCATTGCACGCGGAGCGGTCAGTAATATTTATAATAATAAATGCCGGTCAGCGCTTAATAACTTAGTGCAAAGTCCTAATAATACAAATACTTGGAGTGGTCGAGACGGCGACGATTGTATGAAGATTCGCGCGCCTGGCGATGGTAGCAGGGCGGGATCTTATATATGCACCCAGATATGGTGGACGTGGCCTGATTCGGTGGTGCGTCGAGACTGGGCCTCAAGTGAACCCGCTTGCGCGAGGGTGGCGTCTGACTTTAATTTGGTGCCAGGAGTTGGTTCGGCGGGCGGGTCAACGGCTATTGGCGTACTAGAACAAGGTAATGCGACAACGCTAGATAGCACCATATACAATACGGGCGGGCGTCGCGAAGCTGGCGGTAGTAGTGATGCCGATGTCTTTACGTTTGCCTTCACTGGATCGGCTGCGGAAATGTCGGATGGTCAACTGGGCAGTATACTAAATGGTATATTCAATAAGAATGACGGAGACAGGCATTATGCCGATACGACCTATGGCGCAGGCGTGAACACATGCTCTTGGCTCAACTCTCAGCCTCAGTTGTCTGGTAAAATTAGCGATTGTACGCCAACAAATAACAAGCAGAGTGCTTTTGACAGGACTGAAGTTATTGATACGTCGGCGCTTGATACGGCACGATACAAGATTGGCGATGTAATTTGCCGGGTAGCTACTGTTAATAAGTATAACTGGGATACAACGGGAGATTCTTCAAAACGCCGTGTATCGTATCCACGTTGCTACCGTATTTCCAAGAGGCCAATGGTACAAATCTGGGGTGGCGATGTGCGTGTCGGGTCGAGCAATATCGCGAATGCTTTAATCACCCAGCAGTATAAGTCGGGCATCTATACTGGTGGCGCGCGTACGTTAACTATGAGTGGCAATACTCATTCGATTGGCAGCTGGGGCGAATACGGTATGTTTGCGCCAGAAATTTCATCGTATAGTAAGTCGAATGTTGTATCGGCGTCAGGAGGCGCTCTCTCTGGCATGGGTACGACATCGCGGTTGGGCATAGCGGCAGATAGCGAGTTAAATGGTCTAACATTTGCCAATAATAAGGCTAGATATGGGCAATGGGGAACTATCGGCGCGCAAAATACTGTCAAATCTAGTTATTTTGGCGCTCAGCGTCCGTTGGCGGGCGAGACTATCTCGCTTAACGGACTGGATGGTTCGTACAAATTATCATCGTCGCGCCCAATCGTGAATTTGTCGGGCGGCACTGTTGGGGTGGGTAGGTCGGTTATCATTGATGCCGGTGACAAGACAGTGGTCGTAGACGGCGACATACGTTATGATACTGGTAATTTCTCTAGCGCTAGTCAATTGCCGCAGGCTGTGATCTATGCACGCAATATTATTGTTAAGGATAGTGTGACTAATATTGATGCTTGGCTAATTGCTTCGGGTACTAATGCTGGCGTGGGCGGTGTAATTTCTACCTGCGAAGTTGATGAGAGCGGTGTTCGATCAGCATTGATCCGATCTGATTATACTAGCGGATTGAAATCGACGGTTTGTGACAAGCCGTTACAGATTAATGGGGTAGTGTCGGCGCGTGTTTTGCAGCTGCGCCGTACTCACGGAGCTGACGGTTCGGCTGGCAATGAGAATGGTTATACCACGCCAGCGGAGATTATTAACGCGCGGATGGATACGTACTTGTGGGCCTATAATAAAGCTAACGCAAACAGTTCTATTTCAACCGACACCACAACCGAGCTGCCATCGCGGTATTAGCAGTTGTTTATTGCGCAAATAAGGTCAATCTGTTAATATATCTGTAAGTGCGGCCTTATCGTCTAACGGTTAGGACACCAGGTTTTCATCCTGGCAATCCGGGTTCGATTCCCGGTAAGGTCACCATATAATATAAATTTGCACTTGTCAAGTACGTCCTAGTCTGGGCGTACTATTTTTGTAGAACATATTAGAGTATAATAACTATCTATGAGTAATACATTTAAAAGGACTAAGATACTGGCGACTCTGGGGCCAGCCACAAATTCACCAGAGAAAATCAAACAATTAATTGAAGCTGGCGCAAATGGCTTTCGTTTGAACTTTAGCCATGGATCGTACGAAGAACGGCTCGATCAGATCAAGTGGATTCGTGATGCTAGCGCCGAAGTTGGCCGAACGGTAGCAATCTTGCAAGATTTACAAGGACCAAAAATTCGTCTCGGCGTTCTAAAGAACAACCACTTAGATGTTAAAGCTGGCGACGAGATAGTTCTCGATCATGCAATTCAAGAACACGATGGCAGTACGAATTTGCCGATTCAATACAATTTAGCTAACAAAGTCAAGGTTGGCGAGCCAGTTTACTTGTTCGACGGCAAGATTCGCGGCGAGATGATTGAGCGGGTTAGCGATACAGCAATCAAGATTCGTATTCTGAACGATGGATTCTTGATGAGCCGTAAAGGCTTGAATCTGCCAGACACCGACTTTGGCGGCGATATTTTAACGCCAAAAGATTTGGCTGACGTAGAGTTTGGCGCCGATAAAGATATTGATTTTGTAGCCCTCAGCTTTATTCAGAGCGCAGACGATATCAATAACTTGCGGCAGATTATGCTAAGCCATGGTTCAACAGCGCAAATTATCGCGAAAGTTGAGACCAAAGCAGCTATCGAGATGGAGTCGCTCAAAGAAATAGTCAAAGCTGCTGACGGCGTGATGATTGCGCGCGGCGACTTAGCGGTCGAGACTAGCCCCGAGATTGTACCGATTGTCGAACGCGAAGCAATTCGCTTGTGCCGCAAATACGGTAAACTATCAATAGTGGCAACGCAAATGCTAGCCAGTATGGTCGATAATCCAGAGCCGACTCGCGCCGAAGTTAGCGATGTAGCAACAGCAGTAATCCTTGGTACTGATGTGGTGATGCTCTCTGATGAAACAGCTAACGGTAGTTATCCTGTCGAGGCAGTCAAAATGATGGCCAAGACGGTGCGCTACACGCAGTCGCGCTGGCCGATGAATGACATGCCGATTGAATATGGCGAGAAGAACCGCCGCCGTAATGCGATTGCTAATGCTGCGGTAGTAGTAGCTAACCAAGTAGACGCCGATGTGATTATTGCCGAAACTAAATCTGGCGCGACGGCTGCGCGGATTGCAGCTTGCCGTCCAGAGTTGCCAATCGCTGCAGTAACACCGAATAAGCGTGTGGCTCAACAGTTAGCTTTGTCATACGCTACCCGCTCATATGTGCGCGAGGAAGGCGAGCATGTTGGTACAAAATTAGCCAAAGAATTGCTTGATTGGGGTACTTTCGGGCGCGATGACAAATTGACCGCGGTTGTTGTCAGCGGCCGCCAGTCGGGTGTAGCTGGCGGTACCGACACATTGCGTGTGCGTGTTGTTGAGTAAAAGCATTAAAGTTTAAGAGACACCTCGCTTTTGGCGGGGTGTTTTCATGCAAAAAACTAGACGAGCGTTAATAACTGTAGTAAACTAGACGCAAGGGTAAACATAAGCAAGTATAAAACGTGGGCAAGAAACTTATTATTGCAAACTGGAAAATGAACCTCACTGTCAATGAGGCGAGTTTGTATGTTCATAAACTCGACAAACTGGTTGGCAAGCTCAAAAATACTGAGGTAGTGTTGGCACCGACCATGTTAGCGCTCCAGCCGCTTAATATGCAGGTGCAACATCATCACTTTAACCTGGCAGTGCAGAACTTTTATTGGCGTGACAGCGGTGCTTACACTGGTGAAGTATCAGCGTCGCAGCTGCGCGGTATCGTACAATATGGCATAATTGGCCACAGCGAGCGCCGGCATATCTTTGCTGAACGCAGTAAAGATATTCGCAGCAAAGTGCAAGCGGCAGTGCGTAATAATATTACGCCTGTATTGTGTATTGGTGAAACAGCGCAAGAACGAGCCAACAAGGAAACGTCTGATGTAATTCGCGATCAGTTGGTGGGAGGACTAGCTAATATCACGAGCGTTGAGGTTGGCCAGATTGTTATAGCTTATGAGCCAGTGTGGTCAATCGGTACTGGTAAATTCGCTTCACCGCGCGACGTTGAACGCGCCGTTAAATATATTCGTCGGCAAATTGAGCATCTTTTCGGTAAGGTCGCTGCCGAGAATGTCCGCGTACTTTACGGCGGTAGCGTTAATCTTGATAACGCTATGTCGTATTTGCAAACAGCTGGTGTAAATGGTTTGCTTATCGGTGAATCAAGTTTGGATGTCTATGCTTTTGCTGGTATTATCAAAAAATGTGAAGATATGCCATCCTTACCAGTAAAGAGAGGTAAATAGCCATGACAGAATTCGACTTTGACGAGCTAGATCGTTCAATTACCGAGGCTATGTCCAAGAGCGGATTATTAAAAGAGGACGACCAACATACTGAGACACCAACACCGCCAGCTGTCTCTACGCCTTCAAGTCCTTCCTCTAATGCTGCGCCAGTTTCAGTTGAGCCTAATAAATTAGCTCCTGGTCCTGGTCCAGTTGCGAATATGACGGCTTCGCCCTCGCCAGCCGCAACGATTGGCGTAGCTAAACAACCGAGCTCATCTTTATCAACAGCTAGCGTACCGGTTTCGGCTGCAGTTCCAGTACAGCCAGCTGTTGGGGTGTCTACCGCTCAGATTCAGACTTTGCCAACAAATGGTGCTTCAGCTTCGACTGGTGTGTCGGTCGCCTCTCAGGCTTCTACTGTTGTTCAAAATTCGGCTCTAAATAGTTCAGTACCGTCGCCAGCTCCCCAGCCGTTGCCGCAAACTATAGCCCCGCCGCAGGTAGCGGCAATTAGCGGAGCTGTGCCAGTCCGATCAGGATTACCAAAAAAAATGAAGACTAAGAGTCGCGGCCGTTTCATGGACATAGTTAGTTTGCAGCCAGGTGTCAACAAACACCCCGCCAGCAAAGTTAAGTATTCTACGATGCCGGCACAGTCGTTAAGTAATGTGTCATCTAATATTTCTGGCGGCTCGTCTCAACAATTAGGGTCAACTGGCCAGCGAAGCGCTCAGCGTCTTGCTGCTAATTCTACTCAGTTTAGTTCTAACGAAAATGTAGCAGCAAATACAAATAACGTTTCTAGCGAACTGCAATCGTCTGAATCGCGAGTTTTTCACGGTAGCAGCGCATTGCCTCAAACTTCACAGTCTAATCCTGGTTTTGAAGACAAAAATGATTATGATGAAGCAGACGACAGCAAAAACGAAAAAAGATCGTATTCTATCGGCGGTACACACGGTAGGGATATTGCACCGTCTGCCGAGCTTATTGAGTCGCTACAGAAAGACGCGCAAGATGCTAGCAACGAGATTGGCTTTTCGCAAGCAGAATCGCGAGCTAACGACATTCAATCAATTGAGGACGCTTCAGCCGAAAACGATGAAGATGACGCTAGAATACAAGACGCGCCAGCCCCTAAAAAACATCGGTTTATGCCAATTGGCGGCAAGCCAAAGCCTGTTGAAAAAACTCCTAATCCCCCTGCTGCCGAAGCTCCTGTTGCTAATGTAGAAGATACGAGCGAGCAACCCCAGCAACTAGCTGAACCTCTGACAAATCAGACGGTAGATTCGCCTGTACAGTCCGCTACTACAGAGCCAGATCCGCCTCGCGAGCAAACCATCGACGAAATTGAATCAGGCGCTATTTATGATACTTCTGAATATTACACTGAATTCAAGGACGACAAGAAACATAAGCAATCGCGCCATTCAGGCTTGAAATGGTTTTTGGTGATTATAGTATTCTTGGCTTTGGGTGCGCTAGCGGGCGCTGGCTATTTCTTCCTGACTCGCTATTAACGCGATATAATGAGTGGTGATGGATATATTTGATGGTCTTAATGACGCGCAGAAAGCAGCTGTCGCTTATACGGACGGTCCGTTGTTGGTTTTGGCGGGCGCTGGCAGCGGCAAAACCAAGACTTTAACTCACCGGATAGCTTACTTATTGATGCACGAGAGAGTCTGGCCGAACGAGATTTTGGCGGTGACATTTACTAATAAAGCGGCTCGCGAAATGCGTGAACGCTTGGCGGCATTGATTGATCAGCCTAATACGCGGCAATTCATGCCGTGGATGGGTACATTTCACGGGATTTGCGTGCGAATTTTGCGGCGCGATGGGCCGGCGATTGGCGTGCCGTCGAATTTTATTATTTATGATGAAGCCGACCGTCAAGGATTGATCAAGCAGGCGATGAAGCAGCTGTCAATCGCTCCAGATAAACTCAAACCACGTTCAGTTAGTGCGGCAATTTCTAACGCTAAAAACGATTTACTTACGCCAGATGATTACGCGGCAGCGGCGCAATATCCGAATCAGCAGCATATCGCTAAGATTTATGATAGATACGAGCAACTACGCAGCGAGGCTGGCGCCCTAGATTTCGATGATTTGTTGATCGAGACGGTACGTTTGCTGCGCGATGCCAGTGAAATTCGCCAAAAGTATCGCCAGTACTTCAAGCATATTCTCATTGACGAGTACCAAGACACTAACGCTGCGCAGTATGCTATCGTTAAGTACTTAGTCAACGATGCGCGTAATATTTGCGTGGTCGGCGACGATTGGCAGTCGATTTACAGCTGGCGCGGGGCGGATTTCAAAAATATTCTTAATTTTGAACGGGACTTTCCTGGCGCAAAGGTGATTAAACTGGAACAAAACTATCGTTCAACAGGTGCTATCCTAGAGGCGGCGCAAAAGGTTATTGCCAAGAATGTTGAGCGGACTGACAAAAATCTCTGGACAGCGGCTGGCAATGGTGCGCCAGTACAAGTTCAGGCGGTACGCGATGAGTCCGAAGAAGCTTACGTGGTAGCGAACCGCATCGCGGCTCAAGTTTCGATTGGTGCTCGCCGCTACGGTGATTTTGCAGTATTGTATCGTACTAATGCGCAGAGTTTTGCTTTTGAACGTGCCTTCATGCAGCAAAGAATTCCATATCAATTGGTTGGCGGCGTGCGCTTTTATGATCGCAAGGAAATCAAGGATATTATCGCCTATTTGCGTTTATTATATCAACCGAACGACCGGATGAGCTTTAGTCGAATTGCGAATGTGCCGGCTCGCGGTATCGGCGCGACTAGTCTAGAGAAATTTTTACGATGGCAAAACGACAACAATATGGATATTATCGCTTCGCTGATAAATGTCGAGCAAACTAGCGTTTTGACGCCGCGCGCCAAAAAATCATTATTGCGTCTGGGCGAGATTCTACGCGAATTGCAGGCGCTTATTCTTTCTGATACTAGCCCAAGCGATATTATTGAAAAGCTAATTGAAAAGATTGCTTATCGAGATTATGTCATGGACGGAACGCCGCAGGCTGAAGAGCGTGATGATAATCTGAGCGTGCTCATAGCGGACGCTAAATCTTTCGCGACGTTGCCAGACTTTCTCGAAGAGGCAGCACTAATGAGCAGCGTCGATCAGCAAAGTGATGGTGAAAAGGTCACATTAATGACCTTGCATGCCGCTAAGGGACTGGAATTTCCGGTGGTTTTCATGGTCGGTATGGAGGATGGCTTGTTTCCGAGTGAGCGAGCGCTTGAAGAGGGTCCGCGCAATCTCGAGGAGGAGCGGCGCTTGTGCTACGTGGGTATGACGCGGGCGCGTGAAGAGTTATATCTGTTGTACGCGCAGAGCCGTGCGCAATTCGGCTTGCGATCGTACAATCAGCCGTCGCGTTTTCTCGACGATATGGGTATGGGATTGTTCGCGGTTGAACCTAACGCTATTGATTCGAGTCCGGCTTATAATGATTTTGACGAGCCGGTGATGAACTATGATATTGGCGATCGAGTGCGCTCGCTGCAATTTGGCGATGGCGAGATCATTGACATTGACGGCTTAGCAGTTAGCGTGAAGTTCGATAACGGTGCTGTCAAAAAGCTCAACGTTGAATACGCCCACCTCGAGAAGCTGTAGCAAAATAATCAATCTTTTGCTATAATTATAACTGCGCGCTAGTTTGCGCGCCTACGTATGAAAAATATTGCGAGAATGAAATTACGTTGGCTGATTACCGGCTCTATGCTATTAGCTTTGGCTGGATTGTCTGTTTATACGGCAATTATGCCAAAAGCGCGGGCTGACGAGCGTAGCCTAGCGGTCGGCGAGCATATTATTACCGTTCATGATGATGGTCAAAGCAAAGGATTTATTACCAAAAAACAGACCTTGCGCGAAGCTCTCGCTGAGGCAGCTATCAAACTAGATCGTAACGATCGGACCGAGCCAAATATTGATGAGCGCTTGGTAGCAAATTCATATAACGTTAATATTTATCGAGCCCGAACGGTGGTTGTCAAGGATGGCTCTCAGCTCACTAAAATTATTACATCGTACCGTACTGGAAAGCAGATAGTTAAACAAGCTGGCATTGCTGTACGCGATGAAGATATTCTAACCTTGTCGCAGTCTAATAGTCCAATGCGCGATAGCGCAGCAGAAGTATTGTCTATTAAACGAGCAGTCCCGTTTAACTTTGATTTTTACGGCAAAAAGGCCACTTCTTACACGCAAGCTCAAACCATCGGCGAAATGCTAGCCGAGAAGCACATCAAAATGTCTGCTAATGATATTATTATCCCGAATAAAGATACAAAAATAGCTAGAGACATGAATGTTCGCTTGTATCGTAACGGCACGCAGACAGTTACCGTTGACGAAGATATACAGTTTGAGACTGAACAGATCAAGGATGTTAATCGCGATAAAGGATACAAAGAAATTCAAACTAAAGGGGTTAACGGCAAGCGTACAGTTACGTATGAGATTAACGTCCAAAACGGCGTTGAAGTATCACGCCGCGAGATCAATAGCAACATTATTCAGCAGCCAGTTAAGCAGGTAGAAGTTGTTGGCACTAAAGTTAGTCTGCCGGCAGGCTCGCATGAAGATTGGATGGCTGCGGCTGGTCTTTCGCCAAGCGACTATGGTTACGCTAACTTTATTTTCACTAAGGAGTCTGGTTGGCGAACAACAGCGACTAACGGTACGTATTATGGCTTGGGGCAGACTAGCTTATCGAAATTGTCGAGTGCTTGCCCGAATTGGCAGGCTGATCCAGTTTGCCAAATTAAAGTGTTTAATGGTTACGCGGTAGGGCGCTATGGCAGCTGGGCGGGTGCTTATAACGCCTGGCAGGCAAAGGGCTGGTGGTAGGATGCTCTACTTGACATTTAGTATATAATTTGTTATAATATAAGAGATACAGTGGGTAATTTTGAATAAAATGAGCTTAAATCGATATTATCAACGCATTTGCTGTTGTGTTTTTGGTGCGGTCTTGGCAATCTCTAGTACTGGTATGTTATCGTTTTTTGCGAATACCGCGGCGGCAGATAGTCCAGCTGCGGTTAAAACACAACCATCTAGTCATATAATCACCATTTACGACGGTGGCCGGGAGCAATCGATAATCACTAAGGTATCGACAGTACAGAAAGCGCTAGAAGAATTCGGTGCAAGATTGGACAAACAGCATGACATTGTCGAACCGGGTCTGGATACACCGATTACCAACAATGGCTTCAAAATAAATATTTATCGGGCGCGGACGATAACGATAGTCGAAGGTGCTCGCCGCATGCGAGTCAATACGGCAGCGCAGACGCCAACACAGATTGCGCAAGCTGCGGGGATTGTTTTGTATCGCGAGGATAAAGTTCGATTTACGCCGCCAGAGGATGTCGCTTTGGATGGATCGAGCTTGCTGATGAGGATTACGCGGGCAACTAGGCGTACTGTGACTGCCGAGGAAGAAATTGATTTCCCGGTTGAGCAAACACGCGACGACAGCCAGCCTCTTGGTTATCGCCAGGTAAAGCAGGCGGGAGCTAAAGGGCTGCGCAAATTGACTTATAAAGTTGAAGCGCGCGATGGTGCTGAAGTTAGCCGTCAGCAAATTTCTAGCGAAATTATCAAGCAGCCTAAAAAGCAAATCGAAGTGATCGGTACTAAGCCTAAAAATCCACTAACCAAAGGCAAGGGTGCGCAGATATTCACCGATTCCAAAGGTGTGGCGCACCGCGAGACTTATTATGATTTACCGATGAATATTGTTGCTAACGCTTGCGGCGGCGGTGGCTACACGGTGCGAGCGGACGGCGCCAAGGTGGACAAGGATGGCTATATTTTGGTGGCGGCAAATTATGGTAATTATCCGCGCTGCTCGGTGGTGGAAACCAGCATGGGTCCTGGTAAGGTGTATGATACCGGCGGCTTTGCGGCCCGGCATCCGCATGGGTTTGACCTGGCGACTGATTGGACGAACGGGGACGGGCGTTAGATGATGTCAGCGCTTGGGCCGAAAAAAGAATTAGGCCAGCACTGGCTGCGCGACCCAGAAATCTTGGCGGAGATTGCCGAGGCGGCGGAACTTGGCAAGAGTGATGTGGTCTTGGAGATTGGGCCGGGACTTGGCACATTGACCAGCCGGTTGTTGGCGCGAGCTCAGCGCGTAGTGGCGGTGGAGTTTGATGGGGATTTGGCGCGCAAGTTACCGGGGCAATTTCCTGGCAAAAATCTGGAAGTAATCAATGAAGATATTTTGCAGTTTGATTTGAATCAGTTGCTGAAGGGCTATAAAGTAGTCGCCAATGTGCCATACTATATCACCAGCAAAATTGTTGAAAAGCTGATGACGGCGGAGAATAAGCCGAGCTTAGCGGTGCTGCTGGTGCAAAAAGAAGTTGCTGAGCGTATCGCGGCCGAGCCTGGCGAAATGAGTATTTTAGCGGTTAGCGCGCAGCTATTTGCTGAGGCAGAACTCGATATTGAGGTGCCGCGGCAGTTCTTCACGCCGCCGCCAAAAGTTGATTCGCAAGTGGTGGTATTGAGAACTCGCACCGAACCATTAGTTGATTCTGAAGACCAAAAAGACTTTTTCCGCATTGTCAAAGCCGGTTTTTCGGCCAAGCGTAAAAAACTGCGCTCCAGCTTGAGCGGCGGACTGGGCGTCAGTAAAGCTAACGCCGAACAGTTGCTGAAAAAGGCTAACATTTCGCCTGATGTCCGTGCTGAGGATTTGGCGATTGACGATTGGCAGCGACTGCTCAAAGAATGGCGGGCGCGATGATTGCGGCAGATCAGCCCGTCTGCTTTCCGCCTGAACTGCTCATTGCGGTTTCATCGAAAGACGACGGCACCATGCTCAACCGTATTCGCGGTCGTCACGTAGCTGAGGTACTAGAGAATCGGCGGCGGTTTTGCGATCAGATTGGTGTTAAGTATGACGACGTTGTTTATCACGTGATTTCATATGATCGGGCGCAAACTTTTGATACTATTGCCGAAGTCACTGAAACTGACACGGTTAAATATAACAACGAGGGGATTTTTGCTGACGCACTATATACCGAAGCGGCTGGTGTCGGTTTATTTTTGCCAGTGGCAGATTGTATCGCTACAGTCATTTATGATCCAAAGCGTCGGGCGTTGATGCTGGCGCATTTGGGTCGGCATTCAACGGTTGTGCAGTTAATGTCTCGGGCAGTTTGGTATTTTGTCGAGCGGGGTAGCCAGGCAAAAGATTTACAAATTTGGATGTCGCCAAGCATCACTCAGAAAAATTATCGTATGGATTATTTTAATCATGCAGATGAAATCAGTTGGCAAAATTTCTGCCGTCAAACGGCTGACGGAATTTATCTGGACATGCAAGGATTTAATCGTTCGCTAGCCATCCGAGCGGGTGTTCCTGGTGATAACATTTTCATCTCGCCAATTGATACGGCGGATGGTTCAAATTATTTCTCACATTCAGCTGGTGATGCAGGGGGAAGATTCGCAGTGCTAGCAGAGATAAAATCTACTAAATAAGCTCCAAAACGTCATGGCAATGTTGTGTGTTATCTTGATTATCATTAGTATATTGCTAAAAAAATAAAGTATAAGTATAATGGTACTAAATGAATAGATGTTGGAAAACAAAAAGGCTAAAATTTGGATTGGCCATCAAGGCGTTAGCTGTGACAATAGGTGTGCTAGCAGCGTTTTCTGGTCCGATATTTTATCCGCCAAAAGCTGCCGCCGACACCATCAATGACACAGATTTTGTGTTTACCGTGGACACGCGCAAATCTGGGTCGCCAGATACTCGATTTGTTATTCCAACGAGAGGAAACGGATATAATTATACAGTCGATTGCAATAATGACGGCACAACTGAAGCAGCCGCTCAGACTGGATCTTATACTTGCAGCTACGCTACGCCTGGCGTATATACAATTCGTATCGGAGGTGTGTTTCCAGAGTTTTATCTCAATAACGGCGGCGATAAACTGAAGATGATTTCTATTGATCAGTGGGGGAAGAATAAATGGAAATCGTTGGTGGCTTCATTTTACGGTGCTGCAAATATGGACGTAAAGGCGATTGACACTCCCGATTTGTCGCAGACTGACTCGATATACTCTGTCTTTAGAGGCAATACTTCTCTCAAGGGTGAGAATGCTAACTGGAATTGGAACACCTCGACCATTACTAATATGGGTAGTGCGTTTAGCGATACTGAAAATTTCAATCAAAACATCGGGTCGTGGGATGTCTCTAACGTTGTTTTTGCTGGCGGTTTATTTAATAACGCGACAGCATTTAATAATGGCGGCAGCGATTCAATTAAAAACTGGAACACTGGCAAAATGACTGCAATGAATGCAATGTTCCAGAATGCAGTTAAGTTTAATCAACCGATAGGGTTGTGGGATGTTTCGAAAGCCGAGTTGATGAGTGAAATGTTTAATGGTGCTCGCGCTTTTAATCAATCTTTGGCGGGCTGGCGGCTAGATTCGTTAGTTTCGACAACTGGTTTGCCCAACAGCTATTGGTCTGGCGCTCCTAGAATGTTGAATAATAGCGGCTTGTCTACGAAAAATTATGATGCTACTTTGATATCTTGGAATATTCAATCAACTAACTCACCGCTTATACTAGGAGTCGCCGGGTTGAAATATTGCACTGCTGATACGGCTAGAAAAAATCTAATCAAGTCAGTCGCCGACGGCGGGCATGGCTGGACTATCAATGGCGATGCAAAGGAGTGTCCGAAGCATACCGTAGTTTTTGATACCCAGGGCGGAATGGCAATTGCCAGCCAAGAAGTTGCTTTTACTGATAAAATTACCGTGCCAGCTGTGCCAAACCGGCAGGGTTACACCTTTGTTGGGTGGTATACGGATAACACTTTTGCTAGGGCCTGGAACTTTGCTGTTGACACTATGCCAGATAATAGTCTAACTTTATATGCAAAGTGGATCGAGAATCCTAAGTCTGCTGCAACAAGCAGTGGTGCTTCGGAAAACAATTCAAGCTCATCAACCAAGCTGGCCGAGACTGGTGTGGATGCGGGAATATTTTTCTCTGCAGCAGTTGCATTTATAGCGGTTGGTTCTATCGCGATTAAGCTGATTAAACGAAGCTAGCTTGCAAGTGGTAACTGTATTTATATGATTAAAGTAATCTCGATAGTTGTTTAGCGTTGTCAGGGCTGTAGATTACTTCTTGATAATTTTATCATCTGCCCAAAGTATGCCGGATTGGCTACGGATACGTTGTGTGTACTATCTTCGACTAGTACGCCGCGAATATCTAAGCCAGGGAATTTCTGATTAAGCGACGTTATAAGCTTGCGTATATTTTTTGAGTTGTTATCATTCATGCGGCTTAATTCCGGCGCAAAAAGGGTGACGGGCGTGCCAGGTTGTAGCTTATTGAGTGAATTTTCAAGATCTTCAAAACCACCGCGCGACATTGCAATAACATCTCTCAGCTGAACTAGCAGCGGTACGACTGGCATTTTTTCTCCGTCGTTTTTTCGCCAAGCTTTCTGAGCTTCGGGATCGGGTGAATGTTTGATATATCTTGACAGGTCAATTGTTTCTGCTAATTGCGCTGCTACAATAAATGTGCCTAGCGGTTTTTGCCAGCTTGGCGCATCATCTATGGAAATATATTTGACAGTTTCAGAATTATCAAGAACGCCAGGTGTAGCCGCTGCAAGCCTACTGCCGAATGAATGTCCAACTATACCTACCCGGTCGCTATAACAAGTTAGGTATCTATTTAGCTCTGGCGCTATTTCTTCTGCTAAGGCCGAGAAACTACCGGTTTCTAGAATTTTATCAGCAACACTCTTTTTCATAGAGCTGGTTGGTAGTGTCAAGACTGAAGCTGGATTTCCTTGTTCGTCGCACCAGGCCTTGGCTATTTCGGCCATTTCTAGCCGTGCTGCTGTCGTTGTAGGGTTTCCCATAAACCCAGTTCCGTAGACGATAGTATTGCCGGACGGGCCATTGCCAAATTCAACCAAAGTTATCGCCGTATACCCTAGAGCGCTTGGTATGAAATGTTGTTTGATCCTCTCCATGAGACTTGCTCGCTCTCTGCTAGGAGTTCTATTGATTACCCCAGAAGTAGGTTCTCTGTTATTTCCCGAGAATATAGTACAAGGAATCCTTTCGGCTGCGTAGTTAGGCGACCTTCTCATAAATATTGTTATAGTATATAATTTTTCTATTGTCAAAATATTGGTTCTTGGGATATTTCAAAGGTGACTGATACCGCTGCTATGTTTAACGGTGCCAGTGCTTTCAATAACGGAGGTAGCGATTCTATTGCGAATTGGAATACATCAAACCTCGTGATTGCAAATGATATGTTCCGAAAGGCGGCGTCGTTCAACCAACCGATTGGCTCGTGAGATATGAAGAAAGTGCAGTTTCTTGTTCGTTTTTTAAGTGATGCGACTTCATTCAATCAATTGCTAGCTGCTTGGCGATTGGATTCGTTGGTTATTTTGCCGGGAAAACCGTTGTCTGGTGCGGCGGCCGCGCTTGATCATACAGCGATTTCGCGCCAGAATTACGATGCTATGCTAATTGCTTGGAATGCGCAGAATCTAAAATCGCCAATGTCGCTTGGTGCGGCTGGTTTGAAATTTTGTGCCGCTGCTTCGGCGCGAGCTAATATCTTGAAGCCTGTTGCTGACGGCGGACACGGCTGGGTAATTACTAGCGATGGCAGGCTGTGTACAAAACATAAAGTAACATTTGATTCGCAATCTGGTTCGGCGGTAGCAGGCAAAATGGTTAGCTATACCGATAAGATTATTGCGCCGAATACGCCAAGCCGGCAGGGTTATACCTTTGCTGGGTGGTACACGGATACTGCTTTTACGACTGCTTGGGACTTTGCGAACGATACGATGCCAGACAATGACCTGACCTTGTATGCAAAGTGGACGAAGAACCCTGCGCCTGCCTCTATGCTGTCTCCGGAGTTGCCAAAATCGCTTGGTGCCAGACTGGCTGAAACAGGCTCAAATACAGTGTTGCTTGTCTTGGCGGCGTCTATCCTTGTAGCTTCTGGCATTATTTTGTTCAAGAAGCAAGCGAAACGTCCGTAATATGGGTAGGGAAAGTGAAAAGATGGCTTCTCTACTATTTCCAGAAAATTAGTGTCGAACCAGGAAATATCAAAGACGAAAATTAGTTCAAGATGTAGGCTCGGTTGTTGCTGGTCAGGTTTGTATTGCGGGGTGATAATGTGCTAGTAAACTTCTGTCGCCTCTGATATACTTAGAAGCAATGGGAAAGAATCTTTATATCACAACGGCGATTCCATATGTCAATGGCAAGCCGCATATCGGTAATGCGCTAGACTATTTGCTTGCAGATATCTGGTCGCGCTACCAGCAGCAGAAAGGCAAAAAAGTGCGCTTTCAGGTTGGCACTGATGAGCATGGTAATAAAATTGCCGCCAAGGCTGCCGAACAAAATCTGACGCCGCAAGCATATGTCGATCAAACTCATCAAAATTTCAAGATACTGATGGATGCTGAACACGCCGAATATACTGATTTTGTCCGTACGTCTGATTCACATCATATGGGGGCGGTGCGCTATATTTGGAAACAGTTGGACCAAGCGGGGCTGATTTATAAAAGTACTTACAACGGCTGGTACTGTATGGGTCATGAAGCTTTCTTTACTGATAAAGAAGTTCAAGAAACTGGCGGGGTTTGCCCTGACCACCAAACGCCTTATCAACAAGTTAGCGAAGAGAACTATTACTTGAAAGCGAGCGCTTATACTGATAAAGTCCGCCAAGCAATCGAGTCGGGCCGAATGAAAATTGTACCAGAGTTTCGCAAAAAAGAGTTTCTGGAATTAATGAAAGACGGTTTGCACGACGTATCAATTAGCCGGCCGCGCAAGAGCCTGACCTGGGGAGTGCCGGTACCAGGAGACGACAGCCAGGTGATGTATGTCTGGTTGGACGCCTTAGCTAATTACATCACGGTGCTAGGTTACCCGGATCAGCCGGAGTGGAAAGATTTTTGGCCAGCTGACGTGCAAGTGATTGGCAAGGACATTTTGCGCTTTCATGCTGGTATTTGGCCAGTGATGTTGCTAGGGCTTGATCTGCCGCTGCCAAAAACGCTGTTGGTGCATGGTTTCGTTAATGTTGGCGGCGCTAAAATGAGTAAAACTGTTGGCAACGTTGTCGATCCGATGGAGATTATCAAGGATTACGGCGTTGACGCTTTTCGCTATTACTTTTCGCGGCATATTCCGACCAAGGATGACGGCGACTTCACCTGGGAGAAGTTTGAGAAGGCTTATAACGGAGAGCTCGGCAATGATCTCGGTAATTTAGTGCAGCGGGTTATTGCTATGATTCAGCGTTATCAGTCGGGTGTAATTGGTGAGATTCCTCGTCCTGAGCATGATATGGGACCTTACCGCCAGGCGATGGAAGCGCTTGATTTTGATCGAGCAATAGATGAAGCATGGCAACAGGTGCGAGCACTTAATCAATATATTGATGACGTTAAACCGTGGGAAGTTGCCAAGAAGCGCCAAAAGGACGCTGATGCCGCCGAGCATTTATCGGAAATCTTATCTTATGCTGTTGGTGCGCTTGAGGAAATTGCTGATTTGCTAACTCCGTTTATGCCAGTGACCGCTAGCACTATTCACAAGATGTTCTCGGCAGGAGTTGTGCCCGAGAAAGCAGCACCACTTTTCCCAAAAATCTATATTCATACGCCCGATCCGCAAACGGCATCTAGTAAAAAGAAATAAGCCAAATGAATTCGTTGCTTCGCTTGGTTGATACGCATTGCCATATACATGATGGGGAGTTTTATGACGCGGAAGCGCGCGATGAGGCTTATCGGGAATCTATTAAAAACGGTGTAGCGATGATTTGTGTTGGTACGGATTTGCGCAGCTCGCGTCAGGCTCTAGAGTTTGCTAGGATGCATGATTTTGTTTGGCCAGTCGTCGGCATTCACCCGCACGACGCAGCGACAAATAACGTCGAGGAATTGCGCCAATTGGTAGCAGACAATCGCGATGAAATCGTCGGCATTGGTGAAATTGGTTTAGATTATTTTTATGATAATAGTCCGCGTGACATTCAACAGAGCGTTTTGCGACGGCAGCTTGAGGTATCGCGAGATTTTAACTTGCCGATTAGTTTTCATGTACGCGACGAAAAAGCCGCTGTTGGCGCAGTTTGGGCGGATTTTTGGCCGATTTTCGATGAATTCAAAGGTTTGCGCGGTATTTTGCATAGCTTTACCGATTCTGAGGAAAATTTGCAGCATGGGCTGGATCGTGGTTTATACGTTGGTGTTAACGGCATAAGCACTTTTACTAAAAATAAAAATCAACAGAAAATGTTTAACCAAATTCCGCTTGAACGCTTAGTTTTTGAAACTGACGCACCTTTCTTGACGCCAGCGCCATTTCGTGGTAAAGTGAATATACCAGCGTATGTGAGGCAGGTAGCAGAGTTTCATGCGCAAGCTCGCGGTCTTGGTGTTGAGGAGATTGCGGCCGCTACGACTCGCAACGCACGGCGAGTTTTTGGGATTAATTATGAATGAGAGTTTTAATAATAAAGTAGAACCTTATGCACCGGTAGAAAATGCCGGTCGTTTTAATTATGAACAAACTGCTAATGGCAATTCTTATCGTAGTCCTGAGCTAGAGCACTTAGGCGAGCTAGCGCGCGAATATGCTGAGTCGGTCAATCAGACAACCGAATCGCTCCAGGTTGATTATATAGAATTGAATAGCCCGAAACCCGAAAAAAAGCTGCTTACTCCTGAGCAGGAAATTGCTATTACTAGCCAACGTGTAGTCGAACTTCGAAAAGGATACGATAGTGACTATGCTGAATATCAAGAAGAATTTGGTCTGGCTGCATAAGTTATGGTCAAGCGTGTTCTCACAAAAACTCTCAAACTTTTTGTCGGCGATGATTTATCGCTTGGTTTGCCGAAGCTTCGCAAAAAACGTCCGCTCAAGAAACTGAGTGAGCGCGAGCTGTTGGTACTAGAAAGCGAAATTGGCTCGGAACTTTTTGGAGAGGTGCCAAAGGGTCATCGCCGCGAATTCTTTTGTCTGGACGAAAAAACATGGATGTGGCATGAGGAATGGATTGATGCTAAGCACAAACTTAAAACTCACACGATCAAATATGAAGTAACCGATCGAGGTATCTTAAAAACTCAACCTGGCCCGCGTTATTCATATCTTAAAGGTGATGAATTGCGTAATTTTAGTATCGCTACGCAAATGTATTATGAGCAAGTTGCCCGCCAAGTTTACAAGCGAGATCCCGAGACCGGCGAAAAATTGGTATAATAGAAAGCGTGAAATCATCGATAATCTATCTCGACCATGCTGCTGCCACGCCTCTAGATGAGCGTGTTTTGGCGGCGATGCAGCCGTATTTCTCTGAGATGTTTTATAATCCTTCGGCGCCATATGCTCCAGCGGTGGAAGTCAAGCGCGCTTATAACGAAGCTAAGCATCGTTTGGCGGTTTGTCTTGGCGGACAGGCTAGCGAGCTGGTTGTGACGGCTGGCGCTACCGAGTCTATTAATTTGATGATAAATAGCATTGACGGGCATATCGTATCAAGTGCCATTGAGCATGATGCAGTACTGAAAGCGCTTGCTGATAATGTAACGCTGGTGGCTCCATCGAAGAAAGGTAATATCGCGCCGCGCGATATTCAAGCAGCTATTAGGCCAGATACGCAGCTAATAACTATCGCTATCGCTAATCACGAACTTGGTACCGTTCAACCGCTACGCGACATTGCTGAAGTTGTCCGTACTGAGCGTCGCCGCCGGTTTGAAGCGGGTGAGCTGACGCCAATCTATCTGCACACTGATGCTTCGCAAGGGGCTGGGCAGATTGACATCAATGTAGCGCGGCTAGGCGTTGATGCGCTGACGCTAAATGCTGGTAAGATTTATGGCCCGAAACAAGTTGGTTTGCTTTGGTGTAATCGGATGATACGCTTGCGGCCGCTAGTTCGCGGCGGCGGGCAAGAGCGGGGCTTGCGCAGCGGGACCGAAAATGTTGCGGGCACTATTGGGTTTGCAGTAGCGCTAGAATTAGCGCAGCAACATCGTAATTCTGAGAATAAGCGCTTGCGCCAGTTGCGCGACCAGCTGCAAAATCAGCTGACAGAAGCTTTTCCGTGGGCGATTGTCTCCGGCGATCAAAAGCGTCGTCTGGCAAGTCATTTGCATATATCATTCCCCGGAATTGATGCCGAACGTCTAGTTTTTATGCTTGAGCAGAAAGGTGTGCTGGTAGCGACTGGCAGTGCTTGCGCCGCGAATTCCGGGACGCGTTCGCACGTGCTAGAAGCGATTGGCTTAGCGCCAGAGGCGGCAGACGGCAGTTTGCGTTTGACACTGGGCCGCTTATCGGATTCTGAAACGTGCACGGCGGCTGCCCGAGAAATTATCGCTGCGATTAATACAGAAAAGGCCAGGTTAGCGTGAAAAGATTTTTAATAGCTATCGTTACGCTGGCTATTGTTTCGGCTGCAATAATCATCGGTATTACTTTGTTTTTATCAAAGAACGATTTGAAAGGCTGCGGTGATATTCCAGATGCGGCACGCCAACAGTGCGCGGCAGCCGATGCGATCGTAGCGGTGAGCGGCGGCGATACCAGCGCTCGTACTGCTGAAGCAGTGCGATTGTACAAGAATAACTGGGCGCACAAATTAGTTTTCTCTGGTGCGGCAGCTGATAAAACTGGCCCGAGTAATGCTCGAGCAATGAAGAGACAAGCTATCGTTGCAGGCGTACCGGCTAGTGATATTCTAATAGAGGAAACCAGCGAAACGACTGCCGAGAATGCCTCGCAAACCGTTAGGCTGCTCAAACAAAAGCAGATATCGTCGGTAATTTTGGTGACAAGCGCTTACCACTCGCGGCGAGTTTCAATTGAATTTACTAAAGCGGCGCCAAATATACTAACGCGCAGCCATCCAGTAGTTGCAGATAATCAATGGTCGAATATGTGGTGGACAACTGTCATAGGCTGGCAGCTGGCGTTGCAAGAGCTGGTAAAGATTATGGGAGTTGCAGCGGAATGACCAGACCGCGCGTTTATATTGGTATGAGTGGCGGTGTCGATAGCAGCGTCGCGGCAGCATTATTACTTGACCAAGATTATGATGTTACTGGCGTCTATATGAAAAACTGGAGTCAAGATCTACCCGGTATGCAGTGTCCGTGGGCTGAGGATCTGGCTGATGCCAAGCGGGTGGCAGTGCAATTAGGAATTGATTTTAAAGTATTTGATTTCGAAACACAGTATCGCCAAAAAGTTGTTGATTACATACTTGACGAATATCGTGCTGGTAGAACGCCGAATCCAGATATCATGTGCAATCAAGAAGTTAAGTTTAAACTATTTTTAGAGACTTCGCTGGCGGCGGGAGCGGACTATATCGCAACTGGTCATTATGCGCGAGTTGAACGTTTAGTAGATATTGCACGCTTGCTTCGTGCTCGCGACGATAACAAAGATCAAACTTATTTTTTATATCGCGTGACGTCTGAAGCATTAGCGAAAACAGTGTTCCCATTAGGAAATCTGACCAAACCTGAAGTGCGTCAAATTGCTAAAGATCGCGGCTTATGGACAGCTCGCAAAAAAGAATCTATGGGTGTGTGCTTCGTTGGTAATGTCGGTATGCGCGAATTTCTTAGCCAGTATATTACGACGCGTCCGGGCGATATTATTGACAAAGAATCGGGCCGAGTGCTTGGCCGGCATGACGGCGCAATTTTTTATACACTTGGTCAAAGACATGGTCTGGATGTTGGCGGCGGGTTGCCGTATTATGTGGTTGGTAAAAATATGGACAAGAATGAAGTTTACGTTAGCCGTAATATCAACGACGAACACATATGGCGAACCGAGATTAAGCTGACAGGTATTCACTGGATCAATCAACCTTTGACTGAAGGTGCGCGAATACAGGTCCGATTGCGCCACCGCGGGGTGCTTATTAACGCTATATATAGTACCGACACGCTACATCTAGAGTCTGCCGAACGAGCTGTAGCGCCTGGCCAGTCGGCAGTGATCTATCGCGGTGAAGAGTGTCTAGGTGGCGGCTTGGTGATTTGAGCCTCTAACTTACGTTACTTCTTCGTATATTCAAGTTGGTTTTCGTGCTATAATTACCTCTATGAGCACACAAGAAATCCGCCAGAAATATCTCGAATTTTGCCAAAGGAACGGCCACACTATTATTGAGCGGGCGCCGCTTATACTGCACAACGACCCAACGACGTTATTCACCGGCTCGGGTATGCAGCCGCTGTTGCCTTACTTGCTGGGCCAGGATCATCCGCAGGGTACGAAATTAGCTGATAGCCAGACGTGTTTGCGGGCGCAGGATATCGAGGATGTTGGCGATAATCGCCACACGACGTTCTTTGAGATGCTGGGCAATTGGAGTATGGGCGAATATTTCAAACGTCAGCAGATTGAGTGGTTTTTTGAATTTCTGACAGAAATAGTTGGGCTGGATCCGCATAAAATCTACGTTAGCTGTTTTATCGGCGATGAGAAAAACAAC
Source organism: uncultured Candidatus Saccharibacteria bacterium (assembly GCA_963549275.1). Lineage (GTDB taxonomy): Bacteria > Patescibacteriota > Saccharimonadia > Saccharimonadales > Saccharimonadaceae > Saccharimonas. The sequence continues at coordinate 262,617 of CAUUYA010000001.1, forward strand.
ATTCCGCGCGACGATGAAGCAGCGCAAATTTGGCAGGAAGTTTTTGCCAAAAAAGGCATTGAGGCTAAAATTGTCGAGCTGGATAGCGCTGAAAATGGCGACAGGCTGGGTATGCAGGGCGGTCGGATTTTCTTTTACAACGATAAAGAGAACTGGTGGAGCCGCGGCGGCGGGATTGATAGTACGCCGATTGGTGATCCGTGCGGGCCGGATAGCGAGGTGTTTTATGATTTTGGCGAACAGCATCATGATGCCAGCTTTGGGCAGGCGCATCCAGCTAGCGATAGCGGTCGATTTATGGAAATTGGCAACCAAGTGTTCATGCAGTATCGCCGGCTGGACGATGGTAGTTTTGAACCGCTGAAACGCAAGAATGTTGATTTCGGCGGCGGCCTGGAGCGGATTGCCGCTGCGGCAATTGACAGTCCTGATGTATTTAAGATCAGCCTACTACAGCCAATTATTAAAAAGCTAGAAAGTTTAAGCGGCAAGGAATACGCTACGCATACCGCGTCAATGCGAGTGATCGCTGACCATCTCAGGGCGGCGGTATTTTTGGCGGTCGATAGCTGCGTGCCGAGCAATAAGGAGCAGGGCTACGTGATGCGCCGCTTACTGCGCCGGGCGATTCGCTATAGTTTTGACCTGGGGATTGAGCAGAATTTCCTCGAGGAGGTCGTGCCGGTAATTGCTGACTTATATGAAGCGGATTTCCCAGAGGTTAAGGAAAACCGCGAGAATATCATCGCTACACTGGTTAAGGAAGAAAAAGCCTTCCGCCAGACGCTGCGTAAAGGTCTTAGGCAAATGCAGCATTATATCGACGACGGCTTGACTGGCGAAGAGTTGTTTATGCTGTATGATACGTTTGGTTTTCCGGTAGAGCTGAGTACCGAGGAGGCGTATAAACAAGGCATCAAGCTTTCTGATAATTGGCGCGCCGAATTTGATGCGCGAATGGCCGAGCAGCGCCAACGCTCCAAGACAGCACGCAAGGGGCAATTTAGCGGCGGCCTGGAGGGCCACGATCCAATCCATCTGAAATATCATACGGCGACGCACTTGCTGGGGGCGGCACTGCGCAAAGTTCTGAAGGCGCCGGATTTGCAGCAGCATGGCAGCAATATCACTGCCGAGCGCCTGCGTTTTGATTTTAATCATGATAAATTGACGCCAGAGGAAAAACAGGCGGTGGAGGATCAGGTCAATGCGTGGATTGATGCTGATTTGCCAGTCAGCTTTGCCGTTTATCCGACTGACGAGGCGCTAAAAATGGGTGCAATCGGCGCCTTTGGCGAACGCTACGGCGATGAAGTCAAAGTCTACTCCATTGGCGAGGGCGATAATGTTATTAGCTTTGAAGTCTGCGGCGGCCCGCACGTCGAACATACCGGTGTCTTGGCTGAAGGCGGTATGCGCTTCAAAATCACCAAGGAGGAGTCCAGCTCGGCGGGAATTCGCCGGATTAAAGCGGTTTTGAGTTAATCCTTGTAAGCCCCTATGATTTGGCAAAATCTAGCAACCATAAGCAAAAATAGTATATAATAGATGTAGTTATGGTTTTAGAGCGATTACGCAATAAGCTAAATAGTCTAAAGGGCGAGTCCGACGAACAGCACGATGACTACATCGTTGCACTTGATATCGGTACCGAAAACGTTAAGGCGCTATTAGCTCGCATTAGCGGCGACGATATTGAGATTCTTGGTGTTGGACGTGCTCATCAAGAATTTTCAGATATGCATTCGGGCGCGATTGCTGATATTGCTGGCGTAGTGCAACACTGCGAGGACGCTCTGACTCAGGCTGAAGACGAAGCTGGCTTGCAGGCCAAACATGCTGTTATCGGTATAGCTGGCGAACTAGTAAAAGGTACAACTAGCACAATTCGTTATCGTCGTCCGCAGCCCGACCGTCCGCTTGACGAGCAAGAAGTTGAATTTATTATCGAGAAGGTCCAAGATCGCGCTGCTAAACGGGCACAAAAACAGATCGCCTTAGAGACGGGTAATGACGAGGTTGAGGTCAAGCTGGTCAACTCAGCGCTGGTTAGTATTCATATTGACGGCTATAAAGTGTCGAATCCGATTGGCTTTCAGGGTAAGGATGTAGCGGTGCAGATTTATACAGCGTTTGCGCCGATGGTGCATATTGGCGCGTTAGAGAGAGTGGCGCAAGAGCTTGATTTGGAGTTATTGGCGGTCGCTGCTGAGCCGTTTGCAGTTAGCCGTAGCGTACTTGGCACCGATAGCAGTAGTGCTTTTACGGCAATTTTAGCAGATGTAGGTGGTGGTACAACTGATATTGCAGTGGTTAATGACGGCGGTGTTGAGGGTACCAAGATGTTTGGCATCGGTGGTCGTAGTTTTACTAAAACTATCGCTGACGAGTTGTCAATTCCGTACGATCAGGCAGAAAAACTCAAAGTAAATATCGAGGACAGTAAAATTAAAGCTACCGTCAAAAAAGATGTGGCAGTTGCCGTTGATAAAACTCTCGAGGTTTGGCTAGCTGGCGTAGAGCTGGCATTGAGCGAGTTTGATGCAGTTGATCAGCTGCCGCCGCGTATTTTGTTGTGCGGTGGCGGTGCTAGTCTGTCTCAATTAGTTGCAGCTCTCGAAAAGCGCGATTGGTACAGCGAGTTGCCATTTACTAAGCGTCCGACAGTACAGCGTATTCGTCCTGATCAAGTTGTTGGTATTACGGATAAAACCGGTGAAGTCAATGATCACACTTTTATTACGGCGATGGGTTTGCTGCGTGTTGGTTATGATACAATAATAGGAGCAGGCGACACTCAGTCGGTTCGCAGTAAAATTAATAGGATTTTGCGAATTTAATAGAGAAATAATATGCAAAAAGATGTCATTTATATAGATGTAGAAGACGATGTTACTTCAATTATTGGCAAGATAAAAGCTGCTAATTCGAACATTGTTGCTTTGGTGCCGCCAAAGCGAATTGGGGCGATTCAGAGTGCAGTAAACCTTAAATTGGTGCATCGCGCGGCTGAGCGGGTCGATAAAAAACTGGTAATTATTACTAATAATGATGCTTTGTCGACGCTTGCGGGCAGCGCGGGTATTCCGGTGGCCAAAAATTTGCAGAGTCGTCCAGAATTAGCTGAGATTCCGGCTCTTGAAGTCAATAGTGACGATGACGTGATTGATGGATCGGAAACGTTGAACGGTGGCGCTAAGCCCAACGCGCAAACTCTTGACGATAAGAAAGGGCAGTCATCTCTTAATGATGAACTTAGCAAAATTGAAGACGAAGGAGAGGATGAGCTACCGTCTTCTAAAGGCAAGGATGGTAGCGACAAGAAGTCTGCCAACCAGGCGAATGATAAGTCGAAAAAAAGTCCGAAAATTCCTGATTTTAATACTTTTCGCAAGAAGTTCTTTATCATTGGTGCGGCTGTTATTTTGTTGATTGCTGGTTTGGTGTGGGCGTTTGTGTTTGCGCCGCGAGCACAGATTGTCATTTCTGCGCAAACTAGCAGCGTGGCTGTTAATACTCATATCAAGTCGAGTGTTGCGGTTAACACTAGCTTGCAGGATGGTACTGTCAAGCTGACAACCAAAACTAGAGAAAAAGCAATTTCTAAAACATTTACAGCTACCGGCAAGAAGGATGTCGGCGAAAAAGCGACTGGTATAGTAAGCTTTTCGACGCGCGATATTGACAATCTTGGTACAGAAATTCCAGCAGGAACAACTTTGACGACAGATTCCGGTGCCGAGTATGTGACCAGCGAGACTGTTAAGATCTCGCTTAGTAATTATCGTAATGCCAAGGTGAAAATTACTGCCGCACGCAGTGGCGCCAGCTATAATGGCGCTAGCGGTACAGTCAAGGGGGCACCTAGTGGTATTTCAGCAAGTATTAGCGGCTCGACGACGGGAGGTACTGACAAAACTATTACCGTCGTTCAACAAAGCGATATCAATAAAGCAATGCGCGAACTCGTCACCGAGGATGATAAGAATCAAAACAAAGCTGCTTTGCAAACTGAGTTTGGCAAGGATTACACGGTTATCAATGAGTCATTTGCGGCGAATATTGCCGGGATTAATAAGCCTGCTGTTGATAGCGAAGCTAGTGACGGCCAAGCGGCAATTACTGGTACAATGAAGTTTTCGCTTTCTGGCATTGCTCGCAGCGAGTTTGATACATTTCTCAAAGCTTACTGCCAGCAGCGCATTGACGGCAAGTCAAACCAGAAAATTTATGATACCGGCAGTAAAACAGTTTCTCTGACTAACATAGCTATTTCGGGTGATACGATTAATGCGACAGTCTCGGCGAACGGTAAAGTTGGTCCGAAAATCGACGAAGATGCCATCAAGGAATACGTCAAAGGCCAATCGGTTGGCGAGGTTCAAGAGCGCGTCAAGACAGTTGAAGGCATAAAATCAGTAGACGTGAACCTTTCGCCATTTTGGGTTTATAGAGTTCCAGATGACACCAAGAAGATAAGCGTAAAGTTTCAGATAGATGGCTAAGCAGCATTTGGCGCTTGACGTCGGCGAGCGGCGAATTGGCGTGGCATCGGCAAGCAGCGATGTTAAGATTGCCGTACCAGGCGACTGGATTGATGTCGACGGCAAGGAACTCGATACTATCCGCGAGATGCTGATTGACGAATCAATAGATGTTTTGGTAGTGGGCTATCCGCGCAATCAACGAGGCGAGCCGACTGCGCAGACTCGGTATGTCGAAGATTTCGTTGATAGTCTTGGCCAAATTGAATCTGACGTTGTATTCCAGGACGAATCGTTGACGAGCGTCAAAGCAGAGAATATCTTAGCATCGCAAAAACGTCCGTATAGTAAGGGTGAGATTGATTCTATGGCAGCTAGTATTATTTTACAAGATTATCTGGAGGCGCAATAATGGATGGTTTTAAACGGCAGAATGGCCAACAATTTAATTCTCGGCCGAATAATAATCGGCAAGTACCGCCGCTTGGTGCAGTTCCGCGTCCTGCACCTCGTGCTATTGACCCAAATCAGCCAATGGGGCAAAAGGATAATATTTCGCTTAACTCCGACCATGACGCTGCGAGTCAGAAAGTGTCAAAGAAGAAACGTTGTCTTCGGCGCTGGATGATTATTTTGATAGCAGTCATGGTGTTTTTGACAGCAGTTTTTGCAGTACTATTTAAGTGGTACGAGATGCAGCTAAAACCAGTCTCAAGCGATAGCAATAAGGTGTCGGTTACTGTTGAAGACGGCTCCTCGGTTTCAGTAGTTGCTAATACGCTAGCCAGCAAAAATCTTATTCGCAACCGATTAGCTTTTGAAGTTTATGTGCGCCTTAATAATAAAAATAGCATCAAGGCTGGCACCTGTATGATTGCTCCGTCTGAGTCGGTCGCTGATATTGTTAACCGTATGAATAATGGTTGTCATGACTTCAAAACTATTACTTTTTATCCTGGCGGCACGTTAGAGAGTTCTAAGTATAAGGCTTCGCAGTCGTCTGATGGTGTTGATAAGACGAGTGTCCGTTACATCTTGCGCCAAGCAGGCTACTCTGATAATGAGATCTCAAATGCTTTCAAAGCGAAATACGATAGTCCTCTGTTTGCTGATCGTCCAAGCGGGTCGTCTTTGGAGGGCTACGTTTTTGGAGAGACATATCAATTTACGGGTGATGCTACAGCCAAAGATGTTTTACAGACAGTGTTTGATCACATGTATAAGGTTGTGCAAAAAAATGACTTAGTTAATAAGTTTAAGGCGCAAGGTTTGACACTTTATCAGGGGTTGACTATGGCTTCGATTGTTGAGCGGGAATTGGGCTGCGAAGATAAGCCGACCGTCGAGCGCAAAAATCGCTGTTATCAATACCAGCGGGGTATTGCGCAGGTGTTTATAACTCGCTACAAGAAAAAAATGCAGCTTGGTTCTGACGTAACCTTTATCTATGCTGCAGACAAAGCTGGTGTTAAGCCTAAGGTGGATATTGATTCTCCGTATAATACTCGCAAGCATACTGGTTTGCCGCCGACGCCAATTGCGACACCTGGCGAATTATCGCTTAAAGCGGTCGCTGATCCGGCGCCTGGCGATAACTTGTTCTTCATAGCTGGCGATGACGGTTTAATATATTTTGCCAAAACTGATGAGGAACATAAAAACAATATTGACAAATACTGCCAGAAGTTGTGTAGTATCGTATAAAGTATTGACATTAACGCTAGTGATTTGCTATAATATAGAGTATACACGAGGACTTGCAGGAACAATTATGAGTTATTGCCAGCTCTATCGTGCTCATAATATGATTTTCTAGGAGAACCATTATTAGTACGCAACCAAATCGAGTTAAAACTAATTTTGTACCGAGCACAAAGGCTCATTCTAGCAAAACTAAAAGGCGCGGTGGTGTTTCTTGGACTTCCGTAGTATCGTATGTCGGCGTTTTTCTATTCATAGCAACGCTAATTGCTATCGGACAACGTCCAGTCGGCGTTCAGGAAGGTAGTAATAATACGCCGCTGGCTAATGCCTCTACCTCAAGCACTAAAAATACTGTAGCAGCTGCAACTTCCGCTAGTACGGTAGACCCAGTTGTCGCTACGAACATAGCTTCGTCGCTAGCAGACACTACCAGCATGCCAGTTAGCGCTAACGTGGCGACGCTTTCTCAGACGCTGACTATTGAAACGGTAATATCGCAGACCTCCAGCAATGCAATTAGCAAGCCGCAGATTGTCCAGCCGACAGCTAATTCGCGGGCGGCTACTACTTATACCACCAAGGCTGGCGATACAGTCGATGCAGTAGCCAGCAAATATGGACTCAAGAAAGAGACTATAGCTTGGGCTAATAATCTATCGTCTGATGCGCTGGAGCCAAATACTACTTTAACAATTCTGCCAGTTGATGGCGTTCAGCATACCGTTAAGGCGGGTGACTCTGTTGATAGTATTGTTGCCAAGTATGGCGGTAATAAGGCTGATGTGGTGTCGTATAATGACCTAGAGCTCACTGGTTCGCTAACTGAAGGTAGGAGCATTATTGTTCCTGGCGGTGCTTTGCCAGAAAATGAACGTCCAGGATATGTGGCTCCTCGTGCTGCGGCTAGTAATCGGCGCAGCGCTTATGGGTATGGGTCGGGCCTGGGCGGTTACGGAAGCAATTACAATGGGGTTATCTCTGCCGGTAACAAATATGCGTGGGGGAACTGTACTTGGTACGCTTACGAGCGCCGAATGCAGCTAGGACGTCCAGTCGGTAGCTTCTGGGGTAATGCTAGTACTTGGGCTTATGCGGCAGCAGCGGCTGGATTGGCAGTTAATGGTACGCCGGCGCCTGGCGCAATAATGCAAAACGGCGGCGGATACGGCCATGTGGCGATTGTCGAGAGCGTTAACCCGGGCGTATCAATCACAATTAGCGAGATGAACGGTTATCGCTTTGGCGGCGGCTTCAATCGCGTTGGTCATGGCCAGATTTCCTGGGGCGAGGCCACTAGCGGTTACTATAGGTATATTCACTAAGTATTTTACAAAACTAATTAACACCTCTGTCAAATCAGGGGTGTTTTTGGTATAATGTGTCTGTATGTTTGTTGATACAGCTAAAGTTTCAGTCCAGGCGGGCCGCGGTGGCGACGGCGCGGTCAGTTTTCGCCACGAGATTTACGTTGATAAAGGCGGTCCAGATGGCGGTGATGGTGGTCGCGGCGGTAATGTTGTGTTTTTGGCGACGGAACAGCTTAATACGTTATTAAACTTTCGTTACAAACCCGAGCTAAAGGCCGAAAATGGTGTCTCGGGCGCCAAGAAAAAAATGGCAGGCCGCGCTGGTAAGGATTTAGTTGTCAAAGTGCCGGTTGGCACTATAGTCAAGCGGGATGGTAAAATCATAGCCGATTTATCTAAACCAAACCAAAAAACTGTTATTGCTAAGGGTGGCGATGGCGGTTTCGGCAATGCTCACTTTAAGTCGAGTGTTCGTCAAACGCCGCGTATGGCAGAGGTGGGTGAACTTGGCGAATCGTTCGAGGCAGAATTAGAATTGAAATTATTGGCTGATGTCGGCCTGGTGGGCTTTCCTAATGCTGGTAAGTCAACCTTTTTGAGCGTGGTGTCAAATGCTCGCCCTGAAATTGCAGATTATGAGTTCACTACGTTGACGCCGAATCTCGGTGTAGCTGATGTCGATGACAGTTCGCTTTTAATTGCTGATATTCCAGGGCTGATTGAAGGGGCTAGTGATGGTAAAGGATTAGGGGATGCCTTTTTGCGGCATATTGAGAGGACTGCTGTACTGCTCCATCTGGTGGACGCTTATAGTAACGACGTAGCTGAGCGCTACCTGGCGATTCGTCGCGAACTTAAAAAATATAGTGTCGAGCTAGTGTCACGTCCTGAGATAGTAGCCCTGACTAAATGTGAAGGGCTAGATCAGGATATCGTTCAAATGCAAATTGATGCCTTAAGAGCTGTCACTAGCGAGGACACGCAGGTTTTCGCTATTTCTTCGGTATCGCATAAAGGCGTAATTGATGTACTGAGAGCTCTGCAGGTGCAAGTTGTAGCAATGCGCGCAGCCGAGAATGAGCAGAAGCAGGCTGACGATTTGAATAACGATAAGCTTGAGACAATCACGCTAAGTGGTAACGAGACGATCTCGAGCAGTTGGGAAGTATCATACGATGCTGATAAGCAAATCTATCGCGTGTTTGGCGGTAAGATAGAAAAATTCGCTCGCCGCACCAATTTTGATCAGTTTGACAGTGTAAATCGTTTACGCGATATTATGCGTCGTTATGGTATCGCGCACGAGCTAATGCGCCAAGGTGCTACTGGTGATAGCTTGGTGCAGATTGGCGAATCGACGCCGTTTACGCTGGTTGAGCAGTAGGTTTGGGTGTCATCTCGTAGCTTTGCTATACTATAGGTATGGCACAAACATTTTTCTTCTATGACCTAGAAACCAGCGGATTAAATCCGCGGCAAGACCGCATCATGCAGTTTGCTGGGCAGCGGACAGACATGAATCTCGAGCCGATTGGTGAGCCTTATAATCTGCTGGTGACGCTGAATGATGATACCTTGCCAAGTCCTGATGCGCTGATGGTAACCGGTATCACGCCGCAAAAGACGGTTGAGGAGGGCTACACCGAGGCGCAGTTTGCCCGGATGTTGAGTGAGGAGATTTTCACGCCTGAGACCGTTGCGGTTGGTTTTAATAACATTCGGTTTGACGACGAATTTATTCGCCATTTGTTGTGGCGTAATTTTCATGATCCGTACGAGTGGAGCTGGAAGGACGGCCGCTCGCGTTGGGATTTGCTGGATGTGGTGCGGTTGACGCGGGCGCTCAGGCCGGAGGGGATTAACTGGCCAGTTGACGATAAGGGTGAGCCAAGCAATCGCCTGGAACTAATAACTAGCGCCAACGGTATAGCACATGAAAACGCTCACGATGCTTTGGCGGACGTGACGGCGCTGATTGCCGTGACGAAATTGATTAAGCAAAAGCAGCCGCAGCTGTATGACTATTTACTAAAAATGCGTGACAAAAAAGTAGTCCAGCAACTGGTTAATGTAGATGACAAGAAACCGTTTGTCTATGCCAGCGGGCGCTACGATAAAGAATTTGCCAAAACCACGGTGGCCTTTCCGCTGACGACCAGTCGAAACGGCGGTGTGGTTGTCTATGATCTGCGCTATGATCCGACGCCGTTTGTTGAGCTGAGTACTGAAGAATTATCGAAGAAAATCTTTGCTTCGTGGGAGGAGCGCCAGGCTGAGGATTTCGTTAAATTGCCAGTCAAAGAATTACAGTACAATCGCTGTCCGGCGGTGGCGCCGCTGGGCGTATTGGAACAGGGCAACGGATGGCAGAAGATTTCACTGGACGCTAAAACCGTCCAAAAGTACCAAAACATATTGCTAAAACATCCAGACTTTGCCGAAAAATTACGGACTATTTTTGAGAACAAGCCAGCCTTCAAAAAACTGCCCGATCCAGAAGCGCAATTGTATGATGGCTTTTTGAACGACCGTGATCGTATCCGTGTCGAAGCGGTGCGTAATGCTGATGAGCGCGAGCTGGCTGATTTTCATCCAGAATTTCAGGACGAACGTTTAGCGCCGCTATTACTACACTACAAAGCACGCAATTTTCCGCGCTCGCTTAGTGAAGATGATCTAGCGCAATGGGAAGCCTGGCGAGCTCAGCACTTGCAGGCACAATTGCCGCAATTTATGGCATCTCTGCAGCGGTTAGCGCCGACAGCAACTGACGAACAGCAGTTTATTTTGCAAGAATTGCAATTGTGGGCTGAGTCTACATTACCAGTTAGCGATTAGATTTTTCGCGTGCTAGCTGCTATTCTTTTGGAGGTAAAGGACGTTGAACAGTATTTTCTATGTAGGTGAATATGTTTATGACTATCATTGCGTATAGTAATAACATAACCCAGTATGGTACTGATATGTGCGTGCCAGGTATGGCGCCGACTAGCACGAAATTCATTAGCGAATCATAAATGTCGTGGCGCAGCAAAAATAGAGGTACACCGATAAGGCACGCCAATACAACACGAATCTTGATGCTGAGGACAGCGAATAGTTCAATTAATGCTCTCATTTGACTATACTATAGCAAATATACTATAGTATGTGCAACGATAAGCGCGATACAATTTTAGTTTATTTGGATGATATTTTAAGTGTAATACGTGCACAGATATTTTGCGGTAATGGATTTTTTTACCGAAAAATGCTAAAATAAGTAGTCATGTCAGATAGTATCAAGATTACCGGTGCACGCCAGAATAACTTAAAAAATGTGAGTTTGGAAATTCCACGCGATAAGTTTGTGGTGGTAACAGGACTTAGCGGCAGTGGCAAATCAAGCCTGGTTTTCGATACTATCTATGCCGAGGGGCAACGGCGCTATGTTGAAAGCTTGAGTAGCTATGCGCGACAATTCTTGGGTATCATGGACAAGCCAGATGTTGACTCAATTGATGGACTGAGCCCGGCAATTTCAATAGATCAAAAATCAACCAGTCGTAATCCGCGTTCAACGGTTGCCACGGTAACAGAAGTCTACGACTATTTACGCTTGTTGTTCGCGCGTGTTGGCGTACCGCATTGTCCAGCACTTTTGCCAGATGGTAAGCGCTGCGGCAAGCCAGTGAAACGACGAACAGCACAATCAATTATTGATGAAATCATGAAATTGCCTGAAGGCGCAAAATTAATGATCCTGGCGCCGATTGTTAACCAGAAAAAAGGCGAGTTTCAGCATATTCCTGAACAGTATATGCGCAGCGGTTTTGCTCGAGCGCGAGTGGACGGCGTAATTTATGCATTAGACGAATTTCCAGAATTGCAAAAAAACTATAAGCACGACATCGAACTGGTCGTTGATCGCTTGGTGATGCGTCCAGACATGATTTCGCGTGTATCGCAATCAGTCGAACAATCGTTAGAATTGGCTGGCGGTATAGTCCAAGTGTTGGATGCGGATAGCAGCAAGATTTTGACTTATAGCCAGCGCTATGCCTGTGTAGATCACCCGGGCGAGGAGATTCCTGAATTGGAGCCGCGGTTATTCAGTTTTAACGCGCCACAAGGTGCTTGTCCGGTATGTACGGGGCTGGGCACACGAATGGAGATTGATCCTAGCTTGGTTTTTAACAAAAATTTGACGATTGCCGAAGGTGCAATTCGTCCGTTTAATCGTTTTAGTGTTGATGCTTGGTATATGAAACGGCTTGAAGCGGTAGCGGCTGAACATGGTTTTAGTCTACACGTACCAGTGCGCGAACTAAGCGACGATGTGCAGAAATTATTGATGTATGGTACAGGCGAGCAAAAATATCGTGTTGAGCTAGGTAATGGCCGGCACTATGATTCAACCTTTGAAGGGATTATTCCAAATCTCGAGCGTCGTCACCGCGAAACTGATAGCGACTTCATGCGCAAAGATATTGAGCGATTTATGCGTGAACGCAAATGCACAGCCTGCAAAGGCGCTCGCCTCAAGCCGGTAGTCTTAGCAGTGACGGTTAGCGGCTTGTCAATTATGGATATTTGTAATTTAGATGTCGAGAACGCCTTAGATGTCTTTAGTCAGCTGAAATTTGATGATAACGAAATGAAGATCGTCAAGCTAGTGGTTAAAGAGATTAACGCTCGTCTGGGATTTATGAATAACGTAGGGTTGAATTATCTAGAACTGGGGCGAGCTGCTAATACTTTGAGCGGAGGCGAGGCACAGCGGATTCGTCTAGCGACACAGATTGGCTCTGGGTTACAAGGTGTGTTATACGTATTAGACGAGCCGTCAATTGGTTTACATCAGCGCGACAACGATCGATTAATCAAAACACTCAAGCATTTACGTGATCTCGGTAATACTGTATTGGTGGTTGAGCACGACGAAGAGACAATCGCTGCAGCTGATTTTTTGGTGGATGTAGGTCCAGGTGCTGGCGTGCATGGCGGCGAGATTGTAGCTGCCGGCACGCCAGCCGAGGTGGCGCAGAATCCGGCCAGTATTACCGGACGATATTTATCTAGAGCAGAAAAGATATCGGTGCCTAAGAAACGTCGTGCGGTCGAGAAAGATCGCAAACTTGTCGTTCGCGGTGCTAAGGAGAATAACCTCAAAAATATTGATGTCGAGTTTCCGTTGGGTGTAATGACACTAGTGACTGGCGTTAGCGGTAGCGGCAAATCGACACTAGTTAATGACATTGTAGCCAACGAATTGACGGCACGTCTACATCGAGCGCAGACTGTGCCCGGCGATCATGATAGAATTGACGGTGTCAAGCAATTAGATAAAGCTATCGTCATTGATCAGTCGGCGATAGGCCGCACGCCGCGCTCTAATCCAGCAACTTATACGGGCGTGTTCACGCAGATTCGCGAACTGTTTGCTAATACCCCCGAGGCTAATATTCGCGGTTACAAAGCGGGGCGTTTTAGCTTCAATGTCAAGGGCGGCCGCTGCGAGAATTGTCAAGGCGACGGCGTGATAAAGATTGAAATGCACTTTTTGCCGGATGTCTATATACAATGTCCAGAATGTCATGGTAAGCGTTACAACCGCGAAGCGCTAGAGATTAAATATAAAGGTAAAACCATTAGCGATATACTAGAAATGACGGTCGAGCAAGCCTGCGAGTTCTTTACTAATATTCCAGCAATCTCCCGCAAGCTCGAGACAATTAACGAAGTTGGCCTGGGTTATGTGAAGCTTGGGCAGCCAGCGACGACGTTCTCTGGCGGCGAGGCTCAGCGCATTAAATTGGCAGCAGAGCTATCGCGTCGTTCAACTGGTAAAACACTTTATATACTCGACGAGCCAACGACTGGCTTGCATACTGCTGATGTGCGCAAATTGCTCGAGATTTTACAAAAATTAGTTGATGGTGGTAACAGTATGATAATCATTGAGCATAATCTGGAAGTCATTAAATGCGCTGATTGGATTATTGATATGGGTCCAGAGGGTGGACAGGGTGGTGGCAGAGTGGTTGCTGCTGGCACGCCAGAAGACATTGCAAAGAATCCAGAAAGTCAAACTGGGAAATACTTACAGAAGCTGTTATAAAAGATAATATTTGCAAAGACTAAAAGCCTAATCTCAGATGAAAGATTCGGTGCGGATTTGCGTTATTTTTTCTGTTTGGACGTCTTGGTTTTTGAGAATAAAACTTGGAGCTGTTTTTTGAGAGCCGCGCGGTTTGATGGTTTCTTGAGCGCGTGAATAATCATCGGCGAGACAGAGAGGAATACGATTATAAGAGCAGCAACCTCGATGTTAACGCCTGCTTTGGTAAGTAATTCACCGGCGTAATAACCTAGATAAACAAACAGTGATGACCACAAGAATCCGCCGATAATGTTAAAAACCAAAAATGTTCTGTAATGCATTTTGCTGGCACCAGCAACGATTGGCGCAAATGTGCGGACGATTGGCGCAAAACGAGCCAACACGATAGTAATTGAACCGTGCTTGTCGTAGAATTTTTCAGTTTGTTCTAAATATTTTTTCTTGAAAAAACGCGAATTTTCTTTTTCAAATAATTTGCGGCCGACCTTATGCCCAAAACTATAGCCAACGCTATCGCCTAGTACGGCTGCCAAAAATATCAGGATAGCGAATAGATGAATATCAATTGGCAAAATATGCTGTTGTACCATGTAAGCTGCCGTAAATAGCAAGCTGTCGCCTGGAAATATGAAGCCGATTAATAAACCCGACTCAGCGAAAACTACCAATAAGATAATTGGCACGCCGAGATGAATAATCAGATTAATAAAGGCTTCCATGCTAGAGATGATTATAGCACAGATTTCTAGCACCAGCTAATGGAATAGGTTTGGGTCTAAAAATTTATTGTCGAAACGGATCGGGGATATCGTGAATCACTAGCTTGGTTAGAATCATTATCATAAACATGTTATAATAGAGAAGCAATAGTAAACCTCCGGAAAGGTATCTAACGAAAGGAAGAGAGAAATGGGAGAAAAAATTACTCTGAAGATTACTAAGCGCGAAGTGCTTGGCAAAAAAGTTAAGACGCTACGTCGCCAAGGAATTACGCCAGGCGTGGTCTACGGTGCGGGTATGGAAGCGGTGCCGATTCAGGCTGAAGCTGGCGAAGTGCTGCGCGTCTATAAGCTAGCTGGCAAGCATACGCCTGTCCAGTTGCTGGGCAGCGAACGGCGCATAGCGATGATTAAGGATGTTGAATCATATCCGACTAGGTCGAATACTCTTCGTCATATTTCTTTTCATGCAGTCCGTGCTGATGAGCCGGTGATTGCCGAGGTGCCGATTCGTTTGAGCGGTACAGGAGAATCTGAGGCGGAGCGTGCCGGCTTGGTAGTGCTGCAAGCGCTTGAGAAGATCAAGGTCAAGGCCTTGCCGATGGATCTGCCAGAAGTATTGGAAGCGCCGACGGATGGTCTTGTTAAAGAAGGCGACCGCGTGACCGTGGGTGATATTGTTTTGCCGGATGGTGTTGGGCTGGTCGATAGCGACGACGGCCGCGAAGGCACGGCTGACGACTATACTACCGTAAAAGATTTGGTTGTGGCAAACGTCTATGAGCCGAGCGCTCTAGCAGCTGCCAACGATGCGGCGGCCGGCGAAGCTGAGTCCGCTGACGCCGAACAAGTCGAAGTTACGGGAGAAGCTGAAAAGACTGAAAAGACTGAAAAGACTGAAGCGTCGGAATAGTTTGGTCTTAGATTATCAAAAAACACCGTCATGATTTGGCGGTGTTTTGCTATAGTCGGAAATGCTAGAAATTACTCCTCGATGAATCCGCCTGATTGCCGCGCCCACAACTTAGCGTAAACGCCGCGTTTTTTGGCGAGCAATTGATCGTGCGAACCGTCTTCGACGATGCGTCCGTTCTCCAAAACAATGATACGATCAAGCTTAGCGATGGTCGATAAACGGTGGGCGATGACAATTGACGTTCGGTTTTTCATCAATGTTTCCAGCGACTTTTGGATTAGCGCTTCTGATTCTGAGTCTAATGCTGATGTCGCCTCGTCAAGTACTAGAATCGGCGCATCTTTCAAAATCGCCCTGGCAATAGCGATGCGCTGCCGCTGTCCGCCCGAAAGTTTGACGCCGCGTTCACCAACTAGCGTGTCAAAACCGTCTTGCAATTTGACGATGAAGTCGTAAGCGCCAGCCTTCTTAGCAGCTTTTTCAATCTCAGCATCAGTCGCGTCAGGTCGGCTGTAGGCGATATTTTCGCGTACTGAGCGGTGAAATAACAGCGGCTCTTGCGGCACATAGGCGATTTGTTCGCGTAGACTTGCTTGGGTAACTTCGGCAATATCTTGTGAGTCGATGGTAATCTTGCCCGAGTCAATATCAGAAAACCGTAACAATAATTTAGTGAGGGTAGTTTTGCCAGACCCGCTCGATCCGACTAAACCAATTTTTTCACCTGGCTGAATACTGAGCGAGAAATCATGAAACAGAGTGTCGCCTTGGCCTTCGTCGTGCGTAAAGGTTACGTTGTCCATGACAATGCCGCCACGTTTAATCTTTAGTTTTTTGTCGCTGCGATCAACCAGCGTCGTTGGTGTTTTAAGGATTTCTGCCATCTCGTGAGCATCGCCAATAATACGATTGTAACTGCGCATGATGCCATTCATGTTCCACAACTCGTGCGCCACGCTGCCTGTATACGTTATGATTAAGTAAACTGATGCTACTGATACTAGATTGTGCTGAGCGGCGTATACTGCAAAAGCAATTGCGCCAATTTTGATAATTGTGTTGATGGTCGAATAAACGGTACTAACTTTCAGGAAACCGCGCATCGTACCCAAGCTAGCGCTGCGCCATGAACTGACCGTTTTTGAAAAGCGCTTTTGCTCTAGCGATTCAGCACCAGATGATTTAACCGCCAGAATATTTGAAACCATGTCGGCTAATTGGCCGCTAACTTTATTGCTGGCTTTAGCTTCTTTTTCGTTCAATTTAGCCATTGGCTTAGAGCCGAAATAGACGGCAAGACTAAAGACAACGGAAAGAGCGAGCAAGAATAAAGCATATTGCCAAATTAAGGTTGATAAGATAATTATTGAGCCAGCCAGAGAGATTACTAATGGCAAAATCGACCAGAAAATTGTATCCCAAAAACGCTCGGCTGCGCCGGTCAGTTTGTTGGTTTGACTAACGAGCGAGCCGCCAAATTTATTGGCATGGAAAAACATTGTTTGATTAGTTAATTTACCAAAGCATCGCGCATATAAGTCGCGCTGCAGTGCAGTCTCGAATGTCCAGACCAAGTATAACACCAAGCGCCAGCCAACCACTGTTGAACAAAGTTCGCTTATGCCGTACAAAATAATCAGCGTCCATAGATTTTCGGCAGTTTGCAGCTGACCGTGCTGGATAATATTGAGTAGTTCTGCGATAACAAGCGGGCCGACAAAAATAGAAATAACGATTGTAGTAATTGCAAAAAATATCGCTAGATTTCTGCGGCGCCTGTAGGGTGCAGATACTTGCCAGAACAGGCGTAAAATTTCTTTATCGTTAATTTTATTTTTCAAAAGTATCTCCTTCTCTTGTGCAGTTTATATTGTGAGCAGTTTGATCATTGATAAGGTGATTCAAACGCGAGATTTAGAGGAACTCTTTTGGCTCGAGTTCATAGATTAACCAATTATAAGGTATAATCTTGGTATGAGTCAAGAACAAACAGTTTCGTATGTTTTAATAACAGGCACTACTAGCGGCTTGGGTAGAGAATTTGCTCGTATATTTGCGCAAAATGGTTATAATATCGTTGCTGTTGCGCGTAACGAAGTTCTATTGCAGCGGCAAAAACAGGAGTTAGAGCGCCAGTTTGGCGTTGAAATGGTCTACATAGTTAAAGATTTGAGTGCTGAGAATAGCGCTCAAGAAGTTTATGACGAGATTAAACATAAAGGCATTGATATAGATATCTTAATTAACAATGCCGGGTTTGGTTCGTTTGGTCGCTATGTTGACGTCGATTGGCAGCGTCAGAAAGGTCTCGCTAGCGTTAATATGTTGGCCGTGATGCAGTTATCGTATCTATTTGGTAAAGATATGGATCGTCGCGGTAAGGGCAAGATTGTTAATATTGCATCGATTGCCTCGTTTCAAGCTGGGCCATACATGGCGATGTATTATGCCTCGAAAGCTTTTGTCCGCTCGTTTTCTGAAGCTTTGCATGAAGAAATGAAAAGTTCTGGCGTGTCGGTGACGGCGATTTGCCCAGGTCCGGTAGCGACTAACTTTGAAAGAAATGCTCATATGATAAACTCGGCAATGTTCACTAGACTTAGAGTTTATACACCAGAAGTAGTTGCCGCGAAAAGTTATCGCGCTATTATGAATAACAAAGCAGTGTATGTAGTTGGTTGGCCAAATAAACTTTTGGTGTTTTTAACGCGATTTTGTAGCTTGAAGTTTAGTAGAGTTCTCGCTAGTAAAATTAATTTAGGCAGCGGGCGAAAATAGCCTGGTCTGACCAGTAATTTAATTGTTGAAAATCATGACCAAGAAGTGTAGCGTGGTAAGTTTTTTAAAAAAGCATTGTATTTTTATTGTAAATCATTTACAATAAAAATATGACACAAATAGTTAGTCGCCGAATCACGAAATATACTGATAGTATACTATCGATTTTATGCCAGCTGCAGCATGCTACTAATGCCGAGATTGCTAGCCGGTTGCGAGAGTCTTATTCAAATGTTAGCGATACTACGGTACATCGTATTACGCAACGTCTGCAGAGTGATGGCATTATTGGGTTGGCACCCGCGTCAAGGCAGGGCTGTTTGCGGTACGACTTTTCACCGGAATCACACGATCATTTTATATGCAGCGAGTGCGATAGTTTACAGGATATTAAAGTTCCTGATTCAGTGCGTTGCCAGATCGAGCGCCAGCTCGATGGCTGCTGTTTCGACGGTCCCTTAGTCATTACTGGAGTATGTCAACAATGTAAAAATAGAAGGAGGAATTATGGCATTAATTAGTATTACAACTAAACAAGAGTTTGAAGAAAAAGTACTAAAAAGCAAGCGTCCGGTCTTGGTCGATTTTTGGGCGCCATGGTGTCCGCCATGCCGAGCGATGGCGCCTATATTGCAGCAGATCGCTGACGAGACAGATTTTGATATTGTTAAAATTGACACTGATGCTAGTAATGACAACAAAGAACTGGCTATGCACTACCGCGTGCAGGGCATCCCAAATATGAAGATTTTTGTTGCTGGCGAGGAAGTTGCCGAGCTGATCGGTATGAAGTCAAAGCAGGTGCTAATTGATGCGTTGGAAAAAGCTAGAGAAAATGCTGATTAATATGTTGTCGCAGAATAATAATTTATCAAAACTTTTTTGTACGAAGCTTGATTGATATATTTATCGCATTATAGCTTATTGTTAATCATTTACAAAACTAAATTATGAGTTTTGTAAACGTTCTTGGTGGTATTGCTAGCTAGCTATTTAGGTTTATTCAATGAATCTGAGGTAATAATATACCAATGTATAAACTATTAATGCTAATATAAGATATTAAGTAATCTACGAAAGGATACATTACATGAGTCAAGCTAAATTGCCTAAAGATAATGCATGGGAAGCTTTTGAAAAAACTTCTGGTGATTCACGCGACGCTTATAAAATTGAACGATCTAAAAACTGCTGGATTATACGTAAATTTGATAAAAATTCCATAGCAATGGGTGAAGCTCCTTGGGTTGTCACTGATAGTAGCGAAGTGATTAGAGTTGGTTATCCGCTCTCGCTCGAGGCAGTGCTCGCAGAAGTTGCACAACGTAACGAGAACGACTAAGTTAAAGGTATAACTGCAATGATACTGCACTCTAAACCGCTTTTATATGACCAAATCGCAGCCGATCCAATGAATGCTGATTTTGTCAATAGAGGTTGGTCGCCTGTGTATTCTGCCTCAGTAAGTTCGCGAATTGTACTGGTCGGGCAGGCGCCAGGTCGAATTGCTCAGCAAACGTTAAAGCCGTGGAATGATGCTAGCGGTCGCTTACTTAGGCAATGGCTGAACGTAACGGATGAGCAGTTTTACAATCCCGATCTCTTTGCGTTGATGCCGATAGATTTTTATTATCCAGGTAGGGGAGTGCACGGTGATTTGCCGCCGCGCTTGGACTTTGCCAGGAAATGGCACCCGCGTTTGCTAGCGCAGATGTCGAATGTGCGATTGACAATTTTGGTTGGTTCGTATGCGCAGAAATATTATCTTGATCGCCGCGCCAAGCAGAATTTGACAGCAACTGTGGCGGACTTTAATATGTATTTGCCAGATTATTTTCCATTAGTTCATCCATCGCCGCTCAATATTGGTTGGCGCAAACGTAATCCCTGGTTTGAATCGGACGTTATTCCAGTTCTACAAACTATAGTTAAGGAGGTACTGTCATGACAGTTTATAAAATTAAACGAATTTACGAATCGCCAGAATCGGACGATGGCTACCGCGTGCTAGTTGACCGATTATGGCCGCGCGGTATCAGTAAAGAACGAGCGGCGCTAGACGAGTGGGCTAAAGAAATCGCGCCAACCGATGAGCTGCGCCAATGGTTTAATCATGATCCAGAAAAATTTACAGAATTTTCAGAACGTTATACAAAAGAATTAGACGAAAATCCTGCTGCTATCAAGGCGAGAAATGACTGGCCCAATCATCCAATCGTTACGCTATTGTATAGCGCTAAGGATGCGGAGTTTAACCAGGCGGTAGTACTTAAGCAATGGTTAGAATAAATAGTGCTCTTCAAAAATACTCATTTTTGACGTAAAATATAATTAATGATACGACTCCACAACACTCTGACGCGTCGGCTTGATGATTTTACTCCGCTATCGTCTGATAAAGTGACTTTATATACTTGCGGACCGACTGTCTACGATGATTTACATGTCGGTAACTGGGCAGCCTACGTCTATTGGGATACGCTAGTTCGGACATTGCAAATTGACGGCTATACGGTTGATCGCGTGATGAATATAACCGATGTTGGACATTTGGTTAGTGATGCAGACGAAGGCGAGGATAAGCTTGAAAAGGGCGCTCGTCGCGATGGAAAAACTGCTTGGGAAATCGCTGAATACTACACGCAACATTTTCTTGACGGCATGAAAGCGCTCAATCTTATTCCGCCGACGCATATAGCCAAGGCAACTGATTACATTTCGCAGCAGATTTCTTTGCTGCGAGCTCTTAAACAGCGCGGCTGCACTTATCAAACCAGCGACGGCATCTATTTTGATACCAGTACTTTTCCGCGTTACGCCGACTTTGCACAGCTTGATTTGAGCGCCCAAAAAGCTGGCGCTCGCGTCGATGCTAATAGCGAGAAACGTCAACCATGGGATTTCGCGCTCTGGAAATTTACCGAGAAGGGTAAAGTGCGCGACATGGAGTGGGAGACGCCTGCTGATTTGCTAGATACGCCACCAAAAAATGACAAGCCAGTCATGGGCTTTCCTGGTTGGCACTTAGAATGCTCGGCTATCGCCATGAGTTTGCTCGGCAAGACAATCGATATTCATACTGGCGGAATTGATCATATACCGGTGCATCACACTAACGAAATCGCCCAGAGCGAAGCGGCAACTGGCCAAAGGTTTGCGAACTTTTGGCTGCACTGCAACCACCTGAAGATTAAAGGCGGCAAAATCAGCAAATCCCTCGGTAATGGCTACACGCTTGATGATCTAAAGCAGCATGGTTTCTCAGCGATGGATTTGCGAATGTTTATTTTGCAGGGACATTATTCTAACGAAGGTAATTTTTCATTCGAGAATTTGCAGGCAGCGCACAATCGGCTACAACATTGGCGCGACGTGGCTTGTTTACGACATCAAGTTCACGATCGCTTACATAGCGATACCGAGAACAACGATTTACGACATGATTTCTCGCCAAGCGCGGCTATTGGCGCTGTCAAAGAAGCGTTAAACGATAACTTAGAAACGCCACGGGCGCTAGCTATTGTCGATAAAGCCTTAACTGAACTCGACAAACAACCACCGCAGAAAATCTATCGAGCTGGATTAATCGAATTTTTAGAGTTTGTTGATGCAGCATTGGGACTTGAGCTGTTGGACTCAACTCCCGATATTGATGATGAATGTAAGCGGCTATTGGTAGAACGCCGCCGTGCTCGCGATAACAAGAATTGGGTAAATTCCGATGAATTACGCGACGAGCTGCTCAATGAATACGGCGTAGTTGTCAAAGACACCGCACATGATACTTTATGGGCGTACGCTGACGAAAAACCAGAGTAGACTCAAGTGTTTAAAAGATTTTTTGAATGGTGTGAGCTGGCTAGGCCAATCCTTTACTAGGCTTCAGTTTCTGATTTAGCTGCTCCTGGTTTACTTTTTTCGCGGCGAACACGCTTGAGTAGGCGAGCAAGCTTTGTTGGTTTGGCAGCTGGTTCTTCGCGGCGTTCGACCTTGATATATTCAGTTGCAAGCACTTTGGCACAGCCAGCTATCGGTATCGAGATAATACCGCCAACCATACCGAACATGTACAGCCCTATAGTTACCGCCATCAAAACCATTAGCGGCGAAAGTTCAATACGTTTGGATTGAATAGTTGGCGAAATTACATTATTCTCGATCTGCTGATAAATGATGAAGTAAATACCAAAAGCTATTGCTGCTGGCATACTATTAATTGCCAGTAATGCAAAGACGATAATGCCGCCAATTCCTGCGCCGAACATTGGGATCAGCGACAAGATAAACATGATAGCAATCGTTGGCAAAGCAATGTTTGCTGGTACTGCTGGAAAAACTTGACTCAAGATAAATACTGTTAAGCCGGCAAAAGCACCATCTAAACCCGAAACGATCAATTGTCCGCTTACATATCCAGAGATTACTGCATTCATCCGCCGGAAGATGATTCGATGGTGCTGCATTCGCTTGTCGTTGCTGTATAATCCCCAGAAGTATTGTGACCAGCGCGGTCCTTCGACTAGCATTAGGAATGTTAGAACTAGCGCTAGCGAGGCCTCGGTGATTAGCGACATTGTTGTTCCGACGCCGCTGAGAAAGTTCTGTCCAAAGTTTGCCAGCCACGACGTTGCATTTCCTTGTATTGAAACAACCATTTGATCAATCTGCGATTCTAGATGATAACGCGATACTATAGCACCAAAGCCCTTCCATTGTGCCGACATTGTTCGTATCGTATCGGGCAGAGTTTGTAAGAAGCTAATTGTTTGCTGAACTATTGGCGGTACTGCCAAAAACAGAATTGCCGCTAGTATTGCTACAATAACGATAAAAGCGATAGCTGTACTGAGGGTTCGGCTGCGGTTGGGCAGTTTATTAGCCAACCAGCTGACTGGCCCATTGAGAGCTAGTGCTAAGAATGCTGCCGCTCCAATAATTACTAACGCTGTACGAGCATTCCAAATTAATAAGCCTGCTAGTCCAAAGCCGATTACTACCAGCCAAAAACGTACGAATGTTATAGTGTCTATCTCGATTTTAACCTTCATATTTTCAGTATAGCGCTTTATTGTTAAAAACTAAAATTTGCTATAATGTGCTTATGGCTTTTTATGATAAAACCATTAAAGAAACACTAGTTGAACTTGAATCAACCACCAAAGGCTTATCTGATATTGAGAGCGATGAACGGTTACGCCATTACGGCTTAAACACGATCAAAGTTAAGTCTGACCCGCTTTGGCGTAAAATTGTTGAGCCGTTCAAGTCGGTTTTTATGGCAGTGCTGATAGTGGCGGCAATTGTTAGTTTGTGGCACAAGTCGTATTTTGATGCTGGGTTGATTATTTTTATCATGGCGGTGAACGCGATTATTTATTATGTGCAACGGTTTTCGACTGAGCGGATTTTGCGATCGCTGCAAAAACAGTCTGTTGCTGAAGTCGAGGTATTGCGAAAAGGTCGGCGTGAGATGATCGCTGCGACACTGTTAGTTCCAGGCGACGTGATAATTCTTGATGAAGGCGATAAAATTCCTGCTGATGCCCGCATGCTAGAGGCGCGCTCTTTTCGTGTTGATGAATCGCAATTAACTGGCGAATCGCTACCGATAGAAAAAACTTGTGCCGTCCTGCCGAGCGATCGCGAAATTTACGAACAATCCAACATGGTTTTTCAAGGCTCATTTGTCGTTGGCGGTACTGCCATGGCGATAGTAACCGCTACTGCTAACGATACCGAGTTTGGTCGTTTGAGCGATTTATCGTCTGGCGACCATAACGTCAATCCTGTACAGCAGAAAATCGATAGGCTTATCACGCGTATCGTTGCTGTTATTCTAGGAATTGCTTTGTTTGCTTTTTGGTTGGCGCTAGCTCGCGGTGTTGAATGGAGCGAAGCATTGCGCTTTGTGATTGCTCTCAGTGTTAGTGCAGTACCCGAGAACTTACCAATTGCTATATCGGTCATTTTGGTATTAGCAATGCGCCGGATGGCTCGCCGTAAAGCATTGGTGCGAACTATGGGCTCAATCGAGTCAATCGGTGCCATCACGACTATCGCTACCGACAAAACCGGTACGCTAACGCGCAATAAATTATCGGTTCAAGAAATTTGGCACCCGCGCCACAACGAAAAACGTATTTTGCAGACACTTGCTGCTAGTATTCTATTAAACAAGAGAAAAACTGCTGATCCGCTTGATAAAGCCTTCGCGTCGTTTATTAACTCGTCCGAAACGGCTCCCAAACTTGGCCAGCCTTTGCGGGAATTTACATTTGAGCATTCAATGGCAATGAGCGGCAATTTACGGCATGATGGCGCTAAGTATGCTCTAGCTGTCAAAGGAGCACCAGAAAAAATCGTTGACCATTGCGATATCACCGAAGGCGAACGCGAGAAAGCTTTAGTTGAGTTACATCATCTGACTGGACTTGGTTTCCGGGTAATTGCGCTAGCGCATGCGTCGCTCAGTAAACCAATTGATTCGCTTGAAAACATTCCAGATAATACGCCGCTGGTTTTTGATGGTTTTGTCGGCGTGGCAGATACGCTGCGGCCAGAAGCCAAAGGCGCCATTGCTCGCGCGCAAGCCGCTGGCATCAGCGTGCGTATGGTCACCGGCGATCACTTCGAGACGGCTTATCATATCGGTAAGCAACTTGGCTTAGTCGAGCATCGCAACCAAGTATTCGATAGCCGGCAGATTATTACATTATCTGACGACGAACTAGCTGAGAGGTTGCGTACTATCCGTGTTTGCGCGCGCGTTTTACCCGAGCACAAGCATCGCATCCTTGAAGTACTCAAGCGTGATAATATCACTGCCATGACTGGCGACGGTGTCAATGACATTCCGGCACTGACTAATGCTCATGTTGGTGTCGCTATGGGGGCAGGGGCGCAAATTGCCAAGGACGCGGGTGATATCATCTTGCTTGATAATAATTTTCGCTCAATCGTTTCGGCTATTCACGAGGGTAGAACTGTTTACGCCAATATCAAGCGCATGGTAACGTATCTGTTAGCGACTAATCTCGGCGAGGTTATCGTGTCGCTGGGTGCGTTGATTTCTGGTTTACCGCTGCCGCTGGCGCCTGTGCAGATTTTATGGGTTAATTTAGTCACTGATAGCGCCATGGTAATTCCGATCGGATTGGAGCCGGGCGAGCCTCGCAATATGTTAGAGAAGCCAAAACGCGCTAACGCGCCGCTACTCAGTAAATTTATGACTTCGCGAATATTGTTGATTGCTATAATTATGTCATCAATGACGCTGGGATTCTATATTTATTTCAATCAACGCTTTGGTGCTGACTATGCTCGGACAATTGCTTTTTGCTCGCTGGTAACCGCACAGTGGGCTAGCGCTATCGAGGCGCGCAGTGATTACGAATCATTGATCGGTCGTCTGCGCAAGCGGAACGCACCTTTCATTGTTGGACTAATCATCGCTGTCACGCTGCAGATTGCCACCCTAGCTACACCACTTGGACGGTTGCTGCATATTACGCCAGTAGACAACACGCATCTTCTCTTAGTGACTGTCTCTGCTCTCATTATACCTATCGTCTTGATTGAACTGCACAAATGGGCAGGGCGAAAGTTCTTTGGTAAGCGACCGAATCTTCAGCGAATTACCAAGCGTCTTAAACGGCCGCTCAAGAAAAATAAAAAGTTTGCTAATTAATTCCGGCGCTTGATATGTCCACGCAATAGTTCTAAATCAGCTAAATCTTTACGACGAGCCATCTTTCGTTTGGCAGCAATCAGCCGTTCGGTCGAGACCACGGGTATCCCATCGATGGTTTGCATATCTCGCTGTAATGCTGTCAAGGAATTACCCATCCAACTTTTTAGCAGATTGTATTGTTCGTGTACCAAAATTCGCTTGCCGCTAGTTAGTGTCACCTCACGCCAATGTTTCTTGTGTGCAAAACGGTCATAAACTTCGCGTGATACTACTAAATCAACATTAGGTGTATCGCGCAAATGCATCATATCAAGCACGGCGCCGCCGACCACGATATACGAATCGCTAGCGATTTTAAGGTCTCTGATCATTTCAATTGCCGAAGCCTGTTTCTGATGCGCCAATGCCAGAGACAATGTTGTGTAAATGTTGCGGCTACCAATTATATCGGTAATGCCATAGATATCAAACTGGCTGCGCAATCCCGGTGATACGTGCGCAAAAGCAATCGCGATACCATCTTCGCCAAGCTCGCGGTACAAACGTTTGAGCGCTTCAACCGCTGTATAGTCGATATCATCAATCGCTCCGGCATCAATCACCACATATGTTACTGGATGTTTAGCGCGATGAATAGCTCGCCGTAACCGTTCAGCGAAATAATTAATATTCTCGAAAAAAAGCGATTCGCCGAATCCATAAACTAATGTATCTTTTGGCAAAGAGCCTATCTTATCTTTTACCCGATCAGCCGCCCATGATGATAGCTCGCCATCGCGCAGCAGCACAGCGTCATCAGGGTGGTACTGCCGACGCAATCGCTCCATCAGCGAGGCTGCTACCGCTACCAAAATACCTAACTGTACACCGAATAGTACCGTACAAGCTAAAGCAACTAGCGCGATCATAAA
The DNA here is from genome assembly GCA_963549275.1 of uncultured Candidatus Saccharibacteria bacterium. Classification (GTDB taxonomy): domain Bacteria; phylum Patescibacteriota; class Saccharimonadia; order Saccharimonadales; family Saccharimonadaceae; genus Saccharimonas. Next base: position 289,229 of record CAUUYA010000001.1, read on the forward strand.
CTCCTCATGATGGACAGCCCACAAATAGTGCAATTCACGAAAACGAATTAAGCGTAAACCTGCCGTACAAACTATCGCTGCTAGTGCTGCTAGCGGTACGTAGTGTAACAAAGTCCCGCCAAAAATGATCAGTGCCATCATTGCTAAGCTGGCAACAATACCGCTCAATTGCGAACGCATACCTAGCGAGTCGGCTAACTGGCTGCGCGGCGGCGAGGCGCTAACGGTATAGCCGTGGAATAGAGCTGAAGCAATATTAGCTATTCCAAGGGCTGTCGTATCTTGGTTGGTCTGGATTTTATCGTCGTGCTCGCTACCAATGGAACGCGCTGTCATAGAACTCTGGACTAGTACTACGAGTACAATTGATAATACGGTCGGCATAATTGTATTTAGCATCTCGAGTGACACCGTGGGTACTATTAAGTTTGGTATATTGCTTGGTAGCGAACCTAAAAACTCTACGCCGTACGCATCGACGTGAAATACTATTGCAAATACTACAGCCATAGCTATACCGATTAGTTCGCTCGGTATTCGCGATGATCGCCAAAACAACACTACACCTAGTACCAAGAGCGCTAGCGTAGCGGTCATCCAATTAATTGAACCAGCTTGCACGGTAATTGACGCTAAATGACTCCAGAAACCGCCTGATGCTTTCAAGCCTAGTAGAGCTGGTAACTGTGTAACAATTAGCTGCACTCCCACGCCTGCCATGAAACCAATCATCACTGGCCGCGACACCAGATCTGCCAAAAAGCCAAATTTGAATAATCCCAGCAATAGTAGCAGAACGCCTGATAGTAACGTCATCGCTGCGATTGCATTAACATATTCTGGCGTACCTGCTTGCGCTACTAGCACTGCACCTGACGCCAGCAGAATGGCCGTCGCTGAATCTGCGCCAACCACCAATCGATGCGAGTATCCCAACAACCCAAATACTAGCGCACCAATAATTGTCGTATATAAGCCAGTCTCGGGCGGCAGTCCGACGATTACCGAAAAAGCCAACGCATTGGGGACATTCACGACGGCTATCAACAACGCCGTTATGATATCATGCCGCAAGTAAGATTTCTTGTACCGCAATATGCTCGGCAGAGACACTTTTCGCATACTTATTATACTAATGGTATTTAGGGGTGGCGTCAATAAAACAAAGTAAGCTATGAATTTGCTAAATGTCGATACGATTCATAAAAATAAACCGCTTAGGTTATCCAGATCTGAGCGGTTTATGATATTTTCGTTTGCATAATTTGGCTGGGTCGGCAGGATTCGAACCTGCGAATGCTGGGACCAAAACCCAGTGCCTTACCACTTGGCGACGACCCACTAATAAACGAGTGCGCAACAAGTATTATACCACGCTCATCAACGATATGGAAATTACGACATAGAATATAGCCGCACCCATTCCTCGGGGGTCAACTCTGACGGTTTGTGTTCGGGGTTGACGCCAGCTTTGACGCGCGGTACGGCGGCAAAGACTTTTTGCGAAGCGTAGCATTTCGCGACGAAACTTTGGTACTTATCGCGTTCTAATGTAGATAGGAGCGGCTCGGACTGCGGCTTCAGCTCTAGTAGTACGGTATCGACTGCTGGCGGCGGTGTGAAATCTGTGCGGCGTAGCGGTCGGCGGATTCGCGTCTGCCACCATGGAGCTAGTTGTGTGCCTAATTGAGAGGTAAAGTGCCAGTCGCTCGGTACTATTTTTTGCGCGAATTGTTTTTGGACGATCAGGTAAATTGATCGCGGTGTGTGCATTTCGTTGTTGTTAGTCAATTTGCGTACTATGTCGGCGCTCAAGTGAAAGGGAATATTAGCAAAAACTTTGTATGGTTCATCTGGTAATTTCGCTTGCAGAAAATCTTGTGCTATCACTTTGACGTTTTTGTGCCGGCGCATATTTTGCTGTAGTTTATTGAGAATACCTGGTTCGTTTTCGTATGCTAAAACTTGCCGGCATCGGCGTGCTAACACTGCCGTAATGGCGCCGCTGCCAGCGCCGATATCTATTACCAAATCGCCGCGGCGTATGTTGCTGTGACCTATCAGCTCGGCAATCAAGCGCGGATTACGCAAAAAATGCTGCGAATGGGTAGCGACTTGGCGTTTCATAATGTGATTTTACCACGAAAAAGCGGCTAATCAGTTGGCAATATTTACCATAACCTTTATAATATAAAGTTATGAATGCACACGAAAAACACTCGATAAAGCAATATTTGCGTGCGGCAGACTATCTGACTGTGGGGCAAATATTTTTGGCAGAGAATCATCTGCTGAAAAAGGAATTAACTTTTGACGATATCAAATCGCGGATTCTTGGACACTGGGGAAGTGGGCCAGGTATTAACTTTGCTTACGCGCATCTCAGCTATTCGGCCAAGAAATATAATAAGGACATGATGTTTGTACTGGGGCCGGGGCATGGCTTCCCGGCACTGCAAGCTAATCTGTTTTTGGAAGGTACGCTTGCTAATTTTGATCCATCGATGGAGACTAACCTGGATGGTATTCGCAAACTATGCCGCGAATTTAGCTGGCCGTACGGTTTTCCGAGCCATTCTAATCCCGAGACGCCGGGCGTAATCCTCGAGGGCGGTGAACTTGGTTACGCGCTCAGCACTAGTTATGGTGCAGCGATGGATAATCCTGATTTGACGGTAGCTTGTTTGGTTGGTGATGGCGAAGCTGAGACTGGGCCGACAGCTGGTGCTTGGCATCTTAACAAATTGCTCAATCCGCGCAAAGATGGCGTGGTGTTGCCGATCCTTCATCTCAACGGTTATAAGATTTCAGCGCCGACTGTTTTTGGCCGAATGAGTAATTACGAACTGATGACGCTCTTTAGCGGCTACGGTTATGAGCCGCGCATTGTTGACGCTACAAAAGACGGCGTCGATCCGCACGACGAAATGGCAAACGCGCTTGAGTGGGCGCACAATTTGGTTGCCGAGATTCGTGCTAGTACGAACACAGAAGCGCCGCGCATGCCGATGATTATCATGCGCACGCTAAAGGGCTGGACTGGACCGAAATTTGTCGAAGGCAACAAAATTGAAGGTAATTGCCTGGCGCACCAGACAGTGCTCAGTGAAGCAAAATCTGATCCCGAGCAGCTCAAAATCTTGAGTCAATGGCTCAAGAGTTATAAGTTTGACGAGCTATTCAACGAAACGACAGGTTTTGGTGATTTTGTCAAGGATATCTTGCCTGAACAGCTAGAGAAGCGCTTGGGTATGTCGCCGCATGCTCGTGGCGGCGCAACTGTTTATCGGCCGCTGGTGCTGCCAGACGTCGAGCAGTTTGCTGAAGACGCCGAAATCCCTGGCACTATTGGCTCTAGCAGTATGCGCCGGGCTGGCGCTTACTTGACCGAGGTCTTTCGTCTCAATGCCGAGAGTAAGAACTTCCGTTTCATGAGTCCAGACGAAACTTATTCCAACAAGCTTGACGAGATATTCCAGACTACTAGCCGCAGTTGGCAATGGCCGATCATGGAGTGGGATAAGGATCTGTCGCGTGATGGCCGAGTCATGGAAATGTTGTCCGAACACAACATGCAAGGCTTGATGCAAGGCTATGTCTTGACTGGCCGCCATGCCATGTTTGCTAGCTATGAAGCATTTCTGCAAGTCGTCGGCAGCATGGTTGACCAGTATGCTAAGTTTCTCACCCAAAGCCGTAACGTCGAATGGCGCGGTACTATACCTAGTATCAACTATATACTGACCTCGAGCGGTTGGCGCCAAGATCATAATGGTTTCAGTCACCAGAATCCCGGCTTTATCGACGATATTCTACGCCGCCAGAGTAACTTCAGTGATGTTTACTTCCCATCGGACGGTAATGTCACGCTAGTTTGCTTAGAGCATATGTTATCGAGCGTTCGCCAGATTAACGCGCTGGTGGCCGGCAAAACTCTCGAGCCGCGCTGGCTGTCGCCAGAACTCGCTCGCCAACAGGTCGATGCTGGTCTGATGGTTTGGGATTTTGCTAGCGATGAACATCCTGATCTAGTTATGGCCGCTTGCGGCGATTATCCGACCAAAGAAACTATGGCAGCTATTGATATTGTCAAAACGCATTGCCCGAACGCTAAAATTCGCTGCGTTAACGTTTCGAGTCTGACTACTGTTGGCTTTGGTACGTTGCGTCGCGTTGCCGACCAAAAGTTCTTTGACAAGGTGTTTACTGACGACAAGCCAGTTATCTTCAATTTCCATGGCTATCCGCAGACAGTCAAATCGATTCTCTTTAACTATGCTGTTGATTCGACGCGCTTTGATATTCGCGGCTACAAAGAGATCGGGTCGACGACCACGCCGTTTGATATGCATGTTCGCAATGAAACCAGCCGCTATGATTTGGCGATTGCTGCATTCCGCCAGCTGGGCCGCAATGGCGTCGTTCCGTTTGAAGAGGCCGAGCACTTAGCTTCGATTTACCAAGGTAAGATTGATGAGAATACTGCTTATATCAAGGCTAACGGCGTTGACTTGCCAGAAATTGACGCCTGGGTGTGGCCAGCAGCGCGCGGATTAGACGAGGTAAAAGAGGAAGCCTGGCACGGGCAAACAAATTAACGTAAAGAAAAGGGTGGGGGAATGTCATTACTACTAATCGCAAATCCAGGCAGCGCTAGTCGCAAATACGCGCTGGTCGACGACAAGCTCAAAGAGGTTGCTGCGTTACATATCGAGCAGAGCGGCAGCGAATTAATCGCGACGCTGCGTACTGGCGGCGATACGCGGCAAGTACCGCTTGGTTTTACTGACATTTCCCAGTCGGCCGCACATTTGTATGGTATTTTTAACCGCGAACATTTACTGGAAAGTCCTAGTGATGTTCGCGCGATCGGCTTGCGGATCGTTGCGCCGAGCAACTATTTTCTCAAAGACAGGCTTGTTGACGATGACGTTGTTCAGCATATACGCGATATTTTGCCGCTTGACCCGATTCACGTCTCCGGTACGCTGCAAGAGCTAGAGGCTCTGCGCTCGTCGCTGCCGACTGTACCAGTGGCGCTAATTTCTGATAGTGCTTTTCACGCTCGCAAGCCGAGCTACGCCTGGAATTATGGTATCAATCTGCAAGACGCTGATCGCTTCGAGATTAAGCGTTTTGGTTATCATGGTTTATCAGTTTCGTCTGCCGTTAATGAGCTGTGGAACCGCGGCAAATTACCACCAAAGGTTGTCGTCTGCCATTTAGGTAGCGGCTCGTCGGTGAGCGCGGTTTTTCACGGGCGCAGCATCGACAACACCATGGGTTACTCGGCGCTAGAGGGGGTAATTATGGCAACGCGTACCGGTTCTATCGATTACACTGCTGCTATGGCGCTCAAAACTAAACTTGGTCTCGATGATGATCAGTTTGAGCATTATCTTGATGAGAAGGGCGGCTTACTCGGACTCAGCGGAACTAGCGATATTCGTGAAATTCTTGATCGCGAAGCTAATGGCGACCATATTGCTCATCTAGCGCTGATGACTCTGATTCACAGTGTACATAAGGCTATCGGCGCCATGGTGGTCGCCATGAACGGCGCCGACTTGCTGGTATTTACTGGCACGGTAGGGGAACGTTCGGCAAACTTGCGCCGGCGCATTGTTGCTCACTTGGAATGCCTCGACTTCATACTTGACGGCAATCGTAATAAATCCTGCCTTAACCCGACTGAATTTACTAGTATTTCGCAAGCGGCAGTCAGTAAGCCGATAATTGTCATACCGACAGATGAAGGCGTCGAAATCGCTCGCCACACTATTAAGTTACTAGCGTCATAATTTTGGTCGTTGGAAAGGCATGCGTTATTGTTATGGAGACGCCTTTCGTAATCTCTACTAAACAGTATCTTTCATTTTGTTATAATAAGTACGATGAAAAGACAGTCACTCGAGACTATTCACCTTGACAAAATCGTTGGCGGCGGGCAAGCGCTAGGGACGCTGGCCGACGGACGCAAATGCTTCGTATGGGGCGGACTACCCGGTGAGACCGTCACTGTTCGCATTACCAAAAAGAAGTCGCACCTCGTCGAAGCGGTCGTCGAGGAAGTGATCTCGCCAAGCCCCGACCGCATCCAGCCGCGCGACCCGGATAGTTATCTTTCGACCAGCCCGTGGCAAATCATGCCACTAGAAGTTGAACAAACATACAAAGCACAGTTGATCGACGACGCGTTCGCGCTGCATAATGTTACATTACCGGCGGCGATTGATATTTATTGCGACAATGTTGCATATGGTTATCGCAACAAAGTTGAATTTAGCTGGTACAGCGAATCGGTAGTGTCTCGAGCGGTATCTCAGAAAAAATCTGGGCTTGTCTCGGGTCCCGAATTATTTTCTGATAATAACCAAGAGATAGACGCGGATAGCGACCGTGAAGAATCATCTGGCGATACGCTTGATTTAGCATTTTTTCGCCGCGGCAGCAAAGGCAAGATTGTCGTCGATGGCACGAGCTTAGCGCACCCTGCAATCAATAACCTGGCACGGGCGATCCGCGATTTACTGCGCCATAAACGCGTCGCGGCTCGCCAACTCAAGACCTTGCTCGTCCGCTGCGATCAGTCCGGAAGTTGCGTATGGCAGTTGTATATTAAAGATCGCTTGCCCGAAATAATTACCGCTGATGAAGCCGCCAAATTACCGGCTCAGGGCGGGGAAATTATCTATTCCGATCCGCGCTCGCCAGCCAGCCGCATCACCGAGCGCTTGGCACATTTCGGCAACACCATCTTGACTGATACTATCCTTGGCATACCATTCCGCTACGCCTGCGAAGGCTTTTTCCAAGTCAACATCCCGGTTTACGAGCAGGCGCTGCGTGATATGCGGCAGTGGATGTCACACAGTCGTAGCGATAATCAACAGCGAGTAATATCTCAGAAAAAATCTGGGCAACATAGAGAAAGTAAGCAGCACGGCTCGTCAAACTCTTTTTCTGAAGGCTTTGCCTTTCCGGCAAAGGCGCGCCAAGAGCGCCAGCTAGATCAGTTAGCGGCGCGCCGGCCTGAAGAAAAAGATGTTTGCGAGACGGGCGAGCCAGCCCTCGACCTCTACGCTGGCGTCGGCACTATCGGCCTGACTATTGGCGGCAGTAACGTCACGCTGGTGGAAATCAATGCTGACGCTGTCCGCGAAATGCAGCGCAACATTACCGAGCTTGACCGCACCGACGCCCGCGCTGTCCTCGCTCCCAGCGAACAAGCACTCAATTATATTACAGGCAAGGAAATCGTCATCGTCGACCCGCCGCGCGCTGGCTTGCATCCCGACGTTATTGCAACATTGTTGCAAAAACTACCGCCACGTATCCTTTATCTCAGCTGCAATCCTGTCACCCAAGCCCGCGATGTTGCTTTACTTCAACAAAACTACCGCATTGTCCACCACCGCGGCTACAACTTTTTCCCGCGCACGCCGCATATTGAACATTTAATCATTCTTGATAAGAAGCCGTAAAGTTACTCTTTCTATGCAGAGTTTATCTGGCTAATTCGAATGCAAGGCTAGCTAATTGCTGCTATACTATTAGGTGATGTTTGACAAAGCTATTGACGCTATCAATAACGCGCAGAAAATTGTTGTAGTCCAAGCGGAAAATCCTGACGGTGATAGTATCGGCAGCAGCTTAGCCTTGGAAGAAATTCTAAGCGATCTCGGGAAAAGCGTTCAGTTGCACTGTCCAGTCGATACACCGAAATACTTACGTTACATTCACGGTTGGGATCGAATAACTAGCGACTTTGACACGAGTGCCGACTTAGCAATTATCGTTGATACTAATGCCGAACTATTAATCAGTAAAAGTTTAAGTATGCCAGGTGTGCGTCATTTTCTTGAGACGCATCCCGTTATAGTGTTAGATCATCACGCAACTGATTCGACGCTGACTTTTGATGCTATCCATGTCAACCAGCCGGTAGTTGCAGCTGGCGAACTGATTTACAATCTAGCGCATACTGCTGGCTGGGTAATTAATCCGCAAGCTGCAGAAAATATGCTGATTGCTATCATGAGTGATAGCCTAGGCTTAACAACGCAAAACACCACAGCCGACTCGTTTCGTGTCGCTGGCGAATTAACTGCGCTCGGCGCTAGCAATTCAGCGATTGAAGAGCGACGCCGCGAATTTATGAAAAAGTCGCCAGAGATTTTGGCATATAAAGGCCGCTTGATTGAACGTATCGAATATTTGCTCGATGGTAAATTAGCTATAATTCACATCCCGTGGGAAGAGATTCAAAAATATAGCGATCAGTATAATCCTAGCGTTCTAGTGCTCGACGAAATGCGCCTGGTTGAGGGGGTTGAAGTGGCTTGCGCTATCAAAACTTACCCTGACGGTAAATTAACCGGGAAATTACGCAGTAATATGCCAGTATCAGAGCAGATAGCTGGATATTTCGGCGGCGGCGGACACGCTTATGCTGCAGGTTTTCGCGTATATGACGATTATGCAGTGATTGTGCGCGAACTAGTTGAGGCTGCAGATAAGTCTTTGCGCGGGTAATTTGTCTGTTCTAAATTAAAAAACCGCTAGCGTATGTAGCGGTTTTTCTAATTCTACTAGTTATAGTTATTTAGTAGATGAATTGTCCGAATGCACCTGGTCTTACTGTACGTTTGTTGTAATTACCAGCGCGGTAATTCCAGCCCATTTCTGAAACAGTATAGCTGCCATCGCTATTAACCGACTCGACGTAAGCAACATGGCCGTTTGTCACCGCGACAGCTCCAGCGCGCGGGGCGCTACCAGTTGATTTACCGGCAGCTTGAGCGCTGGAAATCCAACCATAACCGGCATTGCCATATACAGCGACGTCTGGGCGGCGGCTGTGAACGTAGTCGGTACACCACATGCCGTTGCCGACGTAGTAGCTTGATGAATTAATCGGCTTTGAGCTATATGATCGCGTAGTAACTGTAGAAGTCCGAGCTGATGGCGCCGCTGTGTTAGAACTGGCGGCTGCTTGTTGCACTGCAACGATAGTTGATGAACGGTCTGGCAAGACCTCTTCTGCGCTAGGAATTCGCAGTTTCTGCCCTATATCAATAGCATTTGGGTTACTAAGCGACTCGTTGGCGTCAAAGATACGCGTCCAGGTTGTATTGTATTTTTCGGCAATTGACGCCAAGCTATCGCCTGCGGCTACTGTCACGTATATTGGCTGTTCGGTTGGCTTTGCTTCGTCAGATTTGCCCTTTGGCGTAGACGCTGGTTTTTTGGTTTTATCGTCATCAACTCCGCTAGTTTGCTTTTCGTCGGTTTTTGCTAGCAAAGCTTTCTTGTTTTGGGTAGCTAGCAGCGGTGTTCTCCTTGCGATTGTTAATTTATTTTTATTTTGCTGTGCGAGTAGTAGCGAGCGGCCCGTACTCGTTTCGGCATAGGCTGTGTGTGCTGCTATTAAGCATATTGCACCAGCGGCACCGAGTGTCGTCAAGACCCCGTATAAACGCATAATTATCTCCTTGGTTAAATACCCCCACGGATAGGCTAAACTTCAAATACTCGTGGATTTATGTCCTGGCTTATTATTGTTTTAATCGTAATTTTCACAGGACATGAGACCAATCATAGCAAAACGTAGTATTTTGGTCAATAATTTTATAGTGGTAATGCTACACTACCTCTGGAAAATTAGGTGGACTTTCTAGTTATTTTTTGGTATAATCGTAGACGTTTTATTAAATCAATGTTGGGAGACGTCAAGTCGCTTGTACCACAGAAAGGATTAAATATCTGATGGCTAAAAAAGCCGAATTATTAGAAAAAGCTGCCGAGCTTAAGCTTGACGTCAGCGAAAAAAATACTATAGCCGAGATTGAAACGGCCATTGCTGCCGCTGAAAAGCACTCAGTTCGCGAAGCGACAGTTGCCAAAGCTGGTAAGCGCAGCGCCAAAGCTATCGAAGAGGCTGAAGCTAAAGCTGAAAAAGAAGCTCGCAAAGAAGCTGGCGATACTACGCCGCAGGGCGACGCTGAAGCAGCTGTCAAAAAAGGTCCAGCGCCAAAAGTTCGTCCGTTGATTGAACGCCGCGGCAAAGCTTACCGCCAGGCTGCCGAGAAAGTTGAAAAAGACAAAGCCTACACGCTTGCCGATGCTATCAAACTTGCTACCGAAACCAATCCGAGCAAATTTGACGCTAGCGTTGAAGTTCACGTTCGTTTAGGCGTCGATCCGCGTCAAGCCGACCAAAATATTCGTTCGACCGTAGTCCTGCCTCACGGTACCGGCAAGACTGTCCGAGTAGCCGTTTTCGCAGCTGACACTGATGCCGACAAAGCCAAAAAAGCTGGTGCCGATCTGGCTGGCGATGAGGCTATTGTCAAACTTCTTGACAAGGGCACGCTTGATTTTGACGTCTTAATCGCTACGCCGGCCTACATGCCAAAACTCGGTAAGTACGCTCGTTTGCTCGGCCCGAAAGGCTTGATGCCGAACCCGAAGAGCGGTACCGTCTCGACCGACGTCGCCAAAGCTACCGAAGAAGCCAAAGCTGGCAAGGTAGAATATCGCGTTGATAAGCAGGCTGCCATTCACCTCGGTGTTGGTAAAGTTAGCTTCGGCGCTGAAAAGTTGCTTGAAAACGCCAATACTTTCTTTGCTAGCTTGCAGGCACAGAAACCGTCCTCTATTAAGGGTGTTTACATTAAATCGGTTGCCGTCGCCACTACGATGGGTCCCGGTATCAAAGTTGATTATCAAGCAAAATAAACCCATATAATTTCAGAGCGAGACCTAGCATCTCGCTCTATTTTTAGAAGGAGGGTAGGAATGAGACAATATCTTGATTTACTTGACCGTATTCTAACAGAAGGCGTCGAAAAGCATGACCGGACAGGTACTGGTACGCTCAGCATCTTCGGGCGTATGATGCGTTTTGATTTGCGCGAAGGCTTTCCACTACTTACCACCAAAAAGCTCTTTACCAAAGGTATCTTCGGCGAGTTGATTTGGTTTTTGCGTGGCGATACCAACGTGCACTGGCTGCAAGAACGCGGAATTCATATCTGGGACGAGTGGGCTAACGAGAACGGCGATCTCGGTCCAGTTTACGGCGCGCAGTGGCGGGCATGGCCAGCACCTAATGGTGAACATATTGACCAGATTGCTAACGTTATTAATCAACTACGCGCTAGTCCAGACTCACGGCGGCTAATCGTTACCGCTTGGAATCCTGCCGAAGTAGGCAACATGGCTTTGCCGCCATGCCATATGTTATTTCAATTCTATACCACACCCGCTGATTCCAATGACTCCGACCAGCGGCGCTGGTTGTCGTGTCGGCTTGACCAGCGATCGTGCGATACATTTCTGGGCGTCCCATTCAATATTGCTAGCTATGCATTATTGACTATGATAATTGCACAGCAGGTTGATATGCGGCCGCGTGAATTTGTTTGGATGGGCGGCGATGTTCACTTGTATTTGAATCATCTCGAGCAAGCAAAACTTCAGTTGACGCGCCAACCGCGTCTGCTGCCAACTCTCGATATCACGCCAAAACCATCAATCGATGATTATGACCTTGATGATTTCAGGTTAAAAAACTACAATCCATGGCCAGCCATCAAAGCGCCAATTTCAGTCTAAATATTGTTGCATGGCAAGGCTACTTTTCATATATCGCAAATATATAAGGATAAATGTTAGCATTATCAGCAGCATGTGATTCTTCTGATGTTTTACGCCAAGTATCGTCAAGCTCGGGGAAAAATGTATCCGCTGGAAGTTCTGCGTCGACTTCTGTAGCGTATATTCTACTTACCACATTTGATTTGAGTGCGGCCGCGTAAACGGTTGCGCCGCCAATGATGTATATCTTATCTTTGCTTGCCATTTGCAGAGCGCTTTCTAGCGAGCTAGCTGTTGCGACGCCGTCTAGCTTAGTATGAGTTAATACGATATTTTGGCGATTCGGTAGCGGACGGCCGATAGATTCATAAGTTTTGCGGCCCATAATTACTGTACCGCCAGTGGTTAATTGGCGAAAATGCTGCAAATCTGCTGGCAAACTGCGCCCCCACGGCAGTTTGTTGTCAATGCCAATACCGCGTCGGCGATCGTAGGCGACTACTATGCTGCACTGTTTTTTCTGATCGCGTTCCATCAACTTAATCATATCATATGCTAGTTGTGTAAGCGGTAGCGGTGAATGTATAATGAAAAGACATGAAAACAGATTCGACCGAATTATCATCGCCAACTGGCATTTATAGCGATAGAGAAATTGCAGCAGCACTAGCAGATGGTCATATAGTTTGCGACCCAGCGCCAGCGCGTATCAATGGTAGCAGTGTTGATGTAACGCTTGGCTATTATTTTTATAGAGCTGGCGGTCAGGGAGCGGGTAAATTATTTAATCCATTCGACGAAACTGACGTTCGGCGCTACTTTGGTGAATACAAAATTGCTAAACCGTGGCGCGAAGTTCGCCGCCGAATTACTGATCAAGGTGTCGCTGGCATTGATAGCATCAAAGGTATTAATGACAATCATCCGGTCATCGTCTTGCGGCCAAACGAGCGAATCCTGGCGCATACTCATGAATTTATTGGCATTCTGCCGCCAGGTACTACCAGTATGCAGGCTCGTAGTACTACTGGCCGTATCGGCATCTCGGCTTGCTACTGCGCTGGTTGGGGTGATCCAGGTTATATTAACCGCTGGACTATGGAGGTTCATAATCTCAACGAGAATGAGTACATCGTGCTGCCAGTTGGCTATCGTATAGCGCAGATTGTCTTTAGCGCTACTGGACCAGTGGCTACCGAATATGCCAAGGCCTCTGGTAATTATCAAGCTGATATTAGCGCTGATCTTGCTGCTGTTAAGGCTGCTTGGCGGCCGTGGATGTTATTGCCGCGAGCTTATGCTTCGCCGGTAGAATTGCCGCAACCTGTCGCTGGCCTTAGCGAAGGATTATTGTAAAGGCTGGAGATTATGTAATGAGTAGTACTTATATCGTCATTGAAGGTAACGACGGTACAGGCAAGTCAACCCAAGCTGAATTGCTAGCTGATTACTGCCGCCAGCAAAGCCGAGAAGTGATAGTAATTGAGGAGCCTGGCAGCGACGACTCGGATAAAACTACGCCCGTTGCCAACTACTTGCGTTCGCTAATCAAGGATGGCGCTCTAGTGCGTGACCCTGAAATCAATCTGGCATTATTTAGCGCTGCTCGCCGCGAACTATGGCAGCAGAAAATTGAGCCGGCCCTAAAACGCGGTGCTGTCGTTATCTCGGCTCGCAACTATGTCTCGACTCTAGCCTATCAAGGATACGGCGAGGGGATTGATGCTAAACATATTATGAAAATCACTAGACTTTTTACGTCCAAAAGATATATGCGTCCAGACTGTATTATTATTTTGGCTCTCGACAACGAAAACGAGCGCAGAAAACGGATTACTAAGCGCGGCCAGGTTGTAGATACTTCAGATACTTTCGAATCGCGTAGTAGTAATTTTCAGAAACGCGTTGATGCCGCCTATCGTACAATTGCTAGCAAATTGCCTTCGTCTCATGTTATAGAATGTTACAGCAATGGTCATTACAAGACAGCCGAGCAAATAAACGTTGAAATTCAATCAATTGTTAAGCAGTTATAATTTAATTATATCCAGCTCTTGCAAAAGGTGTTCAAGTTCACAAAATAACTTCTCGCCGCCTTCGTCTGATTGGCCGTTGGTTTCATAGCTATTAGGATTCAAGCGGCTCATACGGTCGTAGATGTCGTTTAGTACTCCTACAAATAATTTACGCGTTTTACGAGCCTCTTCGTCTAGGGCTTTCTTTCTAGGGTCGTCATCAGATAACTCATAGTAGCCTTCTTTCTTGAGCTTGGTATCGATATACTTGTAAGCAATGTGCGCAATGTCGCCGATTCGCGACCGCCGGCGTTCGTCTATAGTCAAGAATTGGAATTCGATAGGAATATCAACTATCTCGCCAGGCTGGTACGGATGTTCTTGTCTCACGATAAACGTTACTTTCGAAACCTCCATCTTCTTGTAGCCGCGTTTTTCAATATCTGCTTCGGTTTGCTGTTTTATTTCGATTTCTGATTTATCTACGCCAGCTTCGGCTAGGGCTTGAGTCATTATCTCGATATAGTCGCCAGCGCCTTGGATGTAGAGGGCGGATTTTTTACTAGGTGCTTTTTGCAATTCAATATTTGGCGTGTTGGAAAGGATTTTTACTATTTCAGCAAAATTTTTCGCCGACGATTGCTTATCGGGCGAGATATCCATCAGAGCAAATGGATCCATAGGCATATTGCCGTTGTCGCGATCTAATTTATCAGCGCACGAGCCGACAGATTTCACGCGGTAATTGCCAGAGGATAGACGACCGCTGGGTAGTTGAACCGCGAACTCGCCAACTACGGCAGGACATTCTCCGCTGTAATCGGGGCCGATTACAAGCGAAACATCGTATTTATCGCCAAAAATACTCTCCAATATACGCCTGACGCCGACTGTCTTTATATTGAATAACATGTCTCTTGCTTGCTTTATCGAATCAAATTTGTTCAACTTCTCGAGGCGGATGCGTTTTGCTAGGCCTAGTATTTTCGAGCCTAAAGCTTCCAGCCCTAATTCTTCGCACTGCGGAGCATAGAACGATTCTGCTTCTAAAACATCTTGCAACAGCGCGGACTCCCGGTTGGATACCGGATGTTCCAAATTATCAATCAATTCGCAAGCTTTAATAATCACAGATTCGATATTTACAGTCTGCAAGAAGTCTTTCATGTATTCCGGATCGATGCGAGCTTCCGACACGGCCCAAGCTTCTCTTGGAACGACACCCTCGTACCTGTCGGAAATGACGCTGGCTATATCTTTACGGCGATTATTCTCGTTTGGCAAGCTTGCAGCGGCTTCGTCGGCTAATGTTTTTCGATGTCTGCCGGCCGCTACCTCAATCTCGTCGAAATCTGACAAGAGATTCCGCATATAGCGTGCTTTATCATGGGGAATTCTGGGATCGGTAAAGTATCTTAATAGCGCTATCCCAGCAGCGTCGCGCGATTCTTGGCTATATTTTCCGTCTGGGTTGCGGAATCGGGATACGATATCATGCAGCATAATTGCATCGCGCGTATCAGGCATAAGATCGCCGGCAAAAGCCTTAACTAATCCATAAACTCTATGAGCATGCTCAATCAGATCAGGACGCTCCCGCGAGGCTGCTCTTAGGTAATTAATAGCTAGGCTGTCAACTAGATCGTCTGAATTATATTTCTCTGGATATTGTTGACTGGAAAACTCCTGCTTGTCAGCAGGGTTAGGCGTATTATGTTCCCCCGTATGAACACCAGGGCTCGCTTTCGTTCTCACGAATCTCTATTGTACCAGAAACGCCTAAATATGTCAAGTATTTGCTCTTGTGTAATGCAGTAAAATTTGCTATAATAGATATTAGACATTGCCAGAGACAGCGGCCGCAGGAGCAATTCTGCTTAATATGCCGCCGAGGGAATCAACTTTTCCTGTAATATAGTCTTTGGCGAGCGCCAAAGTTTTTTGTTGCTCGCCGAATGTCGCCCCTTAACAATACGATCGCATAAATATCAAATAAACCAAAGGAGTATTATCAATGGCAATTTCCAAAGATAAGAAACAAGCTTTGGTTGCAGAGATGAGCGAGTTGTTTGCCGGTGCAAAGGCTATCGCCGTGGCTAAATATCAGGGCACCAGCGTAGCTGAATTGCAAGAGCTGCGCAAAGCTGCTCGCGAAAATGGCGTAGTCGTCAAAGTTGTCAAGAACCGCTTGGTGCGCGTAGCTTTTGCCGCTAGCGAGACGTTCAAAGAGACTGATACTTCTGCGCTGCAAGGCCAGCTAATTTATGCTGTTTCTAGCGACGACGAGGTGATGGCTGCTAAAGTTCTTAACGACTTTGCAAAGACTCATCCTAGCGTCGAACTAGTCGCTGGATTCAGCGGTGAGGGCTTGGCCCAGAGTGCCACCGATGTGGTAGCTCTGGCTGGCTTGCCGAGCAAGAATCAGCTCATCGCCGAGGCTGTGGCGCAACTGCTCAGTCCGGTGCACGACGTCACCAACGCGCTTTCTGGCAATCTGCATGCATTGCTGGCCGGCGTGGCAGACAAAGCAACCGCTTAAGCAACCAATCTAATTAAAAAGTTTTAATTACAAGGAGAATCACTATGGCAGACCTAAAGAAACTTGCCGAAGAGCTGACTAAATTGACAGTTCTCGAAGTAAATGAATTAAAGAATATCCTCAAAGAAGAATACGGCATCGAGCCAGCTGCTGCCGCAGTTGCCGTTGCTGGTCCAGCTGCCGACGCTGGTGCGGCCGCTGCTGATGAAAAGACTGAATTTACCGTCACTTTGAAAGACGCTGGCAGCCAAAAAGTTGCTGTCATCAAAGCCGTCAAGGAACTAACTGGCCTTGGTCTCGGCGAGGCGAAAGCTTTGGTTGATAACGCGCCAAGCCCAATCAAAGAGAAAGTCAGTAAAGACGAAGCCGAAGCTGCCAAGAAAGCCTTGGAAGAGGCTGGCGCTACCGTCGAAGTCGCTTAATCTCGAATATATTTCCAGATTCGCACGATCGTATTGTTTTAGAAAACGCCTCCAAAATCTGGGGGCGTTTTTGTATGCCTGAAGCGGTCGACGATTTTTACAACGACTTTGCGTTCATATCTGTTAAACTTGTGGAAAGATAGCCTAAAGGGTTGACGTGATATCCTGATGCGTTATAATTGGAATGATATTATAAAAACATACAAAGGATTGCGAGACTAGTATGTCAGAATTACCAGAGAAACAAGTCAAGCGGCTCAAGATGCTTATTCAAGACGCCGAGACTAATTTGGCTGCCGCCAAAGAGTTACTAATTAGCATAATGGGCGAAGACGGGCAAGTCGTGATGCCAACTAACAGCCGCGAGGATGTTTCGGGCAAAGTTATAGAGGGCGTTTTCGACGGACAGACGATGGTCGGCCCGGATGGCAAAAATTACCCGGTACCGGCTAATTATGCTAGCAAGTCTAAGCTAGTTGAGGGCGATATCCTCAAACTAACTATCGCTGATGATGGTGGTTTCATTTACAAGCAAATTGGCCCGGTTGCCCGCAAGCAAGTTATCGGTACGCTTACGCAGCATGACGGCGCTTACTATGTTGAAGCGCAAGGCAAAGAATATCGGATTTTGCTGGCGAGCGTGACCTATTTCCGTATCAATGTTGGCGATCAGGTTACTATTATTGTGCCAGAAGACAATCCTGATGCTACCTGGGCGGCAGTTGAAGCAGCTCTATAATCTATAAGTTTGGATCATCACAAATAGGGGTATTAATGCATGATTTAGGCGAGGGAACTTTTCGATTTACACGGGTCAGCTACGATCCTAGTAGTAACTTGCCGTATTTGCGCGTCATGGATGATGGCGGTAAGTTCTGGCGTATGCAGCCGCAAGGCGAATTTACTCTATCATTTGATACTAGCACCAAAAAATGTATTGGTTGGTACGATTTGGCAGCTAAGCAATGCCATCGCTGTCCTGGCGACCGCCAGCTTGATGATAAATACGAGCAATGTCCAGAGTGCCAGCAAAAGACTGGCTTCAATCCAGCGTTCTACAATACTACCAATATCAGCCAACAACAGGCTGAGCTGAATCAGCAGCCGCATATCTTATACTTAGCTTATTTCTCGCCAGAGGTGATAAAGGTTGGCATTTCTTATGCTGAACGCAAACTAGCGCGATTGTTAGAACAAGGTGCCCGCAATGCCGCTATCCTTGAGGTGTTTCCTAGCGCTAATATCGCTCGCCAATACGAAGCGAAGATCGCCCGGCTGCCAGGTCTTTGCGAGAGTGTGCAGCTGCGCAAGAAAGCAACAATTCTAGCAAATGAGCATTACGATCCGACGCTAGCCGAGCAGAAATTAAATCAAACAATTCAGCGGATCGCAGAGCAGTTAGGCGTTAAATTTGATAACAGCGAGTTCTTGAATTTATCGCCATACATGCTAACTATCGAACCAAAAAGCGATGATCTAACAGAAATAATCGAGCCAAAAATCGCTGGACGCTTCGCAGGGTTAATTGGCGGTATGCTAATTATGCAGCAAAATAGCCGCTTTATTTTCTTACCAATCAAAAAATATATCGGATATGATATAACCATAAGTCGCACTGTCGAGCAGCTAGATTTGGCGCCGGTTCAAGCTTCACTATTTTAACTAATCACTAATTCTGCGCTATAATGGATAACAAATGGGTAAGGCTTTATATCGGAAATATCGCAGCCGGTCGCTGAGCGAGATTGTCGGGCAGCCGCATATTACGGCGATTTTAGAGCGGGCAATTGCTAACGGAACGACGGCGCACGCTTATTTATTGACTGGACCGCGCGGCGTTGGCAAAACGTCAATTGCACGGATTCTGGCACACGAAATCAATCGCTTGCCGTATCGCGATGAATCAACTCATCTCGACATTATCGAGATTGATGCAGCCAGCAATAATTCAGTTGAAGATATCCGTGATTTGCGCGAGAAGGTTCAGATTGCGCCCGTTAGCGCCCCCAAAAAAATCTATATTATTGACGAGGTTCATATGCTGAGCAAATCAGCGTTCAATGCACTGCTCAAAACGCTTGAAGAACCGCCCGAGCACGCTGTGTTTATCCTAGCAACCACTGACGCTGATAAATTGCCAGCTACGATTCTTAGCCGTGTTCAGCGCTTTAATTTCCGGACAATTAGCCAAGACGAAGTTGCCGCGCATTTGCGTACTATTGCTGATGCCGAGCAGATTTCTATTGACGACGACGCCCTGCAGCTAATTGCCCGCTATGGGCAGGGAAGTTTCCGCGATAGTATTAGCCTGCTAGATCAAATGCAAAATTTAAGCAGCGAGAAAATCACTGCCGCTATGGTCGAAGATTCGCTAGGCTTAGCAAGCACGGCTGAAATTCGACAGCTGCTAGACGCTTATTGCGCGGGCGATTTACAAACTATCGCCGATACCTTGCGCGCGCTTGAGCATAGAGGCGTGCCAGCCAATGCTATCAACGAGCAATTGCTGCACGAAATTCGCAGCGACATCATCAATAAATCTAATTGCTTGCTGCTGGCCGACAAATTATTGTCAAACCAGAAAACCGCTTGGCCGTATGTCAAATTGCTGATAGCACTCAGTTCTAATGCAGATGTTTCTAATTCTGATATTCCTGCGGAGTCAACGCCAGCGCAGCCGGAATCAGCGCAACCAATGGCCGTGAACGA
Source organism: uncultured Candidatus Saccharibacteria bacterium (assembly GCA_963549275.1). Classification (GTDB taxonomy): domain Bacteria; phylum Patescibacteriota; class Saccharimonadia; order Saccharimonadales; family Saccharimonadaceae; genus Saccharimonas. The sequence goes on from CAUUYA010000001.1 coordinate 308,515, forward strand.
ACCAGCGCCTGTTTACGCGCCGCAACCAGCTAGCGATACTCCGCAAAAAAAGAAGAAAAATGCCCAGCCAAATCAAACAGCTAATTTTGATTGGTCAAAATTTCTCGAGGCTGTTCACGCAAAATCCACTGGCGCCTATAGTTATCTCGCGAAAAGCGGCTACGAATTAGACGATCAGCAGTTAACGGTTTTTGCTGGTAAGAAATTTGCTAAAAATCAAATCGAAAAGTCGCTGCCAGTGCTTGCTGGCGCTCTACAGGCACAAAAGCTTGACCGTGAAATTATCGTCAGCGCTAAGCCAAAACCGCCAAAAGATAGTCAAACCGCCGCTATTCTTGATATTATGGGCGGAGGAGAAGAGGTGAATCTGTAATGGCTAACCAAAAAGAAGTCGCTGCCAAAATACCGCCGCAGAGCATCGACGCTGAGATGAGCTTGCTCGGAGCAATTTTGATTGACGACGACGTACTAGCGGATGTCAGCGAGACGGTAAAACCACAGGATTTTTACGACAAACGGCATCAGCTGATTTTTAAAAGTATGATGCATTTGTACGAGCAGCATAAGCCAGTCGATCTCTTGACTTTAACCGAGGAACTCAAGAAGACGGATAATTTCGAGACAATTGGTGGCTCTACGTACTTAACCGAGCTAACCAACTATGTGCCTACAGCTGCTCATGCTACTAGTTATGCCGAAATTGTTGCTCAGAAAGCTGTCCGCCGGCGCCTGATCAAAGCTAGCGGCGAAATCAGTGAGCTAGGATTCGACGAAGAAATCCCAACCCAGGAAATCCTCGAAAAAGCAGAAGCTGAGCTATTCAACGTCTCTGACCAAACGATTAAGCAAGATCTGGTCAGTATCGAAACTATCCTCGACGAGAGTTTTTCGCGCATCGAAGAGTTGCACCGCAATAAAGGCCAGCTGCGCGGTATCCGTACCGGCTATCAAGATCTCGATAATATGACTGCCGGCTTGCAGCGCAGTGACCTATTTATACTGGCAGCCCGGCCAGCTATGGGTAAGACGACGTTTGTCACTAACTTGGCATACAATGTGGCGACTATTGCTAAACTGCCAGTGTTATTCTTTAGCCTCGAGATGAGTAAGCAGCAGCTAATCGATCGCATGCTGGCTGATGCTGCCGGTGTTGATAGCTGGAATATTCGTACTGGCAATCTCAGCGATGACGACTTTGCGAAAATCAGCGAAGCCATGGGCGAAATGGCTGAAGCGCCGATTTATATTGATGATACGCCAGCGCTAAGTGTTCTCGGTATGCGCACCAAAGCCCGCCGAATCGCGCATAATCAAACGCTCGGGTTAATTGTTGTCGACTATCTGCAGTTGATGCAGGCTAATGGTAATTACAACGGCAATCGCGTCCAAGAAGTTAGCGAAATTAGCCGCGGCTTGAAGATCATCGCTCGCGAATTAAACGTACCGGTAGTAGCACTTAGCCAGCTTAGCCGGTCGGTCGAGAGCCGTACGCCGCCAATTCCGCAGCTAGCTGATCTACGCGAATCGGGAAGCATCGAGCAAGACGCTGATATTGTTACGTTTATTTACCGTCCTGGCTATTACGAACCAGACAATCCAGATGTCGCCAATATTACCGACTTAATCATTGCCAAGCACCGCAATGGTCCAGTTGGTAAAGTTCAATTATACTTCCATCCAGAGCGCCTGCGGTTCATGTCGCTAGATAAGCGCCACGAATAATCTCTCGCGTGATATAATCATAATTAGTATGCGTAAACCTGCGGACTATACTTTATATAAATATCGCTATATTTTGAGTTATTTTTGCATCGCCGTACTTTTGGTGGCAGTGCTATGGATCGGCGTATTGTATACTCCTGGCGGTTTGCGCGAGCAAGAAATCAAATCTGTCAGCCAGGCTAGTATGCTGTCGCGTCAAACTCTTGAGCCGTCGATGGTGGTAAATCTACCGTATTATCTACTGCAGCGGCTATCAATTTTTGTGTTTGGTGTCAGCGAATTTTCGATTAAACTGCCGTCAATTGCGCTCGGCACCTTGACGATGCTAGGTATTTTCATGTTGATTCGCGCTTGGTTCAAGCCTAACGTTGCTGTCATTTCGACGATTGTATTGGCAACTTCGACACATTTTCTATTCCAAGCGCAAGACGGCACGCCTAGCATTACCTTTAGTACTGTTGCAATATGGCTGATGGTTGCGGGCATGTATGTAACGCGCGGTAAGCATTTTCACACATTCTGGAAAGTGCTTGGCGGCGTATTGATGAGCGTCGCGCTTTATTTGCCGATGGGTGTATACCTGGATTTAATTATAATTATCGTGGCTTTGGTTCATCCGCATATCCGAGCGATTATCAGGCGGCTGCCCAAGAAAAAACTACTCATTGCGCTGTTGGTCGGCTTGGCTGCGATGGCGCCGCTAGTTTATGCCTTAATATTAGAGCCAAAAGGCATTGGTAAAATACTACTCGGTTTGCCGCCAGATTTCGCTCATATCAAAACTAATGCGCTGCTTTCGAGCCTTAGCTTGTTTGGTTTTGCCGCTACCGATAGCGCTGCTGATGGTCTGCTGAGGCCGGCTTATGCTATGCCGTTGACGGCTATTGCCTTGCTAGGTTTTTGCCGCTTATTAGCGACACATTATACAGCGCGCAGTTATGTTACTATCTTGATGAGTTTGGTTATGGTGCCGCTCGCCTTGCTTAATTATAACAATCAGTATGCAGTATTTGTTCTAATGGTGATTGCAGTTGCTACTGGTTTTGATTTCTTGATTCGCTACTGGTATCGGCTATTTCCTTGCAATCCGTATGCTCGCGTTGCGGGTTTGTTGCCATTAAGCGTACTAGTCAGCGGATTGATTTATATTAGCGTTAATCAATATTTTAACGGATATACGTACAATCCGGCTGTTGTTCGCGCCTACAATAGTGATCTATCGCTAGTTAATGCCCAATTGCAGCGTCAAAAAAATATGATACTCTTGGCTAATGCGGACGAGGCGCCTATTTATAATCTAGCTGCTCACTATAATAAATCCTTAACGGTTGCTACCGAGCTTAATCCCGAAGTAACCCAAGCGGTGGCTACACGCGCCGCCCGCCGCAAGATTCCGAAAGAATGGCAGCTAGAGAGTATTATAACTAACGCTCGTGCTCAAAATGGCGACCGTCTCTATGTCTACAAAAAATTGCCGTAATAAGTTATAATTGGTAGAGTTAATTTCTGAAGAAGGGGAGTCAAAATGGCCTTGAATCAAATGAAAATGTTAAATGATTTGCGCAAAGCCCAGAAAGCTTTAGCCAAAGAAATCGTCGAGGTTGAGGCAGGCGATGGTGCAGTCATTGTTCAAATCACCGGCGAGCTCAAGATTAAGTCAATTAAAATTAATCCAGAGTACGTTGATCTGGATAACATCCACCAGCTTGAACACTGGATCGAGATTGCTATCCGCGACGGTATGGCTAAAGCGCAGGAAATTGCTGCCGAGAAGATGAAACCGCTGATGGGCGGGCTAGGAAGTCTCGGATTATAAACTAATGGCTCTATTGCCAAGCGCGCTTGAGCGTGTTATTGAGGAGCTGGGTCATTTGCCAGGCGTTGGGCCGCGGACGGCTGAGCGCTATACTTATTTCTTGCTAAAAAACGATTCTCGCACTACCGAAGCGCTAGCGAATGCCTTGCGGCAGTTGCATACTCAGGTCAAAAGTTGCCCGAAAACTTTCGCGCTAATTGATGCTAACCAGGAAATCTCGCCCTTATATAGCGATCCGAAACGCGATCGCCAGCTAGTTGCCGTTGTCGAAGAGCCGCTAGATATAGTGGCATTAGAACGCACCGGGCAATTCCAGGGTACTTATCACGTATTGGGCGGAACGATTTCGCCGATTGACGGCGTCGGTCCAGAACAGCTTCATATACCTGAGCTATTGCAGCGATTGCGCGATGATAACGTCGAGGAAGTTATTATCGCTACCAACGCTAGCGTCGAGGGCGAATCAACGGCGCTATTCATCCAGCGCCAAATCAAGGAATCGCACCTAGCTACCAAGGTCTCGCGTTTAGCTCGCGGCATTCCTGTGGGCGTCGATCTAGAGTATGCCGATCAAATTACCCTCGGGCACGCGCTGGAAGGGCGACGGTTTTTGTAAAAAAAGAAAATAGCCCGCCGAAAACGTTCTCAAGCCGGAAACTGGATTTCAATCCAGTAGACGCTAGAATGTGCGTCTCGAACCGAATTGAACAATTTTCAGCGAGCTATTTTCTGGCGGGCAATAGACCCCTCTGCTACTTCTCTCTGTCCTGCTTGCGCCAGTGACGCATCAACAGAACGAGAGCTGTAGTACCAGGGATGATAATGGCAGCCGCAACTGCGGCGCATGCCATATCGGATACTCCGATATGGTGAAGCACCGCAACCACCATAGAAACCATGGTAGGCACGGAGCCGAGATAGCTCTCGGCAGCTACCTGGCCGTTCATTTTCTTCACCTCCTCTCAAAGGGTGAGCTCAAAACAAAGGGCGACTCTTCGCCCTTTTCGAAACTTTGAGCGAAAAGTCAATATAAATTATATCAATATTAGGACAAAAAGTCAAATTTTCCGTAAAACTACATTGTGTTTTGTAGCCTTACTTGCATAAAAAGACAGCAGATCCAGTTAGTTGTATTATATGAGTTTGTTAGTTTTACTTTTCTGACTTTTTGTTCTGCTTTGACTTTACAATTGGCGAAGCAACAGCGCAGCCAATCGCGCCAAGTATTGATACGACGGCGATTTGGCGCATAATATATTTGCCTCTGCCGAATGGGCCTTCTTCCCACGCCATATGAGCCTTCAAGCTTTCTGAAGTTATCGGGCAATTTTTCTTGGTATCTTTGAACCCGGAACTTGGCTGGCCGTTTTTGACGCAGACATATTCTGGTTCTGGTCCAGACGGCGGTATGCAGCTGACAGCAATTAATACTGCCGCAATAGCCGCAAGCGATCCAGCGATGATTAATAGTAATTTTGGCGTTTTCATAAAACCTCCTTAATTTAACAAAGCTTACAGATATTGTAACACGAGGTTTACCTGTTGATAATCTTTAACCTGCTGTGTCAAGCAAATCGCAATACGCTAAACCTATATTGACTGAATGAGTTGCTGGTAAATGCCATGCGTCTGTCTAATTCTTGCTACTGATACCGACTCGTTTACGGTGTGCGCTTGGTCGAAATCGCCAGGACCGTAGATGACCGTCTCTGTGCCAATGGCCTGGAAGAAGGCTTGATCGGTGCCGCCGTAGCTGACTGCTATTTCGGCTTGTGGCAGCAGATGTTGCATGGTTTTCAAGATTTTGGCGTTCGTATCGCACAAAGCAGACGGCACAGGTGTAGCGGGATGCCGCCATGTGCAATCGTAGCGGGCAGCTATCTCGCCGACCCAATTTTCAAAGTCTGCGTCCAGGGGCGGCGTGGTACGTATATCGACCATCACAGAGCTGATACCGGCTGTTTTGTTGTTAGAGTATGACCCTGCAGGTTCAACGCGCGTTGGCGTGAAGCTAGGGGTACCCAAAATATCGTGGCTATAGGCGGCATGAAGCTGCTCGCGAATCTCTGGCAAATCATTCAGGAACGACACCACGGCTGGCAGTGAACTATCGTAATAAGCGCTCTCTTGCGAGGCGTGGCTTGATGTGCGCTCAAAGATAAATTCAACAAACTTGTTGCCGCGATGTCCGATCTCGATGCGATTATCCGTCGGTTCGGCGATGGCGCAGCTAACTTCCTCGTACTGTGTCTTTTCTGAAAAATACCTCGCAAAATCAGCCGACCCAGCGCCGTCAATCTCTTCGCTAGCAACGGCGACGCACCACACATCAAGATCATCGCGCCGGTTATTTGCGTATTCGGCGGCGGCTATCATTTGTAGAGCGACGCCAGCTTTCATGTCAGTGGCGCCCAGACCATACAGCCGACCGTCCGTAACGTATGGTTGCCACGGACTCTGCCGCCAAGATGACTTGTCGCCAGGAGAAACCGTATCAACATGTCCGCATAAAATGAGCGCGCGCTTTGCTGTCTGTCCTTTGGCGCGGATCAGTCCAGCGGTAAAGCGTTTATCAGTAATAATTTCGTCGAAATTAGCTGATCGCATCCATGATGCAACGAAGTTTAAGGCCTCTGCCTCGTTGCCTGATACTGACGGTATAGCAATGAGCTGCTTAGCTAATTCAATGATATCTAGTTGGTTTCGGTCGGAGTGTCCCATACCACTACAGTATCACAACATCTGTATTTTTTGCCACCTGTTCTGCCGTAGAGAGGGCAGTCTTGACATAACTCCAATGCCTCTGGGGGCACTTCGTCTGCTGATTCTATCTCGCGCCCGCCAAGCCGTTTGGCTATAGGCAAGCTGTCTGAATTGCAGAATGCATAAGGCGTAATTCCTTCGTCTTGCATTGCCTGAATAATTTTTTCAAATAATATAGTTCCGACGCCGTGACCGCGTAGGCTATCATCGACTTTGAGCGAGCCAACTTCAGACATTAGACGGGCGCCACGCTTGATTGGTTCCATCGCTCCAACGTACCCGACTACATTGTTTGTGATAAAGTTAGCGTCTATAACGTCTTCGGTTTCAGGCAGCCGCAAGGCTACGATACCAGTGTACTTACCAGCGATATCCGCATCAGATACAGGTAGCATCTGCTTATCGCCTGGGCTGCGGTGGTTGACGAAATTAGCAATCGCTTTTATAGCAGTGGACGCCTCATCGTCGCCTAAGTGCGAAGTTAGCTCGCCTATAGGCATAATCAACAGTTTAACTTCCGCTTCTTTTGACTTTGGGGCGGTGGTGATTACTTCAGCCATATCTTTATATTATAGCATAAATACTATATAAATACAAGGGCAGCTAATGTGTTAGTGGCGGCAATGAGATATAATAAATGCTATGAATAATAAGCAAACTCCTGAACTTAATAAAGTTAAACTATTAGTCCGTGAATTACTAGGCGGCGACACCTCAGGTCACGCCGATGATCATGTCGAGCGGGTGGCGCTGCTGGCAGAGCGTTTTGCTAGCGAATGCAGCGAACCGGTGGATTTGCAAGAAGTGTTGTTGACGGCTTGGCTGCATGACGTTGATGATTATAAATTAGTCGGTAAGGCGCAGGCAGAGAAATTAACGAACGCAGTAAATATTATGACAGAAGCAAAGGTGGCTGAAGATTTGCGCCGAGCGGTATTGGAAAATGTTGCGGCGATCGGCTATAGCAAACGTTTGAACGGCAAGCAACCGCAGCGGCTGGCGGGTCAGCTGGTGTCTGACGCTGACATGTGCGATGCTATTGGCGCGGTTGGGATTGAGCGGGCGCTGGTTTATGCCTGCCATCATGGCGGGCGGATTTTTGATCCCAAAGTTTGGCCGAATGTTAATCTGGCGGCGCACGAATATAATGCTGATGGCAATACGCATGATACCGACGGCTTCATTAATCACTTTTTTGAAAAGCTGCTGAAACTGAAGGGCTTGATGCTGACCGAGCCGGGGCGAATAGAGGCAAAAAACCGTCAGCAGATTATGGTTGATTTCTTACGCCATTATTTCCGCGAAAAGAACGCGCCGGAGTGGAGCGAGTTTCTGGAAGAATACTTACGCCGTTGATAGGTAGTTGAAGTACCTTCTTGTTTATTTCAACTCTCTGCTTGGAAAGCTGGTGTTCAAAATTTTTAAGCCGGCGTCGACGACCAGTTGGCAGGCTTGCCGTTGCGAGAGGGGAGCGAGGTGCTTGTTTTCGCCGCTTGGATGGAGTGAATGGCCAGCTTCTGGTATGACGATAGCTCGTTGTCTGGCTCCGTGCAATCCGCGCAGTTGCCAACTTCTCCTCCAGCTGCTAACAATTAACGGAGTATTAGTATTCCAGTCTCTTTCTGCTGCAATTACTGCTGCGCGGCCAACTTCGACTGATTGGTGCAGTTGATGTTCTAGACCGTGAGCTTCTTGGATGCCACAGAAATACTCGGGAGGAATAGGGAGCCACTCGTGGCATAGAGCATCAAAATCGCCTATTTTGTCGTCCGGAAATGTCGGACATTGCATTTCTGTATCATTATGGCGCCGTCGTTTTCTAGAATTTGGCAGTTGAATTACTTTGTCTGGGCTTGGCAATGGAGGTGAAAAGGCTACAAGTGCTGCGTCTATGTCTTCTTCAGTCATGGACGATAATGCTTGATGGGCAGCGATTGTACCCATACACTGAGCTATTAGTAATACAGGGCCTTCTTTGCCTCTGTCAGATACGTTATCCATTATTTCTTCATATTGTTCTGAGGGTGAGCGAACGCGAGAACTAGTCGTGTCATCGGTGACACCGTGAACATTGTGAGAAGTAATATCATAGTCTGATAGAGTACGGTTAATATAATTAAAGGCGACTGAGCCTCTCTCTAAGTGACTGCCGCCTCCGCCTACACAAAAAGCTGTTATGGGTTGTTTTAGACCGTCCATCGTTTCGCTTGCTATCATATCATACATTGCATATTTGTCAAATTCATAAGCTGACTTGTCATTATGTTAATATTGAAATATGAATCAGGCGATAATTGTTCACGGTAAGCCGTCCAAACGATCGTATTTCAATCCAAATCTACCGAGCGCTAGTAACTCGATTTGGATTCCATGGCTGCAACAGCAGCTGCTAATTCGCGGTATTGACACTCAGACGCCCGAGATGCCTGAATCGTGGCGACCAGATTACTCACTGTGGCGACAGACTTTTGAAAAATATGATGTAAATTCAGAAACTATGTTGGTTGGTCATAGTTGTGGCGGGGGTTTTCTAATTCAATGGATGAGTGAGAATTCGCAAATTTGTGCAGGCGACGTTTATCTTGTTGCGCCAGCTTTTGGCGATAAGTTTAACCCCGAAGCTCCATATGACGAGCCTCTTCGTGGCGGTTTTTTTGATTTTGAGATTGACGAGGCGCTGCTTGATCGCGTACGTAGTCTAACTATATTTTACTCTGACAATGACTCGGTGCGAGTTGATACTGCGATAAAAATTCTAAAAAAATCTTTCCCGTCTGCCTGTTATCGATTATTTCCGGGATATGGGCATTTTTGTGGTAAGCGCGACATGGCCGACGATACTTTTCCTGAGCTGTTTGAGACAATATTGCGTAATAGAAAATGACTATAGAAGAAGAGGTCGGCTGGCATAATCAACAGCCTAGTTGCTTGATATAAGATATAATAGTACTTGTGAATAAACAGTTGCAGCAAAAGCTCAAAACTCTGCCGCGCAGCCCCGGTGTTTATTTTCATAAGTCGGCGAGCGGCGAGATTGTCTATATCGGCAAAGCAGCAGTGTTGAAAAACCGCGTGCGGCAGTATTTTCAGAGCGGCAAAGATTTTGACGCTAAAACTCGGGCGCTGGTCGCCGAAATTTATGATACCGATTGGATCGAAACCGAGAGCGAGATTGACGCGCTGTTTTTGGAAAGCGAGATGATCAAGCGTTATATGCCGCGCTACAATATTCTGCTGCGCGATGATAAATCACAAACTTTCGTGCGAATTGATATGAAAAGCGAATGGCCGACGGTGACTTTTACGCGCAGCCCTGCTGATGACGGTGCGACCTACATTGGTCCTTTTTATAGTGGTTTGCCAGTCAAGAAGGCGCTGCGTTATTTGCGCAAAATTTTTCCTTATTATATCAAGCCGCCCAAGCGCGAACACGCTAATTTAGAAGAGCAAATCGGTTTGGCGCCCAGTCTTGACATGACCAGCCACGAGTACAAGAAATCTTTGCGTAAGCTGATCAAATATATCGAGGGCGGGCGCGTCAAAATCGCGCAAGAAATTGAACGCGACATGAAGCGAGCAGCGCGCAACCAAGAATTCGAGACAGCCGCGCAACTTCGCAATAAATTGACATATTTGCGCGAGCTGCAGCGGCGAATTATGTTCGGCGACCGTGAGTTTATTAATATCTCGAAGGACCGGGCGTTGGTTCAGCTGGCTGAACTAATCGGTTTGCCATCGCCGCCGGTACGGATCGAGGGATATGATATATCGCACATGAGTGGCACAAATGTAGTGGCAAGCATGGTGGTTTTTACAAATGGCGCTAGCGACCGGACGCATTATCGCAAGTTCAAGATGCACGTGCAGCGTAACGACGACACTGCTAATATGCGCGAGACTATCAGGCGGCGCTTTAGCGAGAAAAATCGTAAAGATTGGGGGATGCCGGATTTGTTGTTGATTGATGGCGGTAAAGGGCAGCTTAGTGCAGTGCTCGACGAATTAGACAGGCTAGACGTTACGGTGCCAGTAATTGGCATAGCGAAGCGCGAAGAAGAAATCGTTGTCGCCAAGAATCGTTCGCATATTAACGACGATGACGCGCTGCTTGGCCAGTTGATAAAAGAATCGCGTCCCGGCATCAGCGTGCTGGATTCTGGTGATTTTTACTTAATTAATTTGCATGCTGGGCAGCAGAATGCTGGCTCGCACTCGCGAAATCTGCGCGGCAGCGATACTATGAGCGAGTATGATGATGTCGTAAAGCTATTTCAACGTATTCGTGACGAGGCGCACCGTTTTGCCGTCAGTTATCATACAACGCTCAAGCGCAAAGGCGCCACCAAAAGCGAGCTTGACGACATTCCTGGTGTAGGTCCGGCAACGCGGCGCAAATTACTGCGGCGCTTTGGCAGTATGCGGGCAGTTAGGCGAGCTAGCCAAACGGAAATTTGCGATGCTATCGGGCAAGCGCTAGGAATTCGCGTCTATGAGGCTTTTTGCTACCAGGGTGGCGATATGCCGCAATTATGAAAAATACGGCTGATGCGGTATACTGTAGCAGTATGAGTAAACAATTTATAGCTTTTATTCTCCGGTGGATACTGAACTCGCTAGGAATTTGGGTAGCGGTGCGGATTTTTGGCACGGGTTATAGCAATGCTCAAATCGATTCTAGTTTGGTGGCGTTTTTCGGCGCCGGGCTGATTTTTTCAATTATCAATGCGACGCTTAAGCCGATTGTGATGATTTTGTCGTTACCGATGATTTTGGTAACGCTTGGCTTTTTCACGATAGTTGTTAACGGTTTTTTGGTTTGGCTATCATTGATGTTGGCGCCAGGCTTGCAAATGACGTTCTTGAATTCGATTTTTGCAGGCTTGATATTAAGTTTGGTAAACTATGTAGTAAGTAGTGTTCTGGAGCTCAGTTATCACGACGAACGAGAGGAGAAATCATAAAATGGACGTAACGCTAACTTTGCAAATTGTTATGGTAGTATCGGCGGTGCTGATGATAATTTCGGTTCTGCTGCAGCAGCGCGGGGCTAGCCTGGGCGCTGGATTTGGCGGTTCTGGCGAATTGTATACGACGCGGCGCGGTCTCGATAAAAACTTGTTTGAAGTAACGATTTTCTTGGCTGTAGCGTTTGTGATGTCGATTGTGGCACTGTTGGTTCTGCCGAACTTATAGATAAATCAAGGGTGGATATAAATGAGTAAAGCAAGTAAAGGCAAACTGAGGCTGGGCTACAAGCGGCTAGCGCTGAGAGTCAAGCATGCCGAAGGCGCCACGCAGCGCCATGCTAGCCGCTTTATTCTGCGGCGTATTGAAAATGTCCGCTTAGTGATGACCGAGATCATGATTTGGCTGGCTGCTATAGCCTTGCTGATAGCTGGCTTGGGTATTCAGTATTCCTGGAATTCACAAGGCAGCAAGAAGGATGGCGCTAAATCTGGCGGCGTGTATGTCGAGGGAGTGATTGGCAACATTAGCACGCTTAATCCTTTACTAGCGGCTAGCGAGCCTGAACAGGCGGTATCACGTCTGTTATTTTCGTCTCTGTATAATTACGATGTTACCGGAGCGTTGCATACTGACTTGGCCGAATCAATGACGGTAAAAGATGACAAAGTCTATACAATCAAGCTGCGCAATGCCGTCTGGCATGATGGTAAAAAGTTGACTGCCGAGGACGTTGTATATACAATTAATCTGATTAAAAACCCGCAAGTGCGTTCGCCTTTGCGAGTTAACTGGTTAGACATTTCGGCGCGGGCGATTGACGATTCAACGGTAGAGTTTATGCTACCAGCGGTGTATGCTGGGTTTTCGCACGCCTTGACTTTTCCGGTAATACCTAAGCATATTTTACAAACTGTTAGTCCGTCGTCAATGCGCGAAGCTGATTTTAGCAGCAACCCGGTCGGCAGCGGACCATTTGCGGTTAAACGAGTTCAAACTAGCGAGTCAACTAGCTCTACCGACGTGGTGCGGATGGAACCGAATACTAAATATTACGGAGCAGTTTCGACTTTGTCGCGCCTGGAGCTGCGAGCTTACGGTAATGAATCGCTGTTAGTTAAGGCTGTAAATAGCGGCGAGGTTTCGGCGGCTTCGGGTTTGTCTTTGTCGGCTGCTGATAATATTAAATCTAAGCAGTATTCGACTAAACACTGGCTTCTCAACAAAGGCGTCTATCTTTTGATGAACAATCGCAGTCAAACACTTCAAGACGCTAGAGTTCGCCAGGCTTTACGCTACGCTACTGATACTTCATCAATTCGTGCAACTGTCGGCGACAATGTGGCGCGGCTAGACACGCCGATTTTGCAAAGTCAAATTGCGCAAAAACTGCCGGCAGCGCCAGATTATAATTTAGATAAGGCCAAAGCGCTGCTCAAAGAAGCGGGCTGGACTTATAACCAAGGCCAATGGAAAGGCAAGGACGGCCGGCCGCTAGCGGTTGCTGTGACAACTTCGTCTGGGCGCGATGAATACAAGAAGATAGTCGATGCGCTTAAACAGCAGTGGTCGAAGCTTGGCGTTGATGTCCAGCTGCGCGAAATCGATACCAACTCGACAACTACTAGCTTCGTACAAAGCGTGTTGCAGCCGCGCGACTACGATGCTTTGTTGTATGAATTGGAGCTTGGCGCCGATCCAGACGTTTTTGCCTACTGGCATTCGTCGCAGGCTAGCGCTTCTGGTTACAATTTTGCTAATTATTCTAATCGAACAGTTGACAACGATCTGGTTGGCGGGCGTTCGCGCACTAATTCAGCTCTGCGGGCAGCTAAGTATATTCAGTTTGTTAATCAGTGGCTGAACGATGCGCCGGCAATTGGTTTGTATCAATCTGTCGGCAGCTACGTTTTGAACAATGGCGCGTCAATTGCTGAGCCGCGCGGTTCTCTAAATACCATGAACGATCGCTACGCTGACGTAACGACGTGGTCTACGGGTAGGGCTTCTGTTTACAAAACGCCGTGAGGTTAGTATAATTGTAATCACGCCAATTAAAGCACTATGCACTGGTGGCGGAATTGGTAGACGCGCTAGCTTGAGGGGCTAGTGGCCATTGCGGCCGTGGAAGTTCAAGTCTTCTTCAGTGCACCAAATATACATCATGAAATCGTTGCTCTGCCAGCGATTTTTTCATAGTTAATATTCAAAGAGCAACTGTAGTTTGGTATAATAAAGCAGACGGCGCGTTGGCGGAGCGGTTACGCAGAGGTCTGCAAAACCTTTTAGACGAGTTCGACTCTCGTACGTGCCTCCATAAAATTACAAGCGCGAGTGGCGGAATTGGTAGACGCGAGAGACTTAAAATCTCTTGACCAAAAGTCGTGCGGGTTCGATTCCCGCCTTGCGCACCATAGCTTATTTATGAAACAGCAAAAGAAACATAATATTCCGAAGCATTACGGTAGCGCATTTCTTGATTGGCTTACCGAGAAGTGGTATTTGGCGCGCTATCGCAATGTGCGTTTCCTGCAGCGGCGGCCGCATCGCAGCTTTCGACGAACGCGGCGGCGAGATTATCGCCGCAGTTTGCGTTTGCCAGGATATATTGCTTTTACTCACTATGTCAATCGCGTGTTGTGGAAGAATAAAGGTCTGTTCTTGTCTATGATAATCTTGTATGCACTGATAATAATTTTTCTAGGAATTATTACTAGCCAGTCAACTTATGATTCAATTGGCAAGCTAGTGTCCGAGTCGCTGGGCAAGATTTTCGACGGCGGCGTGGGACAGTTGCTAAATGCTGGTATGCTGACATTTTCGTCGCTGGCGATTGACACGACGTCGCTGCGGGCTGAACAGGGAGTTATGCTGGCGCTGCTTGTGTTGATGACTTGGCTAACGGCGGTGTGGTTGCTGCGCGAAATTCTACTTGGGCTTAAGCCAAAATTACGCGACGGCTTGTACAACGCAACCGCACCGTTGATATCGACGTCGGTGGTATTGTTGGTATTACTAATTCAGCTATCGCCAGTTGGTATTATGGCGCTGGCGTATTCGGCGCTGGTATCGGTGCATATATTAACAGAAGGTTTCGGTATGATGTTATTCGGTCTGCTAGCGGCAAGTGTATTAACACTTGTACTCTATTGGGTGACCAGTACGATTATTGCACTAGTCGTGGTGGCTTTGCCTGGTATGTATCCGCTGCGGGCAATCCAGGCTGCTAGCGACTTGGTGGTTGGCCGGCGACTAAGGATTATGCTCAGGATAGTCTGGGCGTTTGTCTATAGCTCGGTGATATGGTGCGTTGTGATGGTGTCGTTGGTATTACTAGAACGCGGATTATCGTCAAAGCTGAAGTGGCTCGAGTCGGTACCAATCGTGCCATTTGCTGGCGCGTTTATGATGGCGCTGTTGTTTGTCTGGTTAGCAGCGTATATTTATCTGCTGTATAGAAAGGTGGTAGCAGATGACGCGAAGCCGGCTTGAAGAAATTAAAAAACTGCTCAATCAATACAGCTACGAATATTACGCGCTTGATCAGCCAAGCGTCAGCGATGCGGTGTACGATAGCTTGATGATAGAACTAAAGAGCATTGAAGCAGCGCACCCAGAGTGGATTACGCCAGATAGCCCAACGCAGCGGGTTGGTAACAAGCTGCTTGAAGGTTTTAAAAAAGTTCGTCACGAGCGGCGGATGGTTAGTCTGAATGACGTATTTGATAAGAGTGAAATCGAAGCGTGGATTGAGCGTACTGATAAGCTGATGCCGGGGCATAAGCATGAATTTTTTACCGATATCAAGATGGATGGCTTGGCGTGCGCGTTGATTTATATTGATGGCGTGTTGATCCAGGCGGTGACGCGCGGCGATAGCTTTATCGGCGAGGATGTGACGAACAATGTACGGACTATAAAAAATGTACCGTTGCGGTTGCATGAGGCGCCAGGCTTTGAACAATTTTTGCGCGGGCGGACAGAAATTCGCGGCGAGATTGTGATGCTGAAGCGCGACTTTGCGGAGCTTAACGAAAAGCAAAAAGCCTTGGGACAGCCAGAATTTGCTAATCCGCGTAATCTGGCGGCAGGGACAATCCGCCAGCTCGATCCGTCCTTGGTGGCGGCGCGGCCGCTGCATTTTCGCGGCTATGATGTTCTGCGCGATAACGACGCTGAAGTGCCAACCAACAGCTTTGCTTACGAGGCGCTGACCGCCCTAGGAATTACTCGTAATCAGCAGGCGAGCGTTTTTACCACTTTAGCGGATGTGATGAATTTCGTTAACGAATGGGATGATAAGCGCCATGATTTGCCGTTTAACACTGATGGTTTGGTAATTAAGATCAATGATCGAGCGTTGTATGAAAGTCTCGGGTTAGTTGGTAAAAATCCGCGCGGCGCTGTGGCCTACAAGTACGCCGCTGAGCAAGCCACGACCATCGTCCGCGATATCGTTATTTCCATCGGTCGAACCGGTGCGGCCACGCCAGTAGCGGTGTTTGACCCGGTAGTGGTGGCAGGTACGACGGTGCAGCACGCCAGTCTGCATAATGCTGACGAAATTGCTAGGCTGGATGTGCGCCGCGGTGACACGGTGGTTATTTTCAAGGCCGGCGACATCATCCCGCAGGTACAAACCGTGCTAAAAGAATTGCGGCCGGCAGATGCCAAGCCAATTGACTATCCAGCAGAACTGGCACGCCAATATCCAGAGTTAGAATTTGTGCGGCCAGCAGGCGAGGCGGTGTACCGGGTTAAAGGTTTGAGCGGTACGCTGATTTTGAAGCGGTCTCTGGCGCATTTTGCCTCCAAAGGCGCGCTGGATATCGACACGCTGGGCGAGAAAAATGTCGAGGCGCTGGTCGAGGCTGGGCTAGTTAACGATTTGGCGGATATTTACCGGTTGACGAAAGATGATTTACTGAGACTAGAGCGCTTTGCTGATATTTCCGCACAAAAGCTCATCGATGCCATTGCCGCTAAAAAGCAGCCAGCGTTGGAACGATTTTTGTTCGGCCTCGGTGTTCGTCATGTCGGCGCGCAGACGGCGATTGACCTCACAAACCACTTTGAAAGTATTGAAAAGCTAAGCCAAGCGACTATCGATGAGCTGCGCGAAGTAGACGGCGTGGGTGAAATTGTCGCTGAGTCAATTGTGGCATGGTTTGCTGATGAAGATAACACCAAACTGCTAGAAAAATTTACTGACTTGGATGTAGTACCACGATTTACTAAAAAATCCGGCAGTCTAACTGGCCAAAGTTTCGTCATCACCGGCACCTTGCAATCGATGGGTCGCGATACTGCTGCTGAAAAAATCCGCAAGCTCGGCGGCACCTTCCAAACCGCTGTTGCAAAAGATACAACATATCTGGTAGCTGGTGGCAAGGTCGGTGCCAGTAAATTGAAAAAAGCTGAGCAATACGGCACCAAAATTATTGACGAGCAAACATTATTAGAACTCATACAGTAACTGAGGTATAACCATGACACAGCAACCGCATCGCACCCTCTCCATCAAACCCGCCGACACGGTTGTGTTTACGGCGATGTCGAAGAAATATTTTTACATGAGATTTTTCGTAACGAAATTTGCACTTGATCAAGGCGTTGCACCAATCAACCCATTTACCAGTTTTGATTATTTTTTGCTCGACGCGGTGGAGCGCGACACGGTACGGCGTGCCAATAATACGCTGGTGGCGCGCGCTGATGAGCTGTGGGTATTTGGCGATATTGCTGATGGTGTGCGGGCGGAAATAGTTCAAGCCTGGCAGCAACATAAAACCGTCCGATTTTTTGCGTATTGTGACGATAAACATATTTACGAAGTCACAATTGACGACTTAGTTTATGAAGATGGCGTCGAGCCTTTAACTCATATAGGAGAATAAAATGAAGAATGATACCGCCAACCTAAAAACTATCAGAGTTATTCGCCAGAATCATAGGTTTGCGGTTAGCGAAGTAGATTGGCTTGGCGAACGCGTGTTTTGCAAGCAGTCGCAGCCCGGGGTGACTGGTAAAGATGAAATATTGCGCGAAGCGAATGGTTTGCGAACTTTTGATAAATTGACTCGTAATTTTAACGATATACCATTTTCTGTACCAAAACTGCTGTATCATGACGATGTGAAAATCTTAACGCAATTTATCGACGGGTGGACGCCAGAGCTAGCCAATGTGCCTGACGACTTTTTTGTACAAAGTTTCGTGCAAATGGATCACTATTTTCGCAGTCAGAAACGTCGTCGCTCGCGCTGGTCGCAACAAAATAAAGACGGAGAATATATTTGGCAGAAGCTAGAACGAATTATATCCGGGTTTAATTTAGAAGTGATACCGCCGGAAATATTTCGGGCTAGTTTGGAGTTCTTGCGTGATAATCATAGCTTGTGCGAAGCTCGACCGATGCATGCGGATTTTACCGAAAATAATCTATTGTATGACGGCGATAGATATTGGTTAGTTGACTTCGAGAGTTTCCGTGATGATTGGCCGCGCTGGTACGATGTAGTTAATTTTACGTACAACCGCGAGATGGAACGCCCCGAAACTGCCAAACGTATGTGCAATATTCGGCGTTTGGTCGTTGATCGGCTAGGTGAGGAATCGACTACTCAGCGAGAAATCGCTTGTATCAAGATCGTACGCGGTTTATCGTTAATTATTGAACACATAACTCTCGGCGGGCGTAATCACGCAGCGATAGTTCCACTCGACAACGCGTTGCGCCAGAGGATTATAACTTCTTTTACGAAGCTTTTGCCAGCTAGATGATAAAATAGGATTATGAAAAAGCATAAAATATTCTGTTCGTATGCTTTTACTGGCGAGGACAAACTGAAAGTTGAAGCGCGTATGCGCCGGGTGGTCGATTTGCTCGAGGGCTACGGGCATGAGGTTTATTGTAATTTGTTTGATAGTGCGACCGAAAGTTATGGTAGTCCGCGTCAGTTCTTGCGGCGAGCAATTGATCAAATGAATGAGTGCGACAAAATACTAGTGATCCAAACTTCGCCGCGCCGCAGCGAAGGTATGTTGATAGAAATCGGCGTCGCTATGGCTCGCGATAAGTCAATTCTATTGGCGCAGCATCAGAGCGCTGCCGGCAAATCGTATTTACCAGATCTCGCTAGGCGGACGCAAACCTGGCATAGTGAAAGCGAGCTGGATACTGCTATTATTACTCTGATAAAATCTGAATGCGGTTAATCATGACAGAACCAAAGAAGCTATCTTTCAATGAAACGCTAAAAGCTTTTGGCACGGTGGCGATAACGACTTATAAAGCTTCTCCGCTGGCGGCAATTACCAAAATAATCGGTACGATCATCGGTTCGGCTATTCCGTTGGTCACTACTTTTGTGGCCGCGCAAGCGACTACTTATTTGGCGGCTGGCTTCGCTGGTGACGAGCAAGCGGGCGCAAGAGCAATTTGGTGTGTTGTAGCAACTGTGTTGCTGGGGATACTCATGATGGCGTGGAGTAGTTTGCAGAATTATATAGATCAATTCACTTCGTATAAAATCAGCTCGGCTATTAGCGACCAGCTGTACGAGCATTTTGTTAGTATCGATTTTTGGCGTTACGATGACAAGGACACTGCCGACATGTTTGATAAGGCGCAAAGTTTTGTTTCGTTTTTCTCGCACTTCTTCGATGCTATGGCTAGGATAATCGCGTCAATTGTTAGTGTAATAGTAGCATTAGCTTCGCTATTTTCTGTTAGCTGGTGGATTGGCTTAATATTATTTTTAGCAATTATTCCTAGCGCGATAGTTCAGTTAAAATTGTCGCGTTTGCAGACAGAGCATTGGCGTAAATATACCGAAGCTCGGCGCCGCAGCAATTCGATTTCTTGGAGTGTGATGCAGCCGCAAAATTTGGCGGAATTGCGTATCTATAACGCAGCGCGCTATATGTTAGATATGCGAGCGAAGTGGCGCGACAAAGACCAGCTCGAGCGTATTCAATTTGAGCGCGCTTATATTATCAAACGGTTGGCAGCCGACGTTGTCGAAGCGATAGCTCAGCTAGTTGGGCTGTTGTCGATTGTTCTGCAAATTATCCATTGTGTTCAGCCGGTCGGCCAGTTTGTTCTGGTTGAGCAAATGATGTCGAGGGCGCTTGGCGATATGGGCAGTTTAATCACGCAGTTCAATAGCATTGATCAGGATATTGCAGCGATGGTCGATTTCCAAAAGTTTATGCAGTTGCCGAGAAGCTTGAACAAAGGTCGGGAGCTGTCTGAACCGCCGCAGGCGATTGAACTGCGGAATGTTTCGTTTCGTTATCCCAAAAACAACAAGCTAGTGTTAAGCGATATTAACATGAAAATTCGCGCTGGCCAACGGATTGCTATTGTCGGCGAAAATGGCGCTGGCAAATCGACGCTTATTAAATTGCTGCTGGGGTTGTATCAGCCAACGCGCGGCCAGGTCTTGCTTGATAACGTGTCGCTGGCGGATATTAATAAGAGCTCGTGGCACAGCTATCTCGGAGTGCTGCAACAAGATTTCATAAAATATCGATTTGCAACAGCTTACGAGAACGTTGTGTATGGAGACGTTCAGCGCAGCTATGACGAGCAGCATTATCAAAGATCAATCAAGCAGGCTGAAGCCAACGCTTTCATTGACAAATTGCCCAAGAAGCGCGATACGATTCTCGGGCAATGGTTTGAGCATGACGATGGTACTAACGGCGTTGATTTGTCGGGCGGGCAATGGCAGCGCCTGGCGCTAGCGCGTAATTTTTATCGCCAGGCGCCAATTGTTATTCTAGACGAACCAACTAGCGCTATCGATGCCTTGGCAGAATCAAGGATTTTTGCTCGGCTATTTGGCAAGCATGGCAATACAATCATCGCTATCAGCCATCGTTATACAACTATCAAAAAAGCCGATGTTGTCTATATGATGCAAAACGGCAAGATTGTCGAGCAGGGCAGTGTTGACGAATTAGTAGCTCGCCGGGGTGAATTTTATAAGATGTTCGCTAGCCAAATTGAATAAGCGCTTGCAATTTACTAAACGTTGCGCGATAATATGCTTATGCTGGTACGCAATGGGGCCGCCCTGTTGCGAAAACAAACATCATACCAACGCCGTGCCCCGGGTGGGCGCGTAGCAGCACAAACCGCTACTAGAAATTGTAGCGGTTTTTTGATATTGTAGATAGAGGGGATATTGTTTGGGGCATTAGCTCATTTGGGGAGCCTTCAGCAGAAATATTGCGCAAGCGCTCTAGCCAAATCGGCGACTGTCCTGTAGTAGTTTGGGGCATTAGCTCATTTGGCTAGAGCGCTTCGCTGGCAGCGAAGAGGTGACCGGTTCGAATCCGGTATGCTCCACCACGGACCTTTAGCTCAGTTGGCTAGAGCGCACGATTCACATTCGTGAGGTCGCAGGTTCAAGCCCTGCAAGGTCCACCATGAATTATACTCGCTGTTTCGGAAGCGAGTTATTTTAATTTGACGCATTTTTAGCAATACTCTATACTTAAAATATGGGAAGAGAGAGTTTATCTACACAGGGTGAGTTGTTTGATTTAGACGGTACTAAAACTAATCATGATAGTCATCTAGATGCATCAACCATCAACAGGACGGGCACGACAGATATTGTTGACGAATCAGACCAGGGCGACCGCGATCCTCTGGCATCTTGGAAGGAGCTAACGGGATACTACGGAGATATTAATCCTCGCAAGCCAAGTGCAATGAGGGATTTGTGGTGTGCAATCATAGAAAGGTCTGGTTCTTTTGATAGAACTGCGGACAGAATGCAATTTATGTTTAATGCAGCGGGGCCAGTTATAGATGCTCTAGTTGAAGTACACCGTGACGAATATACTGAAGAAGACGGTAGATTAGATCCGCATACAATTAGATTAGACGTAATGGGTAGGCTTTCTACAATCTTTGGTACAAGTGCGACGGCAGCAGCGCTTAGACAATGGTTTGAGGACCACCCTGAACATTTTGAAAAGCCTAGTGTCGATAAGACCTCTCAAGGAATTTCACGGGCGGCAGTCGGAGCGGTAGTTTCGAATTAGCTTGCTGTGTGCTAAAATAGAAACGAAGCTTGGCGACTACGCCAGCATGGGGATATAGCTCAGCTGATAGAGCGCAGCATTCGCATTGCTGAGGTCGAGGGTTTGAGTCCCTCTATCTCCACCAAAATAGTATGAAAATGGCAGCGTAATCATGGACGCTGCCGTTATTTTATTTTTCAAGACATTATTTACTTATTATTACCAATTCAACTTACTGGAAAATCTCGTCCGACTACTGATGATATGCGTCCGTCTTTTGAAAGATTACTTGCGAAGCGAAAACCAACTTCAAACCAGATTATCAATTGGGCAAGTTTGCATATGTTACCAAAACTGACCGATTATATTGAAGAAGGAAAGACAATAGATGCTGTAATATTTGAGCCGGCAGTTCTCTTGATCAATGAGCTGTTCGAATCTTGACAAAACTCCGTCGCCCTGCTAAGATTTTCAGAGGTCAATACGTTGCTTTTGCCCTGGCAAAGCGTAATGTTGTAAAAATAACACACCCTAGTTGCACCGATAAAGCGCAACTTTTTTGTTGCCAAAAAATCATTAATCAAAGGAGTAAATATGCCCCGCACTAAGCGAGAAGGAATATTTTATGGCGTCGTGATGGCGTTTACAATGTCGATGTTTATGAATTTGCTGAACACGTTTTTGCATGCTGGCGCGTCAATGCAATCGCTAGGAAGAGCGCTGATATTACAGCCGGTGATTTTTGCGATTGTTATGATTATTGAGGGTTTGCTCGTGTCGAATCTGGCGCAAAAAGCCATGAAGCGGTTTGTTCGGGCGAAGGACAGCGCGGAGGCTCATGCACTGGCGCGAACAGTGTGTATGGTAACGGGTATGTCGCTGGCGATGAGCTTGATCGGGCTTGTCTTGGCTGGTATACCGCTAGCCGAGCTGCCGCTGCGCTTTGCCTCGGCATGGCCGATTAATTTCTGCGCGGCTTTTTGGTGGCAGATATTGGTCGCTGGACCGGCGGCGCGCATGGCTTTGCGAGCATTAAGGACTTATCGGTCGGGAAGAGTGCTGGCGGCGGAGGAGCCGTAAAGTCCTTCCAAAAAACCGCCTACCACCTATTGCTCTATTGTTCATAGTGTGTTATAAATAATTTTATATGATTAGACTGAGGTCTCCTGAAATATATGTCGGTTTATTTGATATAGAAAAAGTGGGCTCTAGCACGATTACCGAACCTATAGGTGTATCGTATCGTTATCCAAATAGTAATATAGTTAATATTGCCGTAGCAGAAAGGGGGTTTCATCACCAATTGCATAATGCTTATATGTATGGTATTTATGACCCCGATTCTAGACCGCTTGTTCAATCTGATAAAGTCAGTGCTTTCGCCTATCAGGATATGTCTACGGAAGGATGTCCAATTGAAGGTATAAAGACTTACGTTTACTATTTTGCAGCAGATGAACAACCAGATCTCTCATCAAGATTACGTAAAAAACTTAACGCGCAGAGAAAACTAGCAGCGCGCGTTTTGGCGGCCGTACTAAGCAATGAAGTTTATAAAGGACTGCCAGGTGACGGCACTATGCACAGAAAGCGTATTCCTAGGCGGATTTTGAACAGTAATCCAGATAACATAATGTATTGCCGTGTCTCTTGATATACGAAACTTTGCCTTTGCTGAATAAATCGGAGCGATATGTAAAAAGCAGGAAGAACGTGCGTCCGACTAATCTCGCGCGTACAATTCTCGAATCCTACATGTAAGATTTTGAAATCTTCCGCGTATGATTTGTAAATCTCACGCCTAAGATTTTCTCATCTCGCGCGGATGATTGGAACGGGCCGCGGACGAGCTGGCAAAATGTCTCGCTAAAGAGTGGTGCGCTACCGGCAGCGTTGATAATTTGCATTAGCCGCGTGTTGCTAGTTGCGGTAGTAATCCGACCAAGTTATCAATGGTGGTGATCGTGTTACGCTAGTTGCGGTAATTAAAGCCGTCTTAGTCGCCTGCGTTCTTAATTGGCGTATAATATAACTATGGGGCGAATTCCGCTGGCCGAACAGATGCGGCCACAAACGCTGGATGAGGTGATTGGACAGAGTCATTTGCTGGGCGAGGGCGAGCTGCTCCGCCAAATTGTTAAGCGTGGCGAGCCGGTTAGCTTGATTTTGTGGGGCCCACCGGGGACGGGCAAAACGACGCTGGCGCGGATTATCGCCCGCGAAGTTAATGCTGAATTTGTCGAATTGTCGGCGGTGACTAGTGGTAAAAAAGATGTCGAACGGGTGATCGAACATGCCAGGCAAAATTGGAATTTGGGCCTCAGGACGATTCTGTTTGTTGATGAAATCCACCGTTTTAACAAGGCGCAGCAAGATGCGTTTTTGCCGCATGTTGAGAGCGGGCTGATCACCTTGATTGGCGCGACTACCGAGAATCCAAGTTTCGAGGTGATCACACCGCTGCTCAGCCGGACGCGGGTTCTGGTGCTCCATCAATTGACCAAAGATGAAATTATATTGGTGCTGAAGCGAGCGCTGAAGACTTTGAAACAAACCAATCGGGTGTCGCCCAAAGCTCTGGACTATCTGGCGGAATTAGCGGACGGCGACGCGCGGGTGGCCTTGGGTAATTTGGAATTGGCATTGAGTTTTGGCGGGAAGGTCACGCCCGAGGTGGTCAAGGCCGCGGCTCAACGGCGATTGCCGGGCTATGACAAAAAGGGCGATGTGCATTATGATGTCATTTCGGCGTTCATCAAATCACTGCGCGGCAGTGACGCGGCGGCTGCGGCGTATTATTTAGCACGCATGATCGACGCCGGTGAAGACCCGAAGTTTATCGCTCGGCGGATGGTGATTTTCGCCTCAGAAGACATTGGGCTGGCTGGCAATGGTGCGCTGAGCCTGGCGGTCGCCACTTTTGAGGCGGTGGAGCGAGTTGGGCTACCTGAAGCCAAATACAATTTATTCCACTGTGCTATCGCTCTGGCTCGCAGCCAGAAATCGCGCGAAATTACTGATTTGATGAATGAGGCTTTTTCTCTGGCGCACAAGTACCCGAACTCGCCAGTGCCGCTGCATCTTCGCAATGCTGCCACTAAGTTAATGAAAGATTTGGGCTACGCTAAAGATTACAAATGGCAAGCTGGCTTCCAGCACGAAAAGGGATTCTTACCGGAAGAGGTTAGGAAAGAGGTCTCGAACCGCTAACGGGTTTTTACTGAATTTTTTGCCGTACAATCTATGCAAATATCGCTAACATGCGTCATAAACATAAATAGTATGATACATTAAATGTATGAGTAGCAAGAATGCAAAGAAATCCGAGCAGCGCAGCAAATCTAATCAGCAGCAAGATGGCGCTCAGGCAAGCCAACGCGAGCAAATCCAGCCGCAGCAAAGTGTTACTCATCAACCAGTCCTAGGCGAACAAATTCAACCGCCGCAGGTAGAGCAAGTCCAGCCGCCAATGCCGCAAATTGAACAGGCACAAGCGCAACCAGAACAGCAGAATCAGCCGACAGCGGTCATCCCGCCACAAGCTTACCAGAACCAGACTCAATATCAATACGTTTATGTCAACTATTCAAGAAAAAGCAACGTCATCGGATTGTCGATTGTTTACGCGATTAGTTTATTCTTGACGATAGGCCTTCCGATTGGTTTATTCAGCATGAATGGTTCGATGAAAGACTTTTCGAGCGAAGCAAACTATTATTTGATTCAAGTAGTGAAAATAGTCATGCCGATTGTTCTGGCGCTGTCGGTGATATCGTCTATAATTTTGTGGATAGCTTACTTGCCGAGTAAAAACAAACTAGTAGCCAAAATCGCAGCTGCTTGTACGCTCTCTATATCGGTCATATCTTTTGTTGTTTTTTGGATTTATTTAAACTTCTATTCTGTGGTAGGCTTTGGCGATGCGGCGTTCTTTTTGCCTATACCTTTCGGCGTGATGATATTGGGAATTGCTTGGTGTGTTAATGTTTTTAAATATCAGAATGAAAAGCCAGCGTATTATGCGAATATTCCTCTAAACAGCCAATACGTAGTTTCGCCGCAATATCCTAATCAGCTACCGCAATACCAATATTCGTTGCAGCAAAAACCAGCTCAATATTCACAGCAACCAGTTCAATATCCGTCGCAGCAACCAGAGCAGTATCCTCAGCAGCAAGGCCAAACGCCTTATCCGCCTGTATCACAGCAATATCCGCAAAATAATGTCCAGTATCCATACGATTATAATAAAAGTAAAGGAGAATAATACAAATGGCACAACAATCATCACAGCAGCCACAACCGAATATTCAGCAGCCAGGCGCTGTCGATCCGCAGTACAGGCCAGCGCCAGCTGAGCAGAATGTTCCTTATGAACAGCAGCCGGTCAACCAGCAATATTTCGCGCAGCCGCAAGCGGCGCCAGTCCAGTATGTTGTTATGGCGCAGTCGCTCAAAGGTGTCAAGGGCTGGCTCGCATTCTTCATGGTGTGTCTAGCGATTGACGGCGTTTGTTCGGTTGGTTTGTTTTTTACTTCGTTGTTAAATCTCGGCGATCCGTCGGCTGTCGTTTCAGTGATATTCATGCCGATCATTGCTGTACTGACTACTGTCGCGGTGGTGCTCATTAATCTGCAAAAGAAGCTTGGCAAGTGGCTGGCGGTTGCGGCGCTCGTAGTTTCGTTCTTCTATTCAGCAAGTTCTGCGGTAGTTGATAGCGTGGTCAAAAGACCCCCGAACACTGACTCAATTATTAGTATGACTAGTACTATCATTGCTAGCGGGATTTCTATGGGATTGCTTTGTTTGTACTTCTTTGTTTCTAGGCGCGTGAAAGAGACTCTGGTTAATTAAAATACCAAGAGTTTCTCTATACGAATGGGCCGCTCCTTTTCTAGAGCAGCCCGGTATCTCTATTCAATTGATAACCGGTGCTCGCTACATCCAATCAGTACACCTTCGTATGGGCGTAGCTCTACCGAGCCGTCATCGGCAACCTCGGGGTAGTCAGTTGGGTTTGTGGCGCATAAGATACTGCCGGTATGAGGTAAAGTAACACGGTGTTTGGTATTGCCAAAATTTAATGCGACAAAGACATGCTGCTCTCGGCCAATCCATCGCGCGTAAGCGAATACATCATTATCTGTATCGCTGAGCGGCTCGTATTCGCCAGTGCGCAAGATTTCGTAGCGGCTGCGCAAGGTTAATAAGCGGCGGTATAGCGCCAGAAATGAGTCTGGCTCGTTCTGTTCTGATTCTACATTGACGTTCTGGCAAGCAGGATTTACTGGCAGCCATGGTTTAGCGGTACTGAATCCAGCATTTTGGCCAGCCGTCCATTGCATCGGCGTGCGTTCTGGGTCGCGCCCGACAGATTCGTCATTGCCGTGGCTAAAGACCGACTTATCTTGAATCTCTTCAAAGCGAATTGGTCCATTATTCATGCCAATCTCGTCACCGTAATATATTACTGGCAGCCCTGGTAGTGTCAGTTGCATCAACGCAATCAAGCGGGCTTGCTTTTCGCCGCCAAAGCGCGTAACGATGCGCGATTGGTCGTGATTGCTAAAACAATAGACGGGTGTGTGCACGTCGGGGTTGATCATACCTTGGAATTCATTGACGATTGTGCTCATCGGTTCGGCATTAAATTTGGCGTGTAATCCTTCAAAATTGAATGGCATTGATACTTTTGGATTGACACCATAAAAACCCAAATATTGTTCGCTAGTGCTATAGTTTTCATCCGGATAATCTTCAAAAACCATGATTCGATTCGGATATGAGGCGACTATATCTGTTAGTTCCCGCAAATACGGGAAAAGGTTATCCCAGAAGCGGCTGTACTTATGCTGCAAATCATCGAATTGTGTCGGCGGTTTCTTATCGTGATAATGCTCGGCGACTGGGTCGTCGCGCAGTTCTGGGTCTTTGCTGATCCAACGTACCGCGTCCGCTCGAAAGCCATCAACACCGAGATCTAGCCAAAAACGCAGTACGTTTTGCATTTCGCGGCGCACCTCAGGGTTATCCCAGTTGAGATCTGGCTGTTCTTTCAGGAATGTGTGTAAGTAATATTGCTGGCGCCCTTCGTGCCACTGCCACGCCGACCCGCCAAAAATACTCAGCCAATTGTTCGGTTCTGAACCGTCAGGCTTAGCGTCGCGCCAAACATAAAAATCATTCTTATCGTTGTCCTTGGAGCTTTGCGATTCAACAAACCACGGATGCTGGTTGCTGGTATGATTGGGCACGAAATCGACCATTACTTTAATATCGCGAGCGTGCGCTTTCTCGACCAACTCTTTGAAATCATCAAGCGAGCCGAAAATCGGATCAATATCACAATAGTCCGCCACATCGTAGCCCATATCAGCTTGCGGCGATGGATAAAACGGCGAAAACCAAATCGCATCGATGCCAAGCGAATTGTCGCCGCCCTTAATATAATCAAGCTTATCGATCACGCCGCGCAAGTCGCCGACGCCATCGCCATTAGAATCCATGAACGATCGCGGATAGATTTGATAAAATCCGTTAACGTCGCGCCATTTTTTTGTCATATTTACCCCCTCTTAATTATATATTAAACTAAAAATTCTACTGTTTATTAGCGCGCTTCCGCTCATTAGCGTCAAGGTAGCGTTTACGCAGGCGCAAGGATTTTGGCGTTACTTCCAACAGCTCGTCGTCCTCGATGAAGTCGATGCACTGCTCCAGGCTAAACTGCGTAAATGGCGTCAGCTGCACCGTGCCATCGGATGATTTGGAGCGCATGTTGGTTAGGTGCTTAGCCTTGCAGACGTTAATTTCAATGTCTTCTTGGCGATTGTAAATACCGACGATCATACCAGCGTACACTTCCGTGCCAGGTCCGACCAAGAGTTCGCCGCGCGCCTCAGCCGCCTGTAGCGCATACGGCGTGGTGATACCAGCTTCAAAGGCGATGAGTACGCCGCCGCGGGTCTTTGGCAATTTACCGCCCAGCGGTTGATAGCCGCACGGCAGGGAATTCATGATCACCGTGCCTTTGGTGGCGGTCAACAGCACGTTTCGCAGGCCAATCAACGCTCTCGTCGGCAGCACATAGGTCATGCGAGTAGCACCGCTGGCGGTGGTTTCTTGCGATTTCATTTCAGCGTGGCGCGCACCGAGCTCCTGGCTGATCGCGCCGATGAATTCGCTGCTAATTTCGATTTGCAGTTCTTCAATCGGCTCTTTTTCGACACCGTCCTCGGTGATGGTGACCACTTGCGGACGGCCGACTTCAAACTCAAAGCCTTCGCGCCGCATGGTCTCGATCAAGACGCTGAGGTGCAATTCACCGCGGCCAGACACCGTAAAGCCGATGCCGTTTTCTTCAACGCGCAGCGCCACGTTAGTTTCCAGCTCTCGCCGCAATCGGTCGCCAATTTGCCGCGAGGTGGTAAATTCGCCCTCACGCCCTTTCATCGGGCTGGTGTTCGGACCCAAGTACATGCTCAGCGTCGGTGCTTCGATGGCGATCGCTGGCAAGGTTTCCGGCTGTTCTTTGTCGGCAATCGTATCGCCAATGTGCGCTTCACTGACACCAACCAGCGCCACGATGTCGCCGGCAAATGCCTCGTCAAGCTCTTCGCGGTTCAGTCCGCGGTAGCCAAAAACTTTCTCAATTCGCGCTGAACCTGATACTTTGCCTTGTTTTAGCAAGCTAACCGCTAGGCCGCGCTTAACCGACCCGCGAGTGATCCGCCCAATGGCATATTTACCCTGAAAGGTATCGTAC
Organism: uncultured Candidatus Saccharibacteria bacterium; assembly: GCA_963549275.1. GTDB lineage: Bacteria > Patescibacteriota > Saccharimonadia > Saccharimonadales > Saccharimonadaceae > Saccharimonas. The sequence goes on from CAUUYA010000001.1 coordinate 337,587, forward strand.
TGCAGGCTGGTCACCAACATCTGGAAACCGCCATCAGCCGTGACGCTCGGCGCCGGGATATCGTTGATAATTGCTTCAAAAATCGGTGTGAGATCAGCGTCTTCAGTCGGGTTAGCAGGAATCTCCCGCCACGCCTTGCCATCGCGCCCAACGGCGTAATAAATTGGATATTGCAGCTGAGCATCATCAGTCGCTAGCTCCAAAAACAGATCGCTCAGCTCATCCTCAACCTCGGCAATTCGCCGCGCCGGCTTATCAATTTTATTAATCACCACCACCGGTTTCAATCCCAGTTCCAGCGCCTTGCTCAACACAAACTTCGTTTGCGGCATCGGCCCTTCCTGCGCATCGACGATCAGCAGCACACCGTCCGCCATCTGCAGCGTTCGCTCGACTTCGCCCGAGAAATCGGCGTGCCCCGGCGTGTCGATGATGTTGATTTTATAATCACCGTAAAAAATTGAGGTCTGTTTGGCGGTGATGGTGATACCGCGTTCGTGCTCCTGATCGCCCGAATCCATGATCAATTCTTGGCTCATCTCAGCCTGATTGTCGCGAAATGTGCGCGACTGTTTGAGCAGCCCATCAACCATGGTCGTCTTGCCGTGATCGACGTGGGCAATAATGGCAATATTTCGAATCTTGCTAGCGTCCTTCATAAAAATATGGTCTGGGATTAACAGCAGACCTTCCTTTGGTGACTTATTGTAGCACAGATGAGCGGGGATGGGAAGTACGCTACTACGGTGAAGTTTGCTCATCAAGCTTTAGCTGCACGAAAACAGCTAGTCCTGATAAAACCACCAGCATCCAACCAGCGATGAAAACGCTTTGGTTTGACAAAACTCCAAACACAAACGTTAGCGGCATGAGGACAATTCGTCCCACGGCGTTTATCACCGAGCCGGAACCTGTGCGGTACCGCGACGGCAGCTGGTGTTGTATCTGTGCAGTAAAATGGAATAACAGCGCCCCCGAGACTACCGCTATTGAAACCTGCGCGGCGATAGTTATCCATAGATTACTGCCCACCGAAAGCGCGAGCGATGCCAAGCCTAGTAAAATCGACAGAACTATATTTATTCGCTTTGAGCTGAGATATTTAACCAACGAGCCGCCCAGTCCGCCCAAGCCTTCTATAAACGATCCAGCGATGCCAAATACTATCGCCGGAGCCGACAGCGCAATATACCACAGCTGATAAGCTTCGCGATTCATCTTTTGGATACAAAAGACTATCATAATCGCAGTCATCAGCCAGAGTAAGCTTTTACTTTTGAAAACGCATTTGAATGTATTTTTAGTATGTTTGATAAGTTTTTCATCAGCCACCTCGCGGCTAATTTTTGCATCTTTATAAATTAGATGGCAAACCATAGATATGGCAATTGGAATAATTGTTAAGTTAAACGCCAGCAGCAGCGAGTGTTCGCCGATCCAGCCGCCTAAAAAGTTACTGATAATTAACGCTATCCCGCCTAAAGTTTCGTATAGTCCTAGTGCTCGATTAAAATTCCTGGCGTGCCCTTGCTCCTCGAGCAGCGTATCGTAAATCATAGCTGCGCCAGTCCCGCTCGAAAAAGCATCGTGAAGACCCCAAATTGTCACAGCGGCAGCGTACATAAAGATGTTACCGCTAGCGCCGGCCATCAGGCTGCTAATCCCTAAGAACAGCCCAGCGAGCACCATTGAGCCCTTGCGGCTCCAGCGATCCGCGATGATTCCTGATGGAACTTCGGTCAGAACGGATGATATCAGCAGAACAATTGCAATCAAACTAATCCCAAAATTGTCAATGCCGATACTTCTTATAAATAATTTTTCAATTGAATACCAAAGTACAAAGCTTAAGAAGAACTTGCCAACATACAGCGAAAGCAGCCTCTTCATGACAGCTTTTTTCATATTTTAATTATAACGCGTGCCAGCGTTATCTTAAAGGTTCATGATAATAGTTTGAATTGGTGCGGGTAGAGGGAGCCGAACCCTCGTCTCATGCTTGGGAAGCATACATAATAGCCGTTATACGATACCCGCGCTGACTATATTATACACTATGCTTTGGCTATTTTCGCAGGCCGCCACCTCCGGATTGACATAACCGGTTTCCTTGCTACAATCAAAGTATGAAAAAACAAAAACTTGTAATTATCCTAGTTATTTTAATACTAGCGGGGGTAGGAATAGGCTTATATATTGCCGTGCGTACTGCGTCGAAAGATGCGGGTAGTGCTGATCAGCAGCAAAAGACAACTACCACTTCTAATTCTGGCTCTGATAATTCCGATTCTAACAATAACCCTAACGGCAGTAAATTTAGCACAACCTCTAATTCTAAACAAACTATGCTGAACCAGCAAGAGAAGAAGTCTGAAAAACCGCAGCCAAACCAAAAAGAGCAGAGAATTGACCCTGTACGTCCGAAGCATAATCCAGCCCCGCAACCACCGGCGAGTCCAGCCTCGCCGCCGAAAAACAACCAACGGCCAGCTCCGCAGCCTCAGCAGCTCGGTAATTCGCAGCAGCCTGCGCCGAATCCGCAACCAAATCCAACTCCAAATCCGCAGCCGCAACCAGCAGACCAAGATAAAAAGTATGACATAGGCCCGCCAGATGCTTTGGAGATTCTTGAACTGATTAACTATGCTCGTAGTAAAGAAAATCTGAAGCCGTTAAAAATGTACGAGCCGCTTAATCGAACGGCGCAGTGGATGGCGAATGATATGAAAGAGAATAATTATTTTAGCCATTATAAACCGGGCACAACTATTCCGCACGGATTGCTTAAAGCGAGGACTGTCTGCAACGCGCCAGCCGAGAATCTGGTGCAAACTGCGCTGCCAGATTTGCACACTAGCCGCGTAGCCTTTAACGCCTGGATGCAATCGCCGCCGCACAGGCAATCCATCATGTCGAGCACCTACACGCTAACCGGGTTTGGCATCGCCGGCAATAAGATTGTGGAGCATTTTTGTTGAGGTGTACGTTTAGGCTGTCTGCCTTATAGCCATTCTCGCCGCTATTGGTATCCTATGAAAACTGCGCGGATGAATCTGATGTAGAGGAGCGGCATTGCGCCAAGTTTTCATGTAAGATGAGTGAGAATTGCTAGTGTGTGTCCTTATTCTATGCTAGAATGCAGCCTAATCACTATCCTTATCATTAATAGGATAATAAAATGCGGATCGTTTGCCCTTAGGTTTATATCTAAAGGTGTGTTTGATAAACATTCTGACTTGCGTTTTGAGGAAAAATTCCTGAGCGGCCCTATCACCTTTTTCTATTAGCCAATCAGGTTGTCTCTCGAGGGTACCTTCAAGTAGTCTATCATTGTCGGAATATGCGTCAATTGAGATTTCTATAGGTTCATCCTTATTATCCACTATCTCCAGCCTGCCCAGATCGTCTATCGATACTGCATACAACCCCTTTAGTAAATAATTATCATATACGTGATATATTGGAACTACTTGGTTCAGACCCTTAAAAGACATATCACCGGTGCTAAAGTCATTCTTGATCTGTTTACCAATATCATCCTTTCTATCGCTTATCATATACCAATCGGCCGTCCGCACACTAACGACGAACCAGGACTTTCTACTTCGTTTCAATCTCTTCAACCATTCTTCAAAGTTGTCAATTCTACTTGGTTTTGAAAATAAACTTTCAAGTATATGTTTATTTTCAGATTCGGCTATCTCACTGCCATAACTATGAGGTTGATGTATAGTTCCTATGTGCCAGTCTTTTACAAAGCCATACTTATCTTGGATTTGGTTCCATCCATAGCTCAAGAAGCCTTTTGTCGCTTTTGTAGTTTGAGTAGTTTTCAAATATCCATTTGGCTTAAATATGGAGATTGCTAGGGCATATTCCTTGTAGCCTGCTAATACACCTTCTTTAAATTCTATAATTTTATCTTGATCAAGCGGTGCAGCGATTAGTTTCTCATCTTCATATTTCATTCGCTCGTCGATAAATGTTTTAACCAGCTCAGTTAGCACGGATACGTCTTCACCTTGCTCTTCCATCTCAGCTAAACGACGAATGATGAAAGGTTTTTCCTCCCTTGTCGTGAAATCAGAGAAAGTGCCTGTCCTTGCTATATCATCACGTCCATAATATTCAATATCTTCAGGGATGCTGTCCAATGCAAGCATCCGTTCGATCCAAAGTGACTTCAGTATAAGATTAAAATCGGGCACAAGATGCATTTTCCTATCAGCGGGTAAATCATAGATGTCAAAATGCCACTCACTAGCATAGTTATTATCTATACATTTCACGAGTACCTTTGTTAAATCTTGTGCGGAAAAACCACTCAAGTAATCATCTATTATCTTTTTAATATCTTCCTGCTCGCGTGTAAGGTCTGTTCCATCGTGAATATAGGCAGCGACCATAAAAAGTCTACACCGAGCAGTCCATACAAGCTCTTCCATCTCTTGGCGATATAGTCTATATCCACTCTCTACCTCATTAAATATTGATTTAACTTCTTTAAACGCTGATGTTTGAGATTTTTTGTAAGTGTCAAGTAAAAAACTAGTCATATTACTCAAACGATCGTTAAGCCACTGTTCTAACTGTTCCCGACTAAACGATGACGACTCATCGCACTCTCTGTAATTGTATAGGAGGAGTCCAGTATGCTCTTTGAGTCTGAATGCCAATAACTCCAAAACATATTCTTTGTAGTGAGTGTTTTCCAATGTTGTGTCGTATATAGTTCTTGACATTGCATGAGTAAAGATCTTCTCTAAGCGTGCCGCAACTACTATATTGAATGAATCAAATACGTTCAATAGGCTTCTGTATACGCTTGATATTATGCTTTTTGTAGCATCCCGACGCTCTGTACGTAAGGCATAAAAGAAAGCCTCATCAATGATGTCTACCGTACTCTGCAAATAACGAGAGACGCTATCACTAAATATCTGCTCAAACTCACTCTTTGTCGTCGCATAATCAAAGCCCTTGCTCTCATTTGAATATTCCTCTACTGTTGCATTAGTCAGTAATTCATATATTACTAATGCGTCATCAACAGCGATTTCATCATCTTTTTCAATAGCGCCTCTAAGCTGCTGCCTGAAGCCCTTAACTAAAACTTCTAGCTGTCTATTTGGAGAATCTGCATAGTCTGGGTCTATCTTTATGCAATCTAGTAGACCACGTTCCAGCCTCTTGTGTGGAGCTGGTAAGCTATCAGACAAAACTAGCTCCATAATTACACTCTGGTCTTCAATGTCAGAACCTGGTCTTGTGCTTAGTATAAGTTGTGCTATCTTTTTATCTGAAGGTCGGCTCACCGATTGCTTTTTGGCCGTTTGCGGAGCTCTATTATAATATTCTCTCGTGATTATTTCATCGAGTCTTTTTACGTTGATAGATTTGATAACACCTGCCTTAGACACTCGTATTAGATAGTGTTTTTTTAATTCTCTCTTGTCGCGTTTACTGGTAAATAGTCTATGTGTAACGTATAGAGAATTTTCCAGATCAGTAAAGAAATTGCTCCCATTAGCACGTATCATCTTGCTCGCCCTTAAAGACCTTTTAACAAGATCCTTGATGTATTTCTTCTCTTGTTGCTTTAATTGGCCAATCCCAAACAGTAACTGCATAGATTGGACCATTGCATACGAACTTACTACCGCAATTATTATAGTTGGAAAATAATAGTAAGATGCTCGAGGAGAGACTAATAATAAGGAGCTGAGAACAATATAGGTGGCTAATATTTCACGAAAATAAATAACATTAGGAAGGGGTAATCGTCGGATATCCTCTGAGTCACGTATTTTTTCCAAGAGTAAAATGAAAACAGGGATCTGTACCGCAAATAGCAATCCTATATACTCAATGATTGTGCTTAATTCCTTCATAACGGCAAGTCTAGAGAAATGCTTATCGAAAAAGTCATCACTTAACATTAAGCCAAAGATAATATATGACAAAATCAATACTAGCACATAAATGAAAGTAACGCGCCAACGGCTCATCCAAAAACGCTGTATATTATAACCGAGATTTTGAAAAAATCGGTAAATAGCTAACCAACTATTCAGTAAAAAACGTTGCATGATCTAACTATAATACTAAATGCAGTCTAAGTGAACTAAAAAATCGCCCAACGAGGCGATCATTTCTTTCCGAAATGGTGCAGAATTACAGAATCTACTTAAACTTTTTGAATACATTATGGACTACCCCGGTCCAGCTCCAGTAATAAAAAGACGTACGGCGCAGTATAAGCAATCACTATCAATCATTTATTAGGTAAATATACGCCCATATAACTAACCGCCAAAGGCTATTACTAATATAAAGACAATTTTACAGGGGGGTAATCACCCCCCCTGTATGATAGGGCGTCATTCCGCTGTATAAATGGTAGTTTTATGGGTGCAAAATTACCATACTTTTTAAGCGTGCCAGTAGTGATTAGGACTAATTGTGTAATATATAGCAGGAATCCATAGTGCCATCCACCCAAAACATATATGTTTTATGATACTATGACCTTTTTGTTCCCGTGTGTGTATATAGTTTTTTTGTTTTTTAGAATTTGATGATTGCTGTGTATTGTTCATAATACCCCCGTTTAGTTATTAAAAAAGGACAGCCACTGCTGGCTGTCTAGACCCACAACGAGGGTTTTATCCCTATTGCTTTTAGCAAATGGCTGCCCATTTTCGGGATAAAATGAGCCCTGTTGTGAATCTAGACATTATCCATTATATCATTTTGATGCAAGATTTGAATTTTGATATAATAGACGATGTAATTAATAAACTACCGCATTTTATGTGGCTACATAGCGGAGACGTACCGCGCAAAAAACGGGTAGCATGATTTACACATAAAAATAAGCATACGAGAACAACTCGGCAAAAAAGGGGCTTTTAGCGGACTAACTGAAGTAGCTACTTCAAGGAGTCTCGGATGTCCTCTTTGTCTAACCGAAAAGCTTCCGCCGATGAAAATATATTAAAATTGCTTAATATATTATTCAGGTATATTAATAAGCAAAATGAAAAGATAAATACCACATCAAATAAACAGCGCTATGTAGTTAGTAGAGGAATAAAGATTCTTTTATAATTTCCTATAGCCTAAATTAGCTCTAACAATAGACAAGGGCTTATAATAGGGATTATGCAGAATAGTAACAACTCCACAAGTGTAAAGCTATTACTAAATAAACTTACAGGTAGCGGTCCTGAAAATAATGAGAGTTCACTTAAGCCCGTACAGTATGGATTATACGCTCGTAAATCTACTACAAGTGAAGACAGGCAAGCTTCATCAATAGAAGACCAAATAAAGGAGTGTGTAGATAAAGTTATTACACCAAATGGCTTAAGTATCAAAAAGATATACAAGGAAAGCTTTTCTGCTAAAATTGCAGATACACGCGATGAATTTAATAAACTTATAGATGATATTGAAAATGGAAGGATAGACGGCTTGATAGCTTGGCACCCTGACCGTCTATCACGAAATATGAAAGAGGCGGGTGTTATTATTGACCTAGTGGACAGGGGTTTAATTAAAGACTTAAGATTTGCGACATTTACATTTGAGAATAATCCAGCGGGCAAGATGCTGCTTGGCATCACGTTTGTAATGGCTAAACAATATTCCGAACATCTCTCCGAGTCGGTGGACCGCGGTAATAAAAGGGCTATAGAGGATGCTGAGTTTATTGGTAAATTTAAGCACGGCTATATACTAGATTCAAATCGCTTTTTCCAACCTGACCCAAAAAACTTTACAAAGATTAAGCACATGTTTGAACTGGCTTTAAACGGCAAGTCTCAAAAAGATATTAGAGAGTGGATTAATGGGCAATCCTATACCGTTCAGAAGCGTGCAGGAGGTCCTTACCAAAGCCATAAGTGGTCCAAAGATGATGTCTCGAAGACTCTTAAAGACCCGTTTTATGCTGGTGTTTTAAAGTGGGGCAAGCACTACAAAAATTTATTAGAAGAGTATGATTTTCAGAGTGTAATTACTGTCGATGAGTATCTAAAAATAAATAAAATCGATAGCTTAGACTCCTCTAAAGTTTACGCCATCAATAAGCCAAAAGGTGGTGAGATATTTGCTAATTTATTTAGAGGTAGAGTCATTTGTGGGGCTTGTAACGAGTCTATGACCTCAATGGTTACGAATAAGCGAAATAAGACAACGGGTGAAAAATATGACTACAGATACTACTATAAGTGTGAAAACAGATATTGCAATTTAAATGGAAAGTCAATTCGTGCAAAAACTATTATTGATACAGCGGAGGTATTCTTTAAAGAATATTTATTCATTAAAAAGAGTAATTATTTGGTTATTAAATCAAGTGCCGAAAGGTCCATGAAGCATGAAAGCACTAGGCTCACTAGTGAGGTATCTAGCCTAAAACGGAAGCTAGCGCTTAAAAAACAACAGTATGAGCAGACAAAAGCGCTCATATTAGAGAGCCCCGAGTTAAAAGACTATTACAATCTTGGCAAGCTTCTTGATGAGCAAAAGGAATTAGAACAGCGTTATGAGCTAATAGTCAGTCAAAGACGCTTATTAAAGGACTCCTTAATTACATTTGATGAATATCTCAAACTTTTTGAGTTTTTCCCTGTTATTTTTGAAAAACTTGATGACATGAGCGAGCTGGACCAGCTTTTAAAAATATTCTTCTCTAACTTCATAATTGAACCCATTAAAAAAGATACTTTTAAGGGGTCAAAAGTATCCTATAAACTAAATGAACCCTGGAAAGGGTTCATTGAATCAAATGATTTCGTTTATGGTGCGGGTTAGGAGACTCTAACTCCTGGCCTCTTCCATGGCAAGGAAGCGCTCTAACAACTGAGCTAAACCCGCATAATGTTTGCTGCGTATCTCGCCGGCAAATCGTCACAATTTTGCGAACTAGCCTATGATGTGCGATGCAACAGCCAATCTTTCGATTACATAGTAAGTATAGCAAACAAAACCGCTCATTTCAATAATCTTCTCACCAATTTCTCTTCGTATGATCTGGCGTGGCGTCTTTGTAATCTTCCAGGTGCTGGTTTCTTTCCTGGGATTTACGCTGTTCGTTGTAGGCGTCGATGAATCGCTTGTCTAATTCTTTGAGCTTGCCGTCGGTGCTGCCCACGTCAACTTTTTCTTTATCGCCAGGTTTGGTGACTGAAATATCTTGGTCGCCGTTTCTAAGCTGTTTTATCTGCGTCAACTTTTGTCGGATTCGCTGCTCAATAACGATTGCCGTCTTGCCGTCGTCATTGCTCGCGTCGACTGTCCGGCTAGCAAATTGCACGCCGCAACTATCCTCGCCGTCGTGCAGTACGGCGTTTGCTTCGTCGTAGCGGATGATTGCTTGGTCGTAGCGTTTTTCGCTGGCGAGGGCGTCTGCTTGCGCTTCAATTGATAGCGCCAAGTTGATGCGGACAGGGCATTCGCGCGTTTTTGGTACTTTTTGCAAGGCTTGGCGGAATTGTTTTTCTGCCGAGTCGTAGCGGGCTTGCTTATATAGAGTATTTCCGTCGTTAAAAAATACTTTATAAGATTCAAATAAATTCATGGTATAAATCGGCGATAAGCGGAAGGAAGCCTGGCTGTTGTCGCCGTCTTTATAAGCAGCGCGCGCCGCCAGCGACAACAAGGGGAAGCTCGTCAATTTTACCGCAGCCAGCAAAATTATCGCGCAAGCAGGGAATGAATAACGGAGTAGTTTCCGGCGTTTTTCTCGGCGGATTTTTTCAAAATCTAGTTTTTTCAGGTCAAATGGACGATTCTTACTCACGATTTTCCTCCTCCGACGGCGTTATATTCTGAAGTTTGCGCAAAGGCAAATAGATGGTTCTGATTTCAAAGGCCAGCAAAATAGCAGCCGCAAATATCGCTATCCAATAGATATCGTTGTAGCCGTCGAACGAGCGGCTGCTACTGACAGCTTTATCGACGGAGCCGTTCTTGACGACGGCGTCAATGGAATCTGGAGTTTGCCGATGTGTGTACGGCAGGTCTGTTTGGCTGGCGATATTTCTAAGATTTATCTCGTCGATTTTTGATACGGCATATTTCAAATCTGGCCCGCGCAAGTAAAAACCGTCAAAGCCGCCGCTGTAACTTGGCGTTTTCATTTTTCCGCCGTCGGCAGTGCCATATCCCATAATCGCGCCGCCGCCCAGCAGAGGCTTTAAGCTGGCGAATGACTTTGGCGAGGCGTCGCTGGTTTGTTCGCCGTCGCCCAGGTAAAATAGCAGCGAGGTGCGCTCGGGATTTTTATGCTTGGTGCGAGTAATTTCCGAGGCGATGGTGTCAATCGGTGTATCAATTGAGCTGCCCATGGCATAGCTTTCGCTGATGATATTTACCGTGTCAACTGCCGATTCAAACATTCTGACATCTGTCGATAACGGCGAATCAACGAAAGCTTTATTGTTGAAAGTTATTAGGCTAAATCGCGCACCAACCAGCTTTTTGGCAATTTCTTTGGCGTCGCGGCGCATGCCGTTGATTCGCGGCTGGCCGTTATCATAATCATCGGCAGCAGAACTCATCGTTGTATCTATTACAACATAGACATCGACTAGCGGCGCGCCCCATTCTTTCACTTCGCCAGGAACAGCTGGGCGAAAACAAGCGGTAATGATAAGCAAGACAATACAGAACCGCCGCAGCCACGCTCGCCGGTTAGATATTGGTTTGGAGAAAATCCTCCAGCCGGTAAAAATTGCAGTAACTACCAGAATTATCAGCAGCAGATACCACGGCAAAATCGGTTGCATTATCATATGCGAAGCCTCCAATCGATAATAATGAGAGAAATTATGATGATAAGCATGCCGTATAGCAACAATTGCGGCTGATCAGTGCGAGTAACGCGCGGCGTGCCTTTGAAGCGGGAAGCGTCTTGGGCGGCAATTTTTTGGACAATGTTTGGAATTGTGTTTTTGTCGCGCAGTGCATAATAATCGCCGTTCGTCGCTAACATGGTTCGCTTCAATTCTGCCGCTTCGGCCTCGCGATTTTTATTACTATTCGGGTAAATGCCGTATACGCGGATATCTTTTTGCTTGGCAAGTTCTGCTGCTTCGGGCAGGGAAATTATTGGGGTACCAGCCAATTGGTTGTCGGTTCCTAAAATGATACTCCGGGAGCGTTTGCTGTCCAATTTATCGAAGCGTCCGATACAGCTTGCTAGTCCATCGCCAATCAGTGATGAGCCTTGCCCGTTCGAGACTACCGTACCAGATAAAATATCGAAATATTCCAGCGTTCCGGGTGGCGTCAGCGCTTTTTCGATTAGCGCTAATTTGCTGTCAATGAGGCTGGCGTCGTCTGTCAAAGGAAATATCACTGCCGGCGAGCGGTCAAACAATACTAAACCGAGTCGTTCGCCGTCAAATTTTTGCGCCAATGTGCGGTAAGTTTTAATAATCTCCACATCATATTCATACATCGACCGCGACACATCAAGGCATAACACGATGTCGCGATTTTTTACCTCGGGAGAAACGACAGCCACCGACGACGGGCGGCCAGTGAGAATAATCATCATAACCAGCAGGAGCGCATGCAGTCCCAGTACAACCGCTAACATTTTTTTATACCGCTTAACCTGCTGAATATAGAGCGGGAAAGCGCGCAGCCGCGATGTATTAGCGATAGGGAGTTTTTGCCTAGGCGCGTCGTGGCGTTTCGATCGGCTGTATCGGCGGAGTATAATCGGCGCGGCAAACCACAGCAGGGCGATAACTATAATTAACGCCAGCGACAATTGCCAAAAAACTAATTCCATGCCGCTACCGTCTTTCTGGCTAGCGCCGCCGCCTCGGCAACGCTGCCTTGTTCAACTGCGGTAAATTCAGGAATATAGAATTGTTTGATGGCGGCCGCCAATGTTTTATAGCGAGTCTTTTCTAAATCTCGCAGCGTCAACGTGTCAACGCGATGGCCATTTATCTCGACGACGAACATGCGAAGAGTTTGGCTTAATTTCTGGTGGGCTTTACGCGAGGATAGCTTTCCGGCAGTGTGATTTTGTTCAATTTCGTCGATTAGCCGTTGGTATTTCTGCTTCAAATCAGTCAGATCTGGCGGCGTGTACGGTTTTGGTTTGAGCGTAGCCAGGCTGCGGTGAGAGCGGCGGCGAGTAGAATAAAACACAAATCCGTACCATAAAATAATCGCGCTTAAAAGCAAGCAGCCGATAACCAGCCACAGCGGGTCATAATCTACCCATTCGCGAAGCTCAGTGCCAGCGTGCATGCTTTTGCCTTTCTAGCAGTGAAAAGAAACTGCCGACGACGTCCTCTTCTCCGGAAATTCGCTCGCTAACGACGCCCAAACGCTCCAGGGCAGTGGAATATTCGCGGTAGTACAATTGCTGCTCGCGGTCGAAATCAGCCTGCAGTTTCATTTGTTTGCGAATAAAATAAGGTAGTTCGGCCAAATCGTCAATGTCGTAAAAATTACGGCTTTCGTCAAGTCCTGAAGCGTCATTGACAGTTATCCATAACATCTCGTGCTGGGCGCGCAGCCGCCGGATAATATGCTGGTGTTCGCCGGTCAGCTCATCGTCGTTGGCGACTACTACCAGCATCATCTTGCGCCGTAAATTGCGTGCAATATATTCAAGCTGATTCACGATATTGCTCGGCGCTGCTGCTAGCTGAGTACTCTTTTCAATGTGCCGCAGTAGCTGCTCGATATGCCGGTCATCGCTTTTGAAAGGAATATAGGTGTTATTTTTGGCGTCGCCGGATACCAGTCCGATCAAATCGCCGTGTCGCAATACAATATATCCCAGGACTCCGGCAGCCATGATACTGATGTCGCGCTTATTGCTGCCGCTTTTACCGGTCGCTGCCATGTGGCGGCCAGTGTCGACTACTAGTAAAATGTTATGTTTGCGGATTGCTTGGTAACGCCGGATTCGAATACCGCTGCTGCGAGCAGTCGCTTTCCAGTCGATATCTTTTACATCGTCGCCAGGAATGTATTCACGCAAATCGTCAAAATCGAGACTGCGCCCCTTAAATACCGAGCCGTATTGACCGTCCAGCAAACTCCGCACCTTTTCATGGGCGTAGAGATCCATCTTAGCTTTGACTTTGGCGAAGAGACTTGGCATATTACGGCACAGGAACAGTGTTAAATATCGAATCAATGATAACTTCTGGATGAACTTGGTCGGCGATGGCTTCAAAATTGAGGATAATGCGGTGGCGCAATACGCTGTGGCGTAATTGTTTGACATCCTCTGGAATAACGTAATTTCGGCCGTTAATCAGCGCGAGGGCTTTGGCAACTTGCTGGAAAGCGATACTGGCGCGCGGGCTGGCACCGTATTGGACGTAGCGTGCTGTTTCGCTTGGTATGATTGAGGCTGGATTGCGCGTTGCCGAGACAATTTTCACGATATAATTCTTAATAGCGTCGTCAATGTATACTTTTTGCGCCAAGTTTTGCAGCGTCTCGACCGCCGCCAGCTCAATATTCGGCGTGTTGCTATTATTCGGTGCCTCGCTTAATTTGCCCGACTCTATGCGTTTCAAAATCTCTAATTCCTCGTCCGGAGCAGGGTAAGACAAAACTTCTTTCAATAGGAAGCGATCTAACTGCGCCTCTGGTAGCTCATAAGTTCCTTCCTGTTCAATCGGGTTCTGGGTAGCTAGCACGATGAAAGGCTTCGGTAGATCGTAGCGTTGTCCACCGATGCTGGTCTGCTTCTCCTGCATCGCTTCCAGCATGGCGCTTTGAGTTTTGGCGCTGGAGCGGTTGATTTCGTCCAGCAGTACGAAATTGGCGTGGACTGGACCCAGTTCGGTGCGGAACTCACCTTTGTTATAATCGTAAATCTGCGTACCGATGATGTCGCTTGGTAGCAAGTCTGGCGTGCATTGAATGCGCTTGAAAGAGCCTTGCACGCTGGCGGCTAGCGTCTGCACGGCTGTCGTCTTGGCAAGTCCTGGTACGCTTTCCAGTAGAATATGCCCGCCAGTCATCAAGCTTACCATCAAAGCCGTCCGCAAGTTTTCTTGTCCGACCACTCGCGACGAGAAGGCGTCGAAAACAGTCTGGATATTTTGGTTAGCTGCGGCCAGCTCGTCGTCGCTAATCGGCGCGGCGGCAGGTTGAAATTGCGTCGTTGGCTGTGCGGCAGACTGGGATTGTGCTGGTGTAGCCGCTGGCTGAGGCTGAACTGCCGACTCGGTCGTAGGCTGAGGCTGAAATGCTGGCTCGGTCGCTGACTGAGGCTGATTTGCCGGCTGAGATTGCACTTCTGGCACAACTGCGGACGTATTATTATCCGCCAGCGAATCCGGCTGAGTCGGCGCTGGTTCTTGGTCTGCTGATATAAACGGATTTGGATTCATAATAATTATTCCTTTCTATGTCCAATATTGCGAAATATTCGTTACCAACAAGCGGCACTCTTCCGGAGTGTAGCTATCCTTTTGCTCAAAATAATGCTCTGCCGGAAACATATGAGTCATGACATCCAGGGCGACGTCTTTATCAGTTTGCAGGTGAAAATAATCTGCCGCCGTACTATCGACGTTGCCACCCAGACCATATAAGGCCCTGTAGCGCACGCTCTTCAAATATTCCAGAGCCATCGCAATTTCTATCCGGTCTTCGACGATGTCGCCAGTCAGCAGCAATACTCTACCATTGAGGCCATCTTTAGAAAATGTCCCGTATTGATCGAGAATGCGATTCAGCTCAGAAAATGCCTGGCGCTTCATGTCTTCTAGTACCGAGCGGGATTCTAGCTCAATGCCGTCGCGCTGCGGTTTTTCCAGGTCGGGGTTCCATGTGAACATACCCGCCGGATCAATTAGCCCGACCACCCGCGGATCGCCAGGGATAATGATTCGCTTGCTAAGCAAAGGAAACACCCAAGCGTTAATCTCGCTCGCCAAACCAATGCAAGCTGTCAGCGCATCTTCTTTCAGAGCGATAACGACCGCTTCCTGTCCTTTCAAATCGCTCACGCGCCCCGCCAAAGTCCGCCCCAGCTCAATCCTATCGATATAGTACATGCTGGTTATGATTATGCATGAAAGCGCGGGAGAATGCAATTTGATTTTTCTGAGCTATTTTAAAAATGGTTATTATGTAACCTTCCCAAGGTTGAGACGGGAGCTAGATTCTTTTCATAGGCACTACTCTAGATCTGAAATAGCGGCTCTGTGTATTGAAGATCTAAACCTACTGCGCAAAAGGCAAGCGCAGAAATATGGGCATGTTGCGCTAGTTAGTAGCAATTTAGGAAGTTAAAACTAGAAAAAACAAAATAATTAAGTATAAAATTGTCGACACGTTAATAATTTATTTGATTTCATCAAAGATGACTGGGTGGTGCGCGAGTAGTGTAACCATTGCATAACAGCGATAGATGCGGAAAAATGTGATACAATTTGGATAACATGAGCAGTAAAGACTTCTCGATCAAACAGCTTGTAGCGTATTGTCTAGATTATGCCAATCTGACAACGACAGATGCGTTAACACGTTCTGTTAGCACAGGTAAAATACCTAGTGGCCTAATAGACATAGATGAAGTAATATTTAAGAGTACTAAAGACAAATTTACTTTCAGGCTACGAATCGCTATTAGTGAGAAAGAAAAAGATGAACTCGACGACGCAGAATTAGAAGAACTTAATGCAATTATCGAAAGAGATAGACGTGTAATCGAGAAGATTGACGAGATTGACAAAAAGATTCGAACACAAAGCTACACAAAACAGGTAGTCTTGGAGACTGGTTTTGTGCATTTTGACGCCAAAAAGATAAAAAATTCATTTTTGGCAAAACGTACATATGAAGAGACTGACGATGTGGAGAGTTTTTCGAGATCTCTATTGCAACTGCCAATAAATATATCTATAAGTTACCTGAACCGTAACTTTATTGAGGTAGAGATAGGGCTTCGCGATGATAGCGTGTCTATATTGATCAATAAGTTTAAGGATTGTATTCCTCAGACTAAGTTTGACGATCTGTTCTCTTTTGTTGCAGAATCTGAATCGAAAGAAAAAAGCTACTTACCAATAAATAAAAGCTTTACAGATGAGCTGTGGAATCGTATATATGCTCAGTTGCGAAATATTGGTGCTAAAAATATCACTGAAAGGCCAAATTATTCCGACTGTGAAATCAAATTGATTGGCAAAGCTAACTATTTTTTGACAGAAGACCTAGATGCTATTACTGACATTGACGAGGAAGTACTGCTCGAAACGGCAATTAGTGGATTTATTTCCAATGATGAAATGGATATAGAGGAATCAGTCAGTGACAAGGGTGATACAGAAATTTTCTTTCCGTTTCCGTATGATAAATGGCAGCTAAGAACTTTAGGTATAACGAAGAACAAAGCAATCATCGTTGAGGGGCCTCCCGGTACAGGCAAGTCGCAGACGATTGCGAATTTACTAGTCCATCTTGCCGCAACAGGCAACAGGGTTTTATTTGCTAGTCAAAAAGATCAAGCCGTACGCGGTGTAAAGGATAAGCTAAAAGAACTTAAAATACCTTTTCTCTTCGGATATATACCAGACAGAAACTCCCCACTACATTCAGATGAAGACGAGAGAGACAGCGCAGCAAATACTCTTGTATCTCTCGACAAGGAGTTCCGAAAGGAGTCGCTCCTGGAAGATCAAAAGTTGCCCCTTCGATATATTGATAGGTTTAGGGGTGTTTTTACTAGTTACATTAGTACTGAGAGGGAACTCTTTGATACGACGAGTAGACTCAACCAATTAGCCAAGTATGGGGATTTTGCTAGGTTCTCAATTAACAAAGAACGTTATGATGAATATAGAGACTACCTTCGGCAGTTTGGCAGTATAAAACAGGCTATAGATGATTTTGAAGCAGGCAATGAGCGGTACATAGAGATAAAAGATAAAATGTATCGTGATCTGGAAATTACACTTGATGAAGAAATTGAGATAATAAATAATATTATCGGTAAGTTCAAAGTAATCATGCCTGAACGTGCTGGGTTTATCAATAAAAAGATAGTCGATATTAAACTATTAAATATGCTAAAAAGTGTTGCAAAAAATCTTGTACAGGAGATATACAGGGACATCGAAGTGATTCTATTTGATAAGGATTCAACAAAAACTCAAAAATTAAGAGAACTTGAGCTACTTAAAGAATATTTTAAGTATAGTAATTGCGTTGCTAGAAGAGATGAGCTTATAGAACAGGGTAAGACCAGTTATCTAAAAGAGAGACAATTGTTTGTGTTGCTTGGGAAGTTGATTGGCGAAGAGGGTGAAGGGCGGGTTTTCAATAGGGTAAATGAGTATAATATGCTTCAGGATAAGCTTGACGGCTTATTGAGTCCACTTAAAAATAACTCTCAGAGTGGCTACCGTAATATCAATGATATACGAAAAGCAATCAGAGATTTACAGAAATATTATCGTAAAGACACGGTTAGCTATGTTAGAAATAGGCTATTGTCTAACATAGACAAACTAAAGAGGTCCAAAGCTACTAGAGCCACGTTGAAACAGCTGGCACGATCTTTAACGAAAAGTAAAAAAGCGTACAAGACTTTCGATAAGTTAAAACACGATGAGAATAACTTTGATGTGATGTCCGAAGTCCTCCCAATTTGGATGATGTCTCTCGATGACGTCAATAGAATAATTCCATTGAAAGCGGGCGCTTTTGACTACGTAATCATGGACGAGGCTTCGCAGTGTAATTTAGCATATGCGGTTCCAACAATGTTTCGTTCAAAACACACGATATTCTTCGGTGATAGCTTACAGATGCGCGATACTAATACCTTATTTAAGTCTAATGAACAGCTAAGTTCTATCGCGAAAAAGCATCATGTGCCAGACCAGTTTCAGATTAAGGCCGAAGAAGACACGATTAAGTCAATCATGGATATTGCTAGCCTAGCTGGTTTTAAGACAGCTATCTTAAAGAATCATTACCGATCTCCTAAAGAGCTTATTGGTTTTTCTAATCAAAATTACTACGAAAAGGTTGGCCGAGCACTCGAGGTCATTAACGACAGAATTTTGACATATAAAGACACGAATCGAGTACTTATAAATCACGTAATCAATGTTGACAAATCACTGGAAGATTCAGAAAAGACTAATCATACTGAAGCGAGGTATATCAAGAGTCTTATAAATGACATACGAAACGACGACCAATTAAAAAATAAATCTATTGCAGTCCTTACCTTCTTCAATGAGCAAGCCGAGCTACTACTTAGAGAAATCAATGATGATTCAATAAAAATCTCAACCATCGAGGGAATTCAAGGCGATGAACGTGACATTGTCATTTATTCATTTGTTATTACCGATGCAACAAGTGGTAAAAAACGCTACATAGCATTGACGAGCGAAGGTGGCGAGATTAGAAAAGGTGCAAACGAAGGACGCGTTAATGTTGCGTTTAGCCGAGCGCGCCAGCAGGTTCATTGTGTAACATGTATACCGCCTACTAGTTGGCCCGATGGTGTTTGGATAAAGAAATATCTCGAATACGTCGAAGATAATGGTTTTATACAGCGGCAGAGTAAAAAAGACTTGCATTTCGATTCTCATTTTGAGGAAGAAGTATTTGATTATCTTACTAGCAGCTTGCCAGAGAAAGTTTACGTGATTCAGACGCAGGTTGAGAGCTGTGGCTTTAAGATCGACCAAGTTATTACTAATATTAAGAGTGGTAAAAAGTTAGCAATTGAGTGCGATGGACCAACGCACTTCGAGAATGGCGACGGTCAAGTTTATGTTGATAACGATTGGGAGCGACAAGCAGTTCTGGAAACGGCGGGCTGGAACTTTTATCGCATATCTTGCTTTGATTGGAGTGATAACGAAAAGAGCGTCAAAAAAGATGTTCTAGATTTTATAGAACGATACTTCAGCGAAAGCTCCAATCATCAGACTTCAAAAATAGTTCGTGATATAAAACAATTGGAGATTCAACCATCCGAAGAACCTTTGAACTTGTATAAAACAAACATCAAACGCTCCAGTAGATATCAATCTGATGCTAAAGAAAAGTATGAAGAAGTAAATCTACGCGAAAATCGCTCCAGGCTACCGGGAGGCCTAGATATATCAACAAAAAATACCAAACAGTCGTTTAGCGTTGGTGGTCGTGGAGTGGATCAGGAAAAGTTCGGTCGATATTTAGCATCACATGTCGGCAATACTATTAGAGTACATTATCAATCAATGCGAGCAGGTAGTGCTCAATCACTTAGAGAGCTCAGATTACATAGTTATGATGCAGTCTATTTTTATGCCGCAAGACGTGGTGATGATAAATCTTATAGGTATCGGCGCGACAGAGTTATTGAATATAAATAATTTACTACTAAACATAATGTTATTAATTTGCTAGCAATCATAAAAAGCACTCCATTAGTTTATGGAGTGCTTATTTTTATGGTTCGTTATTATTTCTTGCTGCCGCGAATTGCGTCAATCAGTTCAATCGGGAAGAGCATCATTGTCTTTTGTGATGGTTCGGTAGAGATACGCTCCAGTGTATTTAGCGTACGCAGGTTAATCGCGCCTTGGGTTTTTGCCAGAATCTCCGCCGCTTGTGCTAGCGTTTCAGCGGCAGCTTTTTCGCCGTCGGCGTTGATGATGTTGGCGCGGCGTTCGCGCTCGGCTTCGGCCTGTTTGGCCATAGCGCGCTTCATGTCGCCAGGCAGTTCGATATTCTGAATCTTGACATTCTCAACATCGATGCCCCATTTGTCGGTCTCGGCATCAACAATCTCCTTGATCTGCTGTGAAATCTCCTCGCGCTTGGCCAAGAGATCGTCCATGTCGACGTTACCGGTGACGTCGCGCAGGGCAGCCTGGGCAAATTGGCTGGTGGCGTAAATGTAGTTGGTCGTCTCCAGCACCGCTTTTGGCGCGTTAATCACCCGGAAGTAGACCACCGCGTCAACGCCGACAGTGACGTTGTCTTTGGTGATGACTTCTTGTTTTGGCACGTCAATCGGTGTCGAGCGCACGTCAACCATCATCATCGTCTGAAAAATCGGCACCACCACCCTTAGACCCGGCTCGCGTACGCCAGTAAATTTACCGAGCGTCAGCACCACGCCGCGCTGGTATTGATTGACCACTTTAATGCCGCTCAGCACATAAATAGCCACGATGACTAAAATTACTATCATTATTTCCATAAATACCTCCTGTTTTATAATGATATTCTAGCACCAAAGCGGTATAATAACCATATGAACAATGAGCAGCAAAACGCAAATCAGCAGCCGCCAGTTTCACAAACAATGCCAACGATGCAGCCAATGCCCGACCAACCGTCGCAAACGACAAACCAGCAATCGCAAGCCAATCAGACCTATAATCAGCACGATGATGCGGTAGAGCGGGACTTAGTCTATACTAACGAGCATGACCTTAATGTTCATATAGCGAGAAGTTTTGCCATTATGATTCTTGGGCTGTTTCTGCTCATTGTTATAGGAAGCGCAACTGGCTTACTTAGTAAGCATTATGGAGTTTTCGTGCTTGTTAATATATACATACCATTTTCTGGCATTGTATTATTCGCGATGAAAAGCACGCGGATTGGTCGTGTGAAATTAATGCGCGATGTGAGTCTCTCGATGTTCTTTGGTGATGTAGTTGTGTTTATCAGAGCGATATTTGTAGGGAGTGTCGTACGCTCTAATCCCGGGTCCACAAGGCCTCTGTATTACTTGTCGCATCCGCCGTTGCGAACTTTGCCTGTTAATGAAGTAATAGAAGCTTCTCTTGTTTATTTGCTAATAATAGCTATTTTTGGAGTAACCTATCTCGTCGCTAGAGCTATGTATAAGAAAGAACGGGTACAAAATCGCAGCTAGTTGGAAGAGTAAGGGCACACTAGAAATTTCATCAAACATTAGCTAGCCTTTAATATTCCTATCGTAAAGTCTGTTAATACTGGAGTGTGCGGTATAATAACCATATGAACAATGACCAGCAAAACGCGAATCCGCAGCCGCCAGTTTCGCAAACAATGCCAATGATGCAGCCAATGCCCGACCGGTCGCCACAAGTGATGCCAGCGACACAGCCGTTACCTAGTCAATCACCGCAAATGGCAAACCAACAGTCGGCAGTAGAACCTGAGGCGGAGGCGGCTACAAACCCTAACGACGCTCCTAAAGGTATTATTCAGCAGCATCGAGAGTTTATTAATAGTAGTAATAATAATATTGTTTTTCACCCAGCGCGCAGTACAATAATTACCTTGATCGTCTTCTTCGTCGGGGCTTTTTTGATGTTTATTGCTCGCATGCAAGACGAGCCGTTTTTTGGACCTGTAATAGTTAATCTTTTCTTGGTACCGTTTTGCTTGACTCTCGGGACGGCTCATTCACCGTTAGCGAGGCTACGGCTATGGCGAATTGTAAGTTCAATCATGCTGATGCTGAATGTAGGTATGCTATTCATGCATGGTTTATTTGGTATCGCAAAGGACAACGACCCTAGCCCTGCAGTTGGTAGCATGCCGCTGTGGATGCTGCCTGCCGAAAAATCCTTGATCACAGTACTAGCGTATATGATATTTATCATTCCGCCAGCCATTATTTTCTTGGTTACTACGCTGAAGTATTCTAAGGCTACTCAGCTAAAATAGGCTGTTCACGTTAGTAAATACTTATAATCAGTCAAGCTTTGAATATGTGCTAAGTAGGTTGACATAATACCCCCAGGGGGTATATAATGACTTTATGGATACAGCAGATATCAAGCGGCGAGCTCTGCACCGCACAAAAATTATTTTAGGGCAAATGCGCGGACTAGAGAAGCAAATTGCCGACGACGCATATTGCATGGATATTTTAACGCAAAGCCTGGCGCTGCAAAAGTCGCTGGCATCGCTCAATAAGCTCATTTTGGAGCGGCACTTGCGCACGCACATTGCTGACAAAATAGCCTCGGGCGATGAAATCCAGCAAAATGAAGCCGTCGAAGAGCTACTTAATCTCTACGAGTTAAATAATATAAGGACAAAATAATGCACCACGAATCTCACCCTCACTGCAATACAAAAACCTCAACCAAGCGTATGGCGTTAGCCGCGACCTTGCACTGTTTGGCGGGCTGCATGATCGGCGAAATGCTAGGCGTCACCATCGGCACGCACGCTGGATTTACACCGCACGCCACGGTAATTTTGGCATCGGTTTTGGCATTTACGTCTGGCTATACTGTATCAACTGTCCCGCTGATAAGCGCTAAGTTATCGTTCGTCAAAGCCTTCAAATTGGTTTTCGCTGCCGATACGTTATCAATTCTGTCGATGACCATCGTTGACAATGTCATCATGCTCGTTGTGCCAGGCGCCATGAACAAAGACCTCACTCATCCGATGTATTGGACAAGCCGGCTGCTATGCATGACTGCCGCGTTCCTAGTGTCGTACCCTGTTAATTTATATTTATTGCGCCGCGGCAAGGGTCACGCGCTGACTCATCAGTATCACCACCATAATAAATAATAACGGCGCGCGAATAAATTCCAAGGAGCCTTGGCTTTTTTCTTGCCAGCTCGTCAGATTTTTAGTACAATCATAAGGTAGTTTTGTGGCTCTTTAGCTCAGTTGGTAGAGCAGAGGCCTGAAGAGCCTTGTGTCACTAGTTCGAGTCTAGTAGGAGCCACCAGTAAAATACTCTCCCCGCCGGAGAGTGTTTTTCTTTAGGCTAGAAAGCAGGTATAATAATTTTGATGAGAAGTATTCAGCGAAAGCAAGTATCTTGGCGCGGGCCGATAATTTTCGGTGTAGTCTTTATAGCGGTAATTGTCTTGGTGTGCATAGCGACCTACTTTGCATCTCGTTCATCGGGTGGCTACACTGCTGTCAAATTGCAACCAGCTCGTGAAAAATTCCCTGATATTCAGGTAGATAAGCTGTCGCCGCTACGTGCTCGCGCTGTAAATATACTTCGCCAACAATATGACAATCCGCAGCCTGGCCCGTTTTATAGCCAGGGCGAGAAGCAGGATTGGTGCGCAAATTTTGTTAGTTGGGTCAGCCGCCAAGCTGGCGCGCCGTTAACTAATCCGCATAGCGGCGGTTGGCGTATTCCAGGTGTGCGCAGTCTCGAGACGTATTATCGTAACGCTGGTAAGTTCCGCGCTGCAAATAGCGGCTATCAGTTGCAGCCTGGCGACGCTATTATGTATGATAACGCCAGCCGTCATGGCGAGCACGTGAACTTTGTGCTCAAATACGATAACGGCAAGGTGACGACTATTGGCGGTAACGAGGGCGGCGTGATTAACATTCAACAGTCGGATCTCAGCCGCGACGGACCGATTCGCGGTTTTGGACTGCTAGAATGACGGCGCACATTTCAATTTCTTAACCGTATACGGTATGATAGAATTATGTTCAAAAAGTATATCAAGAAGAAGCTTCAAAAGTATGTCGTTAAGTACTTTGAGCTGCATCCGCATGTCAGATTGATAGTTGTTGCTGGCAGTGTTGGCAAAACTAGTACCAAGCGTGCTCTCGGCAGGTTATTATCGCAGCGTTTTCGTGTTCGCATGCACGAGGGCAATCATAATTCAGAAGTGTCGGCGCCATTGGCGATTCTCGGCATTAACTTACCAGAGAGACTGCATAGCCCGTTGGCGTGGCTAGGCGTTTTTAGGGCAGCGCATCGCCGCGTCTATAGTCCGGCGGATGTCGATGTTATTATTCAAGAATTAGGCGTTGACCATCCAGGCGAGATGATGGATTTCGGCACTTACTTGCGGCCGAATATTGCGCTAGTTACGGCGATAACACCTGAACATATGGAATTTTTTGGTTCAATTGAACATGTGGCTCAAGAAGAGCTATTTGTCGCTAAATTTTCTGAGTATACGCTGATTAATCGCGATGATATCGACGGGCGATTCGCAGATTTCTTGGAATCGGCGAACTTTAGCACTTACGGTACGACTGGGCTAGCAGAGTTTCGTTTTGAGCAGCAGCAGCTTGACGAGAACGGCTACAGCGGCACGGTTATTGCTCCTAACGATGTTCGTTTTCCCGCTACTATTAAAGTAGTGGGCGAGCATAGCTTGCGCCCGATCATGGGGGCAGTTGGCGCGGCAATGATGCTCGGGTTGCCGGTGGAAGACATTATACGCGGACTGTCGCTCCTCAAGCCAGTGCCGGGGCGGATGAATCTGCTGCGCGGCATTGGCGGCGTGACTATTATAGACGACACTTATAATTCTAGCCCGGCAGCGGCCCAGGCGGCGCTGCGAACTCTATACGAGTTCACGGATGTACCGAGTCGTGTGGCTGTTTTTGGCGATATGCTAGAGCTTGGCGGCAGCAGCCAGGCCGAGCACGAGAAGCTCGGCCGCATGTGCGATCCGAATCTTTTGTCGTGGGTGGTAGTTGTCGGCGTGGCGGCGACGCAATACTTAGCACCAGCGGCCCGTTCGACAGGTTGCCAAGTTCATGTGGCGCGCAACGCTATTGAAGCTGGCGAGTTCGTCCGTTCAATAACCGAGCCGGGGACGGTAGTGCTGGTCAAAGGCTCGCAGAACGAAATATTCCTCGAAGAATGTGTTAAGGTGCTCTGCGACATGACCGAGGACGCTGAATTAGTCCGCCAAAGCGATAAATGGCTAGCTATCAAAGACAAATATTTCCAGCAATTTTAATCGTGTGTATAATAGGTTTAAGTTAAGGAGTAAAGGAGTAAGCTAGCAATGAAACAAGACGGTGCACCAAAGAAGCCGAAAACCACTAAAAAGAGGGTTTCTGACAAGCCCAAAACCAAGACCAAAACCGAGACCAGTAAAAAAGCTAAAGTTTCAACAAGCACGACGACACCAGCGCCAGCGCCCGCCGAACAATCCGCTGCAAAATCCAGTGCTGTAAATGCTGTGACAGAACAGCCAGCCGCCGCTCCGGTTGCCGCCAACCAGACTGTGGCTCAACCTATAGCTCAGCCAGCGTTGCCGCCGCAGATGGCGATGGGCCAGCGAAAGTCTAAAGTAGGCTTGATCATTGCTATTTGCGCCGCAGTATTAGTTGTGCTGCTGGCGATTGCTGGCGCTACTGCTTATGCGTTTTATCAGAAGCCAGAAAACGTCTTGCTCGACGCGGTTAGCAAATTGCCGCTGGCTACCAAAGTCTCGACTAAAACTACCGTGAACTCAAACTTTTCCTATGAAGCCGACGGCGTGAAAATTAAGTTCAAGAAATTTACATTTGATACAGGCGCTGAAAATGCGCCGAAATTTGACGCAAATGCCGAGTTGGCTTTGGAGGTGAACGGCAAGGAGCTGTCTCTTAAGGCTAGCGGTTTGGCAACTGACAACGGCACAGTCTATTTCAAGGTTGACAATATCGTATCAAGCATCAAGGAAACGTTGTCTATTCTACATCAAAAGTTGCCGGCTCAAGCTGAAAAACACCTGAAAAAGATTGACGGCAAATGGGCAAAATATTCGCTAGCTGATGTTCGCAAACAGGATAAAAAATCAGCCGATCAGCTGCAATGTGCGATTGATGCTTACAAAAAATACTCCAAAGACGACAAAGCTAAGCATCAAATCTCCAGCGTTTACAAAAAACATCCATTTATAGTTATCGACAAAGAAGTTAAGTCGCAAAATGGCAATTTTGGCTACGACGTATCAGTTGATGACGACAAGGCAGAAGCTTTCTGGAAGGACTTTCGAGAAACCTCTTTCGCTAAAAGCGTTGAATCTTGCGCGCCGAACGTTTCGTCTTCGTCGTCTGATACTTACAAGTCTGCCAAAAAAGCCAAATCAAAAGCTGACGCTACCATGACCGTTTGGATATCGCAATGGTCGCATGAACTGCGCGGCGTTGACGTTAAGGCCGCTAACCTTAAGACCGATAGCCGTTCCGACAAAAACTACAATGTTAGCGCCAAAACAGTTATTGATTTTAGCAAAGGTTCGCAGGTCGCTGTTCCAAGCGACGCCATAAGCGCTGAAGAGTGGGCAAGGGCAATCAGCCAATCTTTTCAGTCGGTAGCTGGCGGTAGTTATTTATCTGCGCCAACCGTTGATGCCGATAATGACTTAGAATATGGCGATTACGACGATTAATTACTAGAACCAGCTGTGTTTTATCTGTTATACTGATAGTTGATGAGACACTATAACCCTTCTGAAATTGAGCCGAAATGGCAGCAAATCTGGGCGGATGACCAGCGTTATCATACGAACGAGTCAAGCGCCAAGCCAAAATACTATGTGACGGGCATGTTTCCGTATCCAAGCGGCGCAGGCATGCATACCGGTCACTTTATGGAGCATTCCATTGTCGATGCGGTGGCGCGTTTTCGCCGAGCGCTCGGTTATAACGTAATGTATCCGATTGGCTGGGATAGCTTTGGCTTGCCGGCCGAGAATTACGCTATCAAAACTGGCCGCAAACCTCGAGAAACTACCGCTGACAATATTGCGAATTTCAAAAAACAATTGCGCAGTGTCGGTGCTAGTATTGACTGGTCGCGCGAGATCAATACCAGCGACCCAGAATACTACAAATGGACGCAGTGGATATTTACTAAGCTGTTTGAAAAGGGTTTAGCCTATCAAAAAGAATCGCTGCAATGGTGGTGTCCAAAGGATAAGACGGTTCTCGCCAACGAGCAGGTGATTGACGGCAAATGCTGGCGCTGCGACTCGGTCGTTGTCAAGAAGTCGATGAAACAGTGGTTCTTCCGGATTACTGCTTATGCCGAGCAGCTGCTTGCCGAGCTGCCAGAGATGGATTGGCCCGACAAAATCAAAATTGCGCAGACTAACTGGATTGGCAAAAGCGAAGGCGCTGAGATTACTTTTCAAGTTGACGGTAGCGACGATACGATAACTGTTTTCTCAACGCGTCCTGATACGATTTTTGGCGCAACCTTTCTGGTGTTAGCGCCCGAGCATCCATTAGCACGCACGCTGCTGACCGATGAAACGCGCGAATTAGTCGAGAACTATATTGATGATGCCGTCAAGAAATCAGAGATTGAACGCAGCAACGACACCAAAGAGAAAACAGGGGTTTTTAGCGGCAGCTATGCTATCAACCCGGCGACTGGCCAAAAGATTCCAATTTGGATTGCTGATTATGTTCTGGGGGGCTATGGCACTGGTGCGGTGATGGGCGTGCCAGCGCATGACGACCGCGACTTTGCTTTTGCTGAGAAATTCGAGCTGCCGGTCGTTGAGGTCATAGAGAGGCCTGAGGATGACATTGACACCGACGCTTGCTATCACGGCGAAGGGGTTTTGGTGAATTCTGGCGCTTTTGATGGTACGCGCAGCGAGGATGCTCGCGAGCAAATTGTCACTTGGCTCGAGCAAGAGGGTAAAGGCAAGTCGCAAATTACTTACAAAATGCGCGATTGGCTGATCAGCCGCCAGCGCTATTGGGGCGCGCCGATTCCGATTATTTATTGTCCGGAGCACGGTACGATACCAGTCCCGGAAAGTGATTTGCCAGTATTACTGCCGGATGTCGATGATTTCCAGCCGCGCGGCGATGGCAAATCAGTCTTGGCGGCACAAGAAGACTGGGTGCAGACGACTTGTCCGGTTTGCGGCTCCCCAGCCCGGCGCGAAACTGACACGATGGACGGTTACGCTTGCAGTAGCTGGTATTTGCTGCGGTATACCGATCCGCACAATGCACAGCAGGCTTGGGCGCCAGACAAGGCAAATTATTGGGCGCCGCTCGATATGTATGTCGGCGGCGATCACGCGACGGCCCATTTGCTGTATGTGCGCTTTTGGACGCATATCTTTCGCGAGCTTGGGCTGACAGATTTTGCCGAACCAGTAAAAAAGCTGGTTTACCATGGTTTGATTCAAGCCGAGGACGGCCGCAAAATGAGCAAAAGTCTCGGTAATGTCGTTGATCCGCTCGAGGTCATCAACGCCGGCTATGGCGCTGACGCTCTGCGCACATTCGAACTTTTCTTGGGGCCGATCAACGAGAACTCTAGCTGGAACAGCCGCGGCATTGCTGGTGTTTATCGTTTTCTTAATCGCTTGTGGACGCTAGTGCAAGAATTTGACGACAGCGACAAAACTGGCACGTCTGATGTTCAGAAACTTGATACCGTTATTAATTCTACTACCAAAAAAGTCACCGATGACATTCATCGGCTTAGCTTTAATACGGCGATTGCAGCGCTGATGGAATGCGTGAATGATTTGTACAAATTGAAAGTGGCGGGCTACAGCGAAGATTGGCGCCCGCATCTCAAAACGCTAGTGCAGTTAGTGCAACCGTTCGCGCCGCATATGGCTGCCGAATTGTGGCAGCAGCTAGGCGAAACTTCGCAGCTCGATTTTGCCGCTTGGCCTGCCTGGGATAATGCTAAGATCGTTAGCGGCAACTTGCTCATTATCGTGCAAGTCAATGGTAAACTGCGCGCTAAACTCGAGGTCGCTGCTGATGCTAGCGAAGAACAGATCAAGGAGCTAGCGCTAGCCGACGCCAATGTCCAGAAATTCGTGCCGTATGAGCCGAAGAAAATTATCTACGTCAAGGGCAAGCTCGTCAATATTGTGGCGTGACTCCGTCCTTGCAAACTTACAAATGGCAAGTGGCGTTTCTGAACCTATACGCTATTACTTTGTTGGATTTTCAACGCCAACTGGCGTAACATCAACTGTGCCGTCACCGTTCAGATCGACATGGTACATGACTACTTCTGCGCCTGGTTGTGGTACGCCGCTGATTTCGGCGGCGGCTTGATTGACAACGCCGTGCTCTAAATCGCACTGCGGGCCCGTCCAGCCTTGCTCTTGTCCGTATCGATCAACATAGGCTGTAGCCGCTCCATTGACGCTACTACCTTCTGGAACACCTACGCGGACAATCGCCGATTCATCGAATTCCTCGGGATGCTCGCTATATTCGCCGACTAAATTGACAGCTTTCTGCTCGGCCACAGCTGCTGGGTTAGGCGTTTCGGCGCTGCTGGCTCCGTAGTCGCCGATACCGCAGCCTGTTAACGCTGCTGCGCTCAAACCTATAGCAGCGGCAGTAGTAATTAATTTCTCGCGTTTACCAACATTTTGTTCATGATTCATATCTTTATTATAGCATAATCAATATAAAAAGTCAATAATTAAAATACGATAACACTACAATGTCAAATACTTGAGAAAAGCCTCGCTTTAGCGTATAATACTACTAAGTTTATACAAACCGAGAAGGAGAACATTTCATGGCACAGCCAAAGAAACAATCAAGTCCTCGCAAGACTGGCATGCGTCGCAGCCATCTTGTCGAGAAGTTAGCCAAGCGCGTTAACGGCCATTCGCCAGTCAAAGTGTTGATTGGCAAGAAAAAATCATCAACCAAGCAGAAATAACCGTTTCAAACAAAAACGGTGAGATAATAAAAGGAAACAAACGCGAATGGCATCGAATAGACACCTTGGTCGGATTGTTGCGCTGCAAGCGCTATACGAATTGGAATTGCGCCGGCAGTCTGGCGACAACAGTGCCGCGTTAGATGATATCTTGAAGCGCGATGTCGAGCGTTACCGTTCGGCGATTGACGACATCGCTTTCGTAGAAGGACTGGCTAGCGGTGTTGTTAGCCAGCAGGAGGAGCTTGACCGGCAGCTGCAACCGATTGCGCCCGAGTGGCCGATTACGCAGATAGCACGGATCGACAGGGCAATCTTGCGGATTGGCCTGTATGAATTACTGCATCATCAAGATACTGTGCCGCCGCGCGTCGCCATCAACGAAGCGATTGAGCTAGCCAAAGCGTTTGGTTCTGATAATTCGAGCAAGTTTGTTAATGGCGTACTGGGTACTGCTTATCGCAAATTTGTCGAGGAAGGGTCAGATAATGCCAAAGCCGAAGGCCAACAAAAGCAAGTTTGATCATATACGCAAATATTTAACAAAGTCGCGTTCGGCGTCTATCCAAGAAATCGTCCGCGAGCCGACCAGCGGCGGCGTGATTTTCCGTCACGGCGAGTCGGGTATCGAGATTTTACTGATTCAGGATGCCAAAGACCGCTGGACAATTCCCAAAGGCCACATCGAGGAGGGTGAGACGGCCGTGCAGACTGCTCGCCGCGAAATTGGCGAGGAAGCTGGCTTACACGACGTTGATATGCTAGGCTGGCTGGGCAAGATTCATTTTCGCTATCGTCGCCTCGATAAGCTCGTCTTGATGACGACGCAAATTTACCTGGTGCGCGTTCGTACCAGCGGCGATGAAATCCAGAAAGAGGATTGGATGAAGGGTATCAAATGGTTCCCGTTCAACGAGGCGCTCGAGCTGATCGAATACGAAGACATCGCCAAGCTAATGCTGAAAGCTAAAACGCGGATCCGCCAAGAAAACTTATAAACTTACAAAATACGAAAAGGAGGAAAGATGAGTGGTATGCCAACCGGGCCGTACCAAGATTGGGCGAAGCAGAAATTAGGTTTTGAATATAATGACATTCAGCTTCTGATTACTGCTTTGACGCATCGCAGTTATGTCAATGAGCACAAAAAATCGGTGAGTGAGCACAATGAGCGTTTAGAATTTCTGGGCGACGCCGTGCTAGAGCTGGTGGTGACGGATTATTTATATAAACATTATAGCGAGCCAGAGGGTATCCTGACTAGCTGGCGGGCGGCGCTAGTTAACACCACTAGCAACGCTAAATCTGGCGAAAAGCTTGGTTATGAGCCATTGGTGCGGATGAGCCGCGGCGAGAAGCATGGTTCCGAGCGGGCGCGCCATCAGATTCTAGCCAATGCTTACGAAGCAGTGATCGGTTCGATTTATTTGGAGCGCGGCTATGATGCTGCGGCGGCCTTTATCGAGAAGCACACAATCAGTAAGCTTAACGGGATTTTAGAGAGCGGCTCTTGGCGTGACCCTAAAAGCCACCTGCAAGAGGTCAGCCAGCGCGTCGACGGCGCTACGCCAGTCTACAAAGTCATCGCCGAAGACGGCCCAGACCACGACAAAGTTTTCACGCTCGGCGCTTATGTCGGCGACAAACTGATGGGCAAAGGCATCGGCCCTAGCAAACAAGCCGCCCAGCAGCAAGCCGCCCGGGCAGCGCTGGAAGAGTATAAGAAACGGCAATAAAAAAGCCTGTTTCCAGGCATAAAACTATTAACTAATTTGAAGTTGTGATTGCCCGCAGCCGGACTGCGCAGGAGCTAGGCTCGACTGCGGGCAATCTGGCTACGGGCTAGTTGGTCGTGTTCTCTCTGTGATGCTTATCTTTGTTCTCTAAAAGGAGAACAAAGATAGCGGGAGTGACTATTACTTCATAAACGACAAGGAGAAACTTAAATGACACAACTATGAACGTTAGGTTATAGTTGCTGATCAGTCTCCACGTCTCGACGTGGCTACCGGTAGCCACGATAAATGCCGTCCAAACAGCCCACTCAATGTGGTGATTGCGGCTGATCGCCAGCCGCAAAACAGCGATAGGAGCGACAAGGGCAGTGGTGACGACGAGGACGAAAAACATCTTTCCTCCTTCAGAGGAACGAGCTTGCTCAGGCAGGGGCTACTTCTCGCCCCTTACAAACCTGGGCAAAAAGCTTGATACTTATATATCACGCATGAATCCCCATGTCAACGATTTTCGCAATTATTTCGCAAAAATTGCAAATTTTAAGTATTTTTGAGTCGTTTTGGCCGTTTTTGCGCCCTCTAGCGGTGTTTTCTGCCTGAATTGGCCTATGAGGCTAGACTTGAATGAAAAAGCGTCTAGGTAGCGCTTAGGCGCTTTGTTGACATTTTACCCGTAACACGCTAGAATATGACAGAAGTAACAATAGTACTAACGTGAAGTAAAGGAAGTTTTAATTTTATGCTCGCAATTCGTTTGCAACGTTTGGGCCGCAAGGCTTATCCGGTATACCGCGTCGCCGTCCAGGAAGCACAGCGCCATCCATCGAGCGGCCGCGTGGTTGCTTATGTCGGCAGCTACAACCCGCACACCAAAGACGCTAATATCAATGTCGAGGCTGCTCAAAAATACCTTGATAATGGCGCTCAACCGACGCCGCGCGTTGCGAAGTTGTTAAAAGAGGCTGGTGTCAAGCTGCCGAAATGGGTTAAAGAGTTCCAGGGCGGCAAGACCAAAGCGGTCAAGAATGCTGAAAAGTTGCGCAAGAATCAGCCAAAAGAAGAGCCTGCTGCCGAAGAGGCAGAAGCTCCAGCTGAAGCCTAACGCTTTTAATTACGAACTAGCGCACTCTAACTGCATGGTTGGGGCGCGTTTTTCGATTTCATAGCAAAAGCATGTTACAATAAAAGTACGATAGTAACCGTGTGACCGCAAAGGAGGAGATACCGTGGGCATGTCGACCATTGACCAGGAATTTGTCGAATATATCGTAAAATCACTAGTAGGACATCCAGATGATGTGGTTGTTGACCGGATTGTCGACGAGAAGGGCGTTTTGCTGACGCTAACTGTCAATCCAGAAGATTTGGGTCGAGTGATTGGCCGCCGCGGCTCGACCGCGCAAGGGCTGCGCACGCTGCTGCGAGCGTTGGGTGCTAAAAATACCGCTCATTACAACCTGAAAATCGTCAATAATGACGACCGCGAGGACGCCGATTCGGCTGCAGTGGATAATGATGTGGAAAACGCTACTAGTGATTCTGTGGAAAATGACGCAGAAAACGCAGAAACCGAAAGCGATTTCGCAAAAAAGTCGCGCCAAGAGCTTGCAGAATTAGACGATCTTGATATATAATCATAAGTAAGTTCATGCGAGAACCCTGAACTAACGAAAACAAAGTACAAAAGCTCTAATGCGAGCAAACCGACAAATGGTTTGAGAGACTTATTTGTGCAAGAAAGCCGTCTTTTGGGGCGGCTTTTTTGTTGGGGTGAAATTTCGAGAAGGCGAGCGTAATCTATTGCACGAAAAGCCAAACGTGTCAATTGAGACTATACAACTATTTTTGTAAAAGCACAAATATATAGATAAAATATAATGTATAATAAGTCAAATACTATTAGGCAATAAAATCTAGATTGAAGCAAATTATTGCAAGACATGAAAATAGCCCGCCGAAAACGTGCTCAAGCTGGAAACTGGGTGTTTCAACCCAGGAGATGCAAAATCTGCGTCTCGAACCAGGTTGAACCAATTTTCAGCGGGCTATTTTCGTGCGGGCTCAGTTGCTTCTCAGGCCACCCAGACCTGAGAAGATTCCAGCCCAGAGGGCCGCACGGCGCGGTTGGCCGCGCATAGCGTGTCCGACGGAGTTCTTGAGCGCGCGCATCTGTGCGCGCTCAAGGATGGTGGGCTTGGATTTGGGAGCGACGGCGGTCGGCATGATCGCCTTCCTTTCTCTGCTCAAGGTAAGGGCGACTTTCGCCCTAGAATTAAACCTTGAGCAAAAGTTGATATTATATATATCACAGATAGACATCCGTGTCAAGACTTGCTACACTATAACAGATGAGAAAAATTCAGGTGATCACCTTATTTCCAGAAATGTTCGCTGGCGTGTTCGGCAGTTCGATGATGTGGAAAGCGCAAAAAGACGGCCATGTTGAGCTTTCGACGATCGATTTGCGTCAGTTTGGATTAGGCCCGCGCCGGACGGTCGACGATACGCCGTACGGCGGCGGCGATGGTATGCTGCTGATGGTCGAACCGCTATGGAATGCGGTGCAGCAGGCTAAACAGATTGACTCTGGCGCTAAAGTCTTAATCATGACACCGCGCGGCCAGCGTTGGCGGCAGGCGTTGGCGCAGCAATACAGCGAAAGCGAAGATGGTTATATTGTGATCTGCGGGCGCTACGAGGGCTATGACGAGCGAATTATGGCGCTGGTCGATCAAGAGCTTAGCGTCGGCGATTATGTGCTAACTGGCGGCGAATTGCCAGCGATGACGATTATTGATTCGATTGTGCGGCTAATTCCTGGCGTACTTGGCGGCGAAAACAGCGCAGCGATTGAGAGCTTCAGCGACGGCGAAACGCTAGAATACCCGCAATACACCCGGCCCGAGGAATGGCAAGGCATGCGCGTGCCAGAGGTGCTACTTAGCGGACATCATGGCAGAATTGCCAAATGGCGGGCAGCGCACAGCAAAAAGGCTGGGGAATAAAGCGATTTTGCTAGTGCTGGGCAGACCCAGCTAGCGTCAACTAAACTAGGAAACAAAATACTCCTCGCCAAGGCAGAGGAGTATTCTATTGTTGTGGTGGATTTATCGGAGAGCGATCGATACATTTTTGTGTTTGTTTTTGTAACTTCGCTGTCTATACAATATACGTTTTTGTGTTTAATAGCAAGCATTTTTTGGACAAAAAATAAAAAATCGTGTGGAAAAATGCTATGCTAATAATATGAAACAGTTTATAGCTAGTATTTTTCCGCCAACAATTTTCAAGAAGCGCGCGCAATATGCGGCGCTGGCAGTAGGTTTCTGGACGATTATTATAATGTTGGCGCAATTGTTTAGGTTCGAAAAATTTCCAAAAACTTTAGAGTCGCTGGGGATTGGCGACGGTACTATCGCTGCTATTGCTATAGTTTTGCTGGAGTTTATTTCCTTGCCATTTTTGTTGTCTATGCCGCGGCTGAGCAAGCTAGAGCGGCAAATATCAGGCGCGTGCACATTGCTAGCGCCTGGCGTTTGGCTGATGATTAGCGCGGCTGTGCTGATGAGTAGCGAACAGGGAAAAGTTAGTTTGTTTGGCGCGGTGGCGGCGCTGCCGGGGGTGGTTAGCTTGCTGCTGACTGGCGTGTGGCTAGCAGCTGCGGCGTATTTGACTGCTAAACTATGGCGGCTAGATTTGAAATAACGGCGCTCTAGTGATATATTAGGGTAGGCGCGATGGGGTGTCGCCAAGTGGTAAGGCACTGGGTTCTGGTCCCAGCATGCGGGGGTTCGAATCCCTCCACCCCAGCCAAGAAATAATGATATGAAGACAACTACTCCCCGCATTCCGAGCGGTTTCAGCGAATACCTGCCAGGCGACCAAATAGAGTTTAATCGTTTGCGCGACATTATTCGCGAAACTTATGAGCGCTATGGCTACGCGCCGCTGGACACGCCAGATATTGAGCTGAGCGAGGTATTGTTGGCGAAAGGAGGCGGCGAAACCGAGAAACAAATCTATCGGTTTGAACGCGGCAAGAATGATTTGAGTTTACGCTTTGATCTAACGGTGCCGCTGGCGCGCTATGTCGCTGAACACGAGGGTCAGCTAGTTTTCCCGTTCCGGCGTTATCAGATTGGCAAAGTGCACCGCGCCGAGCGAGCCCAAGCCGGGCGTTTCCGCGAATTCTATCAGTGCGATATTGACGTGATTGGCTCAGAAAGCGTGGCGGCTGATGCGGAGTTTCCGGCGGTAATTAATGACATTTTCGAGCAGTTTGCTTTCGGCGAGTTTACGATTCACATCAATAATCGCTTGGTGTTGAACGGCTTTTTCGCTGGAATTGGTTTGGCCGATGTATCGGCGGATGTGCTGCGGGTGGTTGATAAAATCGAGAAAATATCGCGCCAAGATTTTATGGCGGAATTACGCGGGCTAGGTCTTAGCGAAAAGCAAGTCTTGCAAGTAGTTGCCTTCACAGAAATTAGCGGTAGCAACGACGAGATTTTATCACAGCTAGAGTCAATGAAAAACGAGATCGATTCTGATGATTTCGCGCTTGGCACGGCAAAATTACGCGAGTTGCTGGCGATGCTGCGAAGTATGGGTTTGCCAGAGCAACGTATCCAGCTAGATCTACGAATTGCGCGCGGGCTGGATTATTATACTGGCGTAGTCTACGAAACGACACTTGATGATTATCCAGAAGTCGGTAGTGTTTGCTCGGGCGGACGCTACGATAACTTGGCCGAGAACTATACGCGGACACGTTTGCCAGGCGTTGGTGTGTCGATTGGTCTGTCGCGCTTATTCTATAAACTACGCGAGGCAGGCGTCGTGTCTAGTAGTCGCCAGACATTGGCGCGCTGTATGGTGGCGTCCTTTGATGAATCGCAATTCGGTGAGGCGCTGCAAATAGCTGCCGAGCTGCGGCGAGCTGGCGTGGCGACAATTCTTAATACTGAATCAGTGCCGTTAAAAAAGAAGCTGCGCTATGCTGATCGTCTTGGTATACCATTGGTGGTTTTGATTGGCGAAGAAGAAGTGCGCGGCCGTTTCGCGACGGTGAAAGATATGATAACTGGTGAGAATAAGACCATCCCCCGTCAGCAACTAGTTGAGGAGCTGCAACGATAAGGTGGCTTGGCTAGTTAAGGTAATCGCCGACTGGCTGCTGATTCCGTTAGTACTGCTGGCTTTGTATGAACTATTTTTTAAGGTTGAAAGTAAGCGCCGCTATGAAATTTATTCTCGCGTGCTGATGGCCGGGCTGACGTCTTATGTGACTGCTAAAATCCTTGGGCTAATATATCAGCCTGAACAGTTGCGTCCGTTTGAGCTGCTTGGCGTTAACCCAGGGGCGGCTTATCTGAATAATCCGGGATTTCCGTCGGATCACGCGCTTTTTGCGATGTTTTTGGTGCTGGCGGTCTGGTATGCACTGCGTCGCCGCTCGATTACTATAATTATGCTAACTATGGCGCTGCTAGTCGGCGTTGGCAGAATATTAGCGCTGGTGCACACGCCGCTTGATGTTGTCGGCGGCATGGCGGTGGCTTGCTTGGGGGCGTTGTGGTACGTGGATTGGCCTAATGTTAAGCTTGCATCTAGCAAAAAACGCAAGAATGTAGTAAAATAACTCAGTAAGATGACTAATGTGGAGAAACCTATGAACAACGCAAACGAGACTGCAGCGGTGAAGCTGGAGCCGTTTATTCCGATGGACAAAAAGGACATCATTCGAGCTGCTATCTATGGAGCATTCGCTGGTGCAATACTAACGGTGTTGTATATTTTGGTTGGCCGGGTCGCTTCGGCGGTGATGTGCCGCGGCGATAATGATTTATGCCAGAATGCGCCGCTGTATGTAGCAATTTTTTCGGTAACTTTGGTGTCAATCGGCGGGTTGATACTGTTGTCGCAGGCGCGAATTTACCGGCCGTTATTTATCGTTATTGCTTCGATAGCGGCTCTATGGGGTCTGCAATCGTATTTAGCGCTCTTGCCGTGGTATTGGGCGATGGCGGCGATGACGGTAATTGGTGCGTTGACGTATGCGATGTTTACTTGGCTGGCGCGATTGCGGTCGTTTATACTCTACTTGGTTGTATCGATTGTGCTGATTGTAGCGGCTCGGTTGATTATCGCTGGGTAGCTGGCACAGAACCGTTATTTGCGGTATGCTAGCTATATGGAGATAATGGTTTTGCTTATAATTTTAGTGATAGTCGTCGCAGCAGCTAGCGTGGTTATTTTTGTGCTGATGCAGCAGCTGAAGCGAGTGCAAAATAACTCGGCGGTAGAGCTGATTAAGGGCGATGTTGTTGAATTGTCGCGCTCGATCACTAATTTGCAGCAAACAATGAGCGACAAGCTTGAACGCTCGCAGCTGTCAACTCAGCAATCGGTACAAAAGCAGCTTAGTGAAAGTTCAAAATTGGTGGCTGATGTCACGCAGCGCTTGACCAAGCTCGACGAGACCAACAAGCGTGTCGTTGATGTGGCGACTGATCTCAAAACCTTGCAAAATGTTCTACAAAACCCCAAGCAGCGCGGTGTTTTCGGCGAATATTATTTGTCGAGCGTTCTCGAAAATATTTTGGCGCCAGGGCAGTATCAGACTCAGTATAAGTTTCGCGACGGCGAAATGGTTGATGCGGTGATTTTTCTTGATAAGGGTCAGATTCTGCCAGTTGATAGCAAATTTAGCCTCGAGAATTACAATCGAATGATTGAAGCTAGCGGCAAAGAGCGCGAGCAGCTAATGCAAAAAGTCAAAGCTGATCTGAAAGGGCGCATCGACGAAACCAGTAAATATATTCGTCCGAGCGAGCATACTATGGATTTCGCATTTATGTTTATTCCCAGCGAATCGTTGTATTATGATTTACTGATCAATAATGTTGGCCAGGGTGGCAGTTCGCGCGATCTGATTGAGTATGCTTTTCGCGAAAAGCACGTGATTATTACTAGTCCGACGAGTTTTATGGCGTATTTGCAAACCGTATTGCAAGGTTTGCGCAGTTTGCAAATCGAGGAGCAAGCTAAGGATATTCAAGTTCGTGTCGGCAAGCTCGGACAACACATCGCCAAATTTGAAGAGTATATGCAAAAACTAGGCAATAGTCTCGGTACGACAGTCAATCATTATAACAACGCTCATAAAGAGCTCGGTAAAGTTGATAAAGACGTAGTGAAGATCGCTGGTAACGATTCTTCTGTCGAAGTATTGGCGCTTGATCGTCCGTCATCTGTTGATAAGAAGTAAAGATTTTTGGCTATCAAAATATCCCGCCGATAGACGGGATATTCTTGTTAAGAAAGCTAAGACTTAATCTTTCTTTTGCCGGCCAGCAACCAACACGTAGAGGTTAGCACCGACAGCTGCGCCTGCTAAAGCGCCAACTAGCGACTCGAGCGAGAAGCGCGAATTGACAACTTCGTTAGAGCCAGCTGAACCGGTAGTGAGCTCCTTTTCGGTCGAATCAGTCATTGCTAGCGCGACAGCCGGGTTAAGGCTAGCACCCTTGACGTAAGCGACGTGAGGAATCTCGACCTTATTAGAAGCCGAAGATGTTGCTTTGCTTTGGTAGTCGGCGATTGCTTGCGTCTTGGCGGTCGATAACAGATAGCCAGATGTCAAAATGCCGACTGCCAGTGCCAAGCCAACGCCGAGCGCTTTGCCAGTATTGCAGGTCTCTTCGCGCGATAGAACTGCTGCTAGTCCGAATAGGAAGATAGCGGTGCCGACCAGCTCAATGCCGAATATCGACCAGTTCATGCTGCTAAATCCGCTAAAGCCGAAGTTGATCGAGCCGCCAGTAACCCAGTTGGTGACAATTACAGCCAGCATAGCGCCGATGAATTGGGCGCCCCAGTAGAATGGCAGCAGGATTGTCTTGAGCTTGCGCATAGTCCACAAACCAAATGTTACGGCTGGGTTGACGTGCGAGCCCGAGACAGCGCCGATGCTCATCACTAGCATTACTAGCGTGAAGCCGACAGCTAGTGCGCCAACGCCGCCGTCTTTGAATGTGGTCAAAGCAACCAGCGTCAATACGAACGTACCGATTAGTTCGGCAAAGATTATATTTATGATATTTGATGGAAGCTTGACGCTGCTGCGTTTGGTTGTCGTAGGTTTGGCAGCGGCAGTTTCCTTCTTTGGTGCTTCTACTTTTTCGGCAGATACTGTACGAACAGTCGTCTTGCTGGCGGCCGTTTTCTTGGCGGTCGTCTTCTTCTTGGTAGAAGCGGCTTTTTTAGTAGCCATGAATATTCCCTCCTTTACTGAAATATAGACATAGTATAACACAAAAATATTTTGGGTTGTATACATCTGTTATAATGATGATATGGGACGTTATTTTGAACAGACAGAAAGCCGCAGCGAACTGCAACAGCGCATCGCTGCCGATCTGCGTGAAAAAGCAGCGCAGAAGGCAAAGCAAGAAGGCGAGCCAGTTCTGGGTGTTAGCGGCGAGCTAATCGAAAACTCAGAATATTTGAAAGGCACCAAGGCTACGACAACTCTAGCACCAGCTTGGGTGTTTATTGTGCTGATGGCAGTTGGCGTATTTGTGTTATTCGTATATCAGGTGAATAAGTAGGTTAGCGATGGATTTCGAGAAAGTTTTACAAGTTTTATCAGCGCGGGCGGCTCAGTCTAACCACCCGCAAGAAGTATTGCGCGCTCCAGAAATCAGAGCACTATACGACCACATCAAGACTTTACCAAGCGATGAGCGCGGCGCTTTCGGCAAGCGAGTCAACGAGTTGAAAAAATCGCTGGAGGTGGTCATAGAAGTTCGTCGCCAGGAGCTCGATAAAGTTGACTTACCGCCAATTGACGTGACAGCGCCGATGGACATCAATGCACCGCAGCCTGATCTATTGCCCAGCGAACGCGGTACGATTCACCCGCTGAGCGCCGAGATTGAGCGTATTTCTGACATTTTCAACCGCATGGGCTTTGTGACGGAAGAGTCGCGTGAAATTGACGATCAATTCCATATGTTCGAGAGCTTGAACTTTCCGAAGGGTCACCCAGCACGTGATGATTATGACACGTTCATGACCGAAGAGACTGACGCTAACGGCGACCGCTTGATCGCGCCAGCGCACACCTCGACCATGCAAAACCGCGTGCTGAAAAAATATCATGGCAATTTGGAAAAAGGCGAGGCAATTGCCGCCATTGTACCCGACCGGGTGTTTCGCAACGAAGATTTGGACGCGCGGCACGAGCACACGTTCTATCAAGTCGAAGGCGTGTATGTCGCCAAGGGAGTTAATGTCGGTAATCTCATCGCCACGCTGCAGGAATTTTTACAGGAATATTACGGCAAGAGACTGGATGTACGCGTCAATCCGTTTTACTTCCCGTTTACTGAACCGAGCTTTGAATTTGCATTGAGTTGTCCATTCTGTGAAGGCAAAAATCCGGACTGTAAAGTCTGTTCGGGTGAGGGCTGGATTGAGCTGCTGGGCTGCGGCATGATTCATCCGAACGTACTGAAGGCTGCCGACATCGATCCGAACGAATACACCGGCTTTGCCTTTGGCTGCGGCATTGACCGCCTGGTGATGATGAAATACGGCATCGAGGACGTGCGGCATTTTGAGAGCGGTAAGTTGGACTTTTTGAGGCAGTTTTGATTCTAAGTGGCAGGTCGGACAACTATTCTTTGTTGAATAATTATTCGTATAGTAATTTTAATTATATCAAGAAAAGTGGACAGTTTTATAACCTATACAGATTTCATAGACCAAAATTTAGTCAGCAAGGGAATGATACTCATTATCAGCAAACAAACTCCCAACGCCTGCTGCCTGATACAAAGCATCTACCGCTAGAAGTGCATCATGCTGAAGTGTCGGCTTGCCGCTAATGGTCTCATCATAAAAATCTTGCAACGATTCCGGATAACCCTCGTCTGGCGCGTCGTATAGGAATGTATCCTGTAGTAACTTCTTCTGCTCAGGCGGAATATCATCAAAAAACTCTGGATGAAAATCATAAAACCATTCAAGACGGGTTTGTAATTTTAGATATCTATCGTAGTTCATGACTATATTATATATAATTCAAGGAATGACCCCTCTCTGAATGTGGAGAGAGGCATCCTTGAGGACTATCTCACTCCTCGTCCTCCTTGTCGTCGGAGTGGTACTTCAGCCAGCTAGGCGTACCATCGTTGTACATGTAGTACCCATCGGAGTGCGGTTCGCCAGAGGTCTGTCTGTGGTGCATGTGCTCAGGCTGGTCGGGGTCGACAACCCACGCCTTGTCGCCCGGGTTGGGGACGAGGTAGTTAGCGATGTCGTTCAGATCGCGCCGGTTCGGCATGATCATCTCCTGTCTACTCAAGGATGGCTGCATCTCAGCCTAGAGTGTATGATATAGAATAGAATAGAATATGTCAACCATTAGCGTCTTTTGACAAAGAAGATTTTACTAGAACATAGATTAAACCAGCAAACTGTATATTCACTCTCGTTTTTGTCTATACTGAAATAAAAACAATCAACGTTCACGTATCATTTCTTGTTGGTCAGCTAGGCAGGCGACTCTACAATCCCATGCAAATATCCCGATAAGGCCGCGTGACAACTTCTGCCGACTCGAGGCCGAGTTTGGTTTCAATGTCACTAATCATCGCCAGCGCACTGGTCTCATCATCTGACAAAACCTCAACTTCCACGAACGTCCCAGTGTTTTTGATTTCGTCTATGGCCACCGTTGCTTGCGGAAAATCAGAGGACTGAAACGAACGACGGTATTTATTGACCTCGACTAGCCGCACCATGCCGAGGTTGGCGAGCAGCTGTTTGGCGATTGCCGCGTCACCGGGCTGAATCGGTAGGTTTGTCTCGAGCTTAATGATTACATCGTTTTTCGTATGTGTCGCAGTCGTCGTCGCAGGCTTATATGTCACCTCAGCAAAACCATCGCGCTGGCGAATCCGTAAGCATTCAACCGTCTGCATGAAATCGACATCAGGACGAGAATAATATGTATCAATTTCGTGGAGATTACTCTGCAGTTCAAAACCAAGTTCTTGCAGCTGCTTGATTAATTCTTTTGCGTCACCGGTTAGCTGGCGTTTGCGTTCGATTTCTAGTAGTTTTTTGGTCATTTGGTGGCCTTTCGGGTTCTTACCTAGCACTGTGTTTACCTAGATAATTAATTCATTAGCGCGAATAGCAGCGGCGATTCGACGGGTAATAGTGCTCATAAATTAAGGATAGAGCAGTTTGCTGCATCATGCAATAACTATTTAGGAGAGTGTTGTAAGGTTTATGCTATAATTAAGTTATAAAGGTTATCAATACTGCAATCCTTGCTGGATATCAACGGCCAGTAAAAAGCAAAGTTTGCTTATGAAAGGTGTAAAAATGTCTGTAGCGCTCAGTAGCAAAAAGATAATACTAATCGTAATGTGTGTGATATTCGTGCTGATAGCAGGATTCGCGGCTTGGGCGTTTCTGTGGCCTAGCCGCAGCGCCGACTTGCAGAAAGCTAATATCCGGCGGCGCGATTATAACCAGTCGGTGGCGGATATCCGAAAAGTTATTGCCGATGATACCGCTAATAGCGAAGTGCGGCCAGATTGCCGGCCGATTTTGAAAACTCACGGCAAAAAAACTGCTCGGGCAGTAATGATTCTTCACGGCGTTAGCGCTGAACCTTCAGGAATGGTTGAGCTGGCAGACTGGTTTTACCAGGCGGGCTACAATGTGTACGTACCGCGAGTGCCGCACCACGGTATGAAAGACAATAAACTCCACGGGAAAGTCCGCGCCAGCGAGTTGGTGAAGTTCATGGGCGACAGCGCCGGGCTAGTCAGCGGCCTGGGCGACGAGTTAGGTGTGATCGGCCATTCTGGCGGCGGCACGCTGGCAACCTGGCTGGCGCAATATGGCGATGGACTATTCTCGCGGGTATTACTGCTCTCGCCGTACTATGAACCAGACGCTTCTAAAGCTCCGAAGTGGCAAATGGCGCTGCTGCGCAATGTCTATGGCAACCATTTGCTGCCAGATCAATTCTTTGACGGCAATTTGTCGTACCGGGCGCTGGCAAATTATGTCATTATCAAGCAGAATTATCGCAATGATTTGAAAGCTGAAGGCTTGAAACATCTCGGCTTGATAATTGGTAGCGAGGACGATTTAATTGATAAAACCATGGCACTGAATATCGCCGAGGGCATGGCTAAGGCTAGCGGCGCCAAATT
Organism: uncultured Candidatus Saccharibacteria bacterium; assembly: GCA_963549275.1. Lineage (GTDB taxonomy): Bacteria > Patescibacteriota > Saccharimonadia > Saccharimonadales > Saccharimonadaceae > Saccharimonas. Next base: position 380,972 of record CAUUYA010000001.1, read on the forward strand.
TACTTACGAAACGACGCCAGCTTATATCGGCGCTGGCCACGAATTAATATCACCAGAAGACAAAGTCGTTAAGAAGTACAAGGAAGAATTGTACGGCATGTACCTGCGGGTGTATGAGAAATAGCATTTAGTAGTTGCGTACTATCAGACGTTTTCCATTTTTGGCTTAGTTAGGTGGAGGTCTGTTATAATGGTCTACTGTGACTACAAGTAAAGTAAAGATATCCACGAGACCGTTTAGAAGTGTCGTTTCTGGCGGCAAAACCGCCAAACCGCGACTGCGTAAGGGGCGTCGCCGAAAAACACAGTCTGGCGGCCAAGCCATGCTTGCTCGTAATATTAAGTATCATCAGGCTGCGCCCGTCCGAAAAATGAGGATTAAAAAGCCATATTACGATGCTATCATGTCGGGTCGTAAAACTCTGGAGGTCCGCGTTGGCTATGGCAGTATTAAGCGCTTGCGGGCTGGCGAGCTATTGCAGCTAGAAACCGGTCATGAGTCTGGCGCGGTAAAGATTAAGTCGATTCGTACCTACGATAATTTTGCTAAAATGCTGACAACTGAGGATTGGCAGCAAATTGTGCCGCAAGCCAAAGATAGAGCGGAAGCACTTCAACTTCTTCAGAAAATCTATCCGCCGCGCAAAGAAAAACTTGGCGTGTATGCTATTGAAATTGCGAAAGCAGAGAGCAGTACTATTCAGTGCATGTCCTAATATTTCATTTCATAGAGTGATTCTAGGCTATTTCAAGAATCATTTTATCTAGTAGATTAGTAATTGTTTTTTCTTCTGCTAATTTCTGCCAAGTTTTTTCACCAGCAACAACGCCGATTTCTGAAATGTACATATCGATATTTGGAACGTTCATTCTCCCGTCGTTGTATGAAAAGGATTTAATGCGGCGAGAAATGCGCGCTAGAGCTGCTTTTTCTAGCATTTTTCCTATAACTTCATGGTATATGTCTCGTAGTTTGTCTCTGTCTGCTAAATTGCTAAGTGCGGCAAATTCGCAAATACAAGACGTACTTTTATTAATTCGTTCAGCATGTTCACTAAGAGTATAGTATCCCAAACGAACATTGGCTATGTCGGATACTGTACCATGAATAGCAAAAGCCAGATAATAAAATAAAGCTAGCAGCGCCACGTCGCTATTTAGCGGTTGCTTAAGGGCGCAAGAGATGTGGCTAATCGACGTAATAGGATCGTCGGTCTCGTACAGGAATTTGTGTTCGGCAAGCGGACTAATAATAAGTGGCTGGTCGATTTTTTCAATTGATTGCCAATCGTTTTTGTTTAATTTAGCTATGTTATATTGGAGCTTATCAAGATTATTGCAAATAATCGTACAATCATTTCCTGCGGCGATTTGACTCATGGCTAAGTTCAAAGATTCGTTATCTGTAAATGCTTGAAGTCGCCGCAAATCATGCGCCAGATTAACTGCTTCTTCCGTATATAAATCAATATCAATAGTGATAAATCCTGTACCCGAATAGTGCGTGCCAAGCGCGAAATAATCAATTTGCCGTAATAGTCCAGATTGTTGCATAATCTGCTTTAATTTGGTCATTGCTAGATGCTCATAGATATGCGCCTCAATGGGCGAAGCAGCTTGTTTACAGATAAGGATTCGTTGCATGTCGTCTATATATTATCAAATAAAATATGGACAGTTTATCGACTTGTCCGGGTCAGAATGGCTAGCACCACTTGCAATTATCGCTACGACCGTGGTAGTTACGACCCTTAGTGTCGTACTCCCTACGGTTGGTACCCTTGCGGTCTCTCCGCAGGTTACCACTACGCTGAACGGCGTTGTTGTGCCTGATGTTGCACTTGGGGCAGTAGCACTGCTGCCTCTTGAGCCCAGTGTCAGGGCACTTGCTGCTGCGAACCATGGTGTAACTCCTTCTGGAGTCGGGCGAGATGATTATCTCGCGAAGTGGAGTGTCTCAGTCTTAATGATCTTGAATGAGACGCTGGCTTCTGCAATTACAAAAGCTGATATATATCAATACTAGAAGAAGATGTCAAGGGCTTTTAGCTGAATCCTGTTATAATTATTTATTGGCAATAATCTTAAGAGTGAAAGGATTTTGCCATGGATGAAACAGTACTATCGCTAGCGGGAGTACTGTTTGTTTTGGTGATTTTTCTATGGTTTGAGCTGAGTGATTTGAGGAAGCGGGTTGCGAAATTAGAGAAAAGCAAATCGGCTAAAGGCAAGAAAAGCAAATGATACTTTTTAGGCGCCTCAACGGCGTATTTTTGTAATTAAGACAATTTTATGGCATCATAAAAGATAAATGATTCAATATGAAAGGAAATCAGAATAATATGAGTGAATTACCACAATATCCCCAATTACCACAATATCCTCACCCAACTTGTCCAGGCACTATACTGTTGATGACTAGGGTTGAACTGCCAGATATACCAGGAATGATAGAGCGCGGCTCAGAAAGTGATATAAATCCTTCAGTAGAAGCCGTACAAGGCATTGGCGAGACGGCAAGCCGTGCTATGTTCAGAAATTTAGCAGATGAGGTGAGCTCAAAAGACCCAAGCTCTATCATAGGAACTCAGGGTGAGAATAACCCAACGGCCGCGAGGCTGCTAGACGATCTAGAAAAACGCGTAGAAGCTGGAGAGGCCGGCGCGCTTGCTGCTCCTATTCCTCCAAAATCCTTAGAAATGATCAATAATTTAAATGGAAGGGTCGAAGAAAGAGGCGGCCAGGCTGGCGAATAATCTATGAATAATAGAATGGAAAAAGGTAAAGACATAGGCGCAGATACGGGGAAGTCCCGTGAAAGTCCTGAATCCCGTGCAAGTAGGCTTGCGTGTGAGCTCAGGAGGGTTGATATGGATATATACAGACTGAGAAGAGAGCTTGAGGCAGCAGCGGTAAGCGAGAAGCTATTTTGAAAGAGCTTAAGCAAACTGCGAAAGCAAACGGTTTAAATCTTAGTGATTATCATGAAGACGGTATGGATGCAGATATTACTTTACCGCGGGGCAAATAGGAGGCGTATACTATGAATTGGCTTGCGGTTGTTGGCACCCGCGAAATGAACGACGCGATTTGCCGCGATATTGAGCGATTTGTTGGTCAGAAGATTGCTGAGGGCAGCGGTATTGTATCGGGCGGTGCTACTGGTGTCGATCACGAGGCGGCTCGGCTGGCGTATGAAAACGGCTTGGACGCGTCGCGGTTTAGTATATTTCTACCGGTGAAATTAGAGTTGTATTGCCAAGCATTGTACGATAGAGCGGCAGCTGGCAAATGCCGCTACGACGATGCGGTCGATACGGCAAATCTTTTGCAAAAGATTTTCCGGAATAGGCCTGGTGTTGTGCACGATATCACTGAGTTCACTGAAGTCAACGCCGAATCATTTCATGCGCGCAACTGTCAGATTGTTGACTTGGCGGATGAACTAGTAGCTTTTCGAGTGAATAATAGCCGAGGCACGACGTTTACTATTGATCGAGCCCGAGATAAAAACATTCTAGTAAAAATTTTTGACTACTCAATCACTTCGCTCTGACTGCCATACTTAGCGATGATTTGTGTTGCTTGCGCCACGTCGTTTACGTTGTCTGGCGTAGCAATTGCGTGCCAGCCGTCACTACCGAGCAAAATGCCCAAATCAAGCAGCATTCGGTCGATGTCGGGCGCTATCGAAGGCTCATCAGTATAAGATATGCTATGCAAATAATCGGCAAAGCGTTGATTCAGATCGGGCGAGCGCAAATCCCGGACGACGGCCTGGACGCAGCGGATAATGTCAGCAAATTGGATTGGCCCCGATTGTACACTGAGATGCAGCGTATTAGTGACAGACATGTCTTCGGCGTGATATTTGATATGATTGTCATCAGTATAGGCGCCAAATTGCAGGCTAAGCTTTTGGCTGATTGATAGGTTCAAAAAGTGTACATATTCGTAAAATAGCGGCAATGTTTCGGGCCGTTGCTGGCGGAATTGCTGAGTTAGCTGAAAGGATATGTAAAGTTTGCGCGGAATTGCTGACGGCTGGTTAGTCGAGTAAATTATACCGCTGGTTTGGCTAGTGCTGCTATTCAGCCGCTTGATATTATCGATGTTTTGCCATGGCCGAGAGTCAAGCTGTCTTAACTCGTGCATCATTCGGCCGCTGTCGGCAACGTATAGCTGGTTTGGCTCTTCGGCCAGCAAACGGTACAGAGCTAGTGAAACCGGCTCGTTGTCCATCTCGCCGAAATCAGTCGGCAAGGTTAATATCTTGTTGGCTAACCGCGTGGCATCGACCGAGTGCCAAGCGCTCTTAATAATGATAATGCCGCCAGGATAAGTATGTCCGTCTAGTATGTAATCGATCAGCTGATACTGGCCTTGCTGGTACATGAATTCGGCCGCCGTCGCCAAAAACATATGCTCGTATAAATGAGCCAACTGCGTGCATGGATGGTGCTTAACCATAGTGATGCGCTTCATTACACTAATTATAGCAGAGAGTTAGAGCTGATACTCTTTGATGCGGCAGCGAACGGCTTTCACCGGCAAAATTTTAGCTCGCGTACGATAGTGTTATACTATATGTAATATGAAAGTCAGCCTAAACATTATCAAACAATTGATTAATTTTGAATTACCGCCGGTGGATGAGTTGGTGGCGCGGGTCAATCAGCAACTTGGTGGCGTCGAAGCAGTGATTGACCTGAACGCCAAATATGGTGGCGCGCGAATTGTCCGGGTGGTCGAATGCGCCAAGCATCCTGATGCTGATCGGCTGAGCGTGACCAAGATTGATGATGGCCGCGCAGTGGCGGATGTGCCGCGCGATGAGGGCGGTCTGGTGCAAGTAGTTTGCGGCGCGCCGAATGTGCATGCGGATATGTGGGCAATTTGGTTGCCGCCGAAAAGCACAGTGCCAGCAAGCTTTGACGACGAGCCATTTGTATTGGACGCGCGGCCGCTGCGCGGCGTGCTCAGCCAAGGTATGTTGGCGGCGGCAGACGAGCTGGATATCGGTACGGATCATGAGGGGATTGTTGAGATTCATGAGCACGACGTGCCGGCGGGCGTTGAGCTTACGGCGGGTGCGAGTTTCGCGGAAACGTTTGGTCTGGATGATTACGTATTGGACATTGAAAATAAAATGTTTACTCACCGGCCAGATTGTTTCGGGCAGCTCGGCGCGGCGCGCGAGATTGCCGGGATTTTTCACCAGCAGTTCGCCAGTCCTGATTGGTATAAATCAGTCCATCAGTTCACGGGCGCTGAAGGTTTGGATCTAACGGTCATCAATGATGCGCCAGAATTAGTGTCGCGCTTTATGGCGGTAGCGATTCGTGATGTTACTGTGCAGCCAAGTCCGCTGTGGTTGCAATGTCAGCTGGTAGCGATGGGCGGCAAGCCTATTAATAACATTGTTGACGCCACGAATTACATGATGCTGCTGACGGCACAGCCAACGCACGCCTATGATTATGACAAATTGCGTGGGCATAAACTTGAAGCGCGGATGGCTCGTGCCGGCGAGAAAGTTAGCCTGCTTAATGGCAAGGAGTACGAACTGACGACGGACGACATCATCATTGCTGATGGCGAGGGTGTGATTGGCCTGGCGGGAATTATGGGCGGTGCCGACACTGAGGTATCAAATGATACCAAGAATATTGTCCTAGAATGTGCTAATTTTGATATGTATGCGCTGCGCCGCACGGCTATGCGCCACGGTATTTTTACCGATGCGCTGACACGGTTTAATAAGGGTCAGTCGCCGCTGCAAAATGCTGCCGTGTTGAAACAGCTGATGGGTATGGTTGGCGGAGTGCAGGCGAGCCAGGTGTTTGATCTAAAACAATTTGATGACTGGCTTGATGATTATTTCAATGGAAAATACACGCCGGCTAACATTGACATCAACAGTAAGTTTATCAATGAGAGATTAGGCTTGGACTTATCTGACGATGATATTTGCGACTTGTTGAATAGCGTAGAAATAAAGAGTCATGGTCCGGAAGAAGAATTGGATTATATTTGCATCCAATCGCCGTTCTGGCGCACCGACCTTGAGTTGCCGGAGGACATTGTCGAAGAAGTCGGCCGGCTGTATGGCTTTGATAAACTATCGCGCCAATTACCAATGCGCAGCATCAAGCCGGCGCCGAGGAATCCGCGCCGCCAGCTCAAGCAAGCGATTCGCCAGAGTTTGTCGCGCGCCGGCGCCAACGAAGTCCTGACCTATAGTTTCGTCCACGAACGTGTCCTGAAAAACGCCGAGCAAGACCCAAGCCGCGCCTATCGACTAAGCAACGCTTTAAGCCCTGATTTGCAGTACTACCGCACCAGCGTGCTGCCGAGTTTACTAGACAAAGTTCACGCCAACATCAAAGCTGGCCACGACGAGTTCATGTTGTTTGAAATCGGCAAAATTCACGATAAAGAATTGCCGCTTACTGAAGAGAATCTGCCGAGCGAGCAGACCTTCGTCGACGGTGTTTATGCTAGCAAAAAGCCGCGAGCCGGCGCGCCGTTTTATAAAGCGAGGAAGTTAGTGGATAGGCTGTTGGCGGATATTAACGTTGACGCTGATTTTATGAAAATAGCAGAGTCTGACGCGGACGTGCCAGCGCCGTTTGACGGCCAGCGCAGTGCTTGGATTGTCGCAAAAAACGGTGACAATCTGGGCATTGTTGGCGAATTATCTCAGACGGTGCGGCGTAATTTCAAGCTGCCAGATTACACAGCGGCGTTCTCGCTTGACATTGAAAAATTGCAAGTCTGTCTGACTAAAAATCGCGAACATAATTACCGGCCGCTGAGCCGTTTCCCATCAATCAGTCAAGACATCTCGTTGCGCTCAAGCGTGGAAATTTCGCATGATGAGTTACTGCGAACGGTTTGGCAATGCTTGGACGAGTCAAAAAACCTACATTGCCGCGTACAGACGCTTGGTATATACCAGCCAAAAGACGACGCGGCTATCAAGACTACCACTTTCCGGCTAACGTTTACCAGTTGTCAGCAAACCCTGACTGACGCTGAAGTCAAACCAATTATGGATAATATTGCGACGGCAGCGCTTACTAAACTTGACGCCGAGCGAGTGTAGCTTATTTTAATTGTTTTTGATTAGAACGCAGCGGGCGTTCTGGCAGGTTGTTGCGCAACGTTACCAGACTGCGCCGTGTTGGGCGGCCGATAAGTACGCCGAACGAGGCGCCAGCAGCAATGGCTACCGCAATCAGTATAGCTCGCATCAATAACAGAGTACCGTCTACAGCGGCCGGATTAGCGATTAGTGCCATTAGTCCGTTATACAAGGTTAGTCCGGGAACCAGCGGCACTATACCAGCATCGATGATCGCTTGGCTAGGAATTCTGGTTAAGCGTGAAACAACAGTAGCTGTAAAGCCGACGGTAAATCCAGCGACAGCGTTAGCAGGGATAATTATCAAGCCTAATTCTGATACAGCTAACAGCACATAATAACCCAATAGTCCGCTGGCGCCGGTGATTAATAATCCAACTGGCCGCGAATTATTACTTAATGCAAATGATGCCGAGATGATGACGGCGCCAATATACTGATAGGTGGTGCTTGTAAAGGATAAGCTGTCGGGAGTTGCGACGAACGCTAAGCCAAACTGCCTGGCGGCATATAAGCCCATGCTTACGCCCAGTACAATACCAAGCGTCAACATCACCACCTTTAATAGCCGAGCGCTAGCGGTGACGTAATATTCATCAATTGCGTCCTGAAAGGCGCCAACAATCATCATGCCAGCTACTAGCAAGACGATACCGCCAACGGTTAATATCGTCGGATCAATCAAAGCAAAAAATTCCCAATATTTATGATTAACTAGCCACAATATACCAGTAGAGACTAACGTGACTGATAACGCGGCAATAATCTGAATGAAAAATGGTGGCAGCGCAGCGCGGCCTAGTAGCTTTATCAGAAGAGTAATTAAAAAACCTATGATAAAGGCAGCCAGGATAATCGGTATAGACGTCGTGTAGAGTGCAACCGAGCCAGCACTCAGGCCGCCGCCAGCAATATAACTGATAATGCCAGGATAGCGCTTATTGTTGGCAATGATGGCATCGAGTTCATTTTCGGCATCATCTAGAGTGACTTTATGGTTGGCAATTTGGCTGGCTAGGTTTTGTAATTTGCGCATTAGCCGGTAGTCGGTAGCGCGCGGCGAGATAGTGCGGATCAGCGTTAACGGTTCGCGATCAATGCCGCGGTCTTGCGAGAGCGTAATTTGATTAAAGCTGACATCGATATGTACTTTTCGCTTGCAATATGTGTCGGTTACCCCGAGCGCCATATGTACGACGCTATTCGCTGGCGTGCCCATTGATAGTAGATGGTCTGACATGTTCATAACTAGCCGCAAGGCTCGCATATTCGGCGTCAGTGTCTCGTCGATTTTCTCGATATCAACTTGATCAGCATCGTCGGTTGCTGTCAAGATGTTTGTTAGCGAGTGACGCATAAAGCGAATAAGCGGATTCATATCTTGATTATGGCAAAAAATCTATTAGTATTCTAGAGGCATATGATGTCATTTTCACAACTCCTTCAGCGGGTCGTGGTCGCGATTGCTGGTACGCCGAATGCTATCGAAATTAATCCGCTTTTGCTATACTGATTTAATATGGGTAGACAGGGGTTATCACGCGATCAAGTAGTTATTCAGCGCGAGAAATACGGTGAGAATCGACTACCCGATCGTGAAAAGAAAAGTATTATTAAGCTAGTTTTGACAATTATCACCGAGCCGATGATTTTCTTGTTGCTGGCAGTGGTAGTGATCTACTTTTTCTTGGGCGATTGGCACGAAACAGTTGTTCTGGCGCTGTCGGTAGCTGGCGTGGTAGCCCTAGAATTGTATCAAGATTCTAAAACTGAGCGAGCGTTAGAAGCGTTGCGATCATTGTCTGCGCCGCAATGCCAAGTAGTGCGCGCTGGCGAATATGTCACCATTCCTAGCGTAGAAGTGGTAGTTGGCGACATTTTGGTTATCGGCGAAGGTAGCCGAGTGGCTGCTGATGGTAAGCTCATTGAATCGTCAAACGTCGCTGCTAACGAAAGTATTTTGACTGGCGAATCGCTGCCAGTTGAAAAGACTGCTGGGGGTCAAGTATTCTCTGGCACGGTAATAACATCTGGGCACGGACTTGTTGAGGTGACCGCTGTCGGCGAACAGACCGAAATGGGGCGCATTGGCGTGTCGCTGCACGAAATTAAACCAGAAAAGACATTATTGCAAAAGGAAGTTGGCCGAGTTGTGCGCTATATAGCGGTGGCGGCAGTGTTATTGGCTATGTTATTGACGTTGCTGTTTTGGTTGTTGCGCGGCGACTTTCTACATGGATTTTTAGCGGGACTGACGTTGTCAATTGCGATTTTACCCGAGGAATTTCCTGTAGTCTTATCGGTATTTATGGCGCTGGGAGCTTGGCGCTTGGCCAAGAGCAACGTGCTAGCGCGCAAGAATCAGACTATCGAGACACTTGGCGGCGCAACGGTGCTTTGCACGGACAAAACCGGGACGCTGACCGAGAATCGTATGGCTATAACTCAAGTTATCGGCCTTGACGGTAGAGACGTCGATGGCGCTGGGCGCAGCGAAATTGTCGCATATGGTATCTTGGCGTCGCAAAAAAATCCATCCGATCCGATGGAAGAGGCGTTCTTGGCAGCAACCGATGATCTGCCAGCTATTTATAACGGCATGGATATCATCAAAGAGTATCCGCTAGACGACCAGTCGTTTTCGGTAGCGCAAATTTGGGGGCGCGGCGGTGAGCCTGAGATTATAGCGCTGAAAGGCGCTCCGGAGGAGGTTTTTCGACTATGCCGCTTGCCCAGTGAGCAGCAAAGACGATTGCAAGAGATTGCTGATGATGCAGCCGATGACGGCTTGCGTGTATTAGCAATCGCCAAAGCAGCAGCGAAAAATATCGAACCCTCTCGCGATAGCTATCGATACGAGCTGCTAGGTTTGGCGGGGTTGTCTGATCCGATTCGTACCGAGGCTAAGGATGCTGTCACCTTGGCGCACCGAGCTGGCATCAAAGTGATTATGTTAACTGGCGATCACGCTGAGACGGCGCGGCGTATCGGTCGCGAGATTGGTTTGAATACTGAGCAGGTGGTAACCGGTCAAGAATTTTTGTCGATGAGTGAAGGGCAGCAGCGCGAGCTTGTTAAAACTACAGAAATCTACAGCCGCGTCGCGCCAAATGTCAAGCTGGCGATTATTTCCGCTCTTAAGCAAAACGGCGAAGTGGTAGCGATGACTGGCGATGGAGTTAACGACGGTCCGGCCCTCAAGAGTGCGCATATCGGTATCGCCATGGGCCAGCGCGGTACCGACGTTGCGCGCGAAGCGTCATCGATCGTGTTGCTGGATGATAACTTCGCCTCAATTGTTCAAGGCGTGCGTATCGGCCGAAGGATTTTTGCTAACTTGCAAAAAGCGGTGATGTATATCATGATTGTGCATATACCGATTGCCGCGTTGTCAATTGTGCCGGTATTGCTTGGTTGGGAATTGATTTTACTGCCAATTCACATCGTATTTTTTGAATTTATTATTGATCCTGCTTGTACGCTAGTGTTTGAGGGCGAGCCAGAGGATGAAGACGCGATGTGCCGGCCGCCGCGGCGGATTTCGCAGCCATTATTTAGTAGAGCGGTAGTGCTAGAAAGTTTAGCAATTGGCGGGTTGCTGGCGCTGATGGCCGTTCTAATTCATGGCGGAATGCTGGGCAGCGGCGCTTCTAGCGATCAAGCGCGAGCGGTAACTTACTTAACGATAATTCTCGCTAACATCGGTATGATTTTGGCGCTATCCGGCCGCAAAATCATTCGCTTGGCCGTTAAACAGCGTGGCAAGAATGCCTTGGCTATTGTGGTGGTCGCAGCTTCTGTCGCCTTGGCGGCGGTCTATAGTTTGCCATTTCTGCGCAATTTATTCAAAATCGCACCGTTATCGCCAGCTGAATTCGGCTTAGCGGCAACCGCGGCGATTATTGCGTCGCTGCTGGCGGCAATTGTGCGTAAACTATGGCAATAATCGAGATTTTATGCTATAATGAAAGGGTAAACTAGAGAGGGGAAATAATGGCAACGTCAAAGAAACAACGCGCTGGCATTCTGATTATCATGGTCGCGACCGTTCTAGGTACGCTAGGATCGTTCGCGGTGATGATTTTATCAATGCAGTCAAACAAGCAAGCTCAGGCGGACTACCAAAAAGTTCTAAGCGAATATAAAAAAGAACAAGCTGCTTACGAGCAAAAAAAACAAGCGCAAGCCGACAAGCTATCAGCCAAATATTACGAGACGTTCAAGCAGTATTCTAGCCAAGTTGCAAAGTTCGAAATCGATAGCGTCAAATCACTAGCAACCGAAGATCTAACAGAGGGCGATGGCGCATTGGTAGACGATAAAACTAATTTTGCGGCTTATTATATTGGCTGGGATGCAAATGGTGATATCTTTGATCAGAGCATTGATAACAATAAGCTGAAAACGCCATTGCCAGTAAGCGGGTTGAGTACGGCTGGTATAATTAACGGCTGGAAAGAAGGTCTGAAAGGAATGAAAGTCGGCGGCGTGCGGCTATTGTCTATCCCGGCGGATAAAGCTTACGGTGAGGCTGGCAGCAAAGACTCTAAAGGCAAGCAAATTATCGCGCCGAATATGCCATTGAAATTCGTCGTTATGGCGATTCCAGCACCAGAAACTATCACTCCGCCAGATATGACGAAGCTGATGAACGCATACCAAGAAGCTCAACGAGCGCAGTAAGAAGAGGAGGAAATCTGCATGGAAGATATTAAGCCTGTGGTGATGATTGGCGCTGGCCCGAGTGCGCTAGCGGCAGCGATTTATACTACGCGCGAGGGCATTGACACTACTCTTTACGAGAAGGGCGTTGTTGGCGGTCTAGCAGCAATTACTGATAAAATCGACAACTATCCTGGCTTTCCCGATGGCGTCCCAGGTATGGAATTAGCAGATAATTTACGCAAGCAAGCCGAACGCTTTGGTGCCAAGATTGATTACGGCGACGTTTCAGCGCTGCGCCATCAGGATGGAGTTAATATTTTGACGGTTGACGGCCAAGAGGTTAAAGCTCGCGCTATACTGATTGCTACAGGCAGCGGTTATAAGAAACTTGGCATTCCTGGCGAGGCAGAATTTTATGGCCGCGGCGTGCATTATTGTGCGACTTGCGATGGTGCTTTTTATAAAGGCAAGAGACTGGTCGTCGTCGGCGGTGGCAACTCGGGTGTGCAGGAAGCGATGTTTTTGACGCGTTTTGCCGAGCATATTGATTTGCTGGTGCGAAGTTCCGTAAAGGCCAGCAAGACTCTACAGGACGATTTGCAGAAATACATTGATAATGGCAAAATTACCGTACATTTGCAAACAGTAGCGCAAGAAATCGTCGGCGAGGACGGCGCGGTGGCGGCGGTGCGGGCGCTCGAAAACGGCGCAGAAACGACTTTCGAGGCTGACGGCGTGTTCGTTTTCATCGGCTTGAAGCCGAATACGCAGTTTTTGGCGGATAGCGGCGTTGAGTTCGACGAGTACGGCTTCATCAAAACTGACGACCATTTGGCGACGGCTTTGCCGGGCGTATTTGCTAGCGGCGATGTCCGTAGCGGCGCTACCATGCAGGTGGCCAGTGCTGTCGGCGAGGGGGCGACGGCGGCGCTGAGTATCCGCGAGTATTTAGAGGGCGTGAAGGCGGAATAGCTTCGACACTGGATGTCGGTGCTATTCGACGTATTTCTTGCGGAAAGCTTCGAGTTGTTTAATGATGGCTGGGTCGCTAGTCTCGAGAGCGATTTCGCGTGTGCCCATGATGCCAGAGCCGCGCATGAAATTATGCGATCCTGATAGTGCTACTTTCGAGCCGTCAGGCATCGTGAAAACAATGAATTTGGCGTGCAGATATTGCGGATGCTGATATAGGGTTTGTTGCCGGCTGGTTAAAGTGCCGAGTTTGATGAGAAGTTTATTGATCGGCGAGGCGGTACGCCAATTATTGAAGTACAATTTGGCATTTTTGCGCTTGAGAATGCGGTTGAGTTTGCCAGTCGGGCAGTACTGCGATACTAGTACGATGTTCTCAGCTTGTTCGGCTAGGTCGCAGGCGCGCTTGTAAATGAGAGAATTAGTTGGCAAGCCCTGATCAACCAGGACAGTCGAGTGTTCGTCGAGGCCAAACATTGAATTGCGAATCGAACCGCCGCGCTTGTCGGCGCGAGCGATAAGGTATTGCTCGTTAGATAGTTTATCAGCTAATACTTTATTATCAAATCGGAACATGTAATCGACATTAGCTAGGCTCTCGTGGTCCATATTAACACCGCCGCAAGCGTAGACTATGTCGTCAACAATCGACCACTTGCTATGAGTGCGGCCAGTCATTAGCATATTGGCCTTTTGACCGAGCCAGCGAAAAGCCACGCCCGCTTTTTTTAGCCGCCGTTCTAATTTCATGGCGTGAACGGCACGCGACGGCTGGCGGCGCGGCGAACGCAGAATAAATTCCTTCGGTTCGAGATAAGTGAACGAATCGGCGCAAACCGAGGCTGGCACGCCGCGTTCAGCCGCTGCGCGCTCGACGGCGGCGATTACGGCTTCGGTGTGCTTGTCATCGGCGCGAAAGGTGGTTGCCACCATATTGACGCGCTGCTTGGCGTTATCAATTTTAACTGCTAAATCCGACATATAGTCTTCTGCTGTCAATAGCGTCGGACTCTTTTTCTTACTCATATCTTTATTAGTATACTCTATAGCGTAAAAAACTGGTACTATATAGGTAGTAACTGTAAGCAAAGGAGCAATATGGCAGATTTTAATAAAGTTCTTGACCCGGGAGATGTCGATGGCGGACTGGTCAATACGGTGGTAGAAATCCCCGAAGGGTCGCGCCTGAAAGTCGAATGGGATCGTCAGCGGGCGGCCTTTATGCTGGACCGCGTCGAGCCAAAAATCTTTGCTAAGCCGTGCAATTACGGCTTTATTCCGCAGACGCTTGACGAGGATGGGGACGAGCTGGATACGCTGATTATTTGCCCAGAGCCGCTGGCTACCGGCGTGTGGCTAGAGGCGCGTATTATTGGCGTGCTGCGCTTCGAAGATGACGGTGAAGTCGACGACAAAGTAGTCGTGGTGCCGGCTGACAATCGCGACGATGATCGTATTAACTCGCTCGACGACATTCCGCAGCTGGTTAAGCAGCTTGAACATCACTTCACTCATTACAAAGACCTCAAGAAGCCAGGCAGTACTATCGTCAAGGGCTGGGGCGATGTCGAGGAAGCCAAGACGATTGTCAAACAATGCATTGACCGCTATAATAATCAGTAATAAACTTAAACGGAGCAAATTATGGATTATTATGATTATTCAACTTCGACTTATGCGGCTAGCAGCGATGTCGGTGCGGTTGCAGTTGTAATTTGGCTGTTTGTCATCTTAATTGTAATGGCAGTTTCCATACTAATGATTATCGCCATGTGGCGAATCTTCACTAAGGCTGGTAAGCCAGGCTGGGCGTCATTAGTGCCAATATATAACATGGTAGTAATGATGCAGATTGTCGGTCGGCCAGAATGGCAAGTCGTACTGATGTTCTTGCCGTTTGCCCATATATACATTTCGATCGTGTTACCGCTAGATTTAGCAAAATCGTTCGGCAAAACGACTGGTTTTGGCGTTTTGATGATCTTCTTCCCGGCGATTATGAACCCGATTTTGGCGTTTGGCTCAAGCCGCTATGTTGGCCCGGTTATGCGGCAGCAACCAGTCTACGGCCAGCCGCCGCAGCCTGGGTATTACGCACCGCAGCCAGCTTACGGACAACCGCAACAACCGGTAGCCTATGCTCAACAACCGCAGCCATATGCTCAACCGCAACAACCAGCTGCAACGTTTGTCCAACCGCAGCAACCGCCGGTAGCTGAAGGCGGACAGCCGCAGCCGCCTCAGCAGCCGCCGCAGGCATAAATAGTAAACTTTTAGTTGCAAAACCTAGCGAAATAGCCAGAATTTGTCTGGCTATTTTCGTTTTGGCCGCTATTTTTTGTTGCGGCGAAACGGTGCTGTGCGCTGCAATAGGCTGCCAGCGCGGCCTAGTAGCGAGGTTTTTTTGAGCTGGGCCTTGAGCTTCATCCGGGCGTGTCCAGTGATGACATATTCGTTCCAGCCGGGCTTTGGGCGAGCGCGCTTGTTGGTTAGAATCTCGACGGTATCACCGTGCTGCAATTTGTAGCTGAATGGTTCCATCTTGCCGTTTATTAGAAATCCGCTTGATTTAGCGGCTAGATCAGAGTGCACGCGGTAGGCAAAATCTAACGGGAAAGCGCCGTCTGGCAGGTCGTAAATATCACCCTTTGGCGAATAAATAAAAATCCGGTCGCCGAACAAATCGACCTTCAAATTATCAACGTCGAAATCTTTACCTTCGCGAATCATTGATGCTGCCGACTGCAAATGCTTAATCCAGTGTAAATCTGTCGGCAGGCTGGTCATTTTGCCCTTGATGTAAGCATCAGTTAGCTTTTGCTCGTTATAATGAAAACTGGCTGCCAGTCCGCCTTCGGCGTAATCGTGCATCTCGCGGGTGCGGATCTGGAATTCGACCGCTTGGCCGTTTTTAGTAACCACCGTAGTGTGCAGTGATTGGTAGCCGTTGGGCTTAGGCTTCGATATGTAATCTTTGATTCGCCCAACCATCGGCTCGTACATATTGTGCAGTTCGTTAAGTACCAGATAGCAAGTGTCGATATCGTCAACGATAATTCTCAGCGCGATCAAATCATAAATATCGTCGATATTGGGGACGCGCTTCATCTTCTTATACAGGCTGTAGGTACTCTTGACACGGCCGTCGATTTGGTGCTGGATTTTCTCGTCGCTGAGGCGCGAATCGACAGCGCGGCGGACGGCATCTAGCTTACGTTGAGATTTCTTTAAGCGGCTATCCTTGAGGGCGACAGTTTGGTTGTATTCTTCGGGCATTAAATATTTGAAGCTCAATTCCTCGAGCTGTACGCGCAGCCGACCCATATTTAACCGATCGGCTAACGGTGCGAAAACATCTAGTGTCTCGCGAGCGATTTTCTTCTGCTTTTCCGGACTTTTGAATTGCAGGGTCTGCATATTATGCAGGCGGTCGGCCAGCTTGATGATGATCACTCGCACGTCTTGGCCGACAGCGATGAGCAGCTTTGTCAAGTTATCGGTAGTGCTCGGCAAATACGATTCGAGGTTTTTCATGCCGGCGCGGGCTTGGCTGACCTTAGTAACGCCGTCAACCAGAAAAGCGATATCTCGGCCGAATAACTCGGTGATTTCCTCTAGTGTAGCATCAGTATCCTCGACTGTATCGTGCAGTACGCCAGCAATCACCGAATCAATATCCATGCCCCAGTCGATTAGCATAGCAGCGACTTGTAGCGGGTGAGTTATGTACGGCTCGCCGCTCTTGCGCAGTTGCCCGTCGTGTTTATCGGTAGCATAATGGATTGCTTTTTCTAACAATGCGACCTGCTCTTCACTGTAATGGCTTCTAGCCAGATTAACCAGCTCGACCTCGTTCATATCCTTATTATAGCAAATTTGCCAAAGCTATTGCGCTTTTGCTAAAATATTAGCAAAGATGGCTTAATCAAGGAGTGGGCATGGTGAAGATAAAGGTAGCGATTAACGGTTTTTGTCGGGTTGGCCGCAGTGTTTTCAAAATTGCGCAGAGCCGTTCATATATCGAAATAGCGGCTATTCGGACGCATCTGAGCGCCGAGCAGTGCGCTTATCTGCTGAAGCACGACTCGATTTATGGTCATTATGCCAAGGCTATTGGCACTGGCGACGCGTCGCTATATGTAGGCGACCGGATCATTCCTATCATAAGCGACAAGCGGACAACCAAATTGCCGTGGGACGACCTCGGTATTGATGTTTTGATTGATACCGGATGCCAGACTGATGCTGCTGAACTACGCCGCCATCGGACGGCCGGCGCTCGGCGCGTGGCGTCGTTGTCGCAGTGCGCTGATTTTGCGACGATCGTCATGGGCGTTAATGACGGATTGGTCAATGTCTCGACGGATATTGTCTGCAGCGGCGATGCGGCGATTAGCTCGGTAGCGCCGGTTATCGCGGTGCTTGATCAAGCGGTTGGTGTCGAGGCGGCGACGATTACAGCGGCTGGCAGTTATCATTTTGCTGGTTCGCTATTAAAGACTGAGCGTCTGGGCGACAGCGACTTGGTGGCGATGGCGGCTGATTACGGCCAGCGATTGCAGGCAGTTTTGCCAAATGTTGCGAGCGCGGTAGGCGGGCTTGCAATTAGCAGCCGCCAGTACGGTAATGTCGGACTATCAACGATTTCGCTGCTGCTACGCGAACCAGTCGCAGCCAAGAAAATAAACGAGATTTTAACGCATGCTGCCCGCGAACCGCTATATAATGGTATTTTGGCGGTTACCGACAAAGAGCTGGTAGCCGAAGATTTTCGCGGCAATAGCTATAGCGCGACGGTTGATGCCGGGCTAACCACCGTTGTCGGCGAGCGGCTGGCGCAGGTGTCAGTCTGGTACGATGGCGAGTGGGCCAGCGCCAACCGCTTGGTCGAGTTGGCGGCTGAAACTGGACGGTATGCGCGGAATGTGCAGTAACTTACCTTTACAATAGAATTAATAAAAATCCTACTCTAACAGGGCTTGCCAGGGACGTGTATTATGCTTATACTTGTAGTATGAAGATTTTTCTAGGAGCGGATCATGGTGGGTTTTATCTGAAGGAGAAGATTGAAGCTTATCTGACCAAGCGCGGCATCGAGTGGGAGGATGTCGGCGACAAGATACTTGATCCGCAAGACGACTTCCCGCAGTTTGCCCAGATGGCCGTGACTAAGGTGTTGGGCGAGGACGATTCTACTGATCCGCGGGCGATTCTGGTTTGCACTGGCGGCCAAGGTATGGCGATGGCAGCCAACCGTTTTCGCGGCATCCGGGCGGCGGTGATCTGGGATAAGTTCGAAGCGCATGAGTGCCGTAATGATAACGACTGTAACGTCCTATGCTTGCCGGCGCGGGTGTTGGACGCTCCGGGCGACGACTTAGAGCTCTGGAAAGAAATTATTGACGAGTGGATCGCTACGCCATTTGCCGGCGCGGCGCGGTTTGTTCGCCGTAACGCAGAATTGGATGCTTTCTGATGGCCGAGATTGTTCCAACAGTGCTCTGCGAAAATGCAGAAGATTACAAGCTAACGATTGAGCGTTTATCGCCGTTTGCTAAGCGTGTTCATCTAGATTTGGCTGATGGCGAATTTGCACCGACCAAAACCGTCGAGCTGAGCGAGATGTGGTGGCCGCAAGATTGGCAGGTTGATATCCATGCTATGGTAGCGCGGCCGAGTTTGTATGTTGATGCTTTGGTGCAGATGCGTCCGTCGCTGGTGATTTTTCATGCCGAAGTTGATGAGGATTTGCAGCCTTCTATCCAGCAGCTCAAAGCTTCGGGTATTCAGACTGGCGTGGGATTGTTGCGCCCGACGGTGCCAAATACCGTCAAAGACGTCATCAGCGCGGTTGATCATGTACTGGTGTTTAGCGGTGATTTGGGCCACTACGGCGGCAAGGCTAGCTTGATGCAGCTGGAAAAGGTTCGCTTGATTCGCAGCATCCATCCTAGCGTTGAAGTTGGCTGGGATGGCGGCGCGACGCTAGAAAATGTTTTTAGCCTAGCGCAAGGCGGCGTTAATATCGTCAACTGCGGCAGCGCTATCCATTCGGCGCCAGATCCGGCAGAAGCTTATCAGAAATTAGTAGCAGAAGTTAATAAGCAAGGAGTAATCTAGGTGGCTCGCGAAAAATTATCTATTCCACAGCTCAAAATAAAGGCCAACGACGTGCGGCGCGATGTCGTTCACATGCTAGAGCTGGCCAAGAGCGGGCACCCAGGCGGCGCGCTGGGGCTGGCGGATATCGTCACGGCACTATATTTCAATATTATGAATATTGATCCGCAGAACCCTGAATGGCCAGAGCGCGATATTTTCATGTTGAGCAATGGCCACACAGTGCCGGTACAATACGCGGCCATGGCCGAGGCAGGATACTTCCCAGTCGAGGAGCTGTCGACGCTGCGCAAGCTCGGATCGCGCCTGCAGGGCCACCCAGAGCGCGTCAAGTTACCGGGGCTCGAGAATACTTCCGGGCCGCTAGGCAGCGGCATCGGGCAGGCGGCGGGTTACGCGTATGCGTTGCAGTATCTGGATAAGCAGCGCCACCGCTGGGTGTATGCGATTGCCGGCGACGGCGAGCTTGATGAAGGTAACATTTGGGAATCGGCGATGTTTGCCGGTAAGTACAAACTACGCCAGCTAATCCTCTTTATTGACCGCAACAACATTCAGATTGATGGTCCAACCGAAGATGTTATGCCGCTGGAAAATTTGCGCGGTAAGTGGGAAAGTTTCGGCTGGCACGTCCAAGAAATCGACGGCAACAATATCGAAGGCATCATCGACGCGGTGAATCTGGCTAAGGCGATCGAGAATCGGCCGTGCTGTATCATCGCGCATACGATTCCAGGCCGCGGTGTTGGCTTCATGGAATACGATTACAAGTGGCACGGCGTAGCGCCATCAAGCGATCAGGCGGCTACGGCGCTGGCTGATTTGGCGCATTCAGAATCACAACAAGATGCAGGAGGATATTATGAGTAATCAATCGTCTAACAATTCGATGCCGTCCAAGGCGCCGAAACCGCCAACTCCACCAAAGCCGCCGAAACCGCCGAAGCCTTCGGCCGCATCCGCTCCGTCAGAGCCGCCAGTTCAGCCAGCTGCCTCAGTGCCGCCTGTTTCGCCGCCGCCGCAATATGCTGCTCCGCAGTATACCGCTCCGCCGGCAAACAATACTTATCCGCCGGCTAACCCTTACGCTTATCCGTATCCGCAGCCTGCGCCAACACAGTCGCCGGGCAACTGGATGGGCGCTGTTAGTATCATACTTGGCTTGCTTTGGGTGAGTATGATTGGCTTGCCGCTCGGCATTGCTAGCGTTGTCAAGGCGAACCGCTACGGTACTTCGAAAGCAGCGGGCGTTATTGGTATTATTATTAATTCGGTTACGCTTGTTATTTCTATTATCGTTACGATACTTCTAGTGTCTGGGGCGATGCAGCCGCTTTTCTCGCAGTTTGATCACGCCGGCGATAACAAAGGCAAGGAAAAGGACAGCGCTAGAACTGTCCGAAGTGTCTCGCTTGATGATAATTACCAGCCGCAGGGTTCACCAGTTTGGCGCATCGAAAACGGCAAATTGCCAGAGGGCTGGAAAGAATTTGAGAACGATAACGGTATTCATTGGTATCGGGATAGCAACAGTATTTTAATGACTATATCTGTGGTTGGTAGCGAAAATTTTAGCAGTAGTTCTGATAGAGTTAATTCGCGAAAAGTTATCGAAGACAAGATCGGAAATGCGAAGAGTAACGGTGACTTGGTGACTGGTATAGAGTGGTATCAGTCATCTGCTGATTTCGCGAATGACCGCGGCGCTGTGCAACTTTTGTGTGCTCGCGTTTTGGCTAATGACAGCAGCGGTAAGCCGCATTTATCAGTGATTTGCTCGCGAGCATACGGTAAAGGAAGTTACTTATTGTACTTATACAACAATAAAGAATCGCTCGCTGTTTCAGAAAGCGCCAAGGCGATGTTCCGATCGCTAGTGATTCTCGAGAAAAAAGATGCAAAACGATATTCAGGAGAAGGCCGTGTATAATTATCCTCTAAATGACAACATTTATAATGAAAGACCAGAAGCAGAAGCTACCCGCGCTGGTTTTGGGCGCGGCTTGAAGGCAGCCGGCGAAGCTGATGAGCGAGTAGTCGGTCTGTGTGCCGATCTGGTCGAGAGCGTCAAAATGGATGCTTTTGCCAAGGCTTTTCCTGAGCGTTATATCGAGGTCGGTATCGCCGAGCAAAACCTAGCGACAGTGGCGAGCGGCCTAGCGCGCGCTGGTAAAATTCCGTTTGCAGCCAGCTATGCGGCGTTTCACCCAGGGCGCAGCTGGGAACAAATCAAAGCGACGATTGCACTTAACGACATGCCGGTTAAGATCGTCGGCGGACATAGCGGTACAACGGTTGGGCCGGATGGTGCTACCCACCAAATGTTTGAGGATATCGCGTTGATGCGGGTGTTGCCGAACATGATTGTCGTTTGCCCGGGTGATGCTATTGAGGCCGAGAAAGCCACCAAAGTACTTGCCAGGACTGATAAGCCGGCTTATTTGCGGTTAACGCGCGCTGCTACGCCGACATTTAGTACGCCGGACTCGCCGTTCGAGATTGGCCAGGCGTATGTGTTGCGCCAGGGCAGCGATGTGACGATTGTTAGCACCGGCATCATGACGGCGTACGCGCTGCGGGCAGCGAATGAATTGCAAAGCAGCAGCGTCTCTGTCGAAGTGGTACATGTGCCGACGGTCAAGCCGCTCGATAACGAGACGATTCTGGCGAGTGTTCGCAAAACTGGCCGGGTAGTTACGGTCGAGGACGCGCAAATTGCTGGCGGTTTGGGCGGTGCTGTTGCCGAACTGCTAGGCGAACAGCTGCCGTCGCCATTATTGCGCATCGGCATGAATGATCGTTTCGGCGAGAGTGGCGAGGCTGGCGAGTTGCTGCAAGCCTTTGGACTTGATGAAGCGAGTATCGCTCAGAAGACGCGCGAATTTGTTGATCGCGTGCCGCAATATCATGCAGGATTTTAAGGAAAGGAGACAACATGAGTTTATCAATTGATGAAATTCGCCAGCGTACCAGCCGGGCGCGCGACCTAATGCGACGCAGCCGGCTAGAGGGTTTCGCGGTGGGAGCTTTTAACATTGACAATCAAGAAACATTGCGTGCAATTTGCCAGGCAGCGCAAAAAACCAACGCGCCAGTGATGGTCGAAGTCAGCGCTAACGAAGCAGCCTCGCTGGGCGGCTACGAAAATATTCGCGATTTGGTCGATAACTATAGTCAAAACTACGGTGTCGAGATGTATATCAACCTCGATCACGCGCCGACAGTCGAAGGTTGTAAACAAGCGATTGACGCCGGTTTTGAGTTCATTCATATCGATATTTCGCAGGCTAATCACGATGCTACTCTCGAGGAAATTATCGAGAAAACTCGCGAAGTTGTCGAATATGCTAAGTTTACGGGCGCACTGGTCGAGGCCGAGGAGCGCTATTTCTTTGGTGATTCTAACTTGCATAAAGAAGAGATCGACTACGAAGAAGTCAAAAAATGGAATACCAAGCCCGAGGAAGCCAAAAGTTTTGTCGATGCCACGGGTATCGATACTATGGCGGTGCAGGTTGGGAACTTGCACGGGCTGTATCCGGTGCCGAAGATTCTCGACCTAGATTTACTGCGCCAGATCCGTGCGGCGATTGATTGCCAGATTAGCTTGCATGGCGGTAGCGGTACGCCGCTGCATTATTTCGAGGATGCAGCCAAAATTGGCGTTAGCAAGATCAATATTAACAGCGACTTACGCTATGCTTTCCGCACTACGCTCGAAAAGGTGTTGCGCGAGAACCCTGACGAATACGCTGTTTTCAAGCTGATGCCCGAAGTTTATGATGCTGTCCAGAAAGTTGTCGAAGAGAAAATTGGCGCTTTTGGCAGCGCTGGAAAGGCGACGCTTTAGTGGCGGTTAAAATTTTAGCAATCGGCAAAGGTACGCAAGACGTATTCCTTCGCAGCAATGAGTTTGATCCACATACCCGCGGCAAGAAAGTCTTTACCGAGCTGCCGCTAGGTATCAAAATGGAAGTCGAAGACGTAATCTTTAGCACTGGCGGCAATGCTACGAATGTTGCGACAACGTTTGCCCGCCAAGGCTTAGACAGCCGCTATATGTGGGCGCTGGGTAATGACTCGGCTAGCCAGGCGGTGATTGCGGCGCTTGATGCCGAGGGTGTCGATACGCGCGATGTCTTGATCGATGATCGAATGCAAGCTGGCTATTCAGTAATTTTGATTGCAACCAATGGCGAGCGAACGATTTTGAACCACCGCGGGCGGACATTTGGCAAGGATGCTAGCCGCTTGAATTTACAAGCTATCAGCCAAGCTGATTGGATTTATCCGACATCGCTAGCCGACAACAGTCTGACGGTGTTACGGGTGATTTTGGACGAAGCTGAGCGCGTTGGCGCCAAAGTCATGCTCAACCCGGCTGGTCCGGAGCTAGCTGATCCGGAAAAGCTAAAAGGTTTGCTGGACACAGTTGACGTGCTTTGCACCAACAAAGAAGAGATGCAAAAATTAGTAGCTGGCGAGACTATCGAGGAGTTGGCTCTGCGGGCGCTGCACTATTGTCCGACAGTGATTGTTAGCGACGGTCCAAATGGCGTGGTAGCGACTGACGGCAAGACGTTGGTGCGCGCTGGCATGTATGAAGACGTGCCAGTGGTTGATCGCACGGGCGCCGGCGATGCTTTTGCTAGCGGCTTTTTGAGCCAGTGGGCGCAAGGTAAAAGCTTAAAAGATTCGATTATTTTCGCTAGCGCCAATTCGACTAGCGTCGTTACTAAAATTGGCGCCAAAGATGGTATCTTGCATAAAGGCGTCAAACTGCACGCTATGCCGATCACCGAGAAACAATTACCAAAACGAGGAGAATAATGAAATACCAGATTTGCGTATCGGGCGCGGCGTCGGGCGAGACAGTTGATAGCGCTCACGAAAAAGCTTTTGCAATTGGCGCTGAAATCGCACGTTCGGGCAAGACATTGCTGACAGGCGCTACCGTCGGCTTGCCGCACTTTGCGGCGCGCGGCTTCAAAAGTGTTAGCCAGACTAAAGGCGTGTCGGTCGGATTCTCGCCGGCTAGTTCATTTCGCGAACATATTTCGACTTACCGTTTGCCGACTGCCGAATTCGACTATATCAACTTCACCGGTATGGAATATGTCGGCCGCGATGTTCATTTGGTGCGCAGTGCCGATGCGGTGATTACTGTCGGCGGGCGAATGGGCAGCCTGCACGAGCTATCGACAGCGCTCGAAAGTCGTAAGGTCTGCGGTATCTTGCTGGGCAGCGGCGGTCTGGCAGATTACACGATTACTCTGCTCAAGAACGTCTGGGCGCCGGGCGCTAAAGATGTCATTTACGATGCAAACCCTGAGCGGTTAGTGGCGCGAGTCATTGAGGCGCTTGACAAGAAATACGCTGATGTTGAACACGATAGCAGCGACCCGCAGGTTAGTGTCAAACGTTATGGCCAAGGTTAGCTAGATTAGCTTAAAAATGTTAAAATATACCAGATGGATAGTCAGCGATTTCGGCTAAAGTCTGCGTATCAACCGACTGGCGATCAGCCGCAAGCGATCGCCCAGTTGCTGAATGGTTTGTACGACGGCCAGCGCGAGCAAACGTTACTCGGTGTAACAGGTAGCGGTAAAACTTTTACAATGGCGAACATTATCGCTCAGAGGAATGTGCCGACATTGATTTTGGCGCACAACAAAACTCTCGCTGCTCAGTTGTTTAGCGAATTCAAACAGTTTTTCCCTGACAACGAAGTTCATTATTTCGTCAGCTATTTTGATTATTACCAGCCAGAAGCTTACATCGCGTCGAGCGATACGTATATCGAGAAAGATTCGGCAATCAACGAAGAAATCGACCGCTTGCGCCATGCTGCTACTGACGCTTTGCTGACACGGCGCGACGTGGTTATCGTGTCGAGCGTCAGCTGCATTTATGGTTTGGGCTCGCCGGCGGATTATTATGATTTGTCGATTACCGTTAAGCGCGGAGAGCGGCGTTTGCAAGACAAATTTTTGCGCCAGCTGATGGATATTCAGTACCATCGCAACGATGTCGACTTTGCGCGCGGTGCATTTCGCGTCAAAGGCGACGTGGTCGATGTCTTTCCGGCGGGCGGTGAAACGGCTTATCGAGTGGAGTTTTTTGGCGATGACGTCGATCGAATTACGCGGATTGACCCGCTGACTGGCGAGATTCTGGAAGAGCCGGAACTCTTCACTATTTTTCCGAGCAGCCACTACGCTACGCCGAAAGAAAAGATCAAGCGCGCTATCGAAAATATTCGCGCCGAGTACGAGCAGCGTGTCGAATGGTTCGAGAAAAATAACAAATTGTTGGAGGCGCAGCGGCTCAGCCAGCGTACCAAGTACGACCTCGAGATGCTAGAGCAGACTGGTTTCGTCAAAGGTATCGAAAACTACAGCCGTTATCTAACCAACCGCGAACCGGGCGAGCAGCCAGCGACTTTGCTAGATTACTTTCCAGACGACTTTTTGATGATTATCGACGAAAGCCACGTTACCGTGCCGCAAGTGCGCGGCATGTATAATGGTGACCGCGCCCGCAAAGAAGTCTTGGTCGAGTACGGTTTTCGCTTGCCGAGTGCCCTAGACAACCGCCCGCTGCGCTTTGACGAATTTAATAAACACATCAACCAAGTCATTTACGTTTCGGCGACGCCTGGCGATTATGAACTCCAGCGCAGTCCGGCACCAGCGCAGCAAGTGATCCGCCCGACTGGTTTGCTTGACCCAGAGATTATCGTCCGACCGACCGACGGGCAAGTTGACGACTTGATCGCCGAGATCCGCGACCGCGTCGACAAAAAGCAGCGCGTACTAGTCACTACTTTGACCAAGCGGATGGCAGAGGATTTATCGACTTACTTGACGGAGATCGGTATCAAGACAGCTTACATTCACAGCGAAATCGACACGCTGGAACGCGGCGATATTTTGCGCGATTTGCGGATGGGCGTTTATGACGTGCTGGTCGGTATCAATTTGCTGCGCGAGGGGATTGACTTGCCAGAGGTTAGTTTGGTGGCGATTATGGATGCCGACAAGGAAGGTTTCTTGCGCAGCGAACGCAGCCTAATTCAGACGATTGGCCGGGCAGCGCGCCACGTTGACGGCAAGGTGATTATGTACGGCGACAATATGACCGATAGTATGCGCTTGGCGATTGACGAAACGCGCCGTCGCCGCCAAATTCAAGAAAAATACAACCGCGAGCATAACATCACGCCTCGCGGTATCAATAAAGCAATCGACGAAGGCTTGCGCGCCATCATCCCGCAAAAAGAAGACGACAAGCCAAAGCTCGACCTGCGCAAAATCCCGCGCGATGAGTACAAAAATCTCGTCAAAGACCTGACCGCGCAAATGAACCTAGCTAGCGCCAACTTAGAATTCGAACGCGCCGCCGACCTGCGCGACCTGATCGCCGAGATTCGTGAGAAGATGTAGGGCTAGTAACGAAAACTTTAGCAGAAAGGATCAAAATGACACCAAACAAACTGCAGTCTGGCGACGAAATTAGAATCGTTGCACTGGCGCGCTCGGCTAGCGACATTGACGAGGCTGTTTTGCAGCGGGCAACGATGGCGTTGGAATCGCTTGGTTTGATGGTGACGTTTAGTGAAAATGCCTTTTCACGGTCTCAGCGCGGCTGTCCGAGCGATCAAGAGAAGGTCGACGATTTGCACACTGCATTTGCCGATTCGAAAGTTAAAGCGATTTTGGCGGCCGTTGGCGGTTTTAATTCAAATCAGCTGCTCGACAAAATAGACTGGAAACTAATTGGCGCTAACCCGAAGATTTTTGCTGGTTTTTCGGATATCACGGTGTTGAATCATGCTATTTTGGCTAAAACTGGCTTAATCACATATGCTGCGCCGAACTTTTATTGCTTTGGTATGCTGCCGCAAAATAGCTATTCGCTGGAATATTTTAAGCGCTGTTTGTTTGCGGGTCAGCCGGATGAGTACGAAGTTGCACCGTCGGCGAACTTTTACGATTATCCTTGTGATTACGACGAAAAATCCTCGCGCGCCACTCTGCCAAACGCTGGTCCAGTAATTATCCAAAAAGGTAGAGCCGAAGGAATTTTGCTGGGCGGAAATATGTGCAGTCTAAATTTGCTGAACGGCACCGAGTATTTTCCGCGCATTGCTGGCGATATCATCTTATGTATTGAGGACGATAGTTACGATTCGATTTTAGAGACATTCGAGCGCAATTTCCAGTCGGTAGTGCAGCAGCCGTATTTTCGCCAGGTCAAAGCCATTCTGATCGGGCGTTTCCAGCAGGAATCGCAGCCAACAGAGCAGGCTCTTAGGGATATTATTCTCAGCAAAAACATTGAACAGACTATGCCAGTCATTGCTAATTTAGATTTTGGCCATACCGACCCGAAATTCACTTATCCAGTTGGCGGCAGGGCTGCGGTTGAGGCTAATGATATAGCTACGATCCGCTTTTTCTCTAGCTAAATCAAGATTTTTTGACATAATACCATCAAATATGTTATAATATATAAGATAAGGTAGTTACTCTTGCGACAAAATATACACCCCATAAGGCGGCAGCGTGATGGTGGCTGTACCGTTCTTGTGCGTGTTTACCGACGATAAATGCACGCCGCGAAAATCCTTGCTATAGCCGTGCCAGCTGCTGTTGAAGCGGACATGCCAGTGCCCTGACAGCGGCAAATTGATATCGTAATGGTCGAAGTGCTGGTCGCTGAAATTGACAATTACTAGCACGTCGTCGCCAGCGCCGCCCTTATCCCAGCGGTGGTAACCGATAACGCAGTTGTCATCGTTGGTGTGGAAAAGGGCGGTCGAATTGCCTTGCAGGCCGCGCGTTGTATCGTAAGCGTTGTGCCGTAGTGCTAGCAAATGCTTGTGAGCTAGTAGGATGCCGGCATACTTTTCAGTTTTGCGCCATTCTAGGGCTGCCCAATCGTTGAAAGAGCCGTCCTGCAAGAACTCGCTGCCTTGTAAAATCATTGGTATACCAGCGGATGTCAAAGTGACGGCGTCGGCTAGCAGAGCTTTCTCGCGGGCATATAGCGTTGTGCCGCCGGTGGGGTCGGCTGCTTCGTTGAGCCGCACCGAGCCGTTGGCGGCAGTATCGTGCGAATCGCTAAAAATAACCCGCTCAAAATCATTGCTATTGTACGAGTGGGAAAATTCATAGCGAATGCCTTGCAAAGTCGGTGCCGTACCAGCAGTCAGCCCTAGCGCATCGCGCAAAGCATGCGGCCAACCCAGCTCCCACTGCGCATCAAAGCCGCAGCCGTTGTTGGCGCGCGGTGCCGTGATCGCTGGATTGCAAGCGGCATCTTCGGCGATTATCAGCGAATCTGGTTTGACTTTGTGCGCTAATTCAGTGATATCTTGCAATAAACTCCAAGTGTCGGCAATATCGTGCTCGGGGTCGTTATCGCGGCCTTCGGTATTGCGCATGTAAATGGTACTATCGACGCGCAGGCCGTCCATATGGTATTCATTCAACCACATTGTGATATTGTCAAGGATAAATTGTCGAACCTCCGGCCGTCCGAAGTCAGGCCGTCCGCCCCAGGGTGTATCGCCGCGCTCATCATTATAAAAATAAATCCCGCCGCGGTCGTTCTCGCTCCAACCGTCAAACTGCCATAGATCAGTATCGCCATAAAAATGATTGTAAACGACGTCTAGCACTACGCCGATACCGCGGGTGTGGCATTCACGTACAAACTTCATCAAGCCGTGGCGCCCGCCCAGCATGCTTTCGACGCTGAAAATGTGGTTTGGCGCGTAGCCCCAGCCGTTGCTGAAAGCCATGCTGGTGATTGGCATTAGCTCGATAATGTTAACACCGAGATCTCGCAAGTAGTCCAACTTTTCGATCGCGCTGTCAAAGGTGCCAGATGTAGCAGCGTCGGGGCGGTTGAAAGTACCGATATGCAGTTCATAAATGACTTGATCTTGGCGCGGCGGCATGGCAAAATTAGCATCGTTCTGCCAATCGAAGTTATTGTCGACAACCACCGAAAAGCCCTTGTCGCTGCTAGTGATAGCTCGAGCGCGCGGGTCGTTTTTCTCGAGCAGCCGGCCGTCGGGCGTCTCGATGATGTATTTGTATTGGTGGCCCGGCTCGACATTGCGGATTAGCGCGAACCAATAGCCGTCGCCCTCGCTGGTTAGCGGTTGTTTTTCGCCCGCAGTGAACGTCCCGCTGATGAATACTTGCTTGGCAAAAGGCGCCCACACACGGAACTCCGCCCCGCCTCGATATAGCGTCACTCCTAGTTTCTTTTTGATTTGATGCGGCATAACTTATCTTATTGTAGCATAAGTGGGATGAGCAAGTTTCTGCGACTTATATAAAATCCTTTGCCACTTATTTAGCTTCTGCGTTATAATTAGTGAATAATGAGTACAATTACCAACGACGATGTGCGTCATTTGGCACACTTGAGCAGTTTGCAGATGTCAGATGCGGAGGTTGAGTCACTTCGCGCCGATATCGAGAAAATTATCAATTATATCAATCAGTTGGACGAGTTGGATACCGACGGTGTGGAGCCGACGTATCAGGTGACAGGTCTGCAAAACGTCTGGCGCGACGACGAAATTATTGACAGCAGCGTATCGCGGCGACAGCTGCTGGCCTTAGCAGCCGAGCAAAGCGACAATTGCGTGAAAGTGCCAAAGGTGTTGTAGTTATGAAAATTATTGAATTAGTAGATAGGGTTAAAAAAGGCAAGACCACCGCGCGGACACAAATCGAGCGGTCGCTCGCCAAAGCTCAAGAAACCGAGGAATATCATGCGTTGCTGAGCCTGACGGCAGAGCGCGCTCTGCAGCGAGCTGACGAGATCGACGAGCAGATCAAAAAAGGTGAGAATCCGGGCGTCCTAGCGGGCGTACCGTTCGTGGTCAAGGATAATTACTTGGCGTTTGGCGCGCCAACGACTGCGGCGGCGAAAATGCTCGAGAACTTCGAAGCGCCAGTCCAGGCGACCGTCGTCGAGAAGCTTGAAGCGGCCGGCGCGATTTGTATTGGTAAGTCGAATCTCGATGCTTTTGCGCACGGCGGTTCGACCGAGAACTCATATTTTGGCGTGACGCATAATGCCGTTGATCAGACCAAGGTAGCTGGCGGTTCTAGCGGCGGCTCGGCGGTAGTGACAGCGCTAGATGTGGTACCGTTTGCACTTGGTACCGATACTGGCGGCTCGATTCGCCAGCCAGCTAGCTTTAACGGTGTCTACGGCTTCAAGCCGACTTATGGTTTGAGTAGCCGCTACGGTGCGGTGGCGATGGCCTCGAGTACCGACACGATGGGTTGTTTCGCACGGCATGCCGACGATGTGGCATTAGTCACTAGTGTGATGGCTGGCCGTGATGACAAGGATATGACGACGCTGCCGGATTACTTTGAAATGCAAAAATCAGCAGGCGAGCGTTTGAGGGTTGGCCTGATCAGCGAGGCGATGAGCGACGGTGTCGACGCAGAAGTTTGCGCTAACGTTAATGATTTTGCCGATAAATTACGCGCAGCTGGCCACGCGGTCGAAGATGTCGATATGCCAAGTCTTAAATATGCTTTGGCGATTTATTATATCGTCGTGCCAGCAGAAGTTTCTAGCAATCTGGCGCGCTACGACGGCGTGCGCTACGGCTATCGCGCCGAAGGTGTCAAAACGCTAGCCGAGCTCTACGGCCGCAGCCGCAACGAAGGCTTCATGACCGAGAACAAACGCCGCATCATGATCGGCAGCTATGTGCTATCCAGCGGCTTTTTCGATGCATATTATCTGAAAGCTCAAAAGGCGCGCACTGTTTTGATTAACGAATTTAACAAGCTATTTGAAAAGTACGATTTTTTGCTGCTGCCAACCGCGCCGACGCCGGCGTTTGGTCTGGGCGAAAACACTAGCGATCCAGTCAAGATGTACTTGGCGGATGTCATGACGGTGCCGCCGAGCCTGGCAGGTTTGCCAGCAATCAGTATACCGGCAGGTAGTAGTTCTAGCGGTCTGCCAATCGGCGCGCAGTTAGTTGGCCCGATGAAGTCCGACGCTAAGTTGATTGCGTTAGCAGGCGATATGGAGGGCGAAAATGAATAATAATTTCGCAACGTGGTTCATTTTGATCGCGGTACTGATTTTGGCGATTGTCGGCGCAGTTTTTATTGCCTTTGCTAGCAAGCGTTCGCCGAAGCTCAAAGTCGAAAAATTCCGCGCCCGCTGGCTGGCGATCGAAAATAGCCTCGACAAAGAAAGTGCTCCCAGCTGGCAGCTAGCTATCCTTAACGCTGATAAGCTTGTTGACAAAGCCTTGCGCGATAGCCACTACAAGGGCGAGACTATGGGCGAGCGCATGAAGGCCGCTGGTAAGGTTTGGTCGAACGCCAACCATATCTGGGGCGCGCACAAAATTCGCAACCATATCGCGCACGAAGCTGATGTCAAGATAAATTATGATATTGCGCGCCGCGCTCTGGCCGCTTACAAACAAGCATTGAAAGATTTAGGAGCAATCTAATGGCAGTATCCGACGAAATTTTACAACAATATGAAATGACCATTGGCATCGAGTGCCATGTCCAGCTGGCGACCAAAACCAAGTTGTTTAGCCCGGCTGATAATGATGCTCGTAATGCCGAGCCAAATGAAAAAACGCACGAGATTGACTTTGGCCTGCCGGGCATGCTGCCAGTACTCAACAAGCACGCTGTCGAGCTGGCGGTGCGTGCTGGCAAAGCGTTGAATGCGCCGATTGCCCGCGTCAGTCGGTTTGATCGCAAGCATTATTTCTATCCTGACCTGCCAAAGGGCTACCAGACATCGCAAATGTACCAACCGATTATTTTGGCTGGCTATGTCGATGCGCCGCTAGAAGACGGTTCGCTCAAACGAGTGCGGATTCATCACGCGCACATGGAAGAGGATGCTGGCAAGTTGACGCATCACGACGGTTATTCGCTGGTTGACCTCAACCGCGCTGGTACGCCGCTGATCGAAATCGTCTCTGAGCCAGACATGCATTCTGCCGAGGAGGCTAAAGCGTACGCTTCGGAGCTGCACAAATTAATGGTCTATGCTGGCGTTACGCACGGTGATTTATACCACGGTAATATGCGTTTTGACGTCAATATTTCGGTGGCTAAGAAAGGCGCGACAGAGCTGGGTAAGCGCGCGGAAGTCAAAAATCTCAATTCATTCCGCAGCGTCGAGCGTGCCGCTGAGTATGAATTTAAGCGTCAAGTTGACCTGCTAGAGCGCGGCGAACAGGTAGTTCAGGAAACTCGCGGCTGGAGCGACGACAAGCAAATTACCACTTCACAACGTTCAAAAGAGGACGCCCAGGATTATCGCTACATGCCTGATGCCGACATCCCGCCAGTGGTGCTGAGCGATGAGGAAATTGCTCGGATTCAGGCTGAGGTGTTGATGTTGCCGAACGAGTACCGAGAACGCTGGGTAGATTTGAAGCTGGACCATTCGGTAATTGATACAGTGCTAGCTCATCAGGAAGCTGCCAAAACTCTGGACGCCATTTACTCCCTGACTGATAGCAACGAGCAATCAGTACTGGAGGATTTGAATGTTGATCGCCAGACTTACGACCGGCTAGCTAAAAGAAGTTTCAACTTATTTGCTTCCACGCCAGACGAACAATTAGACTATCAAAAAGTTGAGTCTGGACTAGTCGGTCCGCGCCGCTTGACGCACTTGGCGCTGCTGGCTGAAAAAGGGACGATTAGCTCGAACAGTGCCAAAGAAATCTTTCTCGATTTATTCAATGAAAAGTACGCTGGCGTTATGCCAGAGGATATCGCCAAGGAGAAAAACTTGCTACAGGTATCCGACGAATCAACCATCGCCACCATCGTTGACGAAGTATTGAACGACCCGGCCTCGGCGGCTTCCATTGCTGACATTAAAGCTGGTAAGGATAAAGCCATCGGCTATCTAGTCGGTCAAGTCATGAAGCGTTCTAAGGGCCAAGCCAATCCAAGTCTGGCGCAGAAATTAATCCGCGAAAAATTATAAGGTTCGACACTTCAGAAATAGGAGAGAATAGGAGTTAAATTATGAAAAAACCAACCAAAGCTATCATCGCTGCCGCTGGTTTCGGTACGCGTTTCCTGCCGCAGACCAAAGCCATGCCTAAGGAAATGCTGCCGCTAATCGACAAGCCGATTATTCAATATGTCGTCGAGGAATTGGTCGAGGCTGGCATTAAGGATATAATTATCATCGGTAGCGCTAACAAGCGGGCAATCGAAGACCATTTTGATACGCCAAACGAAGAGCTGCTCGCCAATCTGCGTGCTGGCGGCGCCAAAAAGCAACCACTAATTGATGTCGTCCAGCGCTTGTCCGAAATGGCTAATTTTGTCTACATCCGCCAGAAAGGCCCGTACGGCAATGCCACGCCGCTGACTTGCGCTTCACATTTGATTATGCCAGGCGAGTCGGTGATTTACACGTTTGCCGACGACTTTATTGAGGCTAGTCCCAGCCGTTTCTGCCAAATGATTGAGGCATCGCAGCAGCTTGACGGGGCAATCTTGTCGTGCAAGAAAATTGTCGAAGACGCCGAATTCGATCGTTACGGCGTAGTTAACGGCCAGCAAGTCAAAGACGGCGTCATCAAAATGACTAATATCGTTGAAAAACCTGGTAAAGCTAACGCGCCGTCCGATCTGGCGAGCGTCAGTAGTTATCTGCTGCCGGGCGAGTTCTTCGGCTATCTCGAGCGGGCTCGCGATGACTTTGATGGCCGCGGCGAATTTACTGTCCAGCCGATTATGCAAGAAATGATTGACGATGGATTTGATTTTTACGGCGTAGAAATCACCAACGGCACGTATTATGACACCGGCGATAAATTGGAATACATCAAAACCGTGGTTGATTTCGGATTGAAACATCAAAAACTCGGCCCAGCGCTGCGGCAATTCTTGCAGTCGCGAATTAACGGCGAAAATCGCTAAAAGCACTAGCTTTTTCTGACAGAACGTGGTATAATGAGAGTATAGCTGCAAAAAGCAGTATTAAAATAAACAAAAAGGAGCGCAAATATTGATGGAATGGGCTCAAATACTTGTCATCATTTTGGCGGCAGCTTTGGCGTTGTTCTTGCTGCTAGCAATTATCTTGACGATCAAGCTAATCCAGATTTCCCGCCAAATCAAACGGGTGGCTTGCGCAGCCGAACGCACTGCCCTCAAGGTAGAGTCGGTCGCCAATAGCGCGGCTGCTATGGTGGCGCCAGCAGCAATCGCCAAGATCATCAAATCGATGATGTACAAAACTAAAAAACATAAAAATAAGGAGGACTAATTATGTCAAAACGTAAATTTGTTTTGGGGGCGCTCTTTGGCGCAGTTGCCGGAGTAGTTGCTGGCGTCCTAACAGCGCCGAAGTCAGGCAAAGAAACCCGTGCTGATCTCAAGAAAAAGGCTAACGAACTAAAGAACGAAGCTGGCGAAAAAGCCGAAGAGGTCAAGGCTAAGGGCGAGAAAGTTTATAGCGATGTCCGCAACAAAGCCAATGCTGCCGTCGAAGAAGGCCACAAAACTGTTGACGACTATAGCGACCGCGCTGTGCGTGCTGCTAACGCCGCCAAGGACGAATTCAGCCGCCCAAGTAAGCGCAAATAATTGTAGCTAATCAAATACTCAAGGCGCTCTGTTTTGCTGTAAATCAGGGCGCTTTTTTATTGTGAAAACTGGCGAGTTGTGGCAAACTAAATCTATGGCTAAAAAGCACAATAATATCTTCGCCCGCATGGCTCAGCGTCTGCACGATGACAACGAAAAAGGCTCGCGCCAGGCGCTGCTCGAGGAGCTGTTCAACGACTTCAATCGCAATCGCTACGAAATTTACAAGATTAACTTTTTTCGCGGTATATTTTTCGGTTTTGGGTCGCTTTTAGGTGGTACTATGCTGATTGTGTTGTTGGTTTGGGTGCTTAATCTCACCGGCCAACTTGTCCCGAGCGTGGCTGGCTTTATCGACCAAATACTCAGCGTTATGCAAAATAGCCGGCGCTAGCGTTACGAAATAGCTTCTTTACTCCTTAAAATTACTGCGCCAAGAGTGCAGGCAGATTGGCGTGGCGCGTCTTCAAAAACAACCTAGTCTGCGTTATAATAAGCATAAGATATGGGTAGTAATTCAACACAAGGCCAGCCGGCGCTGCAACCGAGCGATTTCGTGCATCTGCATAATCATACCTTTCATTCGGTGCTAGACGGCTTGACTAAAATCAATGATTTGGTTGATAAGGTCAAGGAGTTCGGTATGGAAGCGGCGGCAGTAACCGACCATGGTACGATGAGCGGCATCCTTGACTATTATAAAACTGCCAAAAAGGCTGGTATCAAGCCGATCCTTGGTATCGAGACATACGTAGCGGCGCGCTCGCGCTTTGATCGCGATCCGGCTAAGGATAAGCAGCGCTTTCACTTGACGGTGCTAGCGATGAACAACACCGGCTTTCATAATTTGATGAAGCTATCGACGCAGGCCAATCTGGAGGGAATGTATTACAAACCGCGGATTGATCACGACTTGCTGGAGGAGTTGAATGAAGGCTTAATTGTGATGAGCGGTTGTGCTAGTGGCGAGTTGGGTGTGGCGCTCAAAGAAGATGACTATGACCGCGCCCGCGATATCGCCAAGTGGTACAAGTCGATTCTGGGCGACCGCTACTATCTGGAATTGCAAGACCACGGCCATCCAAAATCAAATACACACTGGGATGTCCAGGCGAAAATCAACGAGGGCTTGATTAAGCTATCGAAGGAGCTGGACATCGAGATGGTGGTGACTTGCGATGGTCACTATTTGACGCATGATCACCAAGACGCGCACGAAATTTTGCTGTGTGTCGGTACTGGTTCGTACTTGAGCGATGAAAAGCGGATGAGCTTGAAGGATTTTGAGCTGCACTTGACCGACCCGCGCGACATCATTGCTCACTGGGGAGAGGAATATCCCGAGGTAATTCGTAACACTAAAAAGGTAGCTGACCGCTGTAACGTTGAAATTGAGCTGGGTCGCATTCTTATTCCTAAATATCCGCTGCCTGAGGGCGAGAACGAGCACTCGTATCTGCTGAGATTGACTTATCAAGGTCTATTACAGCGTTATAATGGCGCTTCGAAAGAGGAAGCCGAGAAATTAGACCCTGAAGATATCATCCCGCAATTGTCTGACGAAGTGCGCCAGCGCGCCGAGATGGAGCTGGGCGTGATGGGTAACATGGGCTACGAAGGCTACTTTCTGATCGTCCAGGACTTCATCAACTGGGGCAAATCCCAGGGGATTGTCTTTGGGCCGGGCCGTGGTAGTGCCGCAGGATCAATTATTGCCTACGCATTGAATATTACTGACCTTGACCCGCTTAAGTACGGTCTGCTGTTCGAGCGCTTCCTTAATCCTGATCGTATCTCAATGCCAGATATCGACGTTGATATCCAAGACACCCGCCGCGACGAAGTGATTGAATATTGCGCTAAAAAATACGGCGAAGACCATGTTAGCAACATCGCTACCTTCGGTAAGATGTTCGGCCGCATGGCGGTGCGCGATGTCGCTAGGGTGCTGGAAGTGCCGTATGCCGAGAGCGACCGTTTGGCTAAGTTGGTGCCGCCGCCAAACCAGGGCCGGCACATTCCGCTGTCGGTTAGCGTCAAAGAAGACGCTGATTTGCGTAAGGAGTACGAGAATAACCCTACCGCCAAAGAGGTTCTAGATTACGCCATCCAGCTCGAGGGCACGATTCGCAGTCACGGTGTTCATGCCTGCGGCGTGGTGATTGCGCCGGACACGCTGGTTAATTATATTCCGCTAGAAATGGCGCAAAAAGGCGTGGTGGCGACGCAGTTCCCGATGGGCGAGGTTGAGGAATTGGGACTGCTGAAGATGGACTTTTTAGGCCTTTCAAACTTAACGATTATTAATAATGCCATGCGCATTATCAAAAAAGTTTATAAAGAAGAAATCGATCTGGCGCATTTGCCGCTCGATGACAAGCCGACATACGAGCTGTTTCAGCGCGGCGACACCACCGGCGTGTTCCAGTTAGAATCGGCGGGCATGAAACGCTATCTGCGGGCGCTCAAACCGACGCATTTCGAGGATATCATCGCTATGGTGGCTTTGTACCGCCCGGGGCCGATGCAATTTATCGATAGCTTTATCCGCCGCAAGCATGGCGAAGAGCCGATTACCTACTTGCACGAGGGTATGCGCAACTCGCTGGAAAACACCTATGGCATTCTGGTCTACCAAGAGCAATTTATGCAAATTTCCAAGGAATGGTGCGGCTTTACTGGCGGCCAGGCTGATACGCTGCGTAAAGCTGTCGGTAAGAAAAAAATCGACCTGATGAAAAAGGTTAAGCCGGAGTTCGTCGAGGGCGCGGTCAAAGTCGGCGGCGCCACGCGCGAAATGGCGGAAACCTTTTGGACGCAGCTGGAGGAATTCGCTAATTACTGCTTCAACAAGTCGCACGCCGCTTGTTACGGCTTGATCGCTTATTGGACGGCCTATCTAAAAGCGCATTATCCGGATGCTTTCATGGCGGCGCTAATGACCAGCGATCACGACGATATCGACCGCCTGGCGATTGAAATTACCGAGTGCAAGCATATGGGCCTGGAGGTTCTGGCACCGGACGTTAATCAATCTTACGTTGAGTTCGGCGTGGTGCCGGCTGCCAAGCAGGTTCGCTTCGGTATGGCCGCAGTCAAAGGTGTCGGCGTCGGCGCAGTCGAAGAGATTATCCGCGCCCGCGAGGCTGACGGCCCGTTCAAGTCGGTCGAGGATTTTGCCAAACGTGTCAGTACCAGCAAAGTCAACCGCAAAGCCTGGGAATCGCTGGTCAAAGCCGGTGCTTTCGACGCGCTAGGCGACCGCAGCGATTTGCTATTTAATCTCGATACGATTCTGGCTTTTGCTAGCAAACTGCAAAAGGAAGCGCTCAGCGGGCAAGTTGATATGTTCGCGGCGCTCGGCGGCGACAAATTGATGCCGTCGGTCGAACTGAAGGCTTCGCCGGTCAAGTACACCAACAAAGAGCAGCTGATGTGGGAGCGCGAGCTGCTGGGCCTGTATATCAGCGCGCACCCGCTAGATAATTACGATGCCTTTTTCGAGGAGCAGACCATTCCGTTGCACGCCTGCACGCCGCAAATCGACGGGCAGAAAGTGTCGGTCGGCGGCTTGGTGTCGACGATTCGCACCATCGTCACCAAGGCTGGCACCAAAATGGCGTTTGTCGGTATCGAGGACAAAACTAGCGAGGCAGAATTAATCGTTTTCCCGAGGCTGTACGAGCAGCTTGGCGACAGCTTGCAACAAGATGCTATCGTCAAAGTAGCGGGCACAATCAACGCCCGCGACCGCGACGGCAACATGACCGACGAAGCCAAAATCATCGCTGACGAAATTAGTATCGTTACCGATAAAGAACTCAACGAATACCAAAGCCACGGCCGTAAAATGACGGCGCCGAAAGGCCGCGCGGCTGTCAAAAGTAAACGCTATCCGCGCAAATCTGGAGGTGGCGCGCCAGCCGTTACTGCTGCAGCCAGCGCCAAAGCGGCGCCAGCAATCACCCTCAAGCCGCTAGAAAAGCTGGAAACCGTCTATGTCAAGGTCAAGAATCCGAGCGACCGCGACTTGCTGGTCTCGCTCAAGAAACTGTGCAGCCAAAACCCTGGCCAAAACGACATCATTATGATTTTGGGCGAAGATAAGTCCAATGCCATCCGTCTGCCGTTTCGGGTTGACGCTCAGCGCAACCTGCGCGCTGGCCTGGCCGAACTGCTGGGCGACGAATGCGTCAAGGTGAAATAGTCTAGGATGCGGATAATTTTGACCAAAGAAAATAGCCCGCCAGAAAGGCCTTGCGCCGAGGCTGGTGGCCTCTAGGCGGGCTATTTTCTAGCGGGCTTTAGCCCTTGCTGCTCTTGTCTAAGGCCCACTGCCAGCGCCGAATTTTATCAAGTACTCGAAGACACTTGATGAGAATACCGTAGAATAGTATGTAACACAGTCCTCCTTGGCGCTTCATCTTCGTGGCGTGCCTGAGGATGTATAGGTAGGCGCTTTCTCTGGCGGGTCTCTTGTACTTCATGATCTCTCCTCTTAGAGAAGCTTGCTCAAGTAAAAAGGGCAACCTTCCGCCCTTTTTTTCCTAAACTTGAGCGAAAAGTTAATATATATATATCACATATGGACTGCGAAGTCAATACTTTTCGCAATTATTTCGTAAAATTTGCAAATTTTAGGCATTTTTGGCGGTTTTGCCGCTCGTCGCTAGCTCGTACAGCGCGATTCCGGCCGCTACCGACACGTTGAACGACTCTTTTTGCCCGAACATCGGAATCTCAATAATATCGTCAGCCAAAGCTAGCCATTCGGGCGCGATACCGTCGACTTCTTCGCCTAGCAGCAACGCGACGCGGTCTGGCGCCGAATAATCGCGCAGATTGGTGCTATTGGCGGCTTGTTCCAGAGCGGCGATGCGGTAGCCCAGTTGCCGCAGTTCGTCCAGCGGCGGTTCCTCGTGATACTCAAACGGCACCAAACTCTCGGCGCCGAGCGCAGTTTTGTGAATTTGCTGGGTGATTTTCTGACGAATGTGCGGCAGGCGCTGGTCGTATCGCGCGATTTCACCGTCGATTAGCGCGCAATTTGGCGCTTCGCGACACAAACTCAAATCTGGATACGGCGTATAGCCGCTCAAAATTAGCTTTTCGACGCCGAACCCCTCGCTGGTACGAAAAATCGACCCGACATTGAAAGTCGAGCGGATGTTGTGGGCGATGACGACGATTTTTGGCATAATTCTATTGTAGCATTGTTTTTAGCGCAAGCTTTTTGCTAAAATAAAGGTGATGGATGAAGAAGAAGTTCAGCGCCGCCGGCGCGAACAAGACGAAAAAGCTACCCGCCAGCGGGCGACTATTTTGGGTTTGCCGTATGTTGACATGCGCAATCTAGAGGACACGCTACCGCTGGTCCCTGGCATGATTCCGATCGAGAAAATGCACCAATACCGCATCGTGCCGCTAGCCAAAGGCGGCAACGAAGTGATGTATCAAATTGGCGTGACCTCGCAAACGCCGCAATCTATTTTGCAGAAGATCAAGCGCGAGTATCAAGACCGCGGCGACAAATTGCAGTTTTTGCTGATCAGTGCCAGCGGTTACCGGGCGATGATGTTGCGTTACGATCCGCCGCAGCGCACTGCTTACGATGATATCGAGATTGCTAAAGAGGGCGATAGCAACACCATCGCTCAAGTTAGCCAGACGTTGAATCTGGTATCGAGCGAGGAATTATTTGATTTCCTGATCAAGCAGGCGGACAAGCTTGGCGCTAGCGACATTCACATTGAGAACGAGCGCGATTCTATCCGCGTACGCATGCGCGTCGACGGCGCACTGCACCCGGTGGCGCAGCTAGAACGTTCGCGCTACCGAATTATTATGGGCGAGCTAGCTAGCCGTGCCGGCGTTAGCAGCGCAGCTATGGAATCGCAGTCCGGCCATATGCAGATGGAAATCACCACCGACCAAGGCACGCATTTATTGAACCTGCGCGTCGAGACTGTGCCAACGTTGTACGGGCAAGATGCGGTGCTGCGTTTGTTTAATTTTGATGAATCATTGCTGAACTTGGATCTGCTGGGCATTCCGCCGCGCCAGCGCAAAGAAATCGACGAAGTTGTCAGCCACCCGCGCGGTCTGGTGCTGATGGTCGGGCCGACTGGCTCGGGTAAATCGACGACGCTTTATAGTATGCTCAACGCGTTGAATACCACCGACCGCAAGCTGATTACACTTGAGGATCCGATCGAGTATGGCCTGAGCGGCATGTCGCAAATCCCGATCGACACGACGCACGGGCAGAGTTTCGCTGATGGTTTGCGTAGCGTTTTGCGCCTCGACCCAGATGTGGTGATGGTTGGCGAGATCCGTGATGTCGATACGGCGCGCACGGCTATTCAGGCGTCAATCACCGGCCACTTGGTGCTATCGAGCTTTCACGCCAATACTACCAGTACAGCCTTTAGCCGTATGATTGATATGATTGGAGTTAATCCGATCTTTTCAAGCGCTATCCGCTTGTTGATTGCCCAGCGTTTGGTGCGGCGTTTAGTCGATCATACCAAGGAAGCGTACGAACCCGATGAAGCAACACGTAAATATGTTCAGCGCGTGCTCGAAAAGCTGCCGCCTGATGTCGAGAAGCCTGATTTGGATAGTTTCAAGCTGTGGCGCCCCGTACCTAGCGAAGATGCGCCGTTTGGCTACAAAGGCCGGGTGGTTATCATGGAGCAGCTGGTTGTTACCGATGAAATCCAGAAGTTTATCCGCGGCGACGTCCAAGATGTTCACCCCGAGACGATCGAAGAAACCGCTCGAAACGAAGGCATGCTAACGCTCGAGCAGGTCGGCGTGCTGGCGGCTTTGCGCGGCGAGACCACGCTCGAAGAAATAGCACGGGTGATTTAACGCAAATTGTGGTATAGTATTGAGTGCTGGCTCTAGGCATAGGGCCTGGGTGCAATCATCGTCGATCGCCCCAGCACGGGGCGGGAGGAAGGTTTGAAATGGTCTGGAAAAGGGCTATCATGGGTAGGACCACTACTCTTACTCCTAAATCCTGTGACAATTATAGGCTGGAGAGGTCAACCTCTCCAGATCGCCAGCTTCACGAACT
The DNA here is from genome assembly GCA_963549275.1 of uncultured Candidatus Saccharibacteria bacterium. Lineage (GTDB taxonomy): Bacteria > Patescibacteriota > Saccharimonadia > Saccharimonadales > Saccharimonadaceae > Saccharimonas. The sequence goes on from CAUUYA010000001.1 coordinate 422,601, forward strand.
GGCGGCTGAAGGTAAGGGCGGTGCGGCCTGCGCCGCTCTCGTCCTGATGAACTCTGCCCGCGAGGCAGGGTTCTACGTCGAGGTCTTTAGTTGTAGATCGTATCGAGAAAGTTCTTTTGTCGTGGTTATTTACGATGGCCAGGGCGGAGCGATGCTGGCTATTTTTTGCTGTGATGCTACTGGTAGCATCGAGACAGATTTCAGCAAGTATCCGGAACTCTTGATTCCGGAGCCATCAAGCTGGCGTCCATATTTTTGGCGAATGATGGACTGGTATACTAGTCCATCAACCACACTCTAATATCGTCGGCAGCCGCAAAGGCAAGCTCAAGCCAGCAGAGCTGCGCCTTTGCTCTGGGGCGGGGCGCGCGATTCAGTTCGCCGTCCCGCCCCCAACTCAACTACTTAGTGTTGATTTAGGATTTATTTTATGACATTTGCCACTGCTGGTACGACGCGCTTGTCGAATGGCGACGGTATAACTTCGTCGGCGGTTGGACTCTCGACCAGCGCTGCTAGAGCTTCGGCGGCGGCTAGTTTGTGCTGATCGGTAATTTTCTGGACGCCATTGTCGAGTGCGCCGCGGAAAATACCAGGGAAGGCTAAGGAATTATTAACTTGATTTGGGAAGTCGCTGCGGCCAGTCGCTACGACGGCTGCGCCAGCGCTAATCGCGGCATCGGGCATGATTTCGGGCACTGGATTGGCTAGAGCGAAAATAATCGGCTGGCTGACCATTGCCGCGACCATTTCTGGCGCTAGCGAGTTGGCGGCCGATACGCCGATGAAGATGTCGGCGCCAGCTAATACTTCTGCTAGAGTACCGCTTTCTGAAGTGTTCAAATATTGCTGCAAGGCGGTTTTTTCTGGCGACAGGTCAGTGCGGTCGCCGCTCAGCGCGCCGTGACGATCGAGCGCAATTAAGTTTTTGACGCCGTACAGATTGAGCAGCTTAATAATCGCTGTGCCAGCCGCGCCTGGCCCTGCCAGGACGACTTTGCAGTCGCGTAAGTTTTTGCCGACAACCTTGGCGGCGTTGATCAGCCCGGCTAGCACTACTATTGCCGTACCGTGCTGGTCATCGTGAAACACTGGGATATCCAACTCGGCTTTCAAGCGTTCTTCGATTTCGAAGCATTTTGGCGAAGCGATATCCTCTAAATTGATCGCTCCAAAGCTCGGCGCTATCGCCTTGATGGCAGCGATGATTTCTTCTGGCTGGTGAACGTCCAAGACAATTGGCACAGCGTCGACATTAGCGAAATGCTTGAACAGCAGTGCCTTGCCTTCCATGACTGGCATGGCGGCTTTCGGCCCCAAATTGCCCAATCCCAAAATCGCTGAGCCGTCAGAAATCACGCCGACCAAATTGTTCGTCCAGGTGTATTTCGGCAAATCCGCCGGGTTCTCGGCAATCGCCTGACTAACGGCGCCGACGCCCGGGCTGTAGTAGCTGCTGAGCTTATCGCGGTCGATTTCGCCGTTATCGCGCAGCGCGGTGGTAATTTTACCTTTATATTTTTCGTGTAGTTCTAGTGCTAGTTTGTTGTAATCCATATACTTATTATAGCGCGTTTTGGTAGACGATCGGGCTAAGTTGTAATAAACTGCAGCCTGCGTTATGATATATGCCATGGAAAAGAGTATAGAGAGTTTATCTAAACCAAAGTGGTGGACAACTATAGTAGCGGTAGGTAGTTTAGCGTTAAGCTCGTTTGTCGGGTCGTGCTCGGCTGAATCCCAATCGCCAAAACCAGCGCCAGAGACATCGACGACGGCTGCGGCAGCTAGCATCGATCCAGATAAGTTAACTTACGAAGGATTGGCTGATGAAATTGGCAAAGGTAATCCAGTTTGGATTGCACCAGTTGCCTATCCAGAAAGTGCGGGTGGTGATAACAGCGGTATCGTTGTACGTCCAGTTGTCGAAGTAAATGGCGACCCGACATGCCAGAAGCCAGGCGAATCGCGGCAGGTAGGCAGTGCGCAAGTGGAATACTACGCCGCCGAAGATGGCCAGTTGACAAAGGTGGATGCTCCACCAGCCGAGGCAGCCACGCGTACGGATAGCGTCGATCAAAATACGGTCACCTGCGTGCAATTTGACGGAACAGTTGATGGATTCCGGCCGGGGGCAGAACTGCCGACGCGTATGGATATTGATGGCAGCACGTATGATGTTATGCAGATAATCTCGGCAGAGAACTCGTCGACCCCGCGCCAAGCACTTGACCCGATTGACAAATAGCTATTTTGCTTGCATTTTAGTATAGTTTGTGGTATAATAAAAAGACATACCAATTTTAATTTCGAGGTGAAAATATAACGAAATGGGTATATTAAAATCTGACCAGCCTGTTGGCAGGCATGCAGCGGCTAAGAGACATGAGGTTCCAAGTTGGCTGCCCGATAAAAAGTTCGGAAAGACGATAGTCGGCCTCTCTGCACTTGCTGTAACGATGACTTGTTTTACTGTGCGTACATCTGTGGACCTTGCTGCGCATGGAGGAAAAGATCCTACCCCTGTAATAGACGGGACTGATAATTTGCCTCAGCCAGCAGTACCAGGCGACTCTGTTGGCACTGTCGCTAATTCATCTGCAGACGGAACAGTGGTAGACGGAGCTTCTAGAGTAGGTGTTTGCAATATATGGCAGGAGCAAGGACTTATTGGTCGCGGTTTCGTGTGTCCTGATACTAGCACCCAAATTAATCCAGATGTTCAACCGCTAGCTAACTTAGATGTCCAGACGGCGGGCGGTTCTAATCCCGATGCTCAAGCTTACATCACTGTCGATAGCGCTGATCAGTCGACCACAGCGTAAGATTTTCTGAAATTGATAAAATATCAAGCGCAGCTGGCGGCTAGACGGACTCTGCTGCCAGCTGTCTTTGCGGCTATTGCTCGCCGCTTGATATTGTGTTAGAATACTTGCATTGTACGAGAGTTAATTATTCGGGCTTTGTTCGGTGTGGAGCCGCAGAGGTACAACTGCGTGGCCAGCCAGAGCGGGTTTGAAAGATAGGAAAAATTATGAGTTTTGCATTAATCCAAAAAGTCAATGACGAGCAAAAGAAGGCGCAAGTTGTCGATGTTCGCAGCGGCGACACCGTACGCGTCTATCAGAAAATTAAAGAGGGCAACAAAGAGCGCATTCAGATGTTCGAGGGCGTGGTCATCCGCACCGACAACAAAGGCCAGCACACTAGCCGCATCACCGTTCGCAAAGTTGCTTCGGGCGTCGGCGTCGAAAAATCGTTCTTGCTGCACAGTCCGCTGGTCGAAAAAGTCGAGATTGTGCGCCGGGCCAAGGTTCGCCGCAACTTCTTGAGCTTCTTGCGCAAACGCAGCGGCAAGTCGGCCCGCTTGACGGCTGTTAAATTTGATCGCGAAGCTGTCAACGCTGTCCACGACGAGCATGCCGAAGAAGAAGCCGCTCGCTTGAAAGAGGAAAAAGCTAAAGAAGCTGCCGAGAAAAAGGCCGCCGAAGAAGCCAAACAGGCCGAATTGGACGCCAAGGCCGCTGAAGTAGCCGCTCGCCACGCCGAAAATTAGCAGTAACCTGTATCTAGCGCTAACGATAAATCCCGCTGATCAGCGGGATTTTGTTTTGCTAGCGAAATAACCGTAAAAAGGAAAGTGTCCGCCGAAGCGGCTCAAGCAGAACGATGTACGTTCCGCGAACCGCCCCAGCGGGCGTCGGAGAGGAAACGGCCCACCGAGTAGGCTGACAGCAGGGCAGGATTTCTGCCTGCGGGCCGTTTCCTCGGGGGTTGGAGTCAGTGCTGGCGGTGGCGGCGCGTCGGTCGCGTGTTGTCGGTCGCCAAGGATACCACAAACACCACGACACTAAATAGTGCTAGTGCCACGAGAAAACTCTCCAGGAAGGAAAGGGCAGGTATCACACTGAAAGCACTGTGCAGCGCTCCCAGGGTGAGCATCGTAACCCAGGCCAGGAAGACCCAGGCCATGGCCGGGATTCCGACCATGATAAGGATAATAAAAATTTTCCCCTTCATGCCAGCTAAACACCTCCTCTCTCTGACTATAACGTGCTTAGCTTACCAATATTATAACACAAATTCCGCCATCTGCACCCGCGATTGAGCCTCTCGCTGCCATTTGTTATCATTAACTTATGATTCTGGGGATCGATGAGGTTGGGCGCGGGCCGTGGGCGGGGCCGCTGGTGGTTGGCGCGGTGATTTTGGGCGGCGCCGAGATTGACGGCTTGGACGATAGCAAAAAGCTGACCAAAAAGCGCCGCCAGGCTCTGGATGCAGTAATCCGCCAGCAGGCGGCTGCCTGGGCGCTGGGCTGGGTGAGTGCTCAGGAACTAGACGATATTGGCATGAGTGAGGCGCTGCGGCTGGCGACGCGGCGAGCGGTCGAGCAGGTTCAGGTGCAATGCCGCCAGCAAAATCTAGCTTTTAGCGAAATCATCATCGATGGCAAGGTGAATTTCTTGCGCGGCACGGCGCTAGAGAAGTTCGCTGTGACCATGCCCAAAGCCGATGGTTTGATTCCGAGCGTGTCGGCGGCGTCGATCATCGCCAAGGTGGCGCGCGACCAGTTCATGGCCGAGCAAGATGCGGTCTATCTGGGGTACGGTTTCGCGTCGAATGCTGGCTATGGCGTGGCCAAGCATCGGGCGGCGATTGAGCGCCTGGGCGTGACGCCGCTGCACCGGCTGAGTTTCGCGCCGCTGGCGAAGTATGCTGTGACGCCGCGAGCAGTGCCTCAGAAAAAATCAGGGCAACTTTACGTGGGCCCCAGATATTTTTCTGATGGCGCTCGAGCGGCGGAACTGCATCAAGACGCTATCAACTATTCTGCAGAGGCTGCCCTGATTTTTTCTGGGGATACCGCTCCAGGCAGTTCTGTAAATCCTGATGGTGATACCACTCAAAGCAAACCAATGACAACCCGTCAAATTGGCGATAAGGGCGAGCAGGCAGTGGCGGATTGGCTGGCGGCTGACGGCCACGAAATCATCGCGCGCAACTGGCGGACGCGGTACTGCGAAATCGATATCGTCAGCGTGAAAGGCGAGGTGTTGTATTTCACCGAGGTGAAGTATCGTAAGAACGATGATTTCGGCGATGGACTGGCGGCAATTACCGCCAAAAAGCAGCGGCAGATGCGTTTCGCGGCGGAGTTGTTTTTGGCGGGCAAGCCAGAGTGCAGCGGCATGGCAGCCAAGCTGCTAGCCGCCAGCGTGAGCGGCGACCAGCCAGCCGTCCAAGCGGTAGTAGAGGTAAATTAAATTAAATCAAAGAAAATAGCCCGCCGAACGAGCTCAAGCTGAACGCTAATTCAGCGGGCTATTTTCGGCGGGCGTTAGCCCTTTGTCACCCTCTTAATCTCGGCGAGTTTCGCCGAGAGGAGACTGTCTGCCTCCTGGAGCTTCCGCTCCAGGAGGGGCGTCTGGATGTTGTCGCTCGGCAAGAGCTCAACGGCTCGCCGAGCAATCTTGTTGTATCGCTCGGTCTGTTCAAGTTGGAACCTGAGCAGTTCGGAAATACGAATAGTCTTCTCTTTGCAATCGACGAGTGTCTTGTGAAGACGCTCGTCGGCCTTCTTGGCGTCGTTGGCCGCGCGAGCGCGACCGACGGTGTAGCCGCCGACCCCGGCCATAACGGCCAGGACGAACGCGGCGATGACAATGACGATGACCGCGGTTGCGGTAGCGTTCACGATCCCTCCTAGGATCCATGCTATCGCTCGAGTTAAAGGGCACTTCTCGCCCTTTAGACTAAACTCAGGCGAAAAGTTATTATGAATATAGCACATTATCGTATAAATGTCAAGCGTTTTAGCGAAAATTATGTCATAATAATTCTGCGGCCTCTGTAAAAGCCGCAAAATTACTTATCTCGAAAAAACCGAAATTACTTTGCTAGGGCCGCTATGACTGCCGCTTTGTCGCGGTCGATTAGGTCTAGCTTGCCCTCTAAATCTAATATTCCCATGTCGATGGCGCGGACGAGCGACTGGTCGCGGCGCAGCGGCGTGAAAAACTCGCGGTATTCGGCTAGTTGCTGGCGCGTCATCAGCAGCATGGCGGCGTAGCGCGGGAAATAATCGTGGCTTTTGTCGCTGGCGAAAGTTTGCTCGATCCAACTCCACTGGCTGCGCATCCAGCGCCAGGCAGCTTCGCGGCCGTAGCGATTGCGCAGCAGGTCGACGAACCAGCGAACGGTGTCTTGGCTGCGGATGATGTCGGTGTTGGTGAGTAGCCCGATTAAGCGCGCTAGCTGCTCGGCGTCGCGCGTCGCGGTAATCCCCGCGGCGATGTCGCTGCGCAGGTCGGCTGATTGCGTGGCTTGGTAGGCTTCTAGCAGCTGGCTGACTATATCTGCCGGTTGATCGCTGTAGCGGACGGCGGCACCGATGATTGATGGGCGCAGGTCGGCGCTGAGCTCGGCTAGAGGTGTATTTTGGTAGAGCTGGCGCGCGGTACTGATTGCCGCTACGTCCTCGCTATATAGCATGCAATCGATGATGGCGGCGCGCAGTTTGCTGTCAGATTCTGGCTCGCCGGGGTGTTTGCTCCAGCCTAGGCGTTTGAACTGCGGACGAGCTAACTTGCCCGATAGGCGGCGCAGCAGCTTCTCGGCGGCTTCGTCTTGATCGACGAATTTTTTGAGATCGCTGATGGCCAGCGCAATGATTTCCCAGACGGTCTGATCGCTTTCGTTTTGAAAGGCGGCTAGCGCTTCGACTAGCGTGCTGCTAGCAATTAGACCGCCGCGGGCTAGTAGGATTTGCTCATTGAGGTACTGGGCTCGTTGTGCTGGCGTTAATATGCCATCGGTGATGGCCTGCAATATGCGAGCTCGCAGAGTGTCGTCGTAACAAGTGATAAAGTGCGAGGCGTTTTGATGATTGAGCAGTAGCAGGCCGTCTGGCGCTGGCGAGAGGCGCTGTTCGCGCTCTTTTAGGATTTCTTCGGGCAGGCGCTGGTCGTTGGCATCGAGCGGAATCGGCCATAAACGATCAGACGGCTGGTGCGGCCCAGTGAAGAATTGTTCTTGGCGGAGCGTCAACTCGCCATTGTCGAGCGATGCGTAAACTACTGGGTAACCTGGCTGTGAAATCCAGGTGTTCATTAGCGCCCCGACATCTTTGCCGCTAGCTTGGCTTAGGCATTCCCAGAGGTCGTCGCCAGTGGTGTTGCTATACTTGAAGCGGGTAAAATACTGCTTGAGGCCAGCGCGGAACGCTTCATCGCCGATCCATAGCTGCATCATTCGTAGCAGCCGGCCGCCTTTGGCGTAGACAATCGCCCCATCAAACAGTGCGCTAATTTCGGCTGGGCTCGATACGTCGGTTTGAACTGGTTGCACGCCGTCGATACTATCGCGGCGCAAGGCAGCAACGCCCTCGTTGTTGGCAAACTCGTCCCATTGCCGCCAATCCGGATGTAGCGCGTCAATTGCTAGGTATTCCATCAGTGTAGCGAAACTCTCGTTCAGCCACAGGTTATTCCACCACTTCATAGTCACTAGATTGCCGAACCACTGGTGGCTTAATTCGTGGGCGATAACCGTCGCGATATATTGGCGGGTTGAAACGCTAGCGGTTGCCGGATCGGCCAGCAGGGCGGTTTCGCGGTAGGTCACCAAGCCCCAATTCTCCATAGCGCCGCTGGAAAAATCAGGTAGTGCTACATGGTCAGATTTCGGCAGCGGGTAAGGCACGCCAAAATACTCGTTGAAAAAGTCAATTGTTTGCGCTGCGTGCTGGAGCGCCCAGTTCAAGCTACCAGCTGACTGTGCTGGCGTGGCGTAGACGTTGACTTCGACGCCGCTCTTGGTGGCAGTAGTCGCGCGCTGCAAATCGCCAGCGACAAAGGCCGCCAGGTAAGTGCTCATGCGCGGTGTTTGCTCGAAGGTAGTCAGCGTTCCCTCGCTGCTTTCCTGCTGCGAAACGACTGGCATATTGCTGAGTACTACCGGTTCATTTGATAATATTGAAATCGCAAATGTCGCTTTGGCCTCTGGTTCGTCGACGCATGGGAAGGCTTCGCGGGCATGGTGGCTTTCGAATTGAGTGGCGTATAGCTCGCATTTCTGGCCTTGATGCTCATAATGACAAGGATAAATACCGTGCATGGCGTCGGTTAGTGCTAGTGAGAATTTGATAGTGATTTGCGCTGGACCGTTATCGGTATTGTCAAGTGTCAAAATGTCGTTGTCGGTTGATATCTTAACTGCTTGGCCGTTGACAGTAGCTTCTTCGATCTGCAAATCTTTGGCGTGCAAGCGAATTGGCTCGGCTGCTAGATGTTGGCCGCGGATAGTTGCTGTGCCGCGGATTAAGCGATTGCTCTTTGCTTGACGCAAATCCCATTGGATGTCGTAATGTTCTGGTTGAAATTGAGAAAATAATCTGTCCATACGTCCATTATAGCAGGGTGTATAATATGCTTATGCAGCGGCGTCGTAGAATGGTCCTGGTAGCGGTAATTTTGATAGGTACTCTCGGTTGGGTTGTTATTAAGGAATGGTCAAATTTGCTGCTGATGCTGCCAGATTCGCAGTCTCAGCAGTCGGGGTCGAACTCTGGCTCTGGCGAAATAGCGCGCGACGCTCTAGTAGCATTGCCAACCAAGGGCCGCGCGCCAAAGACCGGTTACAAGCGCTCGCAGTTCGGTGACGGCTGGGCCAAGGCGGGCGGCTGCGATACGCGCAATGTTATCTTGCGGCGCGACTTAGTAAACGCTGTCCTGGGCGACGACAACTGCAAAGTACAGGCTGGCGCCCTTAGCGACCCGTACACTGGACAGCAGATTGCTTTCAAGCGCGGTGCTAATTCTAGCGGCGCTGTGCAGATTGACCACGTAGTGGCGCTGAGTAATGCTTGGCAGACTGGCGCTCAGCAGTTGTCTAGCGAACAGCGAATCAGTCTGGCTAACGATCCGCTCGAGCTGCTAGCCGTCGACGGACCAGCCAACCAGCAGAAAGGCGATGGCGATGCGGCGACTTGGCTGCCGTCAAATAAACCGTTTCGCTGCCAGTACATTGCCCGTCAAATTGCCGTCAAGAAAAAATACTCGCTATGGGTGACACCACCGGAGCGCACGGCTATGGAACGGATCTTGGCGAGCTGTCCAGAACAGCGCTTGCCGGCGTGATATAATCATAAGATATGACAAGACAACATCAGTATTCTCTCTATGATATATTTACGGTACTTTTTGTAACGACACTATTGGTTAGTAATATTGTCAGCGTCAAAATTGTATCTGTTGGCTGGCTTACTTTTGATGCTGGTACGGTTTTGTTCCCGCTAGCGTATATCGTGGGTGATATAATCACTGAGGTTTATGGTTATCGCCGGATGCGCCGGCTGATTTATAACGGCGTGGCAGCCTTGATGCTGATGACGTTGACTTTTTGGGTGGTGCAATTATTGCCGGCAGATAGTAGCTGGACGGGACAAGCGGCGTTTGAATCGACGTTGGGTGTGGTTTGGCGGTTGGCTATCGGTTCAGTAGTGGCGCTGTTTGTCGGCGAGATCATGAATGCTTACGTAATGGGACGGATGAAGGTTGCTAGCCGCGGCCGTGGTTTGTGGTGGCGAATGATCGGCAGCTCGGCGGCGGGCAGCGCTCTAGATACGGTGATCTTCTCGACAATTGCTTTTGCTGGGACTATGCCGATGACCAGCTTTTGGCAGCTTATTATCACGGTGTTTTTGATCAAGATGGCGGTAGAAATTATGGTCTCGCCGCTGACGATGCATTTGATTGCCTGCGTGAAAAAGCGTGAAAAGATGGATACGTTCGAGCAGCCAGCGAAATACCTAGTAAATTAGTTGCTTGGCTCGTCTTGGCGGCGTTAGATTTTGACGCGGTTTTATTTTACAATGTGACGCCGATTGGTAAATTATCGCCGTAGTAGCGAGCCAGGAACGACTGCTTGAAATCAAAAAATGTGCCGTCTAGCAGCGAGGCACGGATTTGGTCGACGGTGCGCACCACGAAGCGTTCATTATGAATGCTGGCGAGCGTAGCGCCGAGAATCTCGTCGGCGCGAAACAGATGATTGATGTAAGCGCGCGTATGATGCTGGCAAGTATAACAGTCGCACTCAGCGTCGATCGGCGCGAAGTCCTCGCGAAAGCGAGCATTGCTGATGTTGATGCGGCCGTCAAAAGTGTACAGAGCGCCGTTGCGGGCTTGGCGGGTCGGTGCGACGCAATCGAAAGTATCGATACCGTATTCGACGCCGAGAAACAAATCGGCCGGTTGTGAGCCTAAGCCTAGCAGGTGGCGTGGTTTATCTTCGGGCAAAGTCTCGCAGACCCAGCGGACGACGTCAGCGATCTCGCCAGACTGGAAAACGCCGCCGATGCCGTAGCCATCGAAGTTGCGCTCGCCCAGGAAATTAGCCGACTGGCGGCGCAGTGTTTCGTCGCGGGCGCCTTGGACGACGCCGTAGAGCGCTTGCAGGTTTTCGCCGCGTGCTAGATGTTCGGCGTTTAGCTCATCGTGGCGAACCAAGCAGCGTTCCGCCCAAGCGTGCGTTCGCTGCATTGCCTTTACAATCGTGCCGCGGGCCGCTAGCGGTGCAGTCAGCTCATCAAAAGCCATATGAATATCAGCGCCGATGGCGTGCTGTAGCTCCATTGACGATTCTGGTGTCATCATTATATATTTGCCATCCAGATGCGACCGAAATTGCGCGCCTTGGTTGGTGACTTTGGCTAGCTGATTAGCAGACTTGACCGCTTGCGCAGCATTGCCTTTTTGGGTGTGAGCGACGGCGTCAATGCCTTTTTTGTAAGCAATTCCCAGACTGAAAATCTGAAAGCCGCCGCTGTCAGTGAAAGTCGGCCCATCGTAATCCATAAATTTGCCTAGGCCGCCAGCTTTATGAATGATTTCGGCGCCTGGCCGCTGCATCAAATGATAAGTATTGGCCAAAATTGATTGCCCGCCGCAGGCTTTGACCTGTTCGACAGTCAGCGCCTTGACGGTTGCTTTAGTGCCGCCAACGATGAAAGCTGGCGTTTGAATCGTGCCATGCGGCGTTTGAATCGTACCAGTACGCGCTAAGGTGCCGGGGAGGCGATGGGTAATCCTAAAAGTGATAGCTTTTTGCATCTTTTCTAGTATAGCATGAGCGCACTCGTCCTACTGCGTGATAATTAGCATGCTATCGCCATAACTAAAGAATTTATATTTTTCGCAAACGGCGTGCTGATAAGCAGGCTTTAGCTTATCCCAGCCAGCAAAAGCTGCCGTCAACATAAGTACCGTACTTTCAGGCATATGGAAGTTAGTTAATAGCGCATCGATCGTTTTAAACTTATAGCCGGGATAGATAAAAATATCAGCTTCGCCCGAGATAGCATGTGGCGGCTGGCTCAAAATTTGTTGGTAGGCATATTCTAGGGTACGCGTGATTGTCGTACCGAGAGCGATAACGCGGCGGTCAGATTGTTTGGCGGACTGGATAGCTGCGACAGTGGCGGTTGGAATCGAGAAATATTCTTGATGCATTTTGTGCTGCGCGACATCATCGACGCGGATAGGTAAAAAAGTACCCAGGCCGACATGTAACGTAGCGTACACGACATTGACACCTTTATCGCGCAATTGTCGCAGTGTGCTTTCGGTCATATTGAGGCTAGCTGTTGGCGCTGCCACTGAGCCTGCCTCGCGAGCGAAAACCGTTTGGTAGCGCTCGTTATCCGCTGCGGTAGCGTCACGTCCCAGATAGGGTGGTAAAGGTACGGTGCCGTGCTCAGCGGCAATATCCAACAAGTTTCGCTCGCTACGAATTAGTGCGATACCATTGCCGATAATCTTCTCGACCATTAAAGTGTCATCGCCAATTGTCAGAATATCGCCAGCGATTAACTTTCGCCGATAAATAACCTTGTGGCGGAACCAGTCGTCGTGTGCGCCATGCTGTTCGACTAGAACAAGTTCGCGCTCGCCGCCGCTCGGTTTACGCGTGATTAAGCGCGCCTTGATGACTTTAGTGTCGTTGATGACCAGTACATCGCCCACTTGCAAATAGTCGACCACGTCAGGATAGTAGCGATCGGTGATTGTGCCTGTTTGACGATCAAGTACTAGCAGGCGCGAAGTACCGCGCACTGCTGGCGGCGTCGCTGCGATTAGCTAGTCAGGAATGTCATAATGAAAATCAGAAAGCTGCATTATTCTTAGTATAGCACTGATGCGTTATCGCTAATCCTAGGCTTGACGACGCCAGCTTCCGCGTGCTATATTAAATTAGTACTCATCCGGCCGGCAGGTCGGTTGTTTTCGTATTGGAACTAAAAGAAAGGAATTATATGGAAGATTTGAATATCAAGCAGTTGACGCTAGCAGTGCGGGCGATTGCTGATGAAAAGGCGTTGCCCGAAGAAACTGTACTAAACGTAATCGAGCAGGCAATCGCTGCTGCCTGGCGGCGCGATAACGGCGAGCGCGAGCAAAATGTGCGCGCTGAACTTAATATTAATGACGGCACCGCCAAGGTGTTTGTCCAGCGCGAAGTCGTCGAGGATGTCGTCAATCCGGCCACCGAAATCAGCTTGGCGGATGCTCGGGCAGAGAAGCCAGACGCTCAGTTAGGGGATACTATCGAGGAAGCTCATGAAGTTAAGTCCTTTGGCCGGGTGGCCGCCCAGACTGCCAAACAGGTTGTCATGCAGCGCCTGCGCGAAGCCGAGCGCGAAGTTGTTCTGGCAGAGTTCGAAGACAAAATCGGCACGGTCGTTACCGGTATGGTGCAGCGCGTCGAGCCGCGCGTGGTGCGTGTCGAGTTAGGCAAGGCCACTGGTATTATCCCGCAAAGTGAGCAGATTCAAGGCGAGTTTTACAAAATTGGCTCGCGGATCAAAGTATTAATCAAAGACATCGAACGCGAAGGCCGCGGCCCGCAGCTAATCCTCAGCCGCGGCAGCGAGGACTTTATCGAATATCTCTTCCGCCAAGAAGTGCCCGAGATGGAAACTGGCGCCGTCGAAATCAAAGGTATCGCTCGTGAAGCTGGCCGCCGCACTAAACTAGCAGTTGCTAGCACGGTGCCAGGCGTTGACCCGGTCGGAACGTTCGTCGGCGGTCACGGCGCGCGCGTTAACGCGGTGATGAGCGAAATCGGCGAGCAAGAGAAAATCGATATCGTTACTTATGATGATAATATAGATACGTATATCCGCAATGCTCTTAGCCCGGCTGAGATTGTTAAAGTCGAGATTGACAAGGACAAAAAAACCGCCAATGTTTATGTTACTGAAGACCAGCAATCAATCGCTATCGGCCGCGGCGGGCAAAATGTGCGTTTGGCGAGCCGCCTGACTGGCTACGAATTGAATATCGAGACTACAGCGCCGAAATCAGCCGAGAAAAAACCGCGCAAGAACGTTGAGGAAGACCTGTTTAGCGCTATCGAAAATCAAGATTAGACTCCTCGAAGGGTTTAGTAAATTAGCACTCTGCCTTGACGAGTGCTAATTTGTTATGTATAATTGGCTGTAATGGGCAATACGCTCAGAACGGAGAACTCATGATGCCAGAAGACTTTGCAGATTTTATTTCGCGATTGACCGACAACGCGCGCGCTAGCGTCCAGCATGCTGACGCGATTGCTCGCGGTAACGGCAGTAATTACATTGGGACGGAGCACTTGCTGCTCGGCGTTTTGGCGCAAGGGTCGAGCTCGGCAGCACAGGTATTGACTGACGCCGGCGTGACCCTGCAGCAAGCTGAAATGATTCTGGATATCAAACCGTCGCGAGTGGTTACCAGTACTGGTATGGTGGGCCTTAGCGAGACAGCTTTGTTGACATTGCGCATGGCGTGGGAAGCGGCACGCGAATATGGTCATGATTATCTCGGCACAGAGCATATTCTGTACAGTGTTCTGCGCCAAGGTAATGCCCGAGCGACAGCACTGCTGCGCGAAATGGGTATCAACGTCGATATGATAATCAGCGAACTCGAGAAGTCGTTTGAAGAGAATCGCGGCGAACATGGCGATATTGCTACCGAGCCGCGGCGCCGCGGCAACACGCGCGGCGGGGCGCTTAGCGCCTTTGGCGTGGATTTGACGGCACGAGCGGCCAATGGCGAGCTTGACCCGATGATTGGCCGCGACAAAGAGCTGGAGCGAATGATCACTATCCTTAGCCGCCGTACCAAGAATAATCCAGTACTGATTGGCGACCCAGGCGTTGGCAAAACCGCCATCGTTGAGGGGCTGGCGCAGCGGATCGTCCGCGAGGACGTACCGGGCCATTTATTAGACCGCCGAGTGGTTATGCTAGATATGGCGGCGATGATTGCCGGTACTAAATATCGCGGCGAATTTGAGGATCGGCTGAAAAAGGTAATCGCTGAAGTCAAAAAACAGGGTAATATTATTCTTTTTATTGATGAATTGCACCTGCTGGTTGGCGCTGGCGCCTCGGAAGGTTCGATGGATGCGGCCAATATCCTCAAGCCGGCGTTGGCGCGCGGCGAGCTGCACATGATTGGTGCGACGACTCTCGATGAATATCGCAAGCATATCGAGAAAGATACGGCGCTAGAACGGCGTTTTCAGACGATCGTCGTCAAAGAACCAACTATGGCGCAGACAATCGCTATTTTGAAAGGTCTTAAAAATTATTATGAAAAGCATCATGGCGTCAAAATCACCGACGAAGTGATCGAATCGGCGGTATATATGAGTGACCGCTACGTCAGCGACCGTTTCATGCCCGATAAAGCGATTGACGTGCTCGACGAGGCGGCTGCCCGAGTTCGCGTCAAGCGGGGCCACCGCCCGAGCCGCGAGCGTGAATATCTCAAAGAGCTCAAGCACCTCAATGAACGCATGGAGGATGCTGTTTTGCACGAAGATTACCAGCGAGCTGCTATGTACAAACAGCGTATTAGCCAGATTAGTAAAAAGCTCGAGACAGAAGTCGCTGCCCAAAAAGGCCGCCGCGCTATCCAGCTGACCGATGACGATGTGGCGCATGCTATCGCTGTGATGACCAATATTCCAGTCGAAAAAGTCCAGACTAGCGAAGCGAAGTTGCTGCGCCAGCTCGAAAAGCATCTCGGCAAGTACGTTATTGGCCAGCGCGAGGCTATCGGTAAGGTAGCGCGGGCAATCCGCCGCAGCCGCAGCGGCGTAGCTAGCAGTCGGCGGCCGATTGGCAGTTTCGTTTTCATGGGACCGACTGGTGTCGGCAAAACGCAATTAGCTAAAGTGCTAGCGCGAGAAGTTTTCGGCAGCGAAGAAGCGCTTATCAAAATCGACATGAGCGAATTCGGCGAGAAGCATAATACGTCGCGCCTGCTCGGTGCGCCGGCTGGTTATGTCGGTTACGAAGACGGTGGCAAGTTAACCGACAAAGTTCGCCGCCAGCCGTACAGCGTAGTGCTTTTTGATGAGATTGAAAAGGCGCACCCAGACGTTTTCAACCTGCTGCTGCAGCTACTGGAAGATGGGACGATGACTGATGCTAAGGGGCGCGAAGTTAGCTTTCGCAATACGATTATCGTCTTGACTAGCAATCTCGGTGCTGACAAAATGACCAAAGAGTCGGAACTCGGCTTTCACTCCAACCGCGATAAAAGCAGCGAAATTGACGATTTGCACCGCCGCAATGCTAAATTTGCTCGCGATGCTCTCGATAAGTTTATGCGTCCCGAGCTGATTAATCGCTTTGACGGGATTATCACTTTCCGAGCGTTGACTCGCGCCGAGGTCGGCAAAATTTTCGACCTGCTAATCGGCGAGCTGCGGCAGCGTTTGGTGCGCAAAGGCTTGGCTCTTACAATTAAATCTAATGCCAAAAAGTTTCTCATCGATAAAGGCTACAGTATCAAATACGGCGCTCGTCCGCTGCGCCGGGTCATCGAGGACGAGGTCGAACATGCTATCGCCGAGCAAGTACTTGACGGCGCCTATGCTAAAGGTGATATCCTAGAAGTAGGAATCAAGAAAGGAGCGATAGCGATTGAACGGCGCAGCGAAACCGACAGCCGGACGTAATATTGTCTCGAAAATCATCGCTTTGTTGGCAGTGATAAGTATTGCTGCTGGCGGTTTTTTCTACGGGCAGACAGCCTTTGATACTTATCGAGCGTCGACTTTCACGCCGCCTGCAGCTGTTGCCGCGGTTGAAGATTCAATCAAGCTGACCCCGGCGGCGCAGCGCACTTTTCGAGCAACTCAGCCAGCTATTGAGACTAGCGATCAGTTCAATGCTCATTGCAAAAGTACCGAACGTACCGCAGCCATCTTGGGCTGCTATTATGGTGATCGGATTTATCTTTTTGACGTCGAAAATGCCGAATTAGCTGGCGCCAAAGAAGTAACAGCAGCGCACGAATTGTTGCACGCCCAGTATGCACGGCTGAATATATTCGAGCGGCCTAAAGTCGACGCTATGATCAAAAAGGCTTATCAAAAGGTCAAGGATGAACCGGAAATTGCCAAAGCCATGGAATACTACCGCGAGGCCGAGCCAGGCGCCGAGCTAGATGAGCTACATTCGATTATCGGTACCACGATTGGCGAGCTCGATTCTGATCTTGAACAATATTATGCGCGTTATTTCACTGATCGAGCGTCAATTGTCGCCAAAAACCAAGCTTACACGGCAGTATTTACCCGAGTTAACGTTCGGGCTGAAGCACTGCAATCCAAACTGCAGTCAGCTGCTAAGCAAATCAAACAAGATGTCGAAGCTTATCAGTCCGACTTATCGCAAATTAACGCTGATATTAATAGTTTTAATGAACGGGCTAGGAGCGGCGAGTTTAGTTCGCAAGCTGATTTCGCAGTGGCGCGGTCGGCACTGCAGCAGCGAATTAGCGCTATCAATGCTCGGCAGAGTTCGCTTAATTCGCGGATTAAAGCTTACAATGACGATGTGGCAACTCTCAAAAGCTTAGCCGTTAAAGCCGATCAGCTCAATCAAAGCATCAACGGCGTAGCCGCGCCGGCTGGAGTAAATAGTGGCCAAAGCGCGCAGTAATTTCGTCTGCCAAAATTGCGGCACCAGCTATCCGAAATGGACGGGCAAGTGCGAGAATTGCGGCGAATGGAACACGCTCGTCGAACAGATAGTCGAGACCAAGGGTACTTCGGCGGTAGCGCGCAGCCATTCGCGCGGTAAGATCCTAAAGCCGCAGTCGATGCGTTCAATCGCTGCCGAGGATTCTGTACGGCGTTTACCGACGGGTATTGCTGACCTTGATACAGTGCTAGGCGGCGGCATCCTGCCGGCAGGCGTAATGCTGTTAGCGGGGCAGCCGGGTATCGGTAAATCGACACTATTGATGCAGGTAGCGGCACACGTTTCCGAGCAGTATGCCGTACTTTACGTCAGCGGCGAGGAGAGTGCTTCTCAGGTTAAGCTCCGCGCTACGCGCCTAGGTGCGACCTCTGGCGATGACCTGCAGTTTGTCGCTAGCACTAGCGCTGACGACATTGCTGCAACAATCCGCAGCGGCCAATATAAATTGGTAATTATCGACAGTATTCAGACGCTTAGCCTCGAGGAAATCGCCAGCGCGCCAGGTACCGTTAGCCAGATTACCAACTCGAGTAATGTCATTATCCGGGCAGCAAAAGCTTCGGGCGCAGCGGTAATTTTAGTGGGCCACGTCACCAAGGAGGGCTCGATCGCCGGACCGAAAGTTCTCGAGCATCTCGTCGACGTAGTTCTGCAATTCGAAGGCGACCGTTATGGCGGCTTCAAAGTAGTGCGCGCTGTCAAAAATCGTTACGGCTCTACCAGCGAGGCGGCGATCTTTGAAATGGACGATAAGGGTTTGAGGGTGGTCGAAAACCCGTCTGCTGCGCTGCTAGCCGAGCGCCAAAACGCCGATGGTTCAGTGGTATTGGCGACGCTTGAAGGCAACCGTCCGATTCTCGTTGAGATCCAAGCTCTTGTCAATTCGACTAATTTCGGGTATCCTAAGAGGACAGCCAGCGGTTTCGATCTCAACCGCCTCAATCTGCTCATCGCGGTGCTAGAGAAGCGCACCAAATTGAATTTATCCGATAAAGATATTTATGTGAATGTAGTTGGCGGCTTGAAGCTTGCCGACCGGGCAGCAGACTTGGCGGTGGCGATGGCGATTGCTAGCGCGGCGGCCGGGCGTAAACTCGACGATGGCCTGGTGGTATTCGGCGAAGTGGGCTTAGGCGGCGAGATTCGCTCGGCACAAGGCGCCGATAAGCGCCTGAACGAAGCCAAAAAACTCGGTTTCACCCAAGCGATTGCGCCAGCAACCTCTGGCAAAAAGAATTCATTTGTAAAAGGCGTCAAAGATTTACGCCAAGCTTTGATCGGCTATCTCAAGTAATCAGTAGTCAATCAAGGCAAAAAGAAAGGAAAATATGCAAACCAAAGACTTAATATTATTGGCGGTAACGCTGCTTATTTTGGGCGAGGTGTCGTACTTACTAGCGCGCCTGCCCAAAAACTCCATCAAATCAAAAGACCGGGCTATCTTGGTAGACACTTCAGTGTTGATGGACGGGCGAATTGTACCGGTAGCGCAAACTGGCTTTATCGGCGGTACGCTGGTGATTCCACGCTCGGTTATCGGCGAGCTGCAGTTTCTAGCTGACCATGCCGATGCTGACAAACGCGCCCGCGCCCGTTACGGGCTTGATGTGGTCACCGAGTTGCAAGCTATGGAGCGCGTCAACGTCGAATTGTTGCAAGACGGCAGCCACGCTCGCGAAGGCGTTGACGACCGCCTACTCAAGCTAGCTAAGCAGCACGGCGCAGTGATCATGACGCTAGATTATAATCTAAACAAGGTTGCCGCCGTCGAGGGTACCGAAGTACTAAACCTTAACGAATTAGCGCAGAGTATCCGGATGGAGCATCTACCCGGCGAGAAAATCACGTTAGAGCTTATTCAGAAGGGGCAGGACGCGCATCAAGGCGTGGGCTACCTACCAGACGGCACAATGGTTGTCGTCGAGCAGGCGAGCGCTCAGATAGGCCAGACGCTAAATGTCGAAATTATCCGTAATTTGCAGACCGCAGCCGGCCGGATGATCTTTGCCAAGAAAATAGAGACTACCAGCAAACCTCTCAAATCGACCGTCAAAGCCGCGGGCAAAACTCAAAAAACAGCGAAAATCGCAGCCGCAGCAGCTTCGAAATCGCCCGCAAAAAGCACTGCTAACGCCAAGCAGCGTTCTGCCGGCCGCGCCCGCAGCCAATCGTCAGCTGGCAGTGCTAGTAATCGTGATTCGGCTAAAAAGGCAGGCGAGACCAAAACCCAAGCTAAACCAGCCAGCAAAAAAGCTAATTCGCCGAAAACAAAACCGCAGCCGAAGCTAGCTGCTCCAGCGACCCGTCGCCAGAGTGCTCGCCGCCGCCCCGACCACGAGAGCGACTTGATTGACCTAGTCAATAGCCAATAAAATCGCCAGCGCGATATATAGATAGCACGCTGCTAGGAGCGTGCTATTTTGCTGGGTTTTGGCGGCAAACTACTGCGATGAAGCGGATTTAATCGTCGTCATCGCTGCTACTGTTTGGATTGTAGCTGGCGCTACTAGTCGCCGTATAGTAGCCAGTGTCGGTAATTTTGGCGGTTAGCGTGCCGCTACTGGCTGCTGACAGGTTACCTTTATGAATATTCCAGATGCCGCTGCTATCGACTTGCTTGCTGGCGACAACGGTACTGCCAGATAATAATTCGATGTTTTGCAGTTTGTAACGGCCGCTAGTATAGACGATGGATACGCCACCGCTAGTCACTGTTAGCGTAACGTTTGGCTTCGGATCGTCGCACTTGTGTGCATCGTCGTCTTTCTCGGCGTCGTAGCTAGAGTCGTTAGGCGTGACTATCTCTTTTCTGGTGATTGGATCAGCCATTTTCATGACATCGATTTCAATCTTGGCAGCTTCGGGCGTACAGGACGTAGCTTTCTTTTTCGAGACGCGGTCGAAAGTCATCTTGGCATTGGTAGCAGCGCTAGCCTTGTTGTAATACGACGGATAAATCTCGCCCTTGATTGTCTGGATGCCGCTCGGCGCAGTATACCAGTCGCTTAATTTTAGTTTACCTTGGTCGGCATACATCTTGGAGATATCGGCCATCGTACGATCGAAGAACATGGCTGGAATCAGCGAGTTGCCATTGCGCAGCGGCGAGGTGTCAGAATTGCCTAGCCACACCGCCATCGATAGGTTCGGCGTGTAGCCGGCAGCCCAGATATCTTTAGCGCTAACCTTGCCATTAATCTCGCTGTTGCTGGTACCAGTCTTGACAGCTGCCTTGACACCGGCGCGGCCGAGGTTGACTAGGTAGTCGCGGCCCGCCAATCCAGCGCGCGCCTTGCCGTCGCCAAGGATGTCGCTAACGATGTAAGCTGCTTGCTGGTCAATGACTTGCTTGCTAGATTCTTTGTACTGTTTGAGAGTTTGGCCGTTGCTGTTGGCAACTTTCAGGATAGTCGTCTGCGGTTTGTAAGTACCCATTCGCCCTAGTGTCGCGAAAGCGTTAACGTGGTCAACCAAGCGTGTGCCGCAGCCGCCGATAGCGCTCGATAGGCCAGCTTGCGCGTCGGCGCCTTGCGTACAGTACTGCAAATCGCCGGCGGAGCGGATTAGCGACCAGGTGCTGCCGCTGTTGTTCTTCTCGTTGATGGCCATAGCTTTGATAGCTGGAATATTGCGAGAGCGGGCCAATGCTTGGCGCAGGGTAATATTGCCTTGGAATTTGTTGTCGGCGTTGTTCGGACTATAATTGCCCGGGAAAGTTGTCTTGGAATCAGCTAGAATCGAGCCGCTGCCGTAATTGGCGTTATTGCCGCCTTGGTTGCTAAATAAGCGGGCGTAAACAAGCGGCTTAATCGACGAACCCGGCTGAATGAAAGCGGTGGCTGCATTGTCCTGCCCGAAGCCAGCGTAATTAAAGTCGCGGCTGCCGACTAGGGCGATGAGCTGGCCAGTCTTGGTATCTTCGATGGCTGCTGCGCCGTTTGAGAAGCCAGCAAATTGCGAACAGTTGCGATAACCGCAGTTGCCATCGGTAATCTCGCCGTTAAATAATTTGGCTATATTGGTTTCTAGGGTCGTTTGCGCGTCGAGGTCGAGCGTCGTCTTGACCGATAAACCGCCTTCGCCGACGATAGTCTTACCGAGCTCTTCTTCTAGCTGCTTCTTGACCATCTGCACAAAGTGCGGCGCCTTGACGTTGGCGTATTGGTCGGCCAGCGGTTTGATGGTATCCATAATGTCGACTTTCTTGGCTGCCGCTGCCTCTTGTTTGGATATGTAATTCATCGACACCATGTCGTCGAGTACTTTGTGCTGGCGTTCGACAAGCGCTTTACGGCCATAGGTATTGTACGGGTTATAAAGCGACGGGTTGTTCGGGATAGCGGCTAGTAGCGAGCATTCCGGCAAGGTTAAATCTCTGGATGATTTGCCGAAATAAGTTTGCGCGGCCGATTCGACGCCGTTGCGCCGGCCGCCGTACGGCGATTCGTTGAGGTACAAGCCGAGGATTTGGTCTTTGCTGTACATTCGTTCGACCTCGATGGCTAGAATCATCTCTTTGATTTTGCGCGGAATACCCGACAAGCCCCGCTGCATAGCTTCGTCCTTAGTAAAGAACACTTTCTTGACTAGCTGCTGCGTTAGCGTCGAGCCGCCCTGCACGGCATTGCCCTGCGAGTTGCTGATAAAGGCGCGAACAATACCGTTAGCGCTGATACCGCTGTGCTTATAAAAATCTTTGTCCTCGATAGCTATAGTAGCCTTGCCCATGCATGGCGCGATGGTTTTGGCGTCGACTACTAGCGTATAGTCGCCAGTGCCTTTATCTTCCCAGAGCAATTTGTCGTTGCGGTCGTAATATTTGGTGACTGTCGTTTTGACGCGCTGTGCCAGGGTGTCAGGGTTGATTTTGTCGAGATCTTTGCGGAAATAGGCGAATAGCGAAGCTATGCCGATGACGATTAGCAGCAAAGTTATGCCGACAACCTTCAGCGCCATAATTGCGCCGTCGCGGCTAAACCAGTATTTGGCCAGGCGTTTCGGATGCAAGCGGTATAGTAAGCGCTTAACCGGATGTTTCGGCAAAGTTGCCAGATATTCGGCTTTTTTACGCGCTCGCGCGTCTTTCTTGACTCGACGTTTATTGGCTAGATTAGCATAAGCGCTGACGCCGCCAGCTACTTTTCGTTTCTTGTTTCCCACTTTCACTCTTCCCATAAGCAATATTTCCACCATTATAGCACTGTTCGCATCACGACGGCTAGTGCTTTTGCTGATAATCTGCAAATATGTTACTATCTCACTATTAAATAAAGAAAGGTTTCAGATGACGCTAGCAGAAGAACTAACGTGGCGCGGACTCATCAACCAGACGACGTTCGCTGATATCAAAGATATAAACGAGCCGCGAACGTTCTATTTTGGTGTTGACCCTAGCGCGCCGAGCATGACTATCGGTAACTTGGCGGCGATGATGCTGTGCCGGCACTTTATCGACCACGGACACAAGCCGCTGCTGCTAGTCGGCGGCGCCACCGGCATGATTGGCGACCCTGATGGCAAAAAGCAAGAGCGCGACCTGCGCAATGCTGAAACAGTGGCGCGCAATGTTGAAAGTCTGGCGGCGCAATTCCGCCAAGTTTTCCGCGGCCAGGATTTTGAAATTGTTGATAATGCCGACTGGTTCTCGCAGATTAATTACATTGATTTCTTGCACAAAATCGGCAAACATATCAGTATGACGCAGCTGCTCGACCGCGAATTCGTGCAGCAGCGTATCGGCGAGGGCGGCGCTGGCATCAGCTACGGCGAATTTAGCTACGGGCTGATTCAAGGGTATGACTTTTTACACTTGTACCGTGAAAAAGGAGCCACTTTGCAGCTAGCCGGTGCCGACCAGTGGGGCAATAGCATCATTGGCGTGTCGCTGATTCGCAAGCTCGAAAGCAGCGAAGCACACGTTTTGACTGCACCGCTAGTTATCAACAAGCAAACTGGCGTCAAGTTCGGCAAGTCTGAGGGCGGCGCTATCTGGCTCGACCCCGAGATGACCAGTCCGTACAAGTTCTATCAATTCTGGCTCAACTGCGACGACGAAACCAGCGAGGACCTCATCAAAATCTACACGCTGCTCGACCGCGAAACCGTCGAAGCGCTGATCGACAATCATCGGGCCAATCCAGGCGAGCGCGCCTTGCAAAAAACCTTAGCGCGCGAAGTTACTGACTTGGTGCACGGCCGCCAGCGCCGCGAAAGTGTCGAGCGGGTGACAGCGGCGCTGTTTGGCGGCGGCGATATTGCGGCGCTGAATGATGAGGATTTGAACGCTCTGGCTAACGAAATCCCGACGGTCGATCTCGAGACGACGGTCGTAGCAGCGCTGGTCGCTGCTGGCTTATGTACTAGCAACGGCGAAGCGCGCCGGCTTATCCACAATAACGCGATTAGCGTCAACGGTGCGAAGATTGCCGGCGATATGCCATTGACCGAAACTAGCTTAATCAAAAAAGGCAAGAACGACTTCTTGCTGGTAAAATAATCAGAATAGGAGGAAATCATGAAGAAAATTATCGGTTTTGACTTGGACGACACGCTAGCGGTTAGTAAATCGGCGATTTCGCCGCGCATGGCGGGTTTGCTCGCTAAATTACTGGAAAATTATCAAGTTTGCGTCATTTCTGGCGGCAAATTCGAGCAGTTCGAGAAGCAAGTGATCGACAAGATGAACGTTTCGCCGGAATTGCTGGCGCGCTTCCACATGATGCCGACGTGCGGCACGCGTTATTATACATTTAACGTCGATGCGAACGAGTGGCAAACGCACTATAAAGAAGATTTCACCGACGAGCAAAAGCAGAAAATCACTCAGGTTTTGGAGGAATCGGCGCGCAAATTCGATTTGTGGGAAGCAAATCCCGACGGCGAAATTATCGAAGATCGTTTGAGCCAGGTGACTTATTCAGCGCTAGGCCAGCAAGCTTCGCCCGAGAAAAAATACGCTTGGGCGGAAGCCAACAAAGCTGTCCGCAAGCAAATGCGCGACGATGTTGCCGCCAAATTGCCGGAATTTGAAGTGCGCCTGGGCGGCACTACCAGCGTCGACATTACCAAAATCGGTGTCGATAAAGCCTACGGTATGAAAAAGTTGATGGAAGCTACTGGCGCCAGCAAGGAAGAAATCTTGTTTTTCGGCGACAAAATAGAAGAAGGCGGCAACGACTTCCCGGTCAAAAACCTAGGCATTGACTGCATCGCCGTGGAGCGCTGGCAAGACACCGCCTACGCGTTAGAAGGCATCATCGCTGTGACCGAGTAGATTTTCGAGCAAAATTCAAGCCAGCAAAACACCCGGCTAGCTAACCGGGTGTTTTTAGTAAAATCAATCAAGGGAAAGAGATAAGCGAGGCGGGCCACCCCGGCGCGAGAAATTGGGGAAAATCTCGCGCCGGAGCGGCGCTGTCAGTCGTTCTCGCCCCTGATTCTAAGGGACGAGGGTACCGCCACCGACGGCGCCGCTGGTGGCGGCGGTGCCTCCTCCCCCTCGTATGGGGGAGGAGGCACCTGAACGACGATACGAAGAATGTCCTGCATGATTCACCTCCTTAGTGAATCATTCCCGCGGCAATGGGTGGTCATCTGTGCCACCATGCGAGATATCTGCTCGCGACTAAATCTCGGGCAAGTATCTCGCACGGTGGGCCTCGCTTATCAAAAAACTCTTTTGGACAAGGATTCGCTCTACTTGTCAACAAAAGCTTGATATATAATATCATACTAGAGCAGCAATGTCAATACTTTTTCGCAATTTCCCGTAAAATCTATAAAATTTCAAAGTAAAA
>CAUUYA010000002.1:0-147590 GCA_963549275.1 uncultured Candidatus Saccharibacteria bacterium
AATGTCAATACTTTTTCGCAATTTCCCGTAAAATCTATAAAATTTCAAAGTAAAATAAATAACTTAACAAAAAATCTCACCAAAGAAAATAGCCCGCCGAACTGGTTCAAACCGGAATTGGGTTTTATATCAACCCGGGAAACACTTAATACTTAAGTGTTTCAACCAGTATTGAACCAATTCGGCGAGCTATTTTCAGGCGGGCGTTTCAGCCCCTGAAGACCTCCCTCCAGGCCGCTTCGGCCCGAGCGGACCGGACCTGAGCCCGGCCCGAGGCTCGGTTAGCCCGGACCTGAGCCCGGCCCGAGGCTCGGGCGGCCCGGTTGGCCCGGACCTGAGCCCACCGGGCCGCCCAGACCCGGTGGGTTGAGGCCGTGGGCAACAGCAGCGCGCACGCTGCCGCGCACACGACGACAGTGATGATGGAAGCGGAAATAATTGCGAGGGTAGCGCTCATGATTCCTCCTTCGAATCATGCTCAAGGTAAAAAGGGCAACCTTCCGCCCTTTTATTTGGTTTAACCTTGAGCGAAAAGCTAGTATTAATATAGCATAGAGTGGTAAAATTGTCAATACTTTTCGCAATTTTCCTGAAAACTAGTACAATAAACTTATGAATCTCGCAACTAACCTCGATCAAATCAAAGGTGTCGGCCCCAAAACCGCAGCCGAGCTGCGCCAGGCGGGACTGCAGACGGTTGGCGACATTCTGATGTTTTTGCCGCGCAAACACGAGGATTTCACTAATGTGACACCGATTGCCGAGTTGCAGCCCGGCAAAGTGACGATTCGCGCCCGCTGCCAGCAAATCAGCACTCGGCCAGTCCGCCGCGGCTTGCGTCTGACTACGGCGGTGCTGGCTGACGATACCAGCAAGCTTAACGCGGTTTGGTTCAATCAGCCGTACCGAGTGCAGCAGCTAGGCAGCAGCGATGAGTGGTTTTATTTTAGCGGCACGTTTGAGTATAATTACGGCCGCTACCAGCTAACCAATCCGACGGCCGAGCTCGCCAAGGAGCTGCCAGTACAAGCCGATCGGCTGCTGCCAGTTTATCATGCGGTGCGCGGGCTAAAATCGCAAACGGTACGCAAAGTTATCGAGCAATTGCGCCCGCTAATGAGTGTTTTGCCCGAAACTCTGCCGCCAAGCGTCGTCAAGAACGAGAAGTTGCTCGACCGCGCGGCGGCAATTTCGGCGATGCATTTTCCGCGCGACGAGAGGGAAGTTGAGCAGGCTCGTCAGCGCTTAGCGTTCGAAGAGCTATTCGAACTGGTTTTGGCTAGCCAGCTCAACAAAATTGACAACCAGAAGCTAGCTGGCTTCGCGATTCCGTTTGAAAAGTCTGTCGTGCAAGATTTTGTCAAGAAATTACCGTTCGCGCTAACCAACGCTCAGCGCCGCGCCGCCTGGGATGTCTTACAAGATTTCGAAAATGCTAGGCCGATGAATCGCTTGTTGCAAGGCGACGTTGGCAGCGGTAAAACAGTAGTTGCTGGGCTAGCGGCGCGACAAGCGGCGAGTGCTGGCTACCAGACGGCGTTCATGGCACCGACCGAGATTTTGGCGCGGCAGCACGCCGAGACGCTGGCTAAACTGCTCGAGCCGTTCGGCGTGACGGTTGGTTTGCTGATTGGCAGCGTCAAGGGTAAAGCCCGCCAAACGCTCTACCAGCAAATTGCAAGTGGCGCGGTTGATGTAGTTGTCGGTACGCACACGCTTATTCAGGATAAAGTAGAGTTTCACCGCCTGGGCTTCGTGATTATCGATGAGCAGCACCGCTTCGGTGTCGAGCAGCGGCAGAAATTGCTAATGAAGGTTAAGGACGAGAAAATGGGGCTGGGGGTGCTCGATACACTTTCTGAACCTATGACGATTACCACTGTCTCGTCTAGAGAGACTGGGCGCGCAGCCCCAGGCTCGCGAGCGAGACACGGAGGTGAGGAAAGTGTATCGAGCGTCCCGCTAGACACGAAAAAATTATCAGTAGCTGCCATGCCGCACCTCTTGGCGATGACTGCTACGCCGATTCCGCGCAGCTTAGCGTTAACTGTTTACGGCGAGCTAGACGTCAGCGTCCTCGACGAGCAGCCGCGCGGCCGGCGGCCGATTCTTACTAAGATTATTTCGCCGCCCTCGCGCGAGGCCGCTTATACTGCTATCGACCAGCAAATTGCCCATGGTCGCCAAGTTTACGTAGTTTGCAGCCTGATTGCCGATAGCGATTCTAGCGACCGCAAAAGCGTCGAAGCCGAATACAAGCGACTCAAAAATAGCATTTTTGGCCACCGCCGCATCGCTATGCTGCATGGCAAGATGACTGCTAGCGAAAAAGATAAAATCATGCAAGCTTTCAAAGATCAACGATATGATATCTTAGTTAGCACCACCGTCATCGAGGTTGGTGTCGACGTGCCGAACGCTACGATTATGATGATTGAGGATGCCGACCAGTTCGGCTTGGCGCAGTTGCATCAATTACGCGGGCGTGTCGGCCGCGGCCAGCACCAAAGCTACTGCTACTTGATGATGAGCACGAATAACAAGCCGTCGCAGCGTTTGCGGGAAATAGAAAAATCTAACGATGGCTTTCATCTAGCAGAGGTCGATATGAGCTTGCGCGGCCCCGGCGAGATTTACGGACGCATGCAGCACGGCGCGCTTAATCTGCAAATCGCTACGCTAGCCGACACGCAGCTGATTGCTCGCGCCCAAAAAGCCGCTAAACGCTTCATCGATAGCGGCGAAAGTTTATTGAAATATCCAGCACTAGAAGCGCGCGTCCGCCACAACCAGCGGGTGACAACGCTTAATTAGAATTATTTTCGAGTTTTTTAATTGTTTTTTCTAGATTGATTATGCGCCTCGTGTGATTTTCGGTTATGTAGTCAGTAGACCAAAACTTGTTGCTCTGAATAAAAAATATTACACCTATCAGAATCGTATTGATAATTGTCAATACGGCGATAATCGATATGACTATAGTTTGTTTGCTGGTTTTGCTGTTTCGCATACTTAACCTCCGAGGAATGCTGATGTTTTGTATCTGTAGGCTCTCCGTAACTTAAAACTAAGTATATAGCACAATGCTTATGTTTGGCAAATTCTATCTGTCTTTTACCTTTTGCTGAGCCGTTGCCAAACGGCGTGCTATAATACAATTCATGTACAGCGGGACAACATTTCGTTCGCATTCGGGCAACTTTATCGGCGTGCATCAGAAAATCGACCGAATTGCTCGCCGCGATTTGCGTAAAATATCAAGGGTTGGCCGCGGTTTTCCTTCTGCCAAGGATATTTTGCATTTCGAAGGCAACAACGGCCCCGACGGTATCAAGCGCAAAAGCCCGGGCGTCGATGAGCCGTGGCATTTCATCGACCCCAGCGACCCCAGCGATACGGCGCTAGTCGAGATGATTATGGATCATTATACCAATTTGGTGCAGGCGCTTAAGAAGCGTAATAATGTGCGGGCAGCCTTTGAGGCGGCCTGGATGGCGCATGCTATCACCGACGGGCTAACGCCGGCGCATCATTATCCGCTAGGCGAAAAGATCGAGGAGCTGTGGGGACGGCCTCAGAACGAGCGGGCGTCGATCGCCGAAAAAGGCATCATCAGAGGCTCGACCATGCGCGAGACTCTTAGCAAAAACTGGGAGTATTGGGGTGCTAAGGGCGTATTCGCGACACACGTGCTATTTGAGCTAGGCGTAGCTACCAGCATCAAGACGACCAAATTTCCCGATTCGGCACCAAATTCAATCTGGCTCAAACTAGCAGATGATAAGGATTTGCAGACGGTCTTTCTCGATGCGGTGCAGCAAGTTTACGCGCTAGGCATGTACGAGGAATTTTGGAAGCGCGGCTGGACGACTCATCTAGCGCAGCAGACGCGGCAAACGCTGATTCCGCTGATCGCTAATGTCATCACCTATTTCTGGTACCGCGCCTACCGCGAGGCGCACCAGTGAGCTCGATCCGAGTAATCGCCGGGCGTTTCGGCGGGCGGCTGCTGGATGCGCCTAGAGAGAACAATACTCGCACCAAGCCGATGGGCGAGCGGATTCGCAATGCCATGTTCAATAGCATCGGCAACGAGATTAACGGCGCGCAGATTTTAGACGCTTTTGCTGGTACTGGCGCGGTTGGCCTCGAAGCTCTCAGCCGCGGTGCTGCCCGCGTAACGTTCATCGAACGCGATAAAATTGCTCAAAAAATCTTAAGCAATAATGTGTCCTCGCTAGGTGTTCAAAATGAAGCAAAAATTATTAGCGCCCCTGTCAATTCGTGGATTGAGTCTGGCGACGTAGGCAAGTATGACATAATCTTCGCCGATCCGCCATACAAAAATCCGCAGTTTTCCACAGTTAGCAAGCTTTTTGGACTTCTCAAACCAGGCGGGCTTATGGTATTATCACATCCAGGAAGAGGTGAGGAACCAAATCTGGGAAACGAAATTGTTGTGGTGGACAATCGTAGTTATGGAAATGCTTACCTCACCTCTTTCCGCCGAGAATCGTGTGATTCGTGATTTTTGGGGAATTAAAATAGCCCGCGATGTGCGGGTTATTTTTTATGCATGTTTTCCTCAGAGTTTACATCGAATCTCATTGGTGCGGATGAAAGGACTTGAACCTTCACGCTCGAAAGCACATGCTCCTAAGGCTAGATAATTAAGCTTTCTTTTCACTTAGCGGAGGGAACTACGCACACCGCCGACAAGAGGCCTACAGCAGGCAAATAATGGGCAATAAAGGCAAAAATGATATAAGAGTTCTAACTCGTTGTTTTTGTTTGTTATTGTACGGGGCGCAAGGAGTCAATTCTGGAGTCTAGGGCGGAGTCTAATTAATCAAATTGGATAAGTAAGATTCTCTACTCTTAGGGGGTAGCCGTTCTCAAGAACAAAAGTGATATAATTATAGTTGAAGTTCAAATAAGGGGTGGCAAACTAATTAAGCAAAAAAGGAATAACGCCTCATGAGTAAATGGGAAGATCGTATACAGAATAGTGCCACATATATTGCAGCCAAGAAATTATTAGCCAGGTTAAATGAGATAGACTCTGACAGTATGTCTCTTGAAGCAATCGATGATGTCAATCGGGCAAAATTGATCATTGAGCTTTTAGTGGATAGACTTGATTATACAGATAATCGTCTATTATCAGTATCAAGTATTGATAATATTGGCAGTTATCTCTCAAGTGTAAGTTCGTGTTTTGATAACTGGCAAAACACTCGCGATGATATGTACCTAGGTATTTCTTACATGAATGGATATATCGATAATATATTGTCATACATTACTTCGTTAACACCCGCTATGGATATAAAAGAAACTCGCAAAGCTATTGCGGGATTGAATAGGTCAGTCGGTCAATATAAGCGTACAGCAGCAAAAGAGATTGACAGTATATCCGCTAAAGGAACTACCGCAGAAAAGACCATTGACGAAAAAGTTACTGAAGCTAAAAACGAGTTTGAAACACTTGGTGTAAAAATAGATGAACTTAACAAAGATTTAAAAGATATAAAAGACTCGTCAAATAGCATATCTACCGAGCAGCAACTATCATTTACAAAATCTGAAAATGTACGCAATGAGATGGTTAATAAATTTATCGAAGATCAGAAACGCACAATTGAAGAAGCATTTAGTAAAAAGAGTGATGAAGCCGATCGCATTACGGATGACATAGATAAAAAGCTAAACGCTACTGAGGCGAAGGCAGAAGATAGTCTTGCTAGAATAGATGAATTATTGAATATGGCCGGAGATAAAACACTAATCCACGATTATTCTAGTAGTGCTAAGGAAGATAAAATAGCTGCTTATGTATGGAGTGTAATAACAACGATTTTATTACTTATCATGTTAGTATTTTCTTGTTGGGTAGTTTATGAAATTATTCATACTAAGGATGCTTCATGGCAATTCTTAGTAGCTCGAGCATTTGTTATGCTATTTGCTGGGGGTATAGCAGGATATACAGCCACTCAATCAAGTGAACATCGCAAAGCACAACGAGCTAATCAACGAACAGCTCATCAACTTAAAGCACTAAAGCCTTATCTGCTAAGTATTGAAGGTGATGTAAAACTAAGAAATGAAATTATCAAAACAGTTGCATACCGAATATTCAATAATGAAGAGGATAATCAAGTTAAAAAGCCTAAAAGATTATTTAGAAGCAAAGAGGAAGCTCCTATTATGAGTTCGCAATTGATTGAGTTGTTATTAACTTTAGCAAAGAAAGATCTTGTTAAATAAAAAATGTTAAAAATGTGGTAATTTATTTTATCTACTGATATACTTATCTACAGAAATATTTCACAATATCAAATATGCGGATGTGGTGGAATTGGTAGACACGTATGCCTTAGGAGCATATGCCTCACGGCGTGAAGGTTCAAGTCCTTTCATCCGCACCAAGCATGTTAAAATTATGAGTCTCAATGGGCTCTTTTTGCTTTAATGATAAACTTAAAAGAGGCTAGCTACTACTATCATCGTCCCTTTGTTTTATTACGCTGTTTTTGCATAAAGTTTACTTAGACAACAAGGCAGTAAAGGAATCGCGGAGATGGACTATATAGTTCATCACTATGCTTGTAAGAGTTTTGCTGTAACAAGTATAGCCCATGAAGCATCTTGTAAGATTTTTCATTTTTCTTGCCCTTCCTTCTTGATTTTGAGCAATATAACATAATCAAATATCTAATATCTCAACAATTTCTCCATTGTGCTGCTTCAATTCAATCTTCCGAATTATTTCTTCTCCCAAATATTTAATAAAATCGCTTAATTCTGATGAAACTTCAAATATAATGTTGTGTTTACTATCATTCTCTGGATTAAATGTTGAATTATAATTTCTTTCGCTTGACCAATAATTCCAATTTACATCTGTTCTTTCGTAATAAACATAATTCTGTTTTTTTGTAACATATATTCTTTTGTTAATCAATGCCTTTTCATCTTCAGATTTAAAAATATCAGAATATAATTTTAGTCCCTCAAATTGCTTATATTCTTTAATTTTATTATTTGAAACATTAAGCTTTATTTCTTTATAATCCATAATCTTTCCTCCTTAAACTTGTTGCCTATACTGGAGAGCATTATAGCATTTTTAAGGCATTTTACTCTATGACAGACCATCCATACTACGGTTTATTCCTTATCATGTTTTATTATGGATTGCGACGTGGTGAAGCGTTTGGCTTGCGCTGGAAAGATATTGATTTTACCGAAAACACTATACATATTAGACAGCAGGTTTATCTCGTGGGGCATGAGCCAAAAATCGGCTCGCTCAAAACAAGGGCGAGTGTTCGCGATCTGCCACTTCTGCCGAGTATAAAACAGGAGCTGCAAGCAGAATATGAACGACGTCTCTATCCATACGGCGACGAACTTCTCTATCTTACTAAAAAAGGCAACCCGATAGACGGTAGAAGCTTTATCAAAACATTTAAAGATGCTGCTCGAAAAGTGGGATTAAAAGAGATAACGCTTCATGAGATTCGCCACAGCGTTGCTACAATGCTCAAAGAAGCTAACGTCTCGGCGAAAGATGCACAAGTTATCCTTGGGCATTCTTCAATAACAACAACCTTGCAAATCTATACTCACTCAACCGAAACAGAAAAATCAAATGCACTTCTCGCTGTAACCGATAAAATTTACAATAAACATAACGACAACGACCAAGCAAAAACATCCTTATGAACAATAAAGGAGTCTAAAAGAGGAGTCTGTTGCAAGAATAGACTCCTCTTTTAGTAAGAAAAGGCTATATTAACCCTATAAAATACAAGAACAGGCAAGCGAGCTTGTTAGCTCCTAAGGCTAGCGCGTCTACCAATTCCACCACATCCGCGAACTTTTGCAAGCTCTAGCAATGCACTACTACCACGCAAATTGCATGCATTTTGCTTGCACAAATAATTATAGCAAACTTCTAACAAATTCGCGAAAAATTACTGCAGCTTATGCTAAAATAGATTTATATGAAGATGAGGGTGTATGAGCAAAATTGCTAATTACCTACGCGGACATTTGCTAGGAGAGATTGACTTCCGGCCCGATGTGCGGCAGGCTTATATTAACGATGCTGGAGTATTGAGCTTAGCGCCAGAGATGATCGTCGCGCCGCGCAACACCGACGACATCCGCAAAACGGCGCGTTTATCATGGCAGTTGGCTGAACGCGGGCATGTTCAGGCAATAACTGCCCGCGGTTCAGGCCGCGGAACTACAGGTGGTGCAATTGGCCGCGGGGCGATAGTCGATATGTCGCGGCATATGAATAATATTTTTGAGTATGATGCCAAGCAACGATTAGTTCGTTTGCAGCCCGGCGCAACAGTTGGATCTCTACATCAGGCATTAAGCTTGCAGGGCGTTAACATCCCGCCGCTCGACGGACTAGACGCGCGTCGAACAGTTGGCGGAGCTATCGCCGACAATCTGGCTGGATTGGCTAGCGGTAAATACGGCGATTTAAGCGCCTTTATCAGCCAGCTCGAGATCGTTTTGGCAAATGGCGATATTTTGCAAACAGGCCCGCTCGGCCGGCGCGAGCTCAGCCGCAAGAAAGGTCTGCAGAGTCTAGAAGGCGATATTTACCGCGGCATTGACGCAATCATTGATGAATACCACGACGTGATTACTGCTCTCCCAGAATATGATAAGTCTGGCTATAGCTCTATAGCCTCTGTCAAGAGAGGAAATCAGTTCGACTTGACACCGCTATTCATCGGTGCGCAGGGTACGCTAGGTATTATCAGCGAGATGATTTTGCGCACCGAATTTCGTAGCCAGAGCAATGAGGTCTTCGCGCTAGTATTTGCTTCGGCTAGCATAGCCAATGACGCTATGCGCATACTGCGTGATAGCGGCGCAGCTTTTGCCGAGTATTTTGACGCTCAGCTATTTAGCGCTGCCGCTGCTGCTGGCCGGCGCTTTGACTGGCTTAACCTAGACGGAGCTGACCCGCAAGCAGTCATTATCGCCGGATTTGACGATTTCAATGCTCGTACTCGCGCTCGTAACCTCAAAAAAATCCAGAAGACATTCAGCAACACCGAGGGAGTCAAATTAGTTTCTAGCGAAGACACGGACGATGACGCGCTATTATCAGCACTTAATATTGCTCGCTATGCCGAATTACCTGACAAAAACCCAGCTTTTGCGCCGCATTTGTATAGTGATATTTATATTCCAGCTGCGCGTTTCGATGAATTTACCAAAGCATTAACAGTTTTGGCTGGTCGTCTGCATTGCAATATGCCTATTTCTGGACACGTACTAACCGAAACTTACACAGTTCATCCGGTGCTGTCGCTGCGTCAAGTTGGAGATAAGCAAAAATTATTCAAGATTTTTGATGAATTGTCTAATTTGGCTGTTAAATATGATGGCGCGCTCATTGGCCAAGCAGCCGAAGGGCGAATCGCAGCGCATTTCGCGTATAAACACCTTGACGTTCGCACTCGCGAGATGTACGCGGCTATCAAAAAAGTTTTTGATCCGCTCGGCATTATGAACCCAGGCGTCAAAGTCGGCGATAATTTGCGATCGCTCACTGCTAGTGTTAACGGCGATGTTTTACCGCAGGTATAGGCAGATACTGCCAAAAATTATATTTTCTACAAATAGGTTGTTAGAATTGTTAACGCCGCTAGCAAAAGACGTACTTCTAATCGATCGACCAAAGACATGCATGATATCTCTTGCACTATTAAGCAAACCAAAAAATCAGCGTAGAAGAAGAGAAATCATATTTTGAGCGGAACAGCTAGGCTGCTTGGCTCGACGCTAAATCAGGAAACTTTGCCTCTACTCGGCGTAAGCGCTTATCAAGCGAGTTATAAAGCGTGTCGTCTACCATCTCGCGGCTACCAGACTCATGGTATAGCTCGCGGCGAACGACAGCAAGGTCGGCCCGCAGACTCTCTTGGTTAGCCGCTAGCTCGGCTTGCCCAGCTTTCAATTCCTGGAATCGTTCATCTGCCGCCAGGTCCATGTCTTTCACGATATCAACCAGAGTCTTGTGGTCTTTGCGGATATCAGCGAGCTGCTCATCGATTTGCTCAAAACGCTCGTCAACTTGCCTAAAGCGTTCGTTGATCTGCTCAAAGCGCTCATCAATAAGCTCAAACCTGTGGTTGATCTGCTCGAAGCGCTCATCAACCTTCTCAAAGCGCTTATCGATTTGTTTAAACCGTTCGTCCATCGTTTTTGCTAGATTAGCAACGATATCGCTTAGGTTATCGATCTTGATCGCTAGCTCTTCGTTCGTCATACTTCTATTTAACCACAAACATTAGTTGCGAGGCAACTATTTGCTCAACAAAAAAAGCCCGCTTTGCCTGAGCGGGTAGTATTAACGTTGTTCCACTAAACACAAGTTATGGTACAGATGAGAGGACTTGAACCTCCACGCCCCGAAGGGCACTAGCACCTGAAGCTAGCGCGTCTACCAATTCCGCCACATCTGCGTGTCATTGTAAAGTACTATATCGCGACATCTACCGATTCTTAGCAACGCGCTACGCGTCTACGCATACTTGCGTTGCCCACGCAGTCGCCACATCTGTGTATAGCTTGTAAGGCACTATGTCACGACCATACACTGATTCTCAGTAACGCACAGCGCGTCTGTACATACTCGCATTATCCATGTAGTTGCCACACGTATAACCACATCTAGCGCGCAAACCCATTCTAGCTGATTTAGGTGCGCCTGTAAAGAGTTTGTAGATAGCACTCTTGCAAAATAATTCTATTTATGCTATAATAGAAGTATATGATGGCACCAGCATCCAATGTAACCGCCGATACAGACGTGCACTATCCGAATACGGTGCGCGCTTGCCAGCTAGTCGAGCAATCGTGGCGCAATACGGCAACACTGTACGGCTATGAAGAATATGATATTGACACTGAGTCAAAATTACAGAATCGTCGCCGTTACGACATCGTAGCGGGCGCTTTCAGCGTATCAGCATATCCGAGCGCAGCATATTTGTTGCGCTACGAGCATGCCGGCTGCGAGTCGCCGCGAGCTGACGTCGAAGCAATCGCTATCGCCAAGCGCGGCCTCGACGCTATGGGCATAAAGCGTTCGGCTTATAATTTGCGCATCAATGACTCCGAGATGCTCGATTTGCTACTGAGTGAGTACCTTGATCTTGACGCCGTACAAACTAGCCTAATGGCGCGCCTGCTGGCACAGAAGCGAACGCTGGCGCCAGATAAGTTTCGCGACCGCGCGATTGATATCGTCGGGTTGTCGCACTCTAGCGAAGTTCTGCAAAAATTATCTAAGCTTTTGACCGCCAGGTCGGCCGAAGACCTGCCAGAAGTTATCCGCCATAGTGAATGTTATGTGAATTTAGTGGCATTGTATGAACGGTTAGAGCGGCTGGGAATTGATAACGTTATCCTTGATATCACGCTGGCGCATCCAGAATACACTGGCGGCATTATTTTCGATTTCACCGAAGCTGATGCTACGCATAGTGCCTTACTATATAAGGGCGGACGCTACGTCAATAACGACTTGCAAAGTTCGGTCGGCGGCCAATCAGACATGTCGAACATTATTGAGCTGCTGGCGCGCCATACCGGTATGCACCACCTCGAGAGCGCTACTCAGGCTTATATTGTAACTGTAGGCAACGTACTTGACGACGCCGAACGAATCGCCGAAAAGCTGCGCAGCGAGCGGGTTTCGGTCGAAGTTGATTATACTGGCCGGCCGATTGACCGCCAGGTCAAAGAAGCTATTAAAAAGCGCGTCCGCTACGTGATGACGGTTGATGAGCAGTCTGTCGCCAAGGGCTTGTATAACCTGCAAAATATTCGCGAAAACAGCGAACAACAAGTCAGCTTCGAGCGGGTAGTGACTGCTGTCAGCGATCGCCGTCATCATCAGCAGTACGACGAAGACGACGATGTTTTCGACTTGTCAGATATCTTGTAGCTTATCCAAAATAGCCAGTCTGAGCATAATCTGTTATAATACGTCGTTATGAAGACGACTGTGAAGAAATTATCAGCCACCCGCGTCCTGGTGACGATAACGGCTGGCCAGCCGGAGCTCGAGACAGCAGAACAAGTTGCGCTCAAGCGAATGGCTAAAAATATCAAAGTGAACGGTTTTCGCCAGGGCCACGTGCCGATTGCGGTAGTCAAAAAGCACGCCGACCCGCACACGCTTAGCCAAGAGACATTAGAGGCGGCAATTAACCGCGCTGTCGCCGAGGCGTTCCTAAGTAACAAACTGCAGGTATTAGATCGTCCAGCGGTCGAGCTGAAAAAATTCGTACCTGGCGAGACGCTGGAGTTTACCGCCGAGGCTGAGATTATACCCGAGGTTAAGCTTGGCGATTACAAGAAACTCAAAGCAACCAAAAAGGCAATCAAGGTTGACAAAAAAGACGTCGAAGAAGTAATCGAACGCATTCGTAAAGGTTTGGCTGAAAAGACTGAGACCACCGAAGCAGCACGAGACGGCGACGAGGTGATTATTGATTTCGTTGGCAAGCGCGACGGCGAAGCTTTCCAGGGCGGCACCGGCAAAGACTATCCGCTGACTCTCGGTAGCGGCTCTTTTATCCCGGGTTTTGAAGAAGCGCTAGTCGGCCTCAAAGCGGGCGATAAAAAGGACGTCGCCCTGCAGTTCCCGAAAGATTATCATGCCAAAGACCTGGCGGGAGCCGACGTAGTGTTTGAAACAACTATCAAGAAAGTCAACAAGATAGAATTGCCCGAGCTGAATGACGAGTTCGCGGCCAAGGCCGGCCCTTATACCTCGATGGATGATTTGCGCCAAGATATCGAAGCCGAAATCACTGCGCAGCAAGAGCGTCAAGCGCTAGACGAATTGAAAGATGGTTTGGTTAAGCAATTAGTGGCAGCCAGTGATGTGGCTGTGCCGGACGTACTGCGCCAAGACCAGATCCGCTCGCTGGAGCAGGATTTGGTGCAAAACTTGCGGTACCGTGGCATGACGCTGGATCAATACTACGAATCGCGCGGGTTTGCCAACCGCGACGCTTGGGTCGAGGCAGAAGCTAACGATACAGCCGAAGCGCGTATCAAAGCCGGACTGGTACTAGCCGAGCTAAGCAAAGAGCTGGCAATCGAAGCGACCGCCGACGAGCTGGCAGCACACATCAATACCTATAAACAGCAATATGCCAACAACGCCGAAATGGCCAAGCGCTTTGACCAGCCAGAAGCGCAACGCGAGATTGCCAACCGCTTGATTACCGAGAAGACCGTTGATAAATTGGTTGAGCTAAACACTCCAGATGCTAAGAAAGATAAAACTGCAAAAACTGACAGCAAAGCTAGCAAAACTGGTAGGGCGGATAAGGCTACTAAGTCTGGCAAAGGCAGTAAAGACGACAAACCAGCCGCCAAGAAACCAGCTGGCAAAAAATCTAGCGCCAAAGCAAAGAAGACAGAAGCGGCAAGCAAGTAGCAGATAGCCTGCCAAGTTAAATAGCAAGTTATTAGCACTCTGCCTTGACGAGTGCTAATTAATACGCTACAATTAGACCATGAAACCATCGAATCACTTAGTGCCCAACGTGATCGTCCGTACGCGCGACGGCGAGCGCGGCTATGATATTTACTCGCGCCTGCTCGAGGATCGCATCATTTTCTTGGGCGAGGAAGTCAACGAAGCCACAGCCAACGTCATCGTGGCGCAGCTGTTGCACTTAGCTAACGAAGATCCCGAAAAGGATATCCAGCTTTACATTAACAGCCCGGGCGGCGTGGTGTACGATGGCTTGGCGATTTATGATACTATGCAATATATCAAGCCTGACGTCCAGACGATCGGCATCGGGCTGCAGGCCAGTATGGGCGCTTTCTTGCTCAGCAGCGGCGCCAAGGGCAAGCGC
Organism: uncultured Candidatus Saccharibacteria bacterium; assembly: GCA_963549275.1. Classification (GTDB taxonomy): domain Bacteria; phylum Patescibacteriota; class Saccharimonadia; order Saccharimonadales; family Saccharimonadaceae; genus Saccharimonas. The sequence goes on from CAUUYA010000002.1 coordinate 13,926, forward strand.
TATTTGCTGCCGAATGCCCGGGTGATGATTCACCAGCCGTCGAGCGGTACTCACGGCAAGGTGACCGACCAAGAAATCAGCCTGCGCGAGGCGATAGAGTTAAAAGAGCGGTTAGCGAAAATCATAGCCGGCAACACTGGCCAGAAACTTGACAAAGTCAAAGCTGACATGGAGCGCGACTACTGGATGAGCGCCGACGAAGCGCTGCAATACGGCGTAGTCGACGAAGTAATCGGCCACAAAAACTCTTGACTTGGCGGCTTCGCGCGATTATAATTAGAGCTAATGAAGATTGTGTAATGTGGGTTGGTTGTGTACTGCGCCTGTGGCGCGGCGTTTTTGGTATGCGGTATCTACATTTAGTAAAGCTTCGGCGCCAATCGCAAGCGGGAATCATCACCCTAGTGCGGTTTCATCAAACTTAACCATCAAGCAGGAGTACTATGCCACAAGCAACAACGGCGCAGCACACCCCGGTCAAACGTGTCTTCTTCACCAATGATGACACAGCGGTCGAGGTGCCGAACCTCTTGGCTCATCAAAAGGAATCATGGAGAGATTTCGTCGAGACGGGCCTAAGCGAGATCTTCGCAGAACTCAACCCAATCGAGGATTACACTGGCCAAAAACTTGAATTACGATTCAAGGATTACAAATTTGAGGATCCAAAAAACGATGAGAAATTCGCCAAAGAGAATAATCTGACGTTTGAAGCGCCGCTGTCGGTAACGGTCGAACTGACCAACAAAGTGACTGGCGAGGTCAAAGAACAAGAAATCTATCTGGGCGATTACCCATGGATGACCGACCGGGCAACATTTATTATCAATGGCACCGAACGCGTAGTTGTTAGCCAGCTGATTCGTTCGGCGGGCGTCTTCTACACTGCCGAAAAGGGTGCTGGGCGCAGTCTATACAGCGCTAAGTTGATTCCAGGCCGCGGTGCTTGGTTGGAGTTCGAGACCAGCGCTAGCGGCGCTATCTACGTCAAGATCGATCGCCGCCGCAAAATTGCCGTAACGACATTTCTGCGAGCACTCGGCTACAGTAAAGTATCTGAGATCAAAGAACTATTCGAAGATATTGATACTGGTGATATTAAATATATCGAGGCTACGCTCGAAAAAGATCCGGCTCATGGTGTCAACGAGGCCTTGATTGAAGTCTACCGCCGCTTGCGCCCGGGCGACCTGGCGACGACCGATAACGCGCGCCAGATGATTGAACGGATGTTCTTTGACTTCAAACGCTTTGACTACAGTCGTGTCGGCCGTTACAAGATGAACAAGCGTTTGGGGCTAGATGTGCCAAATATCGCCGAGAATCGTACTTTGCAAAAGAGCGACTTGGTGGCTATTATCCGCGAGCTAATCCGCATGAACAATACCCAAGAGCCAGGCGATGATATCGACGCGCTCGACAATCGGCGGATCAAGCTGGTAGGCGAGCTAGTAGCGCGCCAGTTCCGCGTCGGTATGCTGCGCATGCAGCGCAACGCCATGGATCGCATGTCAATGTCTGATCTCGAAAATGTCACGCCGAGCCAATTAATTAACGCCCGCCCGGTCGTGGCAGCGGTACGCGAATTCTTTGCTTCTAGCCAGCTCAGCCAGCTGCTCGATGAAGTCAACCCGATTTCAGAGCTTAGCCACAAGCGCCGATTGAGCTCGATGGGGCCAGGCGGCTTGAGCCGCGAGCGTGCCGGCTTCGAGGTGCGCGATGCTCACCCGACACATTACGGACGAATCTGCTCGGTCGAGACGCCAGAGGGCGCTAACATCGGTTTGGTGTTGAACCTGGCGACTTATGCGCGGATTAACGAATATGGCTTCATCGAGACGCCGTACCTCAAGGTTGTTGGCGGCCATGTCACCGACGAAGTTGTTTATCTCGATGCTTCCCAAGAAGTTAACGAAGTAATTGCCGACGCTGGCGTCAAGCTCGACGAGAATAACAATCTGAAAAGCCCGCGTGTTTCGGCCCGCAAATTCTTGCAGCCAGCCCGCGTCGATGCTTCGGAAGTGACGTTGATTGACGCTTCGCACAAGCAAATCCTCGGCTCGACTGCTAGCCTGGTGCCATTCATTGAGAAAAACCGCGTCGACCGCGCTTTGACTGGCTCAAACATGCAACGCCAGGCAGTGCCGCTATTGCAGCCGCAGTCGCCGACTGTCGGTACTGGTATCGAAGCTAATATTGCTCGTGATTCCAGCCAACTGGTTGTCGCTGAAGCTGATGGCGAAGTTATCCGTGCTGATGGCGATAGCATTGAAGTCAAGTACGCTGACGGCGTCAAAAAATACGACTTGATTCATTTCACCAAGAGCAATGACGATCGCTGTATCAACCAGAAAGTTCGAGTCCAGCGCGGCGAGCAGGTCGCTAAGGGCGATATCTTGATCGAGGGCATGTCAATCGCTGACGGCGAATTGGCGCTCGGTAAGGATTTGCTGGTAGCCTTCATGCCGTGGGGCGGCTACAATATGGAGGATGCTATCGTCATCAGCCGCCGTTTAGTCGAAGACGACACACTGACCTCGGTCAATATCAAGGACTATTCAGTCGAAGTTCGCGAAACCAAGCTCGGCCCAGAGATTGTCACTCGCGATATCCCGAATGTGTCGGAAGACAGTTTGCGTCACCTCGACGAAGACGGTATCGTACAGGTTGGTTCTGAAGTACGCGCCGGTGATGTCTTGGTTGGTAAGATTACGCCAAAGGGCGAGCAAGAGCTAAGTTCTGAGGAGCGCTTGCTGCGCGCTATCTTCGGCGAAAAAGCCAAGGACGTACGCGATACTTCGCAGCGTATGAATAATGCTGGCGGCGGCAAAGTTGTCGGTGTCAAGATTTTCAGCCGCGAAAACGGCCACGAATTAAAGGCTGGCGTGCTAATGCAGATCCAGATTTATGTCGCACAACTACGCAAAATCAGTGTCGGCGACAAGATGGCTGGCCGTCACGGCAACAAGGGCGTGGTAGCGCGTATTTTGCCAGTCGAGGATATGCCGTATTTGGCTGACGGTACTCCGGTAGATGTGGTGCTTAACCCGCTAGGTGTACCAAGCCGTATGAACTTGGGCCAGCTGTTCGAGACACATTTGGGTATGGCTGCCCGCGCTCTCGGCTACAAAGTCGCTACGCCGCCATTTAACGGTGTCAGTAATGAAACGATTGAGGAACAGCTCGAGAAAGCCGGCTTCGCCAAAGATGGCAAGAGCCAACTCTTCGACGGCCGCAGCGGCGAAGCTTTTGAGGAGCGCACTACTGTCGGTGTCATGCACATGATCAAGCTGCACCACATGGTCAGCGACAAGATTCACGCCCGCTCGACCGGCCCGTACACCATGGTTACTCAGCAGCCGCTCGGCGGTAAAGCGCAAAACGGCGGCCAGCGCTTCGGTGAGATGGAGGTTTGGGCGCTAGAAGCTTACGGTGCGGCGACTACTTTGCAGGAAATGCTGACTATCAAGTCCGACGACGTTTACGGCCGCGCTAAAGCTTACGAATCAATTATCAAGCACGACGTCATCACCGGCCCGAAGCTGCCAGAAAGCTTTAATGTTTTGGTGAAAGAACTGCAAGGTTTGGGGCTGCGCGTCGATCTGGTTGACGAACACACCAATAATATCGATGCCGAAAATCTCATCGCTACTAGCGGCCCAGCTGACAAAACTGTACCAGCGAACGATGGAGGCAATGCTAAAGATTCCGACGACGATGACGACGAAGAAACCTACCTTGACGAATCTGACGGCATCGGCAATATCGACGACGGCATGAGCGTGCGTGATATTGACGATGACGGCCAAATCTCGGAAGAGGAAAACGATTACGATAATTACGACGATACAAACGATAATGAAGAGGAGGAGGCGTAAGATGGCACGAGTAGTCTCGACATCTGGTATCGCAGATTTTGACGCAGTGCGCTTGGTGGTTGCCAGCCCGGAAGATATCCTAAAGTGGAGCCACGGCGAAGTCACTAAGCCGGAAACGATTAACTATCGCACCCAAAAACCAGAGCGCGACGGCTTGTTCTGCGAGCGGATCTTTGGCCCGGTCAAGGATATCAATCCGCATGATTCCAAGCTCAAGGGCGTGCGCTCGCGCGAAGCTGCCGTCGATAAAAACGGCGAATTAGTCACCAAATCCATTGTCCGCCGCGAGCGCATGGGTCACATTCAACTGGCCGCACCAGTGGCGCACATCTGGTTTATGCGCGGCACGCCGAGCGCTATGAGCTTGCTGCTGGGCATCACAGTACGTAATCTCGAGCGGATTGCTTACTTTGCTACGTACGTAATTCTGAAGGTTGACGAAGAGAAACGCGACCAATTACTAGCCGATCTCGAAGCCGAGACTGAAGCTGCTCGCGCCGCTATCAAAATTCGCTACGAACGCGAAGCTGGCGCTGACGGCGCTGACGTCAAGGCTTTGGCCGAAGAACAGAGTAAAGAGCTTGAAGAGCTAGAAAATCAATTTACCACCAAGAAATCGCAGCTGGAAAGCTTGCAAAAGCACGCGCTAATGAGCGAAACTGATTATCGCAACTTGCCGGAAGCTTATGAAGAATTAATCGAGATAGCCATGGGCGGCACCGCGCTCAAGGCAATGCTCGACGAGATTGACCTCGACAAGCTAATCGCTGATCTGCAACAAGAATCCGAGGACGCCAGGGGCCAGCGCGAGAAAAAGCTACTAAAAAGACTTAAGGTTCTAGAAGGCATGCAAGCAGCTGGCATCAAGCCGTCGAGCCTGTGCATGACGGTTCTACCGGTGATTCCGCCAGACCTACGGCCAATGGTATCGCTGGCAGGCGGCCGTTTCGCGACGAGCGACTTAAACGATCTTTATCGCCGCGTCATTAACCGTAACAATCGTCTCAAGAAGCTGATCGAATTGAATGCGCCAGAAGTAATTCAGCGCAACGAAAAGCGCATGCTGCAAGAAGCTGTCGATAGCTTGATCGATAACTCATCAGCGCGCGGCGGCCGGGCTGTCAATGCCACTGGCAACCGCCGACGCTTGAAGAGTCTTAGCGACATGCTCAAAGGTAAACAAGGCCGCTTCCGCCAGAACCTGCTCGGTAAGCGCGTCGATTACTCTGGCCGTTCAGTGATTGTCGTTGGTCCAAAGCTTAAAATCAATCAGTGCGGCTTGCCAAAGCAAATGGCGATCGAGTTGTTTAAACCATTCGTCATCAGCTGGCTGATTGAGCATGATTACGCGCATAATATCCGCAGCGCTACTCGTCTGATCGAGTCGAGCGAAGCAGTGGTTTGGGACGCACTCGACGAGGTCATTAAGGGCAAGTACGTCTTGCTTAACCGCGCACCGAGCCTGCACCGTTTGAGCATCCAAGCTTTCCAGCCGAAATTAGTCGAGGGCAAGGCGATTCAGCTGCATCCGCTAGTCTGTGCTGGCTTCAATGCCGACTTTGACGGCGACCAGATGGCTGTTCACTTGCCGTTGTCCGATGACGCTCAGGCTGAAGCTCGCGAGCTGATGAGTGCTGTTAACAACTTGCTTAAGCCAGCCGATGGCAGTCCAGTGCTTAGCATCAGCCAGGACATCGTGCTCGGTAACTACTACCTGACCTACGAAAAGCCGAGCGTTCAGACCGAGCATCGCGCTGTCTTTGCTAACAGCCGCGACGCCGAGCTAGCTTACGATATGGGCCGGCTTCACTTGCAAAGCCCAATTCGGGTTCGCGCCAAGGGTGAGATTCACAACACCACGCTAGGCCGCGTCTTCTTCAACGAAATCTTGCCGGACGATTTTCCTTACAACAATAACGTCCAGACCAAGAAAGAGTTGAAGAAAGTTCTGGCGCAAATCTTTGACCGTTACGGCGCCGAAGAAACCGCCAAGACGGCCGACCGCATGAAAGGCTTGGCATTCCGCTTCGCCACCGTGGCCGCAGTATCGACTGGTAAGGACGACTATGTCCACCTCGATCAAACCGAGGAGATAATCCAGGAAGGCGATAAGCATGCAGCGTTGATTGCCGATCAATACGACCAGGGTTTGATTACCGATGACGAGCGTTACAATTTGACGGTAGCAGCTTGGCGCAAGGTTGACAATCAAGTTACTAAGTTACTCCAAGACAACTTGCACCACATCGACACCAGTATTTCGATCATGGTTAACTCGGGTGCCCGCGGTGATATTAGTAACGTCAAGCTAGCTAGCGCCATGATTGGTATCCAGGTCGACGCCGCCAACCGCGAAATCGAGCTGCCAATTCGCTCGTACTACACCCGCGGTTTGTCGAGCTTGGAATCGTTCGTCGCTACCCGCGGTTCGCGTAAAGGTTTGATCGATACCGCGCTAAAGACGGCCGACTCAGGTTATCTGACGCGCCGCTTGGTCGATGTCTCGCAAGATGTCTTCACTGTTGAGGACGAAGAAGGCGATGACGAAGGCTACATGATCTACCGTTCAGAAACTGAAGAAACGATGATTAGCTTCGGTAATCGCTTGTACGGACGCTATACGCGTGATGCTGTGCCAGGCTATATCGGCGCTAACGAGTTGATTACCCGCGAAATCGCCAACAAAATCGAAGCCGACACTAATATCAATGAGGTTAAGATTCAGTCGATTCTCTCGACCAACAATCTCGAGGGTATTCCGCGCCGCAGCTATGGTATTGACATGGCAACTAACGAGCTAGTTGGCGCGGCTCAACCAGTTGGTGTTATCGCTGCTCAGTCGGTCGGCGAGCCAGGTACTCAGCTGACACTCCGTACCTTTCACAACTCTGGCGTGGCCGGTAGCGACATCACTCAGGGTCTGCCGCGCGTCGAGGAGCTCTTCGAAGCGCGCAATCCGAAGGGTCAAGCTTACATCACTGAGGTGGCTGGTACTGTCGATGTTTGGGAAGACGGCAAGAAGTATATCGTCCAGGTCACGCCAGAGGCTGGCCGCGTTGAGCGCTTGCCGCTCGAAGGCCGCAAACCGCTATTGCAAGACGGCTCTAGCGTCAAGGCTGGCGATATCCTCGCCGAAGGTCTCGATAATAGCCGTTCGCTAGTAGCGCCATTCGACGGCGTTGTCGAAGCTGCCGAAGACACTATCGTCATTGCCGCTAACGCCGCTGCTCCAGTCCGCTACGAGATTCCGGGCACTGCGCAGCTAGTAGTGTCAGCCAACGATCATGTCGAAGCAGGCGACCGCTTGACGATCGGCTCCCTCAACTTGCACGACCTGATGCGTTTGAAGGGCACCGAGGCAACTCAGCGCTATATCATCAACGAAGTGTTGCGCATCTACGCCGCGCAAGGCCAAGACGTGGCTGACAAGCATCTCGAGATCATTGTTCGCCAGATGTTTAGCCGCGTCCAGATCGAGGACCCAGGCGACAGCGACTTTGTTATGGGCGATATCGTTTCGAAAGCGCGCGTCGTTGCCGAGAATAAAGCTCTGGTTGCCAACGGTAAAGAGCCAGCGCAATACGCGCAAATGCTCTTGGGTATCACCAAGGTGAGTATCTGGAGCGATTCATGGCTGAGTGCCGCGTCCTTCCAGGATACTACCCGCGTGTTAATTAGTGCTGCCACCAGCGGCCGCGCCGACCACTTGCACGGCCTGAAGGAAAACGTCATCATCGGCCGCAAGATTCCGGTGGGTACTGGCGTCCGTTCGCTCGACACCAGCGAAGAAGACTCACCAGCTGACGAGTATGCCGAAAGCGTTGAAGAGGAGGCCGACGACATCACGCCAGATGTCGATGCCGAATCATAGGCAAACCCGCTCAAACTATAATTACCGCTCATATAGACGAGCGGTAATTATTTTTGCAGCTAATTTTTTGGCACGCTGTATCTTTGCATATTCCAACAGCCAGAATAAGGCGAGACCTAATCTCGTTTGCCAGAATATGTCACCGTATCTTTAGTACTACCGCCAATCGGCTGGCACTTTTGGTCAGCGTAGGCCATCCGTAATTCGCGGTTATTGTAAAGAGTGCAGGCGACCAGTATGTTGCGGTTGCGGTCTTGGAAATAGTGCCACAAGCCGTCTGGCGTCTGATAGAATAATCCTAGATTGTCAGGCGCAGTCATTCGCTGATACAACACTGTGCTGACTGGAATTTCTAGCAGCTGGTAACCTTTTAGCGCGCCCTTGAACGGAGCTGGCTTACCGATGAAACCGTACTGTCCAGCAGCGCTCACGGCCGGGGTATAGACCGAAACGACCGGCTGCTGCGCTTCAGCGTATTCAGCGTAAACTTTAGTGTCGAGACAGCGAATCTCCATCCAATCGCCGAGCTTGTCGCGCTGCGAAATATCGGTACTCAGCTGGCAAGTAACATCGTCGCGCGTGAAATCAGCTAAATAATTTGTTCTACTGCCCTCCGAGAAGACCTTGCGGGTAAAACCATCGTAGTCCATATTTTTCTCGATTGATTCGCGCTGCGAAGTTGATTTATCCTTAGGAACATAACCAGCCAAACTCTGAACTTGGTCAAGGTCGGGCACTACGGTGTAGAATTTTCTTCCTTTGACTCTTACTGGAGTGGTGATTGACGATTTGGCTTTTTCCTTGCCTTTGAAATAAACGTTGACGTGCTTGATAGTTTCGGCAGCAGTCAAGTGAGCTACCTTGGTCTCGTCGATTTTTTTCTTTTCATCTGTCTTGACTGTTGACGAGCGAGCGAGCGTCATTACCACGATTGCAACAACAATCACTAAAACGGCGGCGACACCAGCGCCAATCATAATCAGGCGGAATTTACGGAATGGGTCGCGCGGCGGCCGGCGCTGCGGTTCTGGCACTAACGGATCAGGCCGCGGCGCCTGTTCGGGGTGGCCAGCGTATTGGATATCATTGTCATTTAGCGGATTCATACGTTTATTATACTATATTGCTTGCGTTTTTAATGCGATAGCGATTCAAGTTTAGTACAAAAAATACGGCGAAAGTATTGACATGTAGACGATCTTAATTAAACAATATAGCTATGAGTAAAGAAATCATCATAACCTATATCACTGTAGCTATACCGTATATAGTAATAATTGCAACCGTAGTAGCCGCTATCGCTTTGATTCGATGGTTTATCCGAAACGACAAGAAATCAAGTAGAGACGACAAATAGCTCTTGCTATCATTTACTCCAACTCCTAGTTATAAATATAGAGCTAAGTTTATCCGCAGTTGCAAACGTCGCAAACAGGTGAAAATGTCTGTTTTTCGTTATTTTTGCGCCTTTTTGCATAAAATTCAATAAAATTGCCTAAATCTATTGACATGCGCGTCCATATGTGATATATATATATCAGCTTTCATTGACAAGTTGAGCAAATCCTTGTCTGAAAGCGCACTTTGACAAGCAGGCAAACACGAGATGAGATCTTGGCTGGCGAAGAGAATATTTTCACTTGGCAGCCGAGACCTCGTCTCGTGTGCATCAGAAATGCACGCACTCGCGAAGTCCGCGAGCAGCACTCCAGCTGGATGAGGAGAAAGGAGCGGCCATGGCCGCCAACATGATCGTTGTTACTTTCTTCATTCCCGGGGGCTTCATCCCCCGAGAGTTCAAAGCTCAGTTCCGGGGTGACACCCCGGACGAGATCCTTGCCCAGTACGCACCGCGGGAGGCCTTTGCCTTCCGAAGAAGTGACAGGATCGGCATGAACTACATCGACGGGGAGGTTTTCCCCGTCGAGGAACTCGAGAGTATGGACAAGCCCGTGCTTGTCCGGAACATTATCTCGGACGGCGTCCGCAGCGCAGTCCGCCTCAGAGGTCACGACGACAGGTGGGCTTCCTTCCACCGGATCATTGATCGCGTCGTTAAGACCAGTCGCTGACCATTGCGAGTGCGATGAGCGGGTCACCCCGCCGCCATTTCTGACCTGCTTGTCGCATTCGCTCCATAGATGCGTATCTATGCTGATGAGTCGGAAACGACGAAAGCGAACTTTTTGTCCAAATACTAACAGTTGAGCTCATTCCTGGCTCCAGCGATCAGAAGACAAACAAACCTTGCTTTTTAATAGGTTTTTTGCTATAATAGAATATAGAGTTTCTCTCGGGTGAAGCGGGGTTATCGGTGTGATAAAGCCGCAGCTCTCGAGATGCAGGCGGATGTTTGCTGCATTGCCGCTTGCGCCATGAGCCTTTAGCAAGCTCGTTTATTATCATCGTAATTAGGAGAAGTTGAATGCCAACTATCAATCAGCTGGTACGCAAACCTCGCCAGACGGCTAGCAAAAAATCGAAGTCGCCGGCGCTAGGCCGTATCCACAATGCCCTCAAGGTGCGCTATTACAACCAAAACGCACCGCTCAAACGCGGCGTTTGCGTCAAAGTTACCACCAAAACGCCAAAGAAGCCGAACTCGGCGCTGCGCAAAGTCGCTCGCGTTCGCCTGACTAACGGCCATGAAGTTTGGGCTTATATCGGCGGCGAAGGTCACAACTTGCAAGAACATGCCGTGGTGCTAGTTCGCGGCGGCCGCGTGCCAGACTTGCCAGGTGTGCGCTATCATGTCGTCCGCGGCGCGCTTGACCTGCAAGGCGTGTCCAAACGCAAACAAGGCCGCAGTAAATACGGTACCAAGAAGGAGGATAAGTAATCATGCCTCGCAAAGTTACTAAAAAGCTCCAGCGCCAATTGCAGCCAGATCGCAAATACCAGTCGGTTTTGGTACAGCGCCTCATCAACAAATCAATGCTCAACGGCAAGAAACTAGTAGCCGAGCGGGCTGTATATGATGCTCTAGCGCAAGCTGCCAAAACCCTCAAGAGCGAAGAGCCGCTAGAGGTTTTCGAAAAGGCAATTAACAATATTAGCCCGGCTTTCGAGGTTAAGTCTCGCCGCGTTGGCGGTGCTAACTACCAAATTCCGTTTCCGATTCAAGGCCATCGCCAGCAGCACTTTGCCTTTACTTGGTTAGTACAAGCCGCTCGCAGTAAAAGCGGTATGCCGTACAGCAAGCGCTTAGCGACCGAAATCGTCGACGCCTGCAACGAAACTGGTATTGCCTTCAAGAAGAAAGAAGACACTCACAAAATGGCCGAAGCCAACCGCGCTTTTGCTCATTTTGCCCGCAGCTAATCGTTTCTTTTCACGCAACCATAGAACCGCTCCTACGCTATACATAGGAGCGGTTTTGCGAAAGTTAAACTTAGCTATCATTTTTGTAAATTATCTGATATAATTGTCGCTAAGAGTAGTTTTTTGGTGCCAAAAAATAACCAAGAATCTCGACAAATCAACTTAATAGAGGAAAAACAATGGCAGCAACCGTTCCATTACAAAACTTTAGAAATATCGGCATTATTGCCCATATCGACGCTGGTAAAACGACTACCACTGAGGGTATTTTGTACCGTACTGGCTTGACACATAAAATCGGTACCGTCAAGGGTGATGATGGCGGCGCCACCACCGACTGGATGGCGCAGGAAAAGGAGCGGGGCATCACTATTACCTCGGCGGCGGTGACTTGCTTCTGGAAAGGCCACAAGATTAATATTATCGATACGCCAGGACACATCGACTTTACAGCCGAGGTGGAGCGTTCACTGCGCGTACTCGACGGCGCCGTTACTGTCTTCGACGGCAAAATGGGCGTCGAGGCGCAAAGCGAAACTGTCTGGCGCCAGGCCAACAAATACAACGTCCCGCGTATCTGCTTCATCAACAAAATCAACCAGACTGGCGGCGACTTCTACAAATCTGTCGAGTCAATCCACAACCGCCTCAGCAAGCAAGCATTCCCGATCCACTTGCCGATTGGCTTTGAAAAGGATGTTTGCGGCGTGGTCGATCTGATCGATATGAAGGCTTATACTTATGATGATTACACCGACCACGAGCTAAAGGTTGGCGAGATTCCGGCTGATATGCTCGAAAAAGCCAAGCACGCGCGCAGCTTGTTGGTCGAGAACGCTGTTGAAGCCGACGACGGCTTGATGATGAAATTCTTCGACGAGGGCGAGGAAGCGATTACTATCGACGAACTCAAGAGCGCGCTGCGCAAACGCGTGCTGGCTGGCGACTTCTATTTGGTAACTGGCGGCGACGGCCGCGGCGTGATTGTCGAAAAACTGCTTGATTTGATGGCAGATTACTTGCCAAGTCCGCTCGACGTCGACGAAATTTGGGGTAAAAATCCAAAAACTGGCGACGAAGTCGGCCGCAAACCAAGCGACAAAGAACCAATGGCTGCGCTGGCCTTCAAGATTGCCGCTGATCCGTTCGTCGGCAAGCTAATCTTCATCCGCGTCTACTCTGGCGTACTGAAAGCTGGCAGCTACGTCCTTAACACCACCACTGGCGAGAAAGAGCGCATCGGCCGCATCGTCCGGATGCACGCCGACAAGCGCGAAGAAATCGATAGTGTTGGCGCCGGCGATATCGCTGCAGTGGTTGGACTGAAAAATACTTTCACCGGTAATACTTTGGCTGAGTTGAGTCATCCAATCGCTCTGGAATCTATTGAGTTCCCAGAACCGCCGGTATCAATTGCTGTCGAGCCAAAGACCAAAGCCGACCAAGAGAAGATGGGCATCGCTTTGCAGCGCCTCGCTGAGGAAGACCCAACTTTCCGCATTCACACCGATGAAGAGACCGGGCAGACGATTATGTCGGGCATGGGCGAGTTGCATCTCGAGATTCTAATTGACCGCATGAAGCGCGAATTCAATGTTGAAGCTAATGTCGGCGAACCGCAGGTTGCCTTCCGCGAAACCATCAAAGGTACCGCCGAGGTTCAAGGTAAGCACGCCAAACAGTCCGGCGGCCGCGGCCAATACGGCGATGTTTGGGTACGCTTTGAGCCGAACGAGCCAGGCAAAGGCTTTGAATTCATCGACGAAATCAAAGGCGGCGTGGTGCCGCAAGAGTATCGCCCGGCCGTACAAAAAGGTATTCGCGAAACTCTAGACGGCGGCGTTATTGCCGGCTACCCAGTGGTGGATGTCAAGGCAACCCTCTACGATGGCTCGTACCACGACGTTGACTCTAGCGAGCTGGCGTTTAGCTTGGCGGCGCATATCGCGACCCGCGCTGGTATCAAACAAGCCAACCCAGTCTTGCTCGAGCCAGTCATGAAAGTAGAAGTCACTACTCCCGAGGAGTTCATGGGCGACATCATCGGCGACCTCAACAGCCGCCGCGGCCGTATCGAAAGCATGGATGACCTAATGGGCGGCGCTAAACTAATCAAAGCAATCGTGCCGCTAGCCAACATGTTCGGCTACACATCAGACATCCGCTCGATGAGCCAAGGCCGTGCTGCATCGACAATGGAGCTAGCTCACTATGAGGAAGTCCCGCCAAACGTTGCTGCTGAGATTATCGAAAAACGCAACAAGTAGTTTGATAATTAACTCTAGCGAGAACTTCACTAAATAAGTAAACGCGTCTCTCACCAAGGCGCGTTTGCTGTTATAATAGATATATGAGCTACCAGCTAGCTGTTCAATTTTACAGGCGTAATCGCTTGCAGGTACTCTGCGCGCTATACGTAGTGATTTTAACTTCTGGCGTGATGATCTCAATTGCACTGTCTGATGATTCGCACTGGACTGGTTGGAGTCTCAGCCGATTGGGCGAGACTAGCACCAACCGCCAGTCGGCTTTGGCTTTTAATGCTGGTGTTTTTGCCTCAGGATTGATACTTACTGCTATCGGTATTTGCATGACCCGAAGCTATGCTAAGCTTCAGCAATCGCGCACCGCCAAATTGTCAGCTTGGCTGATGATTACTTTGTCTGTATGTATGGTTGGCGTAGCACTTTGTCCGAATGACACTATGCACGCAGCGCATTTTGTTTTTTCGCGCGGCATAGTCATCGCGATGGTATCAATGATGCTGACTTTACCGTCAAGCCTTAATTATTTGACACAGCGCGAGCGGCTGTTGTCATTCGGCTTTCCGATTTTTGCAGCAATTCTGGCAGCTCAGGGCTACATCTTGCGAAGCTTTTGGTTTGTCATTATCGAGGCTATATTGGGACTGCTGGCCGCTATTTGGTTGTTTATCGTTTGCCGGCATATTGATAAGCGTTTACGCCAGTAGCCACTTTACACCCGCAGAGCTTTCAACTATAATAAGAAATAACGCGCGACGCGTTTTGTCGAGGTGGCAGCACTTTCGATAATTGCTCGCGTCGTGAATAACATAATACTAACGTTAGGAGAACTACTTCTATGGCAGACTTTGACCGTTCAAAGCCTCACATCAACGTCGGTACCATGGGTCACGTCGACCACGGTAAGACGACTTTGACCGCCGCCATTACCCACGTTTTGGCTAAGCGGCTCCCAAGCGACGTGAACAAAGCGCGCGACTACGCGGACATCGATAACGCACCAGAGGAAAAGGCACGTGGTATCACTATCGCTACCTCTCACCAGGAATACGAGTCAGAGAATCGCCACTACGCGCATGTCGATATGCCAGGCCACGCCGACTACGTCAAGAACATGATCACCGGCGCTGCTCAAATCGATGGTGCTATTCTCGTGGTGGCTGCCAACGACGGCCCATTACCGCAAACTCGCGAGCACGTATTGTTGGCTCACCAGGTTGGCGTGCCGAAGATTATCGTCTTCCTCAACAAAATGGACTTGGCCGACCCAGAGCTGGTCGAATTGGTCGAAATGGACGTTCGCGAGCTGCTCACCAAGAACGGCTACGACGGCGACAATACGCCAATCATCAAGGGCTCAGCCACCAAAGCTCTCGAAGGCGACAAAGAGTCTGAAGACGCTATCATGGAATTGGTCAAGGCGATGGACGACTACTTCGAGCTGCCAAAGCGCGACCTCGACAAGCCATTCTTGATGCCAATCGAAGATGTCTTCTCGATCAAAGGTCGTGGCACCGTGGCTACTGGTCGTATCGAGCAAGGCGTCATCAAACTGAACGACCCAGTCGAAATTGTTGGTCTAAAACCAACTCAGAGCTCGGTCGTAACTGGTATCGAGGCCTTCAAGAAAACCCTCGACCAGGGCCAAGCTGGCGACAACGCTGGTTTGCTACTGCGCGGTATCGAGCGCGAGCAGATCGAGCGCGGCCAGGTCATTGTTGCTCCAGGCACACTGACGCCGCACACCGAGTTCGAGGCTGAGGTTTACATCCTCAAGAAAGAAGAGGGTGGACGCCACACGCCGTTCAGCAAGGGCTACAAGCCGCAGTTCTACTTCCGCACCACTGACGTGACTGGTGAAGTTGAATTGCCAGCCGACAAAGAAATGGTTATGCCAGGCGACCAAGTGACCTTCAAGGTCAAATTGCTCGCCCCAATCGCTATGGACAAAGGTCAAGACTTCGCTATCCGCGAAGGCGGCCGTACTGTCGGCGCTGGCGTGGTGACCAACATCATCAAGTAATTTACACTCTGTAAGTTACTACCGAAAGCACCTCCGGACTATCGGGGGTGCTTTTATTGTCTGCAACTAGCAACCACTGACAAGATTAAACCCTAACACGTCTTATCGCCCGCGCAGTTCTTGCAATTCACGCTAATTATTGCTATAGTAGTATTCGTATTAATTAATCGCCTCGAGAACTCTGCCAGACGCTAACGAAACCGATTCGAGCGGAGGTTACGAGGTAAAAGGAGTAACAAAATGGCCGAAGATAAAGGTCTCACTATCCGCATCCGCCTCAAGGCGTATGATCACACAGTTATTGATGAATCCGCTAAGCGAATCGTCGACACCGCTGTTCGTACTGGCGCGACAGTCGCCGGACCAGTGCCGCTACCAACTCGCCGCAGCACTTATACGGTAACGAAAAGCCCGCACGTCTACAAAATGGGCGGCGAGACATTCGAAATGCGCGTACACAAGCGCTTGATTGACATTTCTAACGCTACGCCGAAAACCATCGAGAACTTGCAAAATCTATCATTGCCAGCTGGCGTTGACGCCGAAATTAAAATGTAAACATCATATCGCTATTTGCACAAGAAAAGACTCTACGGACGCTGAGGGGGTCTTTTCTTTTTTTATGAGACAGAATGGCAGCTAGAGAGCCGCGAAAAACAGGGAAGTATAACGCTTATGATATACTTTAATTATGGCTTCACAGCGGCACAAACAACGCACATACGCCCGCAACCGTGTATTTAGCCGGCGCGGCAACGAAAAGTTCGAGCCCGACGGCGTCTATTTGCTAAAACTAGTCACGGTAACGATTGCTGGCACATTGTGGCTGAAATTCAAAGTGCCATTAAGTGTCGGCAGCCTAACGCTATCGGCCTTTCCGTTGGGACTCATCTGCGGAGCGCTAGTCGTCTATCTCTGGGAAAAACGCCCAGGCAACCGGCACATATGGTACGCGATTTTGCTAGTCGTAGCTATTGTGTCATATTTCTTGCCAGCGGGAATCTTGCTTTGATAGCCGACAAAAGTTTGTACTTAAATGACTCTAAATTTTTAGCGCTTCGTCTGTACATGAATACAGCATGGTATAATGGAATTCAGGAGGGCGCATGGCACTAACTAATGACGACAAGCAATGGATTAAAGAAGCAATTGTTGAAGGCGTTAACGGAGCGTTGGAGACAATTGTACTGCCGCGATTTGACGCAGTTGAAGCAGATATATCGGAATTGAAAAGAGATGTCTCTGGGCTGAAAGAAGATGTATCTGTATTGAAAGAAGATGTCTCTGGGCTGAAAGAGGATGTATCTGGTCTGAAAGAGGATGTCTCTAGTTTGAAAAGCGACATGCGCGAGGTCAAAAGCCGGCTCGACAGTGTTGAGAGTGATATTCGCGAAGTCAAGGATCGACTTAACGGTGTTGAAAGCGAGATGCGCGAGGTCAAAAATCGACTCGGGCGAGTTGAAGGTGAGCTGCAGGCACTTACTAACGATATTGAAGAAATATACGACGTTATTTATGGCAAGCCGAACAAAACCCTGATGAGCGCCAGCTTCGCCAAGATGTCGTCAAAAGAAAAGCTGCTAGTCATTAACGAAGAATTGCTAAAGATAGCGAAAGATACGGGCGTTGTTTTGCCGCGCTAAAAAGCGATCGTATAGAAACTTATAATCTAATGTATCAATCCACAAAGACAGCATTAAGACCTTAATTTAAAATGATTCGATTTTATTTACAAAAACTAGTTCGCGATAAAGTCGTGAAAAAATGTCTGGACGACGAGGAGGTTTTACATACGGAGTACCGCATATTAGACAAACAAGAGTTTCGCCGCGAGTTGCTCCGCAAGGTTCACGAGGAGGCAGACGAAATTCCGCTGGACGATAATCAGCGTGATGAATCGCTCAAAGAGTTGGCTGATTTGCAGGAAGTCGTTGACGCGCTGCGCCAGGATTTTGGCTTTTCTATAAAGCAAGTTCAAGAGGAAATGGTGCGTAAAAAGCAAGATAAGGGCGGCTTTGACAAACGACATTACATTAAATATCATGATTTGGCTGATGATAGTAAATGGGTGGAAATCTTCCGCGCTCAGCCAGAGAAGTATCGCGAAGAAGCTGCGGATAGCAAAGAACGGAGCCGTTACGCGAAAATCAGCAAGGGCACGTACAAGCATAGCAAGTCAAGCAAGCTATACGAAGTGATTGGCCTCGCCTTAGAAACTGAGACGGAAGAACTCCTGGTGATTTACCGGCCTCTCTATGAGAATGAATATGAATTATTCGCCCGTCCTGCCAGTATGTTTACGGAAACAATAGTACTGGACGGGAAATCTGTGCCACGATTTCAGAAAATAAACTCTGAAATTAAGATGTAAGTGTGATGAAAACAATCACTTTTATCACCGGCAATCCGTATAAACTTGAAGAAGCCAAGTCGGTTCTGAAAGGCTATGGGATTTTTGTCGAGCCGCTACAAATTAACATTGATGAAATCCAGCATCATGATCCGCTGAAAATTACCGAAGCGAAAGTTAAGTCGGCGCATGAAAAAGCGGGCCGGCCGGTTGTTGTTAATGATAGCAGCTGGGAAATTCCAGCACTCGGCGGCTTTCCGGGCGGTTATATGAAAGACGTTGTCGGCTGGTTTACGGCTGAAGATTTTTTGGCTTTGATGAAAGATAAAAATGATCGGAGAATTATATTGCATGACGTCGTGGCGTATTTTGATGGCGAGCAACTAAAGCTGTTCATATCTGATCAAACTGGCGTGTTTATAAACCAGTCGCGCGGCGAAGGAACGTCAATGAATCAGGTTGTATCAATGGAGGATAGCGGCGGGTTAACAATTGCTGAAGAGTTTGCGCTCCGTCATGACGGTGCGGAGATTAACCCTGCTCATTTTCAGCATTGGCAGAAATTCGGTGAATGGTTTACTGCTCGCGACAACGACTAGCCGCCATAATGGTGTATAATTCATCATATGAATGAGCTTAAGAAGCCGAAACTTTACTGCTTTTCGCCGCCAGTGATGTTGGCAACGCTGGCGATTGAAATTACTTTGGCAATTTATACGTTTTGGCGTTATAAGCTAAACGCTGTGACGAGGATTACTATGGCGCTGCTCATCTGTCTGGCGTTATTTCAGTGGGCCGAGTATAATGTCTGCGAAGGTACGATTTTTCTTGATAGCCTAGGTTGGGCGAAGCTTGGCTATGTGGCGATTACCATGCTGCCGTCTCTGGGTATTCATTTGATTTATCAACTTTCTGGCGATAAAAGGCGCTGGATTCCGGTTCTAGGTTATATTTTGGCAGCACTATTCGTCGGTTATTTCTTATTGGAAGCTGACGGCGTAAAAGCTGGCGCCTGTTTAGGCAATTACGTAATCTTTGAGAATCGCGATGAATTTTATCCGATTTATGCGGGATACTACTATGGTTTGTTGATTATTGCTATTGTATACGCTTACATCCAAAGTAAAGCTGCGGCAAAAAATATTCGCCGATCTCTGTGTTCGCTAATGATTGGCTATATTTTGTTTATGGTGCCGACAACGTTTGTTAATATCGTAGATCCGTCGACGATTTCTGGCATTCCGTCGATTATGTGCGGTTTCGCAGTTCTGCTAGCGGCAACTTTAGCGGGCAAGGTCTTGCCGGAATACTTTGATAAATAAGGCTGCGTGATATTGACGAGTTATAGCTAGACGTGCTATAATAGTAGATGTAATTCTATTACGCGTAATATTAACTATAGAGACTCGCGCGAATTGGCAAGTCCGAGCTACGGATACTACCAGCCGCCGAGGCTTTTAAATGGGAGCAAGAGGGCAATGAAAGCACTTTTCGGTACCAAGATTGGTATGACCCAAATCATCAGCGAGGATGGCACCACTATTCCGGTGACGCTTATTCAAGCTGGCCCGATGACTGTGACTCAGGTCAAGTCTGTCGAGACCGACGGCTACAACGCAGTCCAGGTGGCGTACGGTGAGGGTAAGAACCTGAGCAAGGCCGTGGCTGGACACGTCAAACCAGCCGGTGTGACCCCGAAAAAGATCGGGGAAATTCGCGTTGACGAACTTGGCGAAGTCAAGGTCGGCGACACATGGGACGTCTCGGAGTTTGAGCTCGGCGACGTTATTGATGCTACCGGCATCAGCAAGGGTAAAGGTTGGGCTGGCACTATCAAGCGGCACAACTTCAAACGCCACCGCAAAACCCACGGTGGCAAGGGTAACACGCGCAAGGTCGGTTCGATCGGCAGCATGTACCCGCAAAAAATATTCAAAGGCAAGCGCATGGCCGGACACATGGGCGCCGAACAGGTCACTGTCAAGAATCTGAAAGTGGCGTACATTTCGGTCGAGAACAACTTGATTGGTGTCAAGGGCGCAGTGCCAGGTCCCAAGAAGGGCTTAATCAAATTAGGAGGTGCTAAGTAATGGCTGAATCAACCAAGCCAGCAAAAGCAGCCTTGCCAAAGAGTGTGTTTGAGGTTGACGTACCAAACCACGAGCTGCTAAAACTTGCGTACGACGCGTTTTTGGCCAACAGCCGCCAGGCAAGTGCTACCACCAAAACCCGCGGCGAAGTTCGCGGCGGCGGCAAGAAACCGTGGAAACAAAAAGGAACCGGCCGAGCACGTTTTGGCTCGACCCGCAACCCAATCTGGCGTCACGGCGGTATCGTTTTCGGGCCACGCGGTAACGAAAATTACACTAAAAAATTATCAAAAACCAGCAAACATGTCGCTTTGCGGCAGGCTCTAACGCTCGCTAACCAGGATAAGAAAATCTTGGTCAGTGACATCAAAACTACCGGCAAAACCGCTGAAGTCGCTAAATTCCTCGCCGCCAAGAAATGCAGCGAGAAAGACCGCGTTCTACTCGTCGTCGACGAAAAGACTCCAGAACTGATGCGCGCTACAAACAACTTAGCCAATGCCCTCTTGGTGCGCGCGCAATACCTCAGTGTTTATTACATTTTAAACGCCGACAAAATCGTTATCACGCCAGCCGCTGTCAAGGCAGTCGAGGCGTGGCTAGCAAAGGAGGCGAAGTAATGAAACTCGTATTAGTCACTCCGCGCGTCAGCGAAAAAGCCTACCGCTTAGTTACCGTCGAGAATACTTACATTTTCGACGTGCCACTAAGCGCCAACAAAAATGAGATTAAGGAGGCTGTCGAAGCGCAATTTGACGGCGTCAAGGTCGCCAAAGTAACGACACTCGTCCAAAGCGGCAAAGCCGTTCGCTTCTCGCGCGGCAAAAACCGCTACCCCGGCACTACCCATCGCCAGGACAGCAAAAAGGCTTACGTTCGCCTGAGCGAAGGTAAAATCAAAGTCTTCGAGCAAGAAGAAGTCAAGGAGGACAAGAAGTAATGGCTGTCAAGCAATACAACCCAACCACTCCTGCCCGTCGCGGTATGACTTCGCAGGATCTCAGCGAGATAACTACTCGTAAACCGTTGAAAAGCTTGGTTAAAGCTGGCAAGCAAAAAGCTGGCCGCAACAACACCGGCAAAATCACCGTGCGCCATCGCGGTGGTGGCGTCAAGCGGCATTATCGCTTAGTGAATCATGCTATGCCAGCCAACATGACTTTGACTGTCGAGGAAATTGAATACGACCCAGGTCGTAGCGCTCGTATCGCCCGCGTCAAAGATCAGCACGGCTTGTACCACTACATTCTAGCAGATACCGCCATGACTAAAGGCGCAGTTATCAAAACTGGCGCCGACGCTCCTGTCGAGTCTAGCAACCGCATGCCGCTAGCTAGTATTCCAGTTGGTACGCAGATTTACGCTATCGAGATTAATCCAGGCCGCGGCGCCCAAATGGTTCGTTCGGCTGGTACTAAGGCTCAATTGATGGCCAAAGAAGGCAGTTATGCTATGGTACGTATGCCGTCAGGCGAAGTTCGCAGATTCCGCTTGGAATGCGAAGCTAGTCTCGGCGTAGTCGGCAATGTCCAGCATCAGAACGTCAAGCTTGGCTCGGCTGGCCGCCGCCGCCGCATGGGTTGGCGCCCAAGCGTCCATGGTAAAGCCATGAACCCAGCCGATCACCCAATGGGTGGTGGTGAAGGCAAGACCGGTCCTGGTCGCATCCCGAAGACGCCGTGGGGCAAGCCAGCAATTGGCTTCAAGACCCGCCGCCGCAAATCAACTAACAAGATGATTGTCCGCAGTCGTCACGAAGCTAAGAGGAAGAGGTAGTTTATGAGTCGTTCACTCAAAAAAGGCCCATTCGTCGACGCCAAGCTTGCCAAGAAAGTAGCAAGCCTGAAAGTTGGCGACCGCACGGTTATCAAGACCTGGGCTCGCAGCAGTACGATCACGCCAGAGATGGTAGGTTTTACCTTCGCTGTACACAACGGTCGCATGCATGTACCGGTGCTTATCACCGAGAACATGGTGGGGCACAAGCTTGGCGAATTTAGCCCAACCCGCAAATTCCGCAAGCACGGTGGAAAGGATAAGAAATAATGGCCGAAGCAACTATTCACACAGTTCGCGCGATGATCAAAGGCGTTGACCAGGCACCGCGCAAAGTCAGTCTAGTCGCCGCCTTGGTGCGCGGCCGCAGCGTTGCCGACGCCGAAGTTATCCTTGACCACACGCCGAAGCGCGCCGCTCTAGCTGTCAAGAAAGCCATCAAAAGCGCTGCCGCTAACGCTGTCGAGAATCACGGCTTAGACGCTAAAAGCTTAGAAATCACCACTCTTAGCGTTACTGCTGGTTCGCGTATGCGCCGCTACAAACCAGCTTCGCGCGGACGTGCCTTGCCGTTCGAGAAAAAATCGAGCCACATTCTAGTCGAGGTCTCGGGCGTCGAGAAAGTTATCAAGAAACCTGCCAAGAAGACTGAAGCAAAAGCTGTTAAGCCAGCAGAAAAAGAGGAGAAGAAATAAATGGGACAGAAAGTTAACCCGTTGAGCTTCCGCCTCCAGACCAGCAAAGCTTGGAACTCGCGCTGGTTCGCCAGCAAGAAAGACTTTGCAGTTTGGCTAGCCGAAGACGGCAAGATCCGCGACTTGATCGAGAAGAAGTTCTCGTCGCGCCCGACAATCGCTAAAGTCGAAATCGAGCGTAGCGCTAATCTTGTTACTATCACCATTTACACCGCCAAAGCTGGTGTAGTGATCGGCCGTGGTGGCGCCGGTATCGCCGAGCTCAAGAAGGAAATCGAAAAAATCGTCAGCTTGCCGATTCGTATCAATGTCGAAGAGGTACGCCGGCCAGAACTAAACGCCAAGCTTGTTGCCGAAAATATCGCGCATCAGCTAGAACGCCGCGCCAACTTCCGGCGTGCTGTCAAGATGGCAATTCAAAGCAGCCGCAACGCTGGCGCCAAAGGTATCCGTATCGAAGTCGCAGGACGGCTTAACGGTGCCGAGATGAGCCGCCGCGAAAAGTTCATCGAAGGTTCAGTACCACTGCATACGCTGCGCGCCGACGTCGATTTTCACGTCGCTCGCGCTCAAGGCCCAAACGGTACTGGTATCGTTGGTGTCAAAGTATGGATTTACAAAGGTGAAAGGAGCTTGAAGTAATGTTATTACCAAAAAAAGTTGCTCACCGCAAAGTCCGCATCGGCAAAAACCGCGGTAACGCTACGCGCTGCAACTATGTCGCGTTTGGCGACTACGGTCTGCAGAGCCTTGACAACGAACGTATTACCAGCCGCCAGATCGAGGCGGCCCGCCAGGCGATGACTCGCTACATCAAGCGCGGCGGTAAGATTTGGATTCGCATTTTCCCGCACACGCCAGTCACCAAAAAAGCTTTGGGCTTGAAAATGGGCGGCGGTAAAGGCAACCCTGAATACTACGTCGCCAAGGTCAAAACCGGCACGGTTATGTTCGAGATGAAGGGCGTTAGCGAAGAAATCGCTCGTGAAGCTATGCGCCTTGCTGGCCACAAATTGCCAGTCCGCGTCCGATTTGTTAAGAAGGAGGAAGCATAATGGCCGAAACCAAGAAAACCGCCAAGACCGCCAGCGTCGTCAAGTCAATCGACGAACTGCGCGATAAGCTCGCCGCCAAGCGCCAGCAATTGCTCGACAGCCGCCGCAGCCACAAAGCCGGCGAGCTCGTCAATCCGCGCGCCCTCGGCCAAATTCGCAAAGAAATCGCGCGTCTACTCACCGCGATCCGTACGCAAGAGTTAGCAGCAGAACAGGAGAATAAGTAATGGCAAAGACATTGACAGGCGTCGTGACGTCAGACGCCGCCGACAAGACGATTACCGTTACCGTGACATCTCGCGAAACGCACCCGATTTACAAGAAGCAGTACACTGTGACTCGTAAATATGCTGCGCACGACGAGAAGAATGACGCTCGCAAGGGCGATACGGTACGCATCGTCGAGACTCGTCCGATCAGCCGCCGCAAGAGCTTCCAGCTCGACAAAATCGTCAAGCGCTCGGTCGGCTCAGTCGAGCTCAAAAGCGACGTCAACAGCGAAGTTAACGACAAGGTCGACTACGATCACGACACCGAGGAGGAAAAATAATGATTCAGCAAGAATCCCGCCTCAAAGTTGCTGATAACAGCGGCGCCAAAGAAGTATTGTGTATCCGTGTTCTCGGCGGTACCCGCCGCCGCTACGCTCGCGTTGGCGACGTGATCGTCTGTTCAGTCAAAGACGCCAGCCCAACCGGCAACGTCAAAAAGAAATCTGTCGTTAAAGCTGTGGTGGTTCGCACCCGCGACCAAATCCACCGCAAAGACGGCTCGACCATTTGCTTTGATGACAACGCCGTGGTGATTATCAACGATGACAAGCAGCCAAAGGCCACCCGCGTCTTCGGCCCAGTACCACGCGAACTACGCGACATGGGCTACATGAAGATCGTCAGCCTGGCTCCGGAGGTACTCTAATGACTCAGCGTATTCATAAAGATGACACTGTCAAAATCATCGCTGGCGCCAACAAAGGCACCACCGGTAAAGTATTAGCCGTCTTGCCGCAGCAAAATGCAGCGCTAGTTGAAGGCGTCGGCGTCAAGACTCGCCACATCAAGCCTAGCCAGCTCAATCCGCGCGGCGGTAAAAAGGATATTCAAGTACCAGTTGACTTAAGCAAACTGGCGCTCGTCGTCGACGAAAAATCTGCTCAAACTAGCCGCGTTGGCTACTCAACCAAAGACGGCGCTAAAGTTCGCGTCGCCCGCCAACTTAATAATAAGGAGATTAAATAATGGCAGAAGCTAAACAATCAGCCGTTTACACTCCTCGCCTGAAAGCCTTGTACAACGAAACGTACCTCAAGGAACTACAGGCCGAATTGAATCTCGACAATGTGAACCAGGTTCCTAGCCTCGAGAAAATCGTCGCGAGTGTCGGTACCGGCAAAAGTAAAGACGACAAGCGCATGCTTGCCGCCGTCAAAAATACCTTAACGCGCATCACCGGCCAAGCGCCAGTCGAACGCCTAGCCAAAAAGTCAATTGCTACGTTCAAGATTCGCAAAGGCATGGGCTCGCCAATCGGCGTGATGGTGACCTTGCGCGGTGTTCGCATGTACGAGTTTCTTGACCGCCTAGTCAACGTTAGCTTGCCGCGTGTTCGCGACTTTCACGGCGTCGGCAGCAAATTTGACAAAAGCGGCAACTACAACCTCGGTATCACCGACCAGTCAATCTTTCCAGAGTTGACATTTGAAGAAACTCAGCTAGTACACGGCCTGCAAGTAACGTTCGTAATCAAAAACGGTAGCAAGGAAAATTCGCGCGCATTGCTCGAGAAATTTGGCCTACCATTTGAAAAGGAGGACAAATAATGGCGAAGAAATCTATGATCGCTCGCGACAAGAAACGCCAGAAGCTTATCGCCAAGTTTGCCGCTAAACGCGCCGCTCTAAAAGCTACCGACCCTGATGCTTTACAGAAATTACCGCGCAACTCTAGCCCAACTCGGCGCAAATTTCGCGATATGTCTGATGGCCGTCCGCGCGGCTATATGCGCCGCTTCGGCATGAGCCGCATTCGCTTCCGCGAAGAAGCCAGCAAAGGTAATATCCCAGGCGTCACAAAGAGTAGTTGGTAAAGGAAAGGAGAAAAAGATATGAGTTTACAATCTACTGACCCAATCGCGGATCTCCTGACCCGCATCCGCAATGCCGCACTAGTCGGTAAAACTGAAGTGCGCGTACCTACTAGCAAGCTCAAGAAAATCGTCGCCGAGCAATTGGTCAAGAACCACTACTTGGCCGATGTCAAGCTCGAGGACGGCAAGCCGCGCGGTACGCTCGTCATCACCATCAATAACAATGGCGAGAACGCAGCTTTTACCGAGCTAGCGCGCGTCTCTAAACCAGGCCGCCGCATCTACGTTTCTAGCGCCGACATTCCGAAGGTCAAGCAAGGCCGCGGCATCGTCCTAGTTAGCACTAGCAAGGGCGTCATGACTGGCGCCGAAGCCGCTAAAGCCAAACTAGGCGGCGAAGTATTGCTGAAGGTTTACTAAACCAAATTTCTCTCAGCAGCAACAATAAAAACGCTCCCTGCACGAAGGGGCGTTTTTATTTATTACAACCCTATCTATTCTGATAGATTTTACCAGCACGGCGGGCCAGATGCCATTGCAACAGGGCGGCAATTACCACCACGCCAGCCACTGGGCCAATCATTGCTAAAGTCGGTATCGTGAAGTCAAAGAATCGGCGTAACAGCGGTACAGCAAAGCTAGTCGACGCTACCAGCAACGCTGCCGCTATATACAGCATTCGCGCTGTCTTGGCACGCCGATCCAGCACCACTCCCAACATTGGCCCCACCAAAAATACCAAATATACCCCAAAAAACGTTGCTACTAGCACCGTCATCGTCGATACCGTATCCTGGTCGTGCGGCTGCATAGCGCGCAGCATCAAGTACGTTATCGATACCGCCGCACCCGATACCAGCGCAATTGGCGTCACCGCGCCCAGCGTATCGCGCCAAAAATTGTGCGGGTTAATTCGATGATGCGACCGCGGCGGGAAGAGAGTCCACATAATCGTCGGCATCGTCACCAAGAAAATATTCAAAAAAGTAATGTGACGCGGCGCATACGGGTGTATCACGCCCAGCACTAGCGTTACCGCCAGCAGCACCAAACCGTAAATAATTTTGTGGAAGAACAGCGTCGCTATTACCTCGATCGCTTGCATAATTTGATTCCCCAAACGCATACCCAGCGGCAATGAATTAAACGAATTATTAAGCAAAATAATATCCGCTACCCGCCGGCTAGCTGGCGCCCCGGCATACATGGCTACACCAAGGTCGGCTTTCTTGAGCGCTAGAGCGTCATTGACACCATCGCCAACCATGCCAGTAAATTGATGGTTTTGCTGCGAGAAGTGGGCGATTAGACGTTCCTTTTGTTCTGGTAAAACGCGCGCAAAAATCGTATGCTGGTCGGCAGCTGTAGCAAATGCCGGCTCGTCAAGCTCTGCCAGTTCGGCGCCAGTAATTGCCGTGTCAGGATTGTTAATTCCAGCAGCGTGCGCCACATACTGAACCGTCCGCGGATTATCACCGCTGATAACGCGAATGTTTACGCCCTGGCGCTGCAAAAACGCTACCGTATCGATGACGCCATCGCGCAGCAAATTACGCAGCAAAACTACCGCCAACGGCCGGCCGCTGCCCGACTTTAAAGATTTCAATGGTGTGTTATTATCATCAAACTCCGCCAGCAACAATACGCGCAGACCATCGTCAGTCCACTTCTCAATCTGTTGCTGCTCGGCTGTCGATAGCGGCGCCATCCGCGCCACATATTCCGGCGCGCCCATGATAAGCGTCCGAACTCGGCCGTCGACTCGCGCTCTAACACCAGCAAATTTACGCGCCGAAGAAAATGCTAATATATCATCTACGGTATATTCATAAGGTAAATCAAGCGCAGTGATAATCGCTTGTCCAGTAGCGTTACCGCCGCTAGTCTCGTGCGCTACCATCGCCGCTAGCTGCTTGACTGGCTCATTACCACTGCCAAAGGGTTCGACGCGCTCCAAAGTAATCTCGTCGCTGGTCAGCGTGCCTGTTTTGTCAGTACATAATATATTAAGCAGCGCCATCGCCTCAATCGCCGACAACTTTTGCGGCAGAACCTTGGCCTGGGCCAATTTTAGCGAGCCAAACGCCAACAGCAGCGAGCTAGCCAGCAGCAACCCCTCTGGCACGATAGTGATAGCACTGGTGATAATCGTTTTGAGGATTCGCACCGACTCGAAGCCAGCAATACGGTAGCGCGCGAAAACCAGAAGCGACAACACAATCGCGCAATATGTCAAGAAAGTAATCGCGTTCTGAATTGCTTGCTGTAGCGGCGTCAAGCGCGGTGTATATTGCTTGAGCGTAGCACTGATTGCACCCGCCTTGGTGGCATCGCCAACCGCCGTCACTCGCACTCGCGCGCTGCCCGCTATCACCGTGGTTGCCGCGTAGACTTCATCATGTTTCTTCTTGTCAATTGAGGCTGATTCGCCAGTCAGCATGCTCTCGTTGACCTCTAATCCGCGAGCTGATAGAACTACGCCGTCCGCTGGCAGTTCATCGCCAGCCTCGAGTAGAATCTCGTCTCCAACCTGCAAGGCATCGTACATCACTTCTGCAACTTCATCGCCGCGGACTAATCGTGCTCGCGGCGCGCTCATTAACTCCAGCTGTTTGAGAGCATACTTGGCGCGAACTTCCTGAACAACACTGATTATTGTATTGACAGCAATCACTACCGATATAAACCAAGCATCGCGCCGCTCGCCAGCATACAATAGCGCTAGCGCCAGCAAAAAAATCGCAATGACAATTGGCGACATCAAATTACGGCGAATAATATCTAAATAATCCCGCATTTAACTCGTTCGGAGCCTCCGATAAACAAACTTCGCTGCCGGCCGCCAGCCAGAACTTGCATCATGATCAGCGCAATAAATAGTGCCGTTTTTGACTTCCTCGACCAAGAAAAGCGCCGGACAATACGGCACCAGCGTCCGATAGAAACGCAAGTCGTCCTGGCTGATATCGCGTCGGCCTGGATATACCTTAACGAACATATCGCGCGCAATTTCCTCGAAATATTGCGGCTGGCCTTTCGGCGGAAAAAATATCTCGGGCCGCACGCCCATACGCACCGCCATCTTGCGAATATCGCCCAGCGTCAGCTGCGACGAGCCTTCGATGTAGCAATATAACTGCTTCTTGGCCGAGAGAAAAAAAGTTGCCGAAGCAGCTTGCCCACAATCAATCCGCCGCGCCACCACCGTACTCACCTCTAAGGACACGCCAAAGCGGTCTTTGGCTATTTGCTCGATTGCAGCATCGTCAAAGAAATCATTATTCACAATCAAATTATACCATAAAACATTAGGGCATTTACCGAGCTTTTGCGCTACAATAAAATAGATGGAAAAGTTCAAAACTCGCTACAATAAGCTTAATTCTGCTCAAAAACAAGCCGTCGACACCATTGACGGCCCGCTATTGGTTGTCGCCGGCCCTGGTACTGGCAAGACCGAGCTACTCAGTATGCGCGCTGCCAATATTCTGCGCGCCACCGACACGCTGCCCGAAAATATTCTCTGCCTGACTTTTACCGATAGCGGCGCTAACGCCATGCGGGCGCGTCTAGCGTCAATCATTGGTACCGATGCTTACAAAGTAGCAATCCAAACTTTTCACAGTTTCGGCACCGAAATAATCAACCATCATAGCGAGTATTTTTATCGCGGCGCTGATTTTTCACCAGCCGACGAAGTGGCCACTTA
Source organism: uncultured Candidatus Saccharibacteria bacterium (assembly GCA_963549275.1). GTDB lineage: Bacteria > Patescibacteriota > Saccharimonadia > Saccharimonadales > Saccharimonadaceae > Saccharimonas. Next base: position 43,043 of record CAUUYA010000002.1, read on the forward strand.
CTCGATTCTAACTGATATTTTCGAGGAGCTCGACTACAATAATCCGCTAGCCAGCAAAATGAACGGCGATTTCACGCATCTGCGCGACACGGCGCAAGTAATAAGCGAGCTAAAGCAGTCCGGCCTATCTAGCAGCGAGCTGCTGCAAATCATTGATAGCAACGAAAAGCTACTTGACGCTGTTGAGCCGGAGATCGCAGCTATTTTTGCTAATCGCATCAGCAAAACCACTATCGCTCTGCTGCCGCCAATTGCCAACAAAATTGCCGAACTGCCAGCACCGCAATTGCCGCCAGCTATTGCGCCGCTAGCTGACGCTTTGGCATTAAGTATGGCGCGCGCCTTTGACAAAGCAGTCGCTAGCGGCAAGACAACGCCGATCACAGCCTGGCGTAACGCCTGGCTCGAAAAGGACGCTCGCGGCGAATTCGTATTCAAAGACCGCAAACGCCACGCGAAATTACACGCCGTCGCGCCGATTTATGATCAATATCTCGCCGAAATGCGCCAAGCCGAGCTATTCGACTACGACGACATGATTCTGAACGTCGTGCAAGCGATTGAGCAGTATCCAGACCTACGCTTCAATCTGCAAGAACGCTATCAATACATCATGGTCGACGAATTTCAAGACACCAACCTAGCACAACTGCGTATTCTCTTCAATCTGACAGACACGCCGCACGGCGATGCGCCAAACATCATGGCGGTAGGCGACGATGATCAAGCAATCTACAGTTTTCAAGGCGCCGATGTCGGCAACATCCATCGTTTCCGCAAGCGCTACCCAGATCACGCTAGCGTCGTTTTGACCGACAACTACCGCTCGTCGCAAACCATTCTCGACCGCGCCCGTGAAATTATTACTCAGGCTAGCGGCCGCCTAGAAACATCTATGGATATAAATAAGCAGTTACAGGCGCACACTAACGACGCTAACAGCCAAGTTACGCTATCCGCGCTGCCAAGCCGCCAGGAGGAATTCGCCTGGATCGCCGAATCAATCCAAGAAAATATCACAAAAGGTATAAAACCATCAGAGATCGCCGTCATTGCCCGGCGCCACAGCGATTTAATAGCGTTACTGCCATATCTAAACCGCGCCAATATTGCCGTTAATTATGAGCGCCGCGACAATGTTCTTGACGACGAGCGCATCCAGCTGCTAGAGCTAATGGCCCGTATTTGCGTTGACATCGCAGCAGGCGAGCACGACGAGGCCAACAGCCTGCTGCCCGAACTGATAGCTCAACCAATGTTAGGCTTTGACAGCGAAGCTATCTGGCGGCTAAGTTTGCAAGCCTACCGCAACCGCACCGACTGGCTTGAAGCGATGCTGGCGTCGCCGACTTTTCAACCGCTAGCCAAGTGGCTGCTTGACCGCGCCAAGGCTAGCTTGACCGAGCCGCTCGAAACTTTCCTAGACACGCTCATCGGCGTGCCGCAAAACTACACAGCCAACGACGACACCGACGACGATAATGATGATAGCGACGCCGCGCGCAAACCAATCAAGCCGCACCGCAACGCCTTCACCTCGCCGTTCTACCGATATTATTTTAACAGCGATATTCTTGGCAGCTCACCCGACACTTACCTAACTGCCCTGGAAGCGCTGCAAACCTTGCGCAGTAAATTGCGCGAGGGCGCGCCAGACAGCACACTGCTAGCCAGCGACTTCTTGACGCTAATCGACACCTACCGCCAGCTTGATATTCCCGTCGTTAGCATCCGGCGCGCCAGCGAAACTGCTCAAAATGCTATCAACCTAATGAGCGCCCACAAATCCAAAGGCCTAGAGTTCGACACCGTTTACGTCATCAACTCAATCGATTCGATGTGGGGCGAACGCGTGCGCAGCCGCAGCCGCTTGATTGGCTATCCAGAGAACTTGGCTATCTCGCCAAACGCCGATAGCTATGACGAACGCATTCGCCTGTACTTCGTGGCCATGACGCGCGCCAAACGCCAGCTTTACCTGAGCTATGCCCGCAACGACGATACCGCCAAAGACACACTCAAAGCTAGTTTTCTGGCTGGCACCAATTTGCAAGAAATCGACCGCCAGCCGAATAGCACCGCCGCGCTCGCCGAGCAAAGCGAAATCGTCTGGCACGACCGCTTAACTGCGCCGATTAACCGCACCATGAAAGAGCTGCTAGCGCCAACGCTCGAAAATTACAAGCTATCTGTCACACACCTCAATAACTTTATCGACGTTACGCGCGGCGGGCCGCAGAACTTTTTGCTAAATAATTTGCTGCGCTTCCCGCAGGCCAAAAGCGCTAATGCCATCTACGGCACCCTGATCCACACCGTTTTGCAGCACGCGCACAGCCATTTGGCGGCCAGCGGCACTCGCAAACCAATCGAGGATATTACTGGCGAATTTATCCGCCTACTACACCAGCAAAATTTAAGCGACGCTGATCTGGCATTGTATAGCAAGCGCGGCATCGAAGCGCTCGAAGCCTTTCTGGGCGCCAAATACGGTACTTTCACACCGTCGCAAAAACCCGAGCTTAGTTTCGCCGGGCAGGGCGTCGTTCTCGGCCAAGCCCGCCTGACTGGTTCGCTCGACCTAGTTGATATCGACAATCAAACCATCACCGTCACCGACTACAAAACTGGCAAACCGTCAACTTCCTGGACTGGCAAGTCAGACTATGAAAAAGTCAAGCTCCACAAATACCGCCAGCAGCTGATGTTCTACGAGCTACTCTGCGCTAATTCGCGCGATTACGCCCGCTACAAATTCGCCGGCGCCCGGTTACAATTTGTCGAACCAGACCAGGCAACAGGTGATATCGTGGCACTTGACGACCGCTTCAGCCGCGACGAGCTAGCCGATTTTCAACGCCTAATCGCCGCTGTTTGGCGTTGTATCACTACGCTAGAGCTACCGCCAATCGACAATTTTGAACAAAATTACAAAGGTATTTTAGTGTTTGAACAAATGTTGCGCAATAGCTATAGCTAGCAGAATTATTTAAATATTGTATATTTTATTGACAATCATAGTAGGTTATTGCTTATTATATATTTACTTTTGTTCGCAGAGTGAAGTTTATTTAATGATGCTTCTTCTGCACAGAAGCATCATTAAATAAATTCACCTCTTTTTCACCCTTAGAAGGAGGTGAAGCGTGTTTTTTAGACCTACGGCGGAGAAATCCGCCTGGGGGCCTTACCAGACCGAAATGGTCTGTAACGGCCCCCAGAGGCACGTCGGCTACCGAAAGGCCGCCGACGCGGGCACTGAGTTTAAGTGCCCTTTCTGTGGGTGGTCTATGAGATAACCGCCCGCAGAACGAGCAAGTGACGGCTCGGGGCGTGCACCTCGAGAACCGCTGGCGCTAGACCAGCAAAGGGCGTCCGTCCGCCCACCACTGGGTCAGATTCCCCAGCCAGAAAAGAATCGTAGGGTGTGGTCGAAGGTCGACAGGCCAGGGCTTTGCAAGCAGGCAGTAGCGGGTTCGATTCCCGTCACATCCACTGGGGTATGCATCGCGCTGTGGGAGGCGGATGCATAGGCGGCTACACCAAGGGAACATCATAATTACGTGTAGCGCGTCCGGGAGCACAATGGGGTGCTCCCGCCCCCTCATCTTCCCGGGAGAGTCCCGGGATAAACTCCCCCGTCAGGGGGGAAGGAGGCGCCTATGCAACCTCCGCCTCGTGGCTTCGGCTTTTTCACTGCTTCTCTACACGAAGCCGCGGGACACAAACTTCCGGACTAGCGAGTTTCATCGTAGTAGCAGCCCCTCCGGGCCGCTCCGAGCAGAACCGCTCGAGTCCGCCACCCCTCACTCTCAATGGCGAGAGTGAGGGGATTTTCTTTTTTGTGATAAAATAACAGAGATGACATCATTTTGGGACAACCTACCGCAGCCATTTTTCATCTTGGCGCCCATGGAAGCCGTCACTGACGTGGTGTTTCGCCATGTCGTCAAGCAGGCGGGCGCGCCCGACGTGTTTTTCACCGAGTTTGCCAACGCCACTGGCTGGGTACACGCTGGCGATAAAGCCATCGCTGGGCGGCTCATCAAAACCGACGACGAGCATCCGCTAGTCGCCCAAATCTGGGGCGGCGAACCAGGCGACATGGAACAATTTGCCGCTCACTGTATGGAGCTCGGCTTTGACGGCATTGACATCAACATGGGCTGTCCCGCCAAATCCGCCATCAAAAGCGGGGGAGCAGCGTTGATCCGCCGACCCGACGTAGCGGTCGCCGCCATTGCCGCCGCCAAAACTGCAGGACTGCCAGTCAGCGTCAAAACACGGCTGGGCTATACGTATGTTGACGAATGGCGAGAATGGCTGGGCACGCTACTGGCGCAGGACCTCGCCAACCTAACCATCCACCTCCGCACCAAAAAAGAAATGAGCAAAGTCCCAGCGCACTACGAGCTCATCGACGACATCATCAAACTACGCGACGAAATCGCCCCGCAGACACTGCTAACCATCAACGGCGACATCCGCGACCGAACCCACGGCGAGGAGCTCGCCCGCCAGCACCCTGGCGTCAACGGCCTGATGATCGGACGGGGAGTTTTTAGCGATCCGTTTTGCTTTCGAGCGTCTCGAGTGGTACCTCAGAAAAAATTTGGGCAACTTTACGTGGGCCCCGAATTCTTTTCTGACGGTACCCGAGAGACAAACAGGAAGAGTGCTCCAACCGAGGAAACGAAAATCGCCGTCGTCGATCATAAACAAGAACTAATTAAACTCCTCAACTACCACCTCGACCTCTTTGACCACTACCAGCCAACCCTCGGCCGCCCCTTCGAAACCCTGAAACGCTTCTTCAAAATCTACATTCGCGGTTTCGACGGCGCCAAGGAACTGCGCGACCAATTAATGAACACTAAAAACACCGACGAAGTTCGCCAGCTCATCAATTCTAATTAACTAACAACTTTTATAGCACATTGCAAAGAATTGCAGATCGCTTACCGAGCATTCGCGATAGTCCAATAGCGGCAATTATATATTGCAAAAGTTGACTCGATTGAAAAGTTATTTTACAATACTAAAATGGCTAGTTTAAGGAGACCAGAGCTTGGGCGACGGGCGCAAATAATAGGGCGAAACGCCGAGCTTAGAGTTACCGCAGAATTAAGAGAAGCTGGATGGGAAACAAAAAGCAACGCCAAGCTTGACTATGCAAAAAAGACAGATATACAAGCAACTTGCTTAGCAGGAGAAGAATGGGACATACAAGTGTCAATAAAGCAAAAATCTCCAGGGGAGCAAGGACGTCTAAAAAAGAGGGGCGTGATCCCAGTATCAATTGCCGACCTTGATACAACAAAACAAACTGCCCCCGAATTTCTATGCAGCCGATGCCCGCTCAGCGAGGATTGCCGCTACAAAGAAACAGTAACGGACTTAGGATCGACGGCAATTGCGCTAATGCAAGCACACAAAGCTTAGAGCCAACGTCTGCCGCTTACTGGACTGCCTATTGACATATGTATATAAATGGTGTATAATATAAAGTATAATGCATATGCTCGAAGGCGTACGAGAAAGACTACACCCTAGACCCGGCAAAGAGTCGGATGAACGCACCGTTGATGATTTGCATGTCGCAAAGAGCATAGAAATAAATACTCAAGCAGATAAACTGCCCGAGAAAGTCAATATCAACGACCCGAGACTAGTTAAGCTGGTGGCAGGCTTGCACGAGCTCAATATCAGCCCAGTCGAAGAGCCTATCCCTCTCGATAGGATCGGCGGCAGCAAAAAAACGTCGCGGGTAGTTGTCGATATAGATTCGCTAACACCCGGATCTGAGCCAACTGAATATAGCGTTCCCATACCGGTAGACTTATTCGTAGCTGCGCCAGAAATTTCCGACTGGCGAAGAGGTCGCAGATCTCCAAAAAACGGTAGACGCAGCTCTAGTATTATTCGCGAGTATTCGCATCTTTCTGCAAAAACTGCTCCGCCAATTCACGGCGTCACGGTATATACGCGCGGAGACGGGTCGATTTTCGCCGTCCTATACGGCGATGGCGCACACCGTCTATGTGCAGCCAAACGCCGTGGCGATAATGACATTCTGTGCACTAAACTTAACATCATACAGATAGACTAATTATAAGCCGCTATCTATAAGCTGCCATCGCGATAATACTGCCGATCACATTAACTTAGCGGAAAACGACAGCCAAAACAAACCGTGCTCAATAATATGATTTTGTATTAGCTATAATTATCGCCGGCGATGGCGGCGGCGCAAGCCAGCCACGTGCAAACGTACGCGGTGGCGATCGACCAGCTGGTGAGCCTTTTCGAGCTCAACCTGATCCTGAGCCTCATCGCGCATTTTGAGAGCGCGCTCGAGAGCGGCCTGAGTCTCGGCTTCAACAATATCGTCGCCGTGTTCGGCTTCGTCGACCAAAATACGCACGCGCTGCTGGTTGATTTCAACCACGCCGCCGCTAATCGCGAAATATTCCAGTTGGTCATCGCTGTCGGTTTTCTGGCGGCGGACCGCTACCGCGCCAGGCTGCGCCACTGCTACTAGCGGTTCGTGACTCGGAAAGACTGCGATTTGCCCTTCAGTAGTTGGTATCATTACCTCGTAGACTGGCTCGTCGAGTTTAACGCCAGCTAGCGTGATTAGCTGAAACTGCATCATCTCGAGCTTAGTCCTTCTTCTCGCTGAGCGGCACTGGCGACATATAGAACCAGCTTTCTGGCTTGTCGTCGTATTTGCCGTCGAGAATGTCTTTAGCATCCTTAATGGTATCTTCTAGTTTGAAGTAGCTGCCTGGATTGCCAGTGAATTGTTCGGCAACATGGAACGGCTGCGCCAAGAAGCGCTGCAAGCGGCGAGCCCGCGCCACAGTTTGCTTTTGATCGTCTGATAATTCCTCCATACCGAGAATAGCGATGATATCCTGCAATTCTTTGTATTGCTGCAATACTCGCTGGACTTCACGAGCCACCGCATAATGCTCCTCGCCAACAATCTCTGGATCAAGCGAGTTAGAACTGGAATCCAACACGTCAACCGCCGGATAAATACCAATTTCCGTCAAGGCACGGTTCATCACGATAGTGGCATCCAGGTGGGCAAAAGTGGTCGCTGGTGCTGGGTCGGTCAAGTCGTCAGCCGGCACGTAGACAGCTTGGACAGAGGTGATCGAGCCTTTTTTGGTGCTAGTGATACGCTCCTGCAGGGCGCCCATTTCTTGCTGTAGGTTCGGCTGGTAGCCAACCGCGCTCGGCAAGCGGCCCAATAGCGCTGACACTTCGGCACCTGCTTGAGTAAAGCGAAAAATATTGTCGATGAATAGCAGCACGTCTTTACCTTCATCGCGGAAGGACTCGGCAATTGCTAAGCCCGATAACGCCACGCGCAAACGAGCTCCAGGCGGTTCGTTCATCTGGCCGAATACCAGCGAGGTTTTGTCCAGCACGCCAGCTTCTTTCATCTCGTAATAGAGGTCATTACCTTCGCGAGTTCGCTCGCCAACACCCGCAAAAACCGAGTTGCCTGAATGAAACTTAGCAATATTGTTAATCAGCTCTTGGATAAGAACTGTCTTGCCGACACCGGCACCAGCAAACAAGCCAGCCTTGCCGCCCTTGGTCAACGGTGCGATCAAGTCGATAACTTTGATGCCAGTTTCGAGGATTTCAGTTTTGTTGGACTGCTCGGTCAACGTCGGCGGTTGGCGGTGAATTGGTGCCCGCTTGGCGCTCTTGGCAATCTCGCGGCCGTCGATTGGTTCGCCAACTACGTTAAACATGCGGCCTTGCGTATCCTCGCCAACAGGTACGCTGATCGGCGCGCCAGTCGCTGTAACAACTTGGCCGCGGCGCAATCCGTCGGTGTTTTGCAAACTAATCGTTCGTACTGTCTGTTGGTCTAGATGTTGCGCTACCTCGAGCGTAATCGTCTGCTGGCCGCGCTCGACTGTCAACGCTTCGTATATTTCTGGCAACGAATCATCATCAAACTCAACATCGACCACCACGCCCATGATTTGGATGATTTTTCCTTGGTTTTTACTCATAGTAACTCCTTTTTTTATCATTTCATCGCCTCCACGCCAGCGCTGATCTCGGTCAGTTCTTGAGTGATTGCGCTCTGGCGTTCCTTATTCATTTCTAGCGTCAAGTCGGCTACCAAATCGCTAGCGTTATCAGTGGCGTTCTTCATCGCCAGCATTCGCATGCTATGTTCGCTAGCACGCGAGTCAAGCAACGCTTGATATAAACGAGCGCTAATCAGCCGGTAAGCTATATCATCTATGATATATTTAGGACTTGGCTCAAACTTAGCTTCGCGGATATCATCGCTAATTTCATCGTCGGACACAAAGCCGGCGGGGAACAAGCGAACGATATCAGCTTTCTGCGTCATACTACTAACAAAGCGCGTGAAAATCACGTCGACAGCATCGACAGTACCAGCCTCGAACATGTCTTTGGCAGTATTGAGGATAGCGTGAAACTGCGCGCCTGGCACGCGGTCAGGCAAATCTTCGTAGGTACCGACGATTTCAGTATCTTTGATGCGCGTTGCTGCTTGAGCGATTTTGCGGCCGATGGCGATAGTTTTGTTAGCGATACCCGATTGGTCATCTTGATGCAGCTCGTGCAGATAAGTCTTGATGATATTAGCGTTATAAGCACCAGCCAACCCTTTGTCGCTCGCTGCCACAATCAGCAGGCGCGCTTTGACCGGCCGCTGCACGAACCAACGGTGATTATCGGTCGCACCTTGCTGCGCCAAGTACGCCAGCAGCTCGCGTGCTGCCGCTGTATAGGCTTGAGAGCTTTTGGTCGCCTCTTGAGCGCGGCGCATCTTGCTAGCTGCCACCATCTGCATAGCTTTGGTGATTTGTCGAGTGCTCTTGACCGAACGAATACGCGATTTAAGCTGCTGAGTCGACGGCATCTAGTTAGTCCTCAAATCCTTTAGCGACTGCTAGGGCTGCGTCCTTGACAATCTTGGCGGTAGATTTGTCCTCGCCAAATTTTTTATCGCCTCGGTTTAGCGCTTTCATTTCAGCTTTGTGGCTCGTCCACAAGCGAGCTAGCAAATCGGCCTGCGCGTCTTTAATCTTGGCAGCCGGAATTTCATCAAAATAGCCCTCGCTAACCGCAACGATGCTAACAATTTGCTCCCAGACACTCATCGGCTGATACTGCGGCTGTTTAAGCAATTCAGTTAGGCGCTGGCCGCGTTCAATTTGCGCCTTGGTCTCGGCGTCAAGGTCGCTGCCAAACTGTGCGAAACTGGCCAATTCGCGAAACTGGCTGAGGCCAAGTTTAAGGTTGCCGCTGACACTCTTCAGCACTTTAGTCTGAGCCGCGCCGCCGACGCGCGACACCGACAAGCCCGCACTAATCGCCGGGCGAATACCTTGGTAGAACAAGTCAGTCTCCATAAATATCTGGCCGTCGGTGATAGAAATAACATTGGTCGGAATATAAGCGGAAATATCACCAGCTTGCGTCTCGATAATTGGCAGAGCAGTCAAGCTACCAGCACCCAGTTCATCTGATAATTTAGCTGAACGCTCCAACAGGCGAGAATGCAAGTAGAACACGTCGCCTGGAAACGCCTCGCGGCCCGGCGGGCGGCGCAACAGCAGCGACATCTGGCGGTAAGCGACTGCATGCTTGGTTAAATCATCATAAATCATCAAGGCGTGCTTGCTATTATCACGGAAATATTCGCCCATAGCGGTACCAGCATATGGCGCCAGATAGAGCAGAGAAGCCGGGTCGCTCGGACTAGTCGCCACCACGATAGTCTGATCCATCACGCCTTCGGACTTCAGGCGTTCAACTAGGCGAGCAATTTTACTGAGCTTCTGGCCGACCGCTACGTAGATATTGACTACGCCGGTTGTCTGGCGGGCTTGATTAATCATCGTATCAAGCGCAATGGCGGTTTTACCAGTCTGGCGGTCGCCAATAATCAGCTCGCGCTGGCCGCGGCCGATCGGGAACATCGCATCGACGCTCATAATGCCCGTCATCAGTGGCTCGTGGACGGATTTGCGGCCCATTACGCCGATAGCTTCGCGCTCAACCAAGCCGCGCTGCTTTGATTTGATTGCCGGACCGCCGTCAAGCGGTTCGCCCAGCGGATTAACTACGCGCCCCAGCAGCTCTTCGCCGACCGGTACGCTCAGCACTTCGCCTTTTAGTTTGACTTTATCGCCAGCGGAAACACCTTGGTCGCTACCTAACAGCACCGCGCCGATTTCGTCTTCCATCAAGTTCAAAGCAAAGGCTTCAACCACGCCCTCGGCTGTTTGGATTTCCAAAACTTCGCTATAACCAGCCTCGCGCAATCCATGAACCCACGCCACGCCGTCGCCCACGCGAGTCACAATACCAACTTTTTCTAAACCTTCAGACACCTCGAGCTGGGCAATCGCCTGGCGCAGTTCGTCCGACAATTCTGTCACTGTAATATCAGCCATTCTTTTCCTTTACTTTATACCCTTGAGGGTTGTTAGTTTATGTATCACTGTGCCGTCAAACTGGCTGCCTGGCAGCTCAATCTTGAAGCCGCCGATAACGCTCGGGTCAATCTGTTCGCGAATATATAGTTTGGCGCCAGGCGGCGTAAATTGCTTAACAATTGCTTGCTTATTTTCTGGCGAGAGCGGGCGGGCAGTCGTAACCGTCGCTACAACAGCGCCGCGCGACGCTAGCGCCTCTTCAATAGCCGCCACCACTTGATTGAGATCGCGCACACGGCCAGTTTCGATCAAATAGGCTGCTAACTCTTTGATAAGACGCTTCTTATCGCCGCTTGCAAGCAATTGGCCAGCCACATACGCTGCTAATCTTCGCTGCGATATAGTACTGGCCGCCACGCTATTTGATCTCCTCTAGCTGTTTTTTGATCAAGCTAGTGTCTTTGCTTGGATCGACCGTATCCAGCGTAACTTTCCTGGTTGTATCGACCACTAGGTCTACCATCTGGTCGCGCAAATCTTTCTTGGCCTGGGCAACTTCTGCCCTGACGTCGTTGCGAGCCGATTCGAGAATAGAATCGGCTTGGTTCTTGGCCTTTTGTTCGGCTTCAGCAACCATTTCAGCCGCTTCATTCTTGGCAGTAGCAACAATAGTTCGCGACTCTTGCTGAGCCTTTTTCAGCATAGCGGCCGTGCGCTTTTCGCTTTCGCTTGCCGCTTTTTTGGCTTGCTCGGCAGCCTCTAAACCTTCTTTAATAGACTCGTCGCGCTTATCAAGCATGGCCAGAATAGGCGGATAAACCCATTTTTTCAGCACTAGCAGCAAGACCGCAAAAGCAACCATTTGCAGCACGAACAACCGCCAATCAATTCCTAGCGGCCCCAATAGGCTATCGCCTCCAGTTCCAGCCGATGCAAAGTAGTGCAAGTTATTCACGCGCGCGAATCCTTACATCACTTTGCCGACAATAGCTGCCACGAAACCGATAATCGCCAGAGCGTCGATAAACGAAATACCGAGAATCATCATCGTGCGCAAATCGTTGATTTTTTCTGGGTTGCGGCCAGCAGCTTTCATCGCCGAAGCGCCAATCCAGCTACAGCCGATAGCTGCAAACGATGCAGGGACGATGTAAGCTAGCGTAAATGCTATAGTTTCCATAATATTTTTCTCCTTATGGTTTAGTTATTACCTAAATTTATTTTACTCCCTCGGCCGTTAATTTCATGCCGGAAGAAGTCGAAGAATCATCATGCGTTTGTTTTTCCTCATCACCGCCGTGATGCGCCAAACCGAGCGATATAAACACTGTCGAAAGCATAAAGAAAATATAAGCCTGAATACCGCCGATAAACAGCTCAAAAATATAAAATGGCTGCAGAACTGCAGGCATCGCAACTTGTGCTAGATAAGCAATCATAGCGATTAGTATTTCGCCCGCCAACACGTTGCCGAACAGGCGGAACGACAAACTAAGCAAGCGCGAAAACTCCGCCACCAGCTCCAGAATACCAACAAACGACATAATCGGATCGCGCAACGGATTAACGAAGTAACGCTTCAGATTACCAACAAAACCCAGCTCGCGCGCAGCATACACCTGCGCCATCACGATAGTCACCGTCGCCAGCGCAAACGTCATATTCAAATCGGCATCCTGACCGCGGAACAGCGGCGTATGGCCGACAGTTATCGGCCCGACAATCGGCAGCAAACCGAGCCAATATTGTCCGGCTATGAAGAAAAACATCGTCATTACCAGTGGCGCCACTCGGCGAGCCCACTTTTGGTTAGGAATCACTTGTCCGACTGTCTTATACAATCCTTCTATACACCAAAGAGTTAAGCGCGTTGCGAAATTCGATTTTTTGCAGCCAAGCACCGCTGCCCGCGTACGAAACATTAACCACACCAGAAGCACTAATCCTAGAATGCCAACCAGATTAGCATTAGTTATTGGTAAACCGGCGATTGAAAACACTTCGTCGGCCTTGACCGATATATGGGGTAGCGCCGCGAACATCATTTCTTATTAACCTTTTTTATCTGTTGCCGCACCAAAATCGCTGCGACGGCCGCGCCTACCGCAAACCCGCTGAACATCAACCACGGCTTACTATTAAATAAACTATCCAGCCACAAGCCAGCAAAAAACAAGCCAAGCATTGGTACATACATCCTCCACGTCACGCCGACCATAGCCAGCCCTAACGATGTAAAAGTTTCTCGAGATACAGTATTATCAGAAGTCCGCGTCTCGGCGGTATTGTCAGCCCCACTGGTCATAGCGCTATTGTAGCAGTATGAGCCGCTATATGTAAAGTGTATAATTTAAGACATTATGCCTAGACGAAACCGCACCCCTAAACATACACCGTACCAAAACAAAAGCGCTCGCGCGCCGCAAAAGAAACGTTTCGCTAGCCGGCAAGCCGCCCTAAACGCCATCAAAGAACTGCAAAAATACCACCTTGACCTCGAGCTTGATATTTATCAATCGCCAGCTGACGGTGGGTGGTATTTGACTAGCCGTACATCTAGCGCCGATAAATAGCTTGCATACGCTAGATGTTGTGTATATAATGATTGTAATTAACGAAGGGGGATAATTATGGATGACCAGACAAGCCATCGAGACGACCAAAACGATCAAGATAATCAAGATAATCAAGTAATCATTTACAGCGCCGCGTGGTGCGCGTACTGTAAAACCGAAAAAGAATACTTAGACAAATTAGGCGTGAAGTATACCGTTCGCGACATCGACGAAGATGAGGGTGCAATGGATGAACTTCTCGCTAAAGTTGGCGACAAATCTAGCAGCATACCTGTCACCGACATCGATGGCGTAATCATTCGCGGCTTCAATCGAACCAAAATTGACGCTGCACTCAAGGAGAAAGGGCTTATTGGCTAGATAGATAATCTACTACGTCTGTATAATACGAGTCGGCGCCTGAGAATTTAGGCAGGGACTTTAATTCCTCCGGTGTTATCCATCGGTAGCCTTTATGCTCCCAGCTTAAAGCGGCTTTCGCTTCCGGTTCGGCGAGCTTTGCCTCAAATAATATATGCGTTGTTTGCCGGTATTGTTTGGTAAATAGCTTCTTCAATTTATTTGGATTAACGGATAGTCCTGTCTCTTCCTGTATTTCGCGCGCTACCGCTGCTTCCGGTGTTTCTTCCGGCTCAACCTCTCCGCCGGGAAAATCAATATGCCCGGGAAACAGCGGATGTGTATTGCTTCTATACAGTACCAAATACAATCCTTCAGAATTCCGCACCAGCGCCTTTGCGACTACTTTAACCATATTATTACTATACTTTAGTGCACATAAATCCCACAACCTTTACTTAGCATCTGCATATCTAAACGCTTCTATCATAGCTGTAGTAATCGTGTTACGTAAACCTTGCATTTCACCCCTAATCTATGCTAAAATACCAGGGTTAATATCAAATCACACGAAAGGTGAGTAATGAGTCTGAGTCGAATCGGAAAACTGCCGGTGGTTATTCCGGCCGGTGTGACAATCACGGTTGACTCTGGTGACGTGGTCGTAAAGGGCCCGAAAGGTGAATTGACGCAATTCATCACGCCAGCAGTTGAGGTGAAAGTCGAAGACGGACAAGTCACGGTTCATCCGAAGGATGAGTCCAAAACTGCTCGCGCCCAGCACGGTCTGATGCGCGCGCTGATCAACAACATGGTAATCGGCGTAACCAAGGGCTACGAGAAGCGTCTTGAGGTCAAAGGTGTCGGCTTCCGCGTGTCGTCAAGCAACAACGAGCTGACGATGAGCTTAGGTTTCAGCCATGAGGTCAAGTACAAAGCACCCGAAGGCGTCAACGTGAGCAACGAGAAGATGATTATCGTCGTCTCTGGTATAGACAAGCAAAAAGTCGGCCAAGCAGCCGCCGAAATCCGCGCGCTCAAGAAGCCGGAGCCATACAAGGGCAAGGGTATCGCTTACGTCGATGAACAAATTTTGCGTAAAGCAGGAAAGGCAGGTAAGAAATAATGTCTAATTCACTTTCGCACAAGCTATTGAACCGCAACTTGCGCAAGAACCGCGTTCGCGCCAAAGTTAACGGTACGCCAGAGCGCCCGCGCCTCAGCGTCGTTATCAGCAATATGCACGTTAGCGCTCAGCTAATCGATGATACCGCTGGCAACACCCTAGCAGCGGCTACCACTGTCGGCAGCAAGACTAAGGGCACGATGACCGAAAAGTGCGCCTTAATCGGTACTGAAATCGCCAAAAAAGCCAAGAAAGCAAAGATTAACGCAGTTGTATTCGACCGCAACGGCCGCCAGTATGCTGGCCGCCTGAAAGCTCTGGCCGACGCAGCTCGCAAGGAAGGATTGGAGTTCTAAAATGGCCGAAGCCAAAGAACAAACCACGCCCCGAGACGACAAACGCGCCCCGCGCAGCCGCCGTCAAGGTCGAGGCGGTCGCCGCGATGACCGGCGCAATCAGCGCGATGACGCGCCTAAAGAATTCGAAGAAGCAGTAATCAATATCGACCGCGTGGCGCGTGTCGTCAAAGGTGGCCGCCGCTTCCGTTTCAAAGCGCTAGTCGTCGTCGGTAATCGCAAGAACAAGGTCGGCGTCGGCGTAGCCAAAGGCGCTGATGTCCAGGCAGCCATCGCCAAAGCTACCGCTATCGCCAAAAAACACCTGGTTACTATCCCGGTAGTCAACGAAACCATTCCGCACGATATGGAGGTCAAGCTTAGCGGCGCCCGCGTCCTCATCAAGCCAGCAGCGCCGGGTACCGGTATTATTGCTGGCGGCGTGGTACGCGCAGTTATCAGCGTGACTGGCATCCGCAACCTGCTCTCCAAGAGTCTAGGCAGTACCAACAAAGTCAATATTGCTTACGCAACTGTCGAAGCGCTGGCTGGCTTAGTTCCGCGCGAAAAGTGGGTTGGCGCTGAGAAAAAAGCCGAAAAAGCAAAGGTAGTCGCCAAGGAGGAGAATTAATATGAAGTACAATCAGCTCCAAGTTTCGGCTAACAAAGACCGCAAGCGCGTTGGTCGTGGTATCGCTGCTGGCGGCGGCAAAACCGCTGGCCGTGGTACCAAAGGTCAAAATGCTCGCACCGGCAAAAAGCTTCGCAGTACATTCCAGGGCGGCCAGAACGGCATTGTTACCGCTATTCCAAAGGCGCGCGGCTTCAAAAGCTTGCGCATACCAGCTCAAGTGGTGTATAGCGACCGCTTGAATGATTTGAAAGGCAACGTCGACAACTTTACGCTATACGAAGCCGGCCTAATAACTACGCCGTTTCACAACGTCAAGGTGATTGCCCGCGGCGACTTGACCGCTAAGGTTACTCTGCAAACGCAGGGCGCATCGCAAAGCGTGGTCGCTATGCTAGAAAAATCAGGCGGCAAGTTCGAGAAAACCGCTACACCATGGCCAAAATCTGCCAAGCAAGCCGAAGCAGACGACAAAGCTACTAAGTCTGCCGAACAAGAATAATTCATAGCAGCTCGCAATCTCACAACGAAACGCTCTCTCTGGAGGGCGTTTTGCTATTATTAGCTCAATACTGTATACTGTGATAAGTTAATGAATTGTTAGTAGCTAGAGGGGCTAGATAATGAATTGGAGAATAATTTTCCGCTCACTGAAAAATAAAGATATGCAAAAGCGCTTGCTAATCGTCTTCGGACTAATTGTAGCGTTTCGCTTCATGGCGCACGTACCGGTGCCGCTGGCTAATCCAACCGAGCTGCGCACCGTCATCCAAAGCGTTATTGGCAGCAGCGACTTTGGCGGATTTCTTAATCTCATGAGCGGCGGCGCGCTCAGCCAGATTAGTATTGTTCTGGTCGGCATGAGTCCATTTATCACTGCCAGCATCATCACGCAGCTACTCACCAAAGCAATCCCGAAGCTAGAAGAGCTGCATAACGACGGCGAATCAGGCCGCCGCAAAATCAACCAGTGGACACGCGTCGTTACCGTGCCGTTAGCTATCGTTCAATCTATCGCTTTTGTTTACATCCTACAGCAATCCGTCCTGGCGAATTCGTCAACCGGCACCACTGGCACCTCGATTTGGCAGTGGGCAATTTCGGTAACCGCTATGACCGCTGGCTCAATCCTGCTGATGTGGATCGGCGAGCTGATTACCGAACAGGGAATCGGCAATGGTATTTCGCTTATCATCTTCGCTGGTATTGTTAGCCAGCTGCCAAATACTTTTGGTACGCTAATTAACTCGCTATTAAGCACCGCCAAGGGCAAACTTAGCATCTTTGGCTGGTTTGATGTACCAGTCGATCCAACAACGTTCTGGCTACTGCTAATTCTCGGTACGGTCGGTTTGGTATTGCTATACTTCTTGGTCAAGATCAACGAAGCGCAGCGAGTCATTACCATCAATTACGCTAAGCGCGTCGCTGGCAACACTAGCTATGGCGGCGTCAAAAGCATTTTGCCAATTAAGCTGATCGCTGCTGGTGTTATTCCAGTGATTTTCGCGGTGGCTTTCCTCAGCTTGCCAGCATTTGTCGGCCAAGTTATGCGCGCTATGCCTGGCGCCAACCACACTATCGCCAACAACCTAATCAAGTGGTTCCAAACGCCAACGGCAGCTAGCTTCAGCAACGGCGACTGGACGGTAGCGATTTATCCAATTTTGTACTTTGTGCTGGTTATCGCCTTCACTTATTTCTACACAGGTATCGTCTTTAACGCTAACGAAATTTCCGAAAATCTGCAAAAGCAAGGCGGCTTCATCGCCGGCATTCGGCCAGGCGCTCAAACCGAAGAGTATTTAACGCGCACCGTTAACCGCTTGATTTTGTTTGGCTCAATCGCTCTTGGTATTATTGCTATCATGCCGTTCGCCATCGACTATATCTTTGCGCAGCTCGGACTTAATGTTTCGAACTTGTCGATTGGTGGTACCGGACTACTGATTGTAGTGACTGTCGGCCTCGAGACGCTGCGGCAAATCAATTCGCGCGCTCTGATGGTGACCTACGACGACTTCAGTATTGACGACCTCGACGACGGCCAAACAAAGAAAAATCGGCGCAAACTCCTGCGCCTGCGCCGAGCAGCATAATCTGCAATTTGCATTTTGAAGATACCTGCATCATAATATATCCGTATAATCCTCTCTTTGCTGAAAATAGAGAGGATTTTAAAGCCCCGGTCCCGGTTGGTTGAGCTAT
Organism: uncultured Candidatus Saccharibacteria bacterium; assembly: GCA_963549275.1. GTDB lineage: Bacteria > Patescibacteriota > Saccharimonadia > Saccharimonadales > Saccharimonadaceae > Saccharimonas. Next base: position 60,706 of record CAUUYA010000002.1, read on the forward strand.
ATACTCAATAGCTCCCGGCCGGGGCTGGGCCCTATCTTTTTTGAAATTATAGTTTACAAAATCGCCAAAATGCATTTACAAATGATGTAAAATCCGCTATAATGGTTAGCTGTATATCTATGGCGAGTCAAAAGGAAGTCATCAAATTGCGCGGCAAGGTAGTGGAAGCACTGCCTAATACTCAATTTGTTGTCGAACTAGAGAATAGCCTAACAATTATCGCTTACATCAGCGGCAAGATGCGCAAGCACTACATCCGCTTGGTCCCAGGCGATAACGTAGAAGTCGAGTTGAGCCCTTACGATCTCACGAAGGGCAGAATCGTCTTCCGCGCACGCGATTAATAACGCAGAGCTGCTCCTGATATCAAGCATCTCTCATTAAAAAACAGGTTTTTCCTGTAGAAAGTTGTACGCTCATGAAAGTTAAACCGAGTGTCAGGAAGAGAGGTCCGGGTGATCAATTTGTTCGCCGCAGAGGCCGTCTCTACGTCATCAACAAGAAAAACCCTAAGCACAAGCAAAGGCAGGGTTAAGCATGGCTCGAATTGCTGGGGTAGTCATCCCAAGTGACAAGCAGGTACAAATCGCCCTTACCTATATCTATGGTATTGGGCCGAAGTACTCTCGAGACATCCTTGCGGCGGCTAAAATCAAGCCGACCACTCGGGTGAAAGATCTCACCGAGGCTGAGGAGCAGAAGCTTCGCGACATTATCGACAAAGATTATGTCACCGAAGGCGATCTGCAGCGCCTGGTGACCAACAATATCAAACGCTTAAAGGACATCGGTTCTTACCGCGGCCTAAGGCACAAAAACGGTTTGCCGACACGCGGCCAGCGGACTCGCACCAATGCGCGAACCCGCAAAGGCAAAGCAATCGCCGTCGGCGGCACGCAGCCAAAAGCAGCAAGCAAGACTTGATAAGGAAGGACTTTTAAATAATGGCAGAAGCTAAATCAAAAAAGAAGCAGCGCCGATCAGTCCCGACCGGTCAGCTGCATGTCCAAGCGACATTTAACAACACGATTATCACCTTTGCCGACAGCAAAGGCAATGCGTTGACCGCCGCCAGTGCTGGCGCTTGCGGTTTCCGCGGCAGCAAAAAAGGCACCGCCTATGCAGCGCAAATTGCTGCTGAAAAGGCCGCCGAAGCTGCTAAATCGACCTACGGTTTGCGCACAGTTGACGTCTTTGTCAAAGGCGTCGGCCTAGGCCGCGACGCGGCAATCCGCGCCATAAGCAGCTTTGACATTTCGATTAACAGTATTAAGGACGTAACGGGCGTACCGCACGGCGGTGTTCGTCCGCGAAAGGCAAGGAGAGCGTAATGGCACGAGACACTAGCCCAATCGTCAAACAGAGCCGCCGCGAAGGGGTTGCGCTGCATCCTAAAGCGCACAAAATCCTCGCGCGCAAAAGCGGTATCCCAGGCGAGCACGCTCATGGCCGCCAGGGCAAGCAGAGTATGTACTCTCAGCAGCTGCGCGAAAAGCAGAAAGTCCGACGCATGTACGGTTTGTTGGAAAAGCAATTTGCTAAGCTGATGAACGAAGCGACTCGCAAGCCAGGTCTTAGCGGCGAAAATTTGCTGCGCTTCCTAGAGTTGCGTCTCGATAACGCCGTCTACCGTGCCGGCTTCGCAACCAGCCGCCGCCAGGCGCGCCAGTTAGTCAGCCACGGTCACTTTGAGCTCAATGGCCGCCGCGTCGATATTCCGTCGATTCGCGTCAAGGCCGGCGACGTAATCACAGTTCGCCCGAAGAGTACCAAATCTGGCTACTTTACTGCGATCAACGATATCTTTGGTAATACCACTCAGGCACCGCTTAGCTGGCTAAAGGGAGATATCAAAAAGCTAAAGATCGAAATTACTAGTGAACCAAAGCGCGAAGAGGCCGAAGCGGGCATCAACGAGCAGCTAATTGTTGAGTACTACTCACGTTAAAAAGGGAGGAAAGATTAAAATGTCTAAAGTTATTCACAACCCAGCGCTCGCCAAGATTATCGATAACAGCGAGAACTCAAGTACGTTTGTTATTGAGCCGCTGCACTTTAATTACGGCAACACGCTCGGCAACAGCCTGCGCCGCGTATTGCTTTCCAGCATCCGCGGCGGCGCAATTGTCGCTTTCCGAATCGAAGGTGCCACGCACGAATTCACAACTGTTCCTGGCATTCAAGAGGACGTCGTCGACATCACTTTGAATCTCAAAGGCGTCAACTTCCGTATTGCCACCGATGAGCCAGTCGAGCTGCGCCTCGAGAAAACTGGCGCCAACGTCATTACTGCCGGCGATATCGCAACTAGTGCTGATGTCGAGGTGATGAATCCCGACCACGTGATTTGCCACGTTGACGACCCAAACAAGACGGTTATCATCGATTTGGTAGTTGAATCAGGTCGCGGCTACCAGCCTATCGAAGAATCTAGCGAAAAACGCCTGCACAGCGACATGATTGCAATCGATGCTATGTTTAGCCCGGTTACTCGTGTTCGCTTCAAGGTCGACCCGACTCGTATCGGTCAAGAGACTAGCCTCGATAAGCTCGAGATGACCATCGAAACCGACGGCAGCCTGACGCCGCGCGAAGCTTTCGAGGAAGCTGCTGCTATTCTCGTCAATCAATACACAGCCCTAGCCGGCAGCACTACTGTCGCGTCCGCGCCAGCGCTTGGCACCGAAGACGAAGACGAAGACGACGGCCTGAACGCTTCAATCGAAGACTTAGGCCTGAGTGCTCGCACCGCCAATGCCTTAGTCAATAACGAAATTCGTACCGTTCACGATTTAGTCACGCTCAACGAGCAAGACTTGCGCGAGCTTAAAGGTTTCGGTAGCAAGGCGCTTGACGAAGTAAAAGATAAACTAGCAGAATTGGAGCTCTAAATGCATCGACACGGATACAGAGGACGCAAGCTCGGCCGCGAACGCGACCAGAGGCGAGCGCTCCTGAAAGGTCTAGCGACGAGCTTGGTGATGGAAGAAAGCATTGAGACGACTTTGCCCAAAGCCAAAGAGCTCGTACGTTATATCGAAAAACTAATCACCAAAGCCAAAAAAGGCAATCTGGCCAACCGCCGAGCGGTCATCGCTGGACTCAGTACGCAAGTTGCCGCCGTCAAGCTCGTCGACCAAATTGCGCCGCAGCTAACTGGCCGCACTAGCGGGCACGTTCGCGTCGAGCGCACTCGGCTGCGCGTTGGCGATGGCGCTCAAATGGCAATCGTTGAATTCGTCGACGAACTCAAACCAATGCCAAAAGCAGCAAAGGAGGCTAAGTAATGGCTGGAAAAACCTTTTCACAGAAGCCTGCCGACATTGCTCGTCGCTGGATATTGATTGACGCCCGCGACGCTAGCCTGGGCCGATTATCGACCGTGATCGCTAGCTACCTCACTGGTAAATACAAGCCAACTTACACGCCGCACGTTGACAACGGCGATTACGTTATCGTCGTTAACGCTAGCGAACTTGTCGTGACCGGCGATAAAGAAACTGACAAAATATACTACAGCTACAGCGGTTTCCCAGGCGGTTTGAAAGAAGCTCAGCTCAAAGATCTCCGCGCCAAAAGCCCGGCAAGCATCATTGAGCACGCCGTCAAAGGCATGCTGCCCAAGAATAAACTCGCGGCTGGCCGTATGGCTCGCCTTCGTGTCTTCCCGGGTGCTGAGCACGACCACGCAGCCCAGAAACCAGAGAAAGTAGAGGTTAAGTAAATGGCTACCGACAAATACGACTACGGCTTGGGCCGGCGCAAAAGCGCTACTGCCCGCGCTCGCCTGACCGCCGGCAAAGGCGCGATCACCATCAACGGCAAGACTGCTGATGAATACCTATCGGGCAACAAGACTTTGCTAGCCGAGATTACTGATCCGCTAGCAACCGTCAACAAGCAAAAAGAGTTTGACGTCAGCGTACTAGTACGCGGCGGCGGACTTAGCGGCCAAGTTGACGCTATCAAGCAAGCGATTGCCAAAGCGATTACTGCTGGTGCCGCCGACTTGCGTGCTCCACTCAAGAAGGCCGGCTTCATGAAGCGCGACCCGCGCGAGAAAGAGCGCAAGAAATACGGCCTGCGCAGCGCCCGCAAACGCGAGCAATACTCAAAGCGCTAACTCTTCGCCGTTTAGAGCAGGCTCAAATACTCCGTTCGTTAGGGCGGGGTATTTGTTTTTTGCTTGAGCACCATTTGATTATTTTGCTATAAAAGTATATAGTAATACTTATTGTTATAAATGCTAGGTGGGTTGCATATAGGCTACAAGCCGCTAATCCCGAAGGAGGGGATTGAAGTATCATGGCAATAGTTCCAAAGCGTCCAGAAAGCCCAACAGGAGCAGGAGAAGTAAATGTTCTTAGCCGCCGCGAAGCACTATTAACATTAGGATTCACCGGCTTATTGGCGGCAGCCACAGCCTGCAGCAACGACAATCCAAAGCCAGCACGCAATCAGCCACAAAAACCGATGCCGTCTGAGCATCCAAGTCATGACACGTCCCGGCTTGTCGTAGTCTGCGACCAAGATAGAGAACGTATCAGAGCAGTAGATCCTGAAGAACTACAAGAACATCCCCAGCGATATAGCCTCCACACGGAGGATTGTTGGAAAAAAGGAACGCCGCCAAGCAACGTTGATCCACTGCCGCCAGCAGCGCCGGCCTCGCCTACCAACACGCCATCCGCTGGCAAATAACATCACACTGCAATTGAGCACCTCGCTCTCACATAGCGGAGTATTAGCTTTGCTACGCTAATCTATCCATGCTACGCTTTATTTCTTAGTATCATCGTCGTTATAAGCCTTATACCGGAAATACAACGCCGCACACACCAGCGCGATAGCTAGCGCAAATTCGAACAAATGCAGTGGCACGTTTGGCGACTGCTTAGTACTCATCGTGTCCATAGACGTTTCGATCGATATATACGACACCAGCGCCGACGCAAACAAGAAAACGTAATATGCAATCCGACACTGAGTTTTATTCATAACGCTATTGTATACGCAGCCACCACCAGCGTCAAACAGCAATTGTTTCAATCGTCGTGCTCAATATGACAGCACAAGCGTACTCTGTTATAATTATACTATGTCTAAAGAAACAATTCTCACTGGCGTGCGCGCCAACGAAGAGCCAACGCTCGGTAATTATCTCGGTGCGTTCGTGCCAATGGTGCAAATGCAGAAAAAGTACGCAGGAGAGTATCAAATCAACATGTTTGTACCAGATTTGCACAGTTTTACGACACCAATCGACCACTCTGCGTTGTACGCCAACACCCTCAAAAACCTTAAGTATTTCATCGCCGCTGGGCTCGACACTAGAAACGAAAATACTTTTATTTACCGCCAGAGCTTTATTCCGGCGCACAGCGAATTAACTTGGATCTTAGACTGCTTCACTAGCTTCGGCGAGATGAGCCGCATGACACAATTCAAGGAAAAGTCTGCTGAACACAGCGGCAATGTCAGCGTCGGTTTGTTTAATTATCCAGTATTAATGGCTGCCGACATCTTACTCTATAATGCCCGCTATGTGCCCGTTGGCGAGGATCAATTCCAGCATCTAGAAATCACCCGCGACATCGCCATTCGCATGAATAATAAGTTCGGCGAATTATTCACCGTGCCTGACTCTACAGCCAAGCAAACTGAGTTCATCAAGCGCGACAAAGGTTTACGTATTCGCAGCTTAACCAATCCGCACAAGAAAATGAGCAAGAGCTCGGACGATCAAAAATCAAAAATTAATTTGAACGACACGCCAGAACAAGCTCACAAGAAAATAATGTCGGCAACAACCGATTCGCTTGGCGTTATTAATTTTGACTGGGAAAATCAGCCGGGTATCACCAACTTATTGCAGCTTTTGGCGATTTTAACTGATCGGCCGCAAGAAGAAGTCAATGCCGAGTGGATTGACCAAACACAATACGGACCGCTGAAAAAAGCCGTAGCCGAAGCAGTAGCCAGCTTTTTGAGCAACTTCCAAGCGCGCCTCGACGCCATCGCCGACGATGATTTATTGAAAGTCCTCGAGCGGTCCGAGCGTGCCATGAGCATCGTCGCCAACGAAACCTTACTCCGCGTCCAAAAAGCCGTGGGACTCAGGAGATAGCGCCAACATGCACCAATCCTCGAGTAACCAACCGTCTGAACAGGGAAGCAGCGTAATCGTATGAAAATCACCGCCAATGACTTACTGGCGATCTTGCGCCGCTTCAACGTAGCAAACGCAGATAACTTGCCGCGCCATATCGACCAGATCAAGAACAGCAATCCTAACCCAATCAATCAGCTGGTGCGCTTTCGCTTCAACCACCAGCATTATTTCGTGCTGATCGACGATACTGCCGAAGACCGCGAAAATTATATCATGGAGCAAATATTCACCGCCAAGAGTGACGCTCGCGGCGTAATTTTCGAAAACCCAACCAGCGAGTTAACTACCTACGGCTTACCATTCAAAGGCAAAGATATCTATCTGTTTCAACAAGTAAATGATAGCCAGCGTCTTGATAGTTTGCTAGCCAAACGCTACCCAGAAACCAGCCGATCAACCTGGCAAAAATATATCAAATCTGGCAATGTATCTGTCAACGGCACGCCAGCCAAAAGCACCAGCCAGCTAGTCACCGAAGCCGACGAAATCGCCGTCAATCTGCCCGAAGCTACCGATTACAGCGACAAGGAGCTACCGTTACTTTATTTAGACGATAACGTCATCGTTGTCAACAAACCAGCCGGCGTTCTGACTCACAGCAAAGGGGTGCTGAATGACGAATTTACGGTCGCCGACTTTTTCCGCCGTTACACCACCGTCGGGCTGGAAACTAATCGCCCAGGCATCGTCCATCGGCTAGACCGCGACACCAGCGGCGCTATCATCGGGGCGCGTACTCCCGAAGCTTTTGAATTGCTCAAAAAACAATTCTCGCAACATCTCGCCAAGAAAACATATCTAGCCATCGTCAACGGCACACCGCAACCACTAACCGCTAAGATTGATATCCCGATCGGCCGCAACCCGTCGGCGCCCAGCACCTTTCGCCCCGACCCAAATGGCAAGCCAGCGCAAACTATTTACCAAACGCTCGCCGCGCACCATAATCTCAGCGCTATTAAACTCTGCCCGCAAACTGGGCGCACTCATCAGCTGCGCGTTCACTTACGTCATTTGTGCACGCCGATTCACGGCGACCGTGTCTACGGCAAATCTGCCGATCGCCTCTACCTGCATGCTTACAAATTAGAAATTACCACGCAGCCTGGTAAGCGCCAGACATTCATCGCGCCGCTGCCTGGCGAATTTATCAAACTTTTCCCGGAGCTAGATGATGAGCCTAATCTTTGAGCCGTCAACCGAGCGACAAATTCAAACGCTAGCCCGCAGTCTACCGCAAGCTTTACTTTTGACAGGCGCTGATGGCGCTGGTCTACTAACTACAGCCAAATACTTAGCCGGCCCAGCACTCGCTGGAATTATTCAGCCCACCAACAAAGACGGACAAGCCGACGCGAACGGCGTCATTCGTATCAACCAAATCCGCGACCTGCGCCAATACACCCGCGGTGTCGCTAATAGTAAGGCAGTTTATGTTATCGACGATGCCAGCGCCATGAATCATCAGGCGCAAAATGCTTTCTTGAAATTATTAGAGGAACCAGCCCGCAACATTCATTTCATATTGACATCGCACCAGCCGAATTTGCTGCTACCGACTATCATGTCGCGCGTCGAGCGGCTTACTATCCGTCCGATTTCTGAGGAGGCTAGCCGGCTGCTCCTCGCTAAATATCGGCAGCTTGACACTACAGCGATTGCTCAGATTATGTTTCTAGCAAGCGGCCGGCCGGCATTAATCTCGCGATTGGCTGGCAAACCCAGCGAGCTCGCCGATATCGGCGCCATCATCAAAGACTCGCAAGCATTAATTGCTGGTCCGATGAATGATAAACTAACCGTCGCCGCTCGATACACCGACCGCAAAGACACCTTAGAGTTACTACGCTATAGCATTCTACTCGTTCAAAATGCCGCCGCCAAAAACAACACGCCAGCTACCATCGACAAACTAGCTCGTCTCAGCGAAACCTACGAGCGCATCGCCGCCAACGGCAACATCAAGCTTCAGCTTGCCGCTTTGGTTGCGTGATTATGTGCTATAATAATGTATAGTATGTTTGGATTTTTACTGGTTCTGGGACTAGGCGCCGCAGCAGTCGCGTACCGCCAGTCGCCCGAAGACATCGCGAGCGATTTGCCAGCGAAATTATCGTCAAAGCTTGATAAGCTCTGGGAAATCGCTCAAGAATCGCTCAAAGCGCAAAAATATCTGCGCGCCGAAAAAGCCTTGCTAACCATTCTGCGCATCGACGCCAAAAACGCCAACGCTTACAATCGTCTAGGTATTTTGTATGCCAAGCAGCATGCTTACGACGACGCTATCGAATGCTTTGAAATCGCCCAGAGCCTCGAGCCAAGCGCTTCGAGCCTGCACAACGTCGGCCTGATTTACTACGAAACCGAAAGCTACGAAAAGGCCGCCCTGGCATTCGAGCAGGCCCTAGAGATGGAAGAAGAAGTTGCTTCGCGCCATATCGCCTACGCCAAAGTACAAGAAAAACTCGGCAATGCCAAGCTTGTCTTGCAGCACCTTGAACGTGCTGTCGCCCTAGAACCAAGCATCCAGAGTATTAACATCTTAGCCGATTCGTACGATCGCAACGGCCAGAAAGAGAAAGCCGCTGCTATTCGCGACAAAATCAATCGCGCCATGTCGCGCGGGCAGCATGTCGACCGCCGCGTCAAACAGCCAGCTGGCGCCATCTCTCCACAATAAAAACACTTGCCAAGGTTATGCAAATACGCTACACTGTTAGGTGTGCTTTCGGGTCGTACCTTTCAATTTATGCCGACTTAGCTCAGCTGGCTAGAGCAGCTGTTTTGTAAACTAAAATTTATACCGACATACCGATGTGATTACCCACATCGGTTTTTTATTTGTACGAAAAAGTGAGGAGCAATCGATGTGGGCTCCTCACTTTTTCGTTTAACTGAGGTCGCCAATCAGTGAATTGTCGGTCTCCGAAAGCGAAAAAGCTATCGTTACAGAAAGTACGGCGCAAATATACATGAGGGCGCGGCAGTAATCTACAGGGCGATCACCTTAACAATCAGGATTCATATCAATCAGCATCAAGCTTCATATGGGGGTTGCTAGCAGTAAAAACTTTATATGTCCCACTTTCTCCAACCCCCATACGAGGCTTGGTGCATCACGGTTATCGCTGCGCGAGTCGTGGAGGCTAAGATTTCTTTCGAGCAGACATCAGTCGTTGGGGGTGTGAGAGGAGATATTAGTCTTCACTGTTCGCGTAACGATAGCCTACCGTTCAATAGCCGCTGCGAGGGTTATTGAACGGTAACTCTAACCTCTTGGACGAACTGCAACATCGTAACTTCTAATGCTCAATGATTACCCGTTATACTTAGCAGCTCGTCCGAATCAAGGAGACGACTATGAAACTATTCAACAAAACATCTAAAACCAAAAAGGAGAAAACAATGAAAACAGTAACCATCAACAAAGTTAAATATCAAGCGATGAAGATAACGCTCATCATCGTATCAATCGTAACATTCGCCGCTGTCTGTACCGGTATCGGCTATCACTACGGTAAACAGCATATTGTCCAGCGTAACGCTGAAGTAATAAAGCTCGCGAAGCAGTTGTCAAAATCAAACCAGTAGGTAAACCAGCCGCACCTACTGGCAAGCCAAAGGCTGACCCACCACAACCACAACCACCAGAGAAACCGCAAAATACGCCTCCTCCTGCCGCTTTAGCGACAAAGACGGTAACTATACCATCTGCGCCGCCAAAACCAGCTGTACCAGCGGGCTGCGAATTGGTTCGACAAGAGCTGGTTAAATATCCAGGTTGGAACACTAACTTGATGATGGCTATCGCCAGAGCTGAAAATAGAGGCTGCAACCCACTGAATCACAACCTAACCAATACCGAAAATCACAGAGTGTGTATCGGTAGTTACGGTGTTCTGCAGGTTGGCTGCGTACATTTTCGTCCTGACGAAAACAGAAACGATACAGCGACTATTGTAAAAGTTGCATATCGAGTTTGGCAAAGTCAAGGATATACAGCTTGGACTAACTACCGAAACGGTGCGTATAAGGAGTTTTTACGATGAATAGTAAAACAACAAGCCTGTTAGATAATTTTGAGCTGAAATATGAACGGCTAAAAAGCGAGGATTGTATAACAAGGCGTATTCGTAACTGGCGTGCTCGTATGAAGCGGCGCAAGCAAAGAAAGGAGAGGGTGCGTGTACATAAAAGCAACGCATAAGAAGTTTGACATAAACGACATACAATCTACCGCGTCTTGTCCTGAATGCCAGTCAAAGCACCTGATGCTTTCCCGAGGGAGGCTATCCTGCCGTAATTGCGGCGTAGAGATTGGCAGAATCGGGAAAACCAACAAGTACGGCGCTAAGCGTACTGAAATGAACGGTAAGATATACGATTCAAAGTTTGAAGCGCAAGTGGCCGCAGACCTAGAGGTTGAGAAAAAACTTGGCCAGATAAAAGACTACGACACGCAATATCGAATTGAAGGTTGGGTGTACGACGAAAACGGTAATAAAGCATTTCCTTACCGGCATAAAGTAGACTTCAGGATCCACAACTTAGATGGCTCATTTACTCTACGGGAAGCTAAGGGTGTGGAGACAGACGACTACAAGTGGCGGCGGAAGATACTAGAGAATGTTTGGTTGCCTGCTCATCCTGATTACACATACGAGGTAGTGTTCCAAAAACGTAACAAACGAAGATACAAGAAAGGAGGCGCATGATGACACCGAACAGAGAAAGAGCAGCACTTGCTTTAGAAAATCTGTATGACGTCATGAATTCTACGGTAAACATTCTCATGATCAACAGAGATGACATTCCAGATGTCGACCAATGGATAGATGACTTGGAATCGGACATGGAAATTGTCGCAGAGTGGACCGACGCTCTTCGCGACGATACTAACAATTAATAATTCTGGTGCCCTATTCTATGCCAGTTTGCCTATTTTGTGGCATGGAAGGTTGTAAAGTGAGCGGTTAAATGACTAGATAACTTAAGGATCTCAATCACTTTAGATATTGGTATAATTCTTAAAATCTAGTAACAACCAGAGTCCACCCTAGGAGATAAAATGAAGCTAATAGTGACAGTTGATTGTAAGGATAACGAAATATCACAGTACATTGATTCAAGTACTACAAAAGAGAACATGATGGCAGAAGTCTGGAAAGGTATCCAAAAACAGTTAGAAGAAAAGGGTTATAAAATAATCACTCTTTCTGTAGAGAAATATAAGGATAAATAAGACGAAGAATATCTATGAAAGTTGAGGAACACTAGATGGCTAAATATAAACTACTTAAAGATTTACCGACATTCAAAGCTGGAGATTTATTCTATATATCTCAATGCGGTGATTTGATGCATGACGGTGGTAATGTTGGTATTATGGCTTACGCTCGACATACCCTTGACATGTTTCCAGACATTTTAACTGAGTGGTTTGAGGAGGTCCAAGAATCTACAGACAGTATTCACTGGAAGCCTAAAAATGGTGATAACTATTACTACATCGTATATAGCTACAATCCCCTACATAACGAAATTCTCGTAAGTGCTTGGATTGATGACGACCACGACAAGGCGCATTATTTGTGCGGTAATATTTACCGTAGTTATGAGGAGGCTGAGAAAGCTCGTAACCGTAAACTAGCTGAAGTCAGACTACGCCGAACATCAACATTTGAGCCAGACTGGGAAGACGGACTACAAAAGAAGTTTGTGGTTATTTTTAACCATGTAATGAACAGGCTAGAGGTACACGAATTGACTTTTGAGGACTTGGGCTTGCCTGCCTACTTTGATGACGAGGTCACTGCTATGAGAACTATCAGAGAAAATCGAGAAGATTGGTTGGCCTATTTTGGAATTGAGGAGAAAAAATAATGTCAGCAAACAAATTCAAAGTCGACGATAAGGTCAAGGTTCGCAAGGATCTTGTCGCAGATAAATTCTATGATGGTGTGCGCTGCGATAGCTCAATGGCGGAAATGGGCGGGAAGATACTTACAGTTGATTTTAAGGGAGGTAGTTCTTACGGGTTCAAATGGTATGCTTTCTATGGAACAGACGAAATGCTAGAGTCTGTTGAGAAAACTCTAAATAATCTTTGCGTTGGGGATCTTGTTGAGAATGCCGGCGGTGTAAGAAAGGTTTTGGGTAGGGCAGATGGTTGTTATTTATTAAGTTATCAAGATGACCACAACTCTACGTGCTCATGGTATACTGTGGCTGATCTGAGCAAGTACGGATACCAACCCGTTGAATCAGGCGCCCCAGAGCCTACCATTGAAATAGACGGCAAAAAATACAAAAAGACTGATGTTCAAAAAGCAATTAAAGACTTGGAGGTCGTAGAATAAAATGAGCCCTAAACTATTAGTATATTTAGACTACCTACTAAAAAACTCAACAGTACCAATGAGGTTGAAAATAGATCCTCAGAAGCTATCACCGGATGAGATTTTAGAAATAAATAAAATGGTGGCTGATGGAGACTTGCGGACAGACAGCGATACTGGTGATATGTTTATAGCTAGTCGTGAAGTCTATGATAAGTGGCAAGATGTTATCTATAAACACTACGTAGACTTTAAGCCAGGACATAGAGGGCAGGCGAAAGAGGGGCGATAGGTAAACACCATTAACCAATGACCTACCATACGTCAATAAACTGGGCAAAATTAAACCAACCAGGTACAAAACGTGCCCTGTGGAAAACCATTTTCGACAAGTGGGAAAAATGGTTTAGAACATTAATAATTCAACCGCATAACTGGGTAGATGATAGTAACTTAAAGGTAAGAGTTTTATCACCATCGAAAGATGAAGGGCTGTTGTGATAGCAGACTCCTTAATGCGGGTGTCGAGAGCCCGCCTATCGTCTACTCAACTGGGCAGATGATATGCACAATCCTTATGAACTGTGTGCTGGTTTACCACAGCACATATGGCAAAAACGTGAAACGTTGTGAGTTGTTTTTTATTAATTTTTGGCAACGCAGTGCAACGTGTATCGTCTGTCTAACTGGTAGCACCAACGCACCTTTTATTTTTCGAGAAAGACTTGTACTTAAAAAAATCGAAAACAACTACCATTTGGTGCTATCAACTGGCAACATCAACTAAATTAAATTAACAAACGCGTTAGTTAGTGTTATACACCTGGTGTTGTCAACTGGCTATATAAGTGGCGGAATAGGTAGACGCTATACCCAACAGTAAGTCCTCAAAATGCGCATTTGGGGCAGAACGTGGAATGTTCGGTGACGGGGATTCCAAATCCGACTTAAAGCAAAGCGACGTGGCATGTGATGTGACTATACGAGTACTGAAACGACGCTACAGTAGCATTATTGCTAACGCGTGAAGGATGGCAGCCTCTCGGCAAATCATCACCTTATATAGCCAATACTGGCAATAGTTGAAGCATCTGCCGTAACAAGACAGCTCTGCGTGCGAGGTTGCGTACCGAAGTGTTAGCTTGACCGTCAGGAATTAAAAGAAGCAGCCTTAAAGTATCCACCGCTCTTGCCAGTACCAGTTATGCGGTTGAACCCGTAGGACGTTTTATCTAAAAAACACGCTCTACGGGTAAAATATGTAAATAGCATATACAAGGGAATGTCGATTAAACTACACGAAATCGTATACACGGGGAAAGTAAAATATGGGATTCAGAATAACAATACAAGCAGATGGCGGTAAAGAGCTGTACATATCAAATGGCTACGGAGACTTCTCGGTTGGTCCTCTTGACAGACTGGCCCGTAAATACCGGCACACAGGCACTTATGATGACCAAGATGGCTGCTTTGGAGTGGAGATAGACAACGTTGACGACTTGGCGCACGCATTAGTTGAGATTCAGCAAATCGCTGAAGAAAAGATTGGCGAGAGAGTATGGAACTTGAAGTCTGATGTGTCGTACGACCAAGACCCTAAACGATACATCGCAGACCAAATTGGTCTTGCTGATGGTTGTTACGCTTTAGTCCTCGGTCAAGTCTTTAACTACTTATTCGAGCAAAGTTGCCTACGTCTTGATAGCACCACTAAAAGTGGTTTCAGATTGAAAGACGGCAAAAAGATTATATTGAGGGGTAGCTAAGATAATGTCAACTAGATAAGGAGAACATGTAAAATATGATACCTGAAATTGAATGGTGTAATTGGGTATTTTCTTGCACAGAAAATATGGACAGAGACAGGTGGATGGTAAAACGCGATTGTTGCGACGATGAAATATTACTCATCCGAGGCGACAGTAAAAACTGGAAAGCCTACCAAGCATCGCTGAAGCCATACCCAGTGGGAGGCTTCCCCGATTACGGTTCTAGGTGTCCTAATTGCCACAAGTATATAAACTACGTTAATCCATATGACGACGGCGAAACGTGGATGAATGTCAACTAAACCGCTAATTTTGTGGACATAGAGAAAGGAGATGTCAATGATTTACGAAGCAGAAATTGAACAAACCGTTATTGGCAAGATTTTCATTAAGGCCGATAGCCAAAAAGAGGCAGAGGAAGCTGCCAATCAATATATACAAGACGAGCAGAACATTGGCTCAATATGCTTTGACAAGATTTGGGGCTATGATATCTGGGATATGTCAGAAGCAGACACCGTCGGCGATGAAGAGATTATCAATGCGGAGGACGTGCTATGACAAAACTAAAACTCAACGACGTCGTTCAATTCAACGAAAATCACAAATGGTGCGGTGTTTTGGGAATTGTGAATGAAGTTAAAGAACTCAAAAATGACACAAAGTACCTGATTGGCGTGCCGATTCCCGAAACAGCTGGTGTTAGCACCGCCTATATTTTCGTTATGGCAAGCGACATGGTGTTAGAACGAATTGGCGTAACTGAATTAGTAGAAAGTGGTATGAGTGAGAATGAAAACTGATTTTAATTTATCTAATAATAGTTGGAGCGACGTAGCCATTGCCGCAATAATAGTGTTAGCGATTGTTGCCTTCTTCGTTTTATTGGACAAACTTGAACAAGAGGCTGCTAATCAGCTAAATGAAAACGATAACACTTATGCTCGCTGCAAATCAGCTGGTGGCGAGATGGGCTACTCGAAATGTTATAAGAATGGAAAGGAAATCTAATGCGTGAACTAAAGTTTCGTGCCTGGGATAACCTAGAAAAAAGAATGCGCAAAGTCGTGTCTCTGCACTGGCAAGGCGACAAACTTGTATCAGCTAGACTTGAAGGCGAGAATGAGCCGATTCCGATTGAGGGACGACTGGTGATTGAGCAAGGCATAGGGCTGAAAGACAAGAATGGTACAGAGATTTGTGAGGGTGACATCGTACAATACTATCCACGCCACTGTGGCGTTCCATATAAAGTTTACTATGTTGATGAGTCTGCCAAATTTCTCATAGGTCGCGATGGCGTGATTGGTCAAGAATTGTCTTCTATTATGTATAATCTGGATACAGGTCGTATTGCACTAGAGGTCGTTGGCAATTTTTACAAAGTAAACAAAGAGGAGTTATGAAAACTACCCCAACATCCATACTTGACGCTTGCTGTGGTGGACGTATGTTTTACTTTGATAAAGACCACCCAAATATTCTGTATATAGATCGCCGGCGCGAAACTGTCGAGATGAAAGACAGAGACAAAATCAGAACACTAGAAATCAGCCCAGACCTAGTTCTGGACTTTACCGATATGAAGTTTCCTGATGAATGTTTTAGTTTCGTCGTTTTCGATCCGCCCCACCTCATTAACTGCGGCAAGAATAGCTGGCTCGCCAAGAAATATGGCAAGCTCGAAAAAGATACTTGGCATGAAACGCTGAGCAAAGGTTTGAGCGAATGTCTACGCGTCGTCAAACCTGGCTGCGTCGTCGCTATGAAGTGGAGCGAGCGTGATATTAAAACCACTGAATTACTAAAAATATTACCTCAAAAACCAGCTTTCGGCGACAAATCTGGAATGACGCGGTGGTTGTTTTTTGTGAAAGGAGTTGAGCATGAGCGATAAAATATCCAACCAAGACCAAAAATGGCTAGACAAAGTCAACAAATTATCAGAAGAAGGCATCTCGATAGCAAAACGCTCAAGTATGGAATCTGCCGAATATGTAGACCTATTACTAAGCAACTTTGATGATAAGAGTTACTGTCAAATGGCAATCGATCAGCATGCGGTAGAAGCAGCTATCGGACAATACTTTGCTGACGTTATTGCTCCTCTCTTTTTCGATATGCAAAAGGTGCTACGGAAGAAAACTAAGATGAGTAAGAATAACGCCGAAACATGTACCAGGATACATGTAGGACGATTTATTCGCAATATTACTAAGGAGTTGAATAAGAGAAATGGCGAATAATGAATCAAAACCATCCATCCGGTGCGACAAGTGCCATAAGCGGGCTAATCGTAGATTTATCTGGTTTAGTGCCAGATGAAATAGACAAGACGCAGTCTAGAATTAAAGCGATAATTGACGAGTTTATAAATGAACCTCTCCGCAATAAGACAGGCTACAAAAAATAAAATTGCCGAAGCTAGAGCTCGTAAACAACAGCGTTGCATTAAATACAACGACACCTGTGAGCATGACTGGCAGAGATTTAAGCAGACTATTAAGCCGGAGCGAACCGCTGAACAAATTAAGCAAGGCATGGGCTATAAAGGTGAGCGTGTTTATTTCATCGTAGCCGCTTGCATGAAGTGCCATAAGAAGCGGTGTATTGAGTTGGTGGTTGAGCGGTAGTAAAAATAACCACCCGAGAGTGGTTATTTTTCTCGCTAGTATCCAAACTAACAGATTTTTGAAAACGCGGTCCGAAATATAGACAGGATGCTCGTTTTTGTGTATTATGAAAAATACAGCACCCCCAGCTGGTATTTTTAATGATACTAGGGGGTATTTTCTTTTGGCTGAGCAAAATGGAAAACATGCAGGCGGACGACCTCTGAAATTTGCGACGGTTAAAGAGCTTGAACGCAAGATTAAGGCGTATTTTAAGTATTGCGACCCGCACATTGAGACAGTGAAAGTTTTGCAGCAGCCGCTGGTTGAGAATGAAAAAGGGCGCATGGTTGAAGACATGGACGCTGAGCCAATTGTTGTGAAGAAAAAGCGTGTGTCTGAGCAGCGTCCGTACACGATAACGGGGCTAGCTCTTTTTTTGGGAACTACCAGACAAACGCTACTTGATTACGAAGAGCGCGACGAGTTTTCTGACACTATAAAAGCGGCAAAGCTGAAAATTGAGTCGTTTGCCGAAGAACGGCTGTATTCGAGTAAAGGTTCGGTTGCTGGCACGATATTTTCATTGTCTAATAATTTTGGCTGGAAAAATAAAGTCGAGCAAGAGAATAGCGGCGAGTCGAAATTGGTTATCGAAACGCGCCACCATGCAGACGAGGAGACGGATGACGATAATTAAACTGCCGCACATCTACCGTGCGCGCGACTATCAGAAGGATTTCTGGGATGCATTACACGGCGAAGGGAAGCATAAGGGCAAAAAGTATTGGCTATTTGTACTAATATGGCATCGCCGCGGCGGCAAGGACTTAACGAGTTGGAACGCGGCGATTGAGCATGGCGCAGAGAATGTCGAGACGATTAAATATGGTTTTCCAACTGGCGATATGGCGCGCGACAACCTATGGGAATCGGTGACTAACAATGGCTTAGCATTCACTGATTTCATACCGATGGCTTTACGCGAACGCAAGCATAGGCGTGACAATGGGCTCAACGATAGTCTGAAGCGAGTAAATTTCATAAACGGTACATCACTCCGTGTGATGTCGTTTTTTAAGCCCGGACGTGCTCGTGGAGGTAACAGTAAGTTATTTGTACTGTCTGAAATCCAAATGCATGACCCGCGAATCATTGATATCATCGAGCCGATTGTTGAAGCAAATGGCGGTATAGTTATCGTCAACGGTACAGCGAATGGTGATAGCTGGCTGAAGTACATGCTTGAGAGTTGGAAGAATGACCCGAACGTATATGTCTCAATACTGACAGTAGACGACACGAATGTCTTCACACCTGAACAGATGGTTAAAATCCGCCAACGAACCATTGAACGATTTCTAGCGCGCGGTCAATCTGAAGAGGAAGCGAACGCTTTCGTTGACCAGGAGTATTACTGTTCATTTGAAGCGCCGGTATCCGGCGCATACTTTGGCGGCGGTATGCGTCGTGCTGAGAATGAGAATCGAATACGCGACGTACCATATGATCCATTGCTACGCGTTAACACATACTGGGACTTAGGAATCGACGACAGTATGTCGATATGGTTTGTCCAGCTCTATGCGAATGAGATACGAGTAATCGATTATTACGAGAACTCAGGGGAGGGTTTGCCATTCTATTTTGCTGAACTAGATAAACGAGGCTACGTATACGGCGAGCATTACGCACCGCACGATATTGAGGTGCGCGAGTTATCAAGCGGTATGAGCCGAAAGGAAACAGCAATGAAGCTTGGCATTAACTTCAAGACCGTGCCGAAGCCAAATAAGAAAGAGGAGGCTATCAATGCAATCCGCACAATCCTGCCGCGCTGCTATTTCGATAAAACGAAATGCGACCGGGGTATCAAGGCGCTAAAATCGTACCACAAAACGTGGAACGAGAAGATGATGCGCTACGAGAATGAGCCGGTGCACGATTGGTCAAGCCATGCTACCGACGCATTCTCTACCTTAGCCCTGACAGATCCCCGTGCTCTAACGAATAGAGCCCCGATACGACGCCCTCAAAAACGATTAAACATGATGACAAGGAGGTAAAACCATGAGTAGTACAGAAGCGCCAGTAGAGTTTGGCAAACGAATCATCACAGAATCGTACTACGACAATAAGCTGCGGTCGGTGAAGGTGACGCAGACTGAATCGCTGGATGCGCTTGACTCGCTGCATGCGCAGGAAATTGCTGTGAAAAAGGTGATGGATTTAATCAGGGCAGGTGTAGCTGAAGACGCTATTGATGTCCACTATGATATCGATAACATCACGAAAGAAGTGAAACGCGTGCATATCACGTACACCATCATGAAACAGCACACGAATGCATAAACATAAGTGTTGCTATAGCGATGAGAATGTAGTATACTACCGGTATACGAACGCCGCCCCGACGTGGGAGTGTTCCGAAAGGAATATTTCTACCAGTGTCGGCGTTTTTGCTTGAAGATGAATTATCGGACTCACTCGAAGCCTCAAAGAAGTGGTCTGATACGTGGTTTGAACCATTCGACGAGTACGAACGGCTCGATGGCAACCAGCCAAGCCCCGAACTCCCTGAGCACTATCCAAAAGTCACTGACGGTACTGCAAGCGGTTTAGGCGAAGAAGAGGTAATGCGCGTATGGGGTCAACTGCAGACCGGACGCGTCGTATCATCACCGCTTGATGGCGCAGACTTTGCCGAGTGGAAGACAGCGGTTGTCGACACCTACTGGGTGAATAAAATAATCCCGAATGCGAACACTGACGCTAAATTCTTTGAAAAAGTAAAGCTTGCTGATGAAAAGTCCGGCTTATACGGCTCACAACCGCTCTTTGTATTTCCGATTAGTAATGAGGATTACACCGGCTCCGACTTTGTATTGCCATACATCCGTGATGTGAAGCTTGAACCAGGCAAGCCTACCGATAGGAGCTGTAGCTATATTTGGTTGGCACGCCACTATACGAAGCTAGCACTACGTAGAATTATTGAACAAGTAAAAGGCGTGAAAGGTCACGCCGGCTGGAATCTCAAGATATTGCAAGGCATCGTGGATAGCGATGTATTTTCGGCGCGCACCGATGATTTGCCGCGCGACTTAAAAGCTCAAGTAGATATGGGTAAAACGGTAACGTTCTACACATGCTTTCAACGCGGACACAATGCGCCATGGTATACGATCTACCCCGACAGCTCAAACGATAAGATTGTCCGCTGGCAAACTAATACCGATATTGCTGGCGACTTACCAATATTTTTCAAGTATCGCAAAATCAACATGGTTAATCCATATGGCGTAAGCCGCTATGAGAAGATCGGTCCCGGGCAGAACATGCTCGATTTCATGAAAGCCGCAAACGCGTATGGAATTCAGCAGGCGCTCGACCCGGCAGTGCAAGTAGCCGGCGATACGCAAAACGATCCAAACCTCGACCTTGACTCGCTCGTCGTTAGTCCAGGTAATCTCATGTTTACCGGTAACGCCCAAATAGACTGGTTTACTCCCGATAAGACAATCCTCCAAGCATTCCCAACCCTAATCGGCTCGTACAAGACTGACATTATGAACCTCATCGGCACAAACGATGGTTCAGTATCCGCAGCAGATAGCGGTAACACACAGTACTCAAAAGTACCGGCAAGTATACGGCAACAGGCTGAACGCCGAAGCGCACGCGATAATGCGCAGCGTCAAGCAGCAGACGATATGATGGCGACGCTTGCGAAGTTGATGATCAATATCGCAATACAGAACAGTGACGGTTCGGACGCTATCAATATCACTGAGGAGCAAGGCGATAAACTACGTGCTGCTGGCTATGACGTACCGGAAGGTAAGGCAGAGATATTAGCAGAGTTTGAAGAACTGAAGAAAGCGAAATACCGGTTCGAAGTCGACCCGGGCTCGTCGAAGTTTGAAGATGATGACGCAACCAAACAGCGAATTGTGGAGGCGATGAACGCCGCCGCGTCAATCCCTGATATTGAGAACAAATTGCGCCAGGACGGCAAAGAGATTCACTGGGGCGAATTGATATCCGGATTATTTGAGAAATCTGGGCTTGATAATGTCGATAAAATCATCACACCGCTATCTCAGGAAGAACAACAGACAATCAATAATCAAGAACAGCTACAGGCTATGCATACACAGAGTGCGCTTGACCAGGTAAAGGTACAGCAGGAGCAGGAAAAACTTGCGCAGCAGCAAATGAAAACGCAGCAAGAAGCCGCCAAGACAGAAATGACCGCTCAGAATGGCACACAATCGACGGAAAGCCCCTCGGATGACGAACAGGTCGCCGCAGAGCTAAAATCGCGTGGATGGAGCGATGAGGCGGTTAGAGAGTTTTTGGCGCGAATAGGAGCAACAAATGGCTAGTAATGAAGCGATGTTTTTGGGCGTGAACCGCCCGCCAAAGAAGAAGCCGGAGAAAAAACCGACCAAGGCGGATGAGCGCCGCGACGAAATAAAGAACGTACACATGCTGCTTGCACCGGCGGCCGACAAGCTGATTGAAATCCTGGAGATCGAGCTAAAGAAGAATGACTCAAATACCGCAATCCTAAGCCGTCTGAGAAGCAGTAACCCCCACCCGACCGACTCAGATTATGCCGTAGAAATGCGCGCAAGCGAAATCGTAGCAGATAGGTTGCGGAAAGTAATACTGCTATTAGAGAGCGCGAAGAAAGCGAGCAACCCATGACGAGCAATACAGAGTTTGAGGGGTTGAAGCTTAACCAGCCAGAGGAACTGACAGTCGAGCATCCAGACCCACCGGAGCACCACGAGTGGGAACAGCGCGGTAACGACCTGGTATGCACGAGTTGCCAGAACCGCCATGGGCACGTAAAGGCAATCCCGAATGGAAAAATGCTTGTGAAGAAAGGAGATGACTACGATATCGTCCCGATAGAACCAACCCCGCAGCCGTAGGCGTCCGCGACCGGCAATCGATTTTACCAACTACCACAGTCGATTGTCGATCGGGGATTCCTCCGACCCTCGGGCACCGCCCGTATAAACGTGAAGTAACTAACGAAAGGAGTGGTCCTATGGAAGATTCAGCAGCTCAGACTACTGAAACAACTGTAGACAACAGCTCATCAGTTGATGTGCTTGACAGCTACGACTTATCGAAGCCGGATGGTGGACTCGGCACTACCTCTGACAACGATAATGATAGCCAAGAGAGTCAACATGATGATGACGACCGGAGCGCAGACTCCGTGGAACAGCAAACAGGCATAGAGTCGGAAGATGACGCGAAAGGTACATCGGATAATCCTGACAACATGTCTGAAGCAGAGAGGAACAACTACTTCGCACAACGCCGCATTGCCGCGAAGCAGCAGGCAGCACAAGCCGACTCTCAACTGCTTAAGGAATTAAGCAACCAGGCGATCAATGAATTCATAAACGTCGAGCCTGACGAGCAAGACTTTGAAGACATGGATCCAGCCGTAGCCGACCAGCTACGGGAATTGCGGCGAAACGAGCGAGCGCGCCAAGCTGAGCAAGCCCTCATGCAAGTAAAGCAAACGCGCGAACAGACTCGGCTATCGGTCATGCAGGCTGAATCAAGCATACCGCTATTTAACCCGTCTGACCCGCACTACAATCAATTTCTCCACGAAGAGGCACTCTCAGAATGGGCACACCGCTATGCCATCGTTGCCGAAGATGCAAACGGTAATCCGCAGATTGTAGGCACACACGAGGGAGCGCCCTCACCACTCGAATATTTACAAACCAAAGCGCCACAATACGAAGCGATGATCAAAGCTGAACGATCGTACGGACAGCGAAGCGCACAGCGTAACCGTGCTAACAGCAGCGGTGCTGGCAGTGCAGTCCGCTCAACCGGTTCAGCAGACCGTATGAGTGATTTGGAAGCGCGTATCGGTGATGTACCGCTTACGGACGTATAGGCGCTTGTAATCCCAATAGGAGGAAACCATGGGTGTAAAGACAACTACAGCAGAACTTGCCGCTGACATTCAGGAATACATGTCGGCGCAGACGCTCAAACGCGCCAAATATCAAACAGTGTTAAACCAGTTCGGTCACCTAGAAAACATTCCGGCTGGTAACGGCAAAGGTATTCGGTTTACGCAATATGCCGAACTTGATATTGTGACCGATCCACTAACGGAAGGTGTCGCTCCGGCAGGTAGCAAGCTTGCAACGTCGGCCATCAACGCGACGATCGACCAGTACGGTGATTACATCACCATCACCGACTTGGCAGGCTTAACGCCGAAGCACCGCTCAATGCAGGAGAAATATCAGATTCTCGGCACGCAGGCGGCGCGTAGCTTAGACCGCGCAATCTATAATGTCGTTAGCAAAGGTACGGCAGTACGCTATGCGAACAACAAGACTACGCGCGACGGCTTGGCAAAGACTGACATCCTGAAATGGGATGACGTACGCGCTGAGGTCGCTCGTTTGCGCCAATCGGGTGCACGCGAGTTTACCGAAGTCGCAACGCGCAAAGAGTCGACAAAAGAGATCGAGATGAAAGCCGGTGACGGTAACTTCGTTCTCGTTGTCGACCCGATGGTTGAGCAGGATCTCATGAAGGACGAAGACTTCAAGCAGGCGGCAATCCATCAAGCGAACAGAGATAAAGCAAACGAACTGTACACCGGTACGATTGCTCGGTTCTCGGGCGTTACGGTAATCCGCAGCAACATGATCCCGACCGTAAAAAACACAGGGAAAGTGGACATTCACACGAGCCTTCTCTTTGGCATGGATGCATATGCGAATACCGACCTGCAGAAGCTGAAGACCTACAAGCAAGGTCCTGGCGGCGTGTCTGACCCGCTTGAGCAAATCATGACGCTCGGCTGGAAAGCAGCGGCAAAGGCGTGCATCCTGAACAACAACTGGATGGCGCGTATCGAGAGCGGTTCGGCTTACTAGCCAGCTCTCGGGGTGCGAGGGAAAGTCCTTGCGCCCCACCATATCAACGTAATAGCAAAGGATACTTATGGCAGTATTTACAAAAAAGACGGCTGCGAACGGACAGGTTCAATATCGTAAAGACGGTACGCTTGTATCGCCAGACGCTATTGATGAACTGGTACTCGCAAAACTAGATAGCGTAGCGGAGGGTACGCCTGTACCTGAGGACGGCGAAATCGATACGGACGTCGTACCGGAAGCACCTACGCCGGAACCGACTGACGACACAGTACGAATCCACCTAGCACATACGATCTGCGTCAACGGCAAAGCGTATCGCGGCGGCGTAGAAATCGACGAAGAGTCGGGTGAAAAAAGAGACGTGTATATTACCGTGGAAAAAGATGTCGCTGAGGACTTGAAACGAATCGACGACGCAAACACGGAGTGCGAGCAAAATTTATTCCACGACAACGGCAACAGCAAGGAGCCTGGACACCGACCGCAGGATATCAATCTGCCACGTTAACAACGTCGGATGATTTGTTGTAGAGGCTGCACCCCCAGCAGGCTCTCAATCGTATATCGACAAGTGTGGCGTAGATCTCAAAAGTTCTATTGCCATCAAGGCAGCAATCGTTGTAGCCTACGCCACGCTTGTGAGTGTATGATTTGTTCAATACACCCTAGTTTTGTGTTGCACAATGATATATAATTACAGGTAGGATATGCCTGTAAAGAAGACGAGCGAAAAAGACGGTGAAGCAACGTACACCATAAACAATGGTGACCTAGTTGCGCTTAATCGTATAAAGGAAGAGTATGATTTGCAGGACAGTGATGACGTTATCACTTTCGCTATTGGAGTTTTGAGTAATGCTAAGGGAGGAAGCGTTAGTATTACGAAAGAAGATGGGTCTGTTATGAAATTGTTACCAGCAGATAAACTGAAGAAGAAACCGGATGCCATTAAATAATGATAACGATGAAAATGATGAGTATACACGTGCGACCAAAGCGGTCGTTGATGATACAATGCGTACCGATGTGCTCGGTCCGAACGTAGAACGCGTACTTCGAGATTATAAGCCAGTAAATGATTTAGTGAAGAAAATATCCGTTGATGGAATTAAGAATGATACTGATACGAAAAAAGCGATTGACGAGGTTGTGAGCTCAAATGAAGCTAGAAAGCGCAATAATATTATGATTACGATAGGTTCTGCAATATTAGGTGCAATCATTGCTCTTGGCAGTAATGCCCTCATCGAAGCGCTAAAGAAGTAACATTGCCAAACCCGCCCTATCATGCTACGCTAGTATTAGCATTATGCTATGAGCAGCCGCCCCGACGTGGGAGTTGCGCACTACTCGCCGCCCCGACGCGGGAGTGTGTAGTAACCAATGGCTACCTGATGCTCGTAGCAACTATTTCCCGCCCCGACGTGGGAGGAAGCAAGTACTCCGAAAACTAATCATTAACAAGTAGAGAGGATGTAGTGAGTGGGGTAAAACCTACGAATACATCATGAATGTGCTTTTGATTGACAAATCACCTCTATTATGCTAGCATATAAGCATGAAAAATAAGGTGGTAGTTGGCATACTTGCTATAGTATGCGCTTGGTTCGTTGGCGGCAATATCATTGAAGGATTAAAGCCGGTGACGTACACCGATTGTTTTAACGAAGCAATTGGTTACGGTAACGTTTATAAAAACGAAGAGGCAAAGCAATCTCCATACGGGTACACTGAAGCTGTTACGAGGCAAGGTGTTGATGGCGAAAAGAGGACTTGCCGCGCAAGCAAGAAAGGCTACGACCCTCAGTTCACGACTCTGCGCGAGCCGGTATCGGAGGAAATAACCTATACTGCTAATCCCGCTCCGCAGCCAACTGTTCAGCAGCTCCCGCAGGTGCAAAACACTTACGAGCAAGATGAGCAGGGTGGAGCAATTTGTCGCGACGGTTGGCGTTCATACTCAACCGGACGCGGCACATGTTCGCATCATGGAGGAGTGGCGGAATGGCTGTAATCACATATTCGCAAGTTGACGAGCGTTACTCTAACCAGGAACAACGCGATGCAGCGCGCAAGCTAATAGCAGCGGGGCGTTTTGGGTTAGGCTTGTTTGTTCTTGCACTAGTTGTTCTTGGAGTCAAAACTGCGACACAATCCAGCGGGATCAACCCTGCTGATACAACGGCGCTCGCACTATTTATAGCATTCTTGCTATTCTTGTTTGTATATCTGCCATCAGTTGGTGTGCGTAATCTCGGTAGCAAGAAGATGGTTAAGCTGTCTGTAGCTGTTGGTATACTAGGTTCGGTCATGCTTACGCCAGGCATTGTCGGCATACTGTGCATGGTTCGGTACATCAAAGCGGTGGCAGCCTTGAAGCATTATGAGCCGTTTTACGAGGAGACAGGCAGTAATGACGACGTTCAGGTTGCCGATATCGAAGATGATCAACCACCAACTCTCCTGAGAAAGCTCCTACGCAAGCGATTGTCTAGTATCTTTGCTGTATTGTACGCCCTCAGTATGCTTGTTGCGACAACAGCTGCTGTAATGGCGTATTCACAGGGTAAAGAGCCAGACGCAAACATGCAAGGCGTGTATTTCATCTTTGCATTCGTATTTGCTTTGGCATCTGGTATATCGGCAATCGTGGAGATATTCACTGCAAAAGCTGGTAAGCGGTTGCGTGCAGTCAGTCACCTACTCTGTGTATTCGGATTTGGCATACTCGTACTTGCAGCCATGATTGGTGTGTTTAGTCAAGTCCACCCAGGAACAACCAAGGCTAATGCTGGCAACACACATACGACTCGCGATAAGTACGACGAAGGTCCACCAGACGCTACCGAAATCCTAGAACTCGTGAACCAGGAGCGTCAAAGCAAGGGTGTATCACCCCTCGCCGTAGACGAACGCCTCGTAGCAAGCGCTAGGGAAAAGGCGGAGGATATGGCAGTACGTAGCTATCTAAAGCACGATAACCCAGAGGGAGTTCCTGGGACGGAGCTTGTATTCAAGCGGACGGGCGATCTTTGCAAATATGGCGGAGAAAATATACAGTTCTTCCCTGGCGAGAAGGTAACATCTCGAATGGTGGTAAATTCGTGGAAGGAATCTAAACCTCACTATGACGGTATGTTAAACGGAAAATATTTGCTCACAGGTGTATATGTTAAGCAAGGGACATATGCAGCTTCCGATGGGTATTACTCAGTTCAGCACTTCTGCCAAATAGAGCAATAGAATAGTCCACTCACTACATCCTCTCTACAAGTCCAAAGGGAGGATTTTTATTATGGCATGGGAATGGAATCATGTGCGTCCCGGCTCAAACCAAAATTTATTTAAGGACTGGGTTGATAGTGTTGCTGCTGGACTTACAGGTCAAACGCCGCTATGGAAGCAGCAGGAACAGATAGATAGAATCCGCGCAGACGATGACAAGGCGATATCGCAACATCTTAATAATCAAAACAACAATCAATCTCAAACTCAGCCCCAAGGCAACACTGACACCGTCTATCGCGGCGGAGGAGGTAACTACCAATCCAACAGAGACCGCGATATCACCCTCGGTATGATAGACCAGCAAATCGGCGCTATCGATAATTCGCTGAACAACCTGGGTGCAACCCGTAATGCAGCCCAAAACCAAATTAACGATGCATACAACAAGGGTATGGATAGGCTCAACCAGCAGCAATCGCGCGCCCTAAGCCGCTATGCTACTAAACGCTCGGATACGACAAGAGACTTCCAGCATAGCACCGAAGATATTGATATCAACAGTGCAAATAAATACCGCGCCTTACAGAACCTACTCGGACGCGCCGGCGCAGGACGCTCAAGCGCAAGTGCAAACGTTGTACCATACGCCGTAGCTCAAGACGCAAGCAAATCCCGCGGTAAAGTAGCCGACACCTACAGTACCAACATGCGCGACCTGAAGACTGCTGAGGATGAGACTAAGGAAAGCTACAACAACAACGTGCAAGACCTGCAGGAGCAGAAGCGTAATAAGGAAGCTGCCCTAGACAACGATATCAAGAGCAAGGAGTCGGCATACCACTCAAGCCGCGCAGAATTGCTCGGTAAACGTGCTCAGACGGCCGGCGGCGGCTGGCGGCAAGTACAAGGCGCTATGGCTGGCGATATCGCCCAAAAAGACGCAATAGACCGCGCCCTGGCAAGCCTATTAGACAACTACCGCAATCCAGTGAACGTGCGCGATGTGAAAGTAAGCGACCCGAAGCTCACGAACTACGCGAACGACTTAAACGGTATCACCGTGGACGATCCAAACGGCACCGGCTACGACACCGACACGAGCGGCGAGTATTTGGCGCGCATGAAAGAAGAAGACAAACGTAAGAAACAATTGGTTTAGTACCAGATAACAAGGAAAGGAGCGGACGATATGTTTGATTGGATTGGTAATATCTTCAACAATCTATTCGGCAAGAAAAAAGAAGAAGAGAAAAAACCGGCACCTGTCTCTAACCAACAAAACCAAACCCCGCAAATCAACCTATCGCCCACTCCGACCAACACTGGCGCAGGCGCGTGGAGTGCAGTCCCAAAGCCGCAGCAACAGCCTGAGACGCCAAAACTGCAAACCCCTAACGTATCAATGAATGCTGCTGATACGAATAAGAGCGTATTGCCAACCACACAGCCGACACAGCAACCAAACCAGCCGGCAAACATCGGCTACCGCAAGGTTCAGCGCGCAGACAAAGGATTTGATTTCTATAACGGCGACCAGAAAATCAATGTCGACGACTATGTAAAGGGCACAGGCGCAGATAAAACCCTCATGGTCACCGACATGGCAAATCAGGGCGATAAGGTGTCGCAGGATTATTTGAAGAGAACCATGCCTGGTGAAAAGACAACCAGCGCGCTCGACCCATACCTCAACCCATTCCACGAAAAGGGCTTATTTGGTAGTGAGAACCAGCAAAACTTTCAGCGCCTTTATAAGAAAGTCCAAAAACCAGTCTCTGATGCTTTAGACAGTTATAACAAGTGGGTAGACAGCAGTGATAAGGAGGAGGGCTTTCAGTGGAATGACCTCGGAGACTACGGGCGATTTGCTGCAAAACTGCCGAGCGGTATCGCCCAAAGTTTTCTCGATACGCCACTACAAATCTCGCGTGCAACATCCGGTAAGAGAGTCAATGATGATGGAACGGTAAGTACGCTTAGCGACACGCAAAAAGGCGGCGAACTACTTAACGCGGGCGTTAATATCGGAGGACTGCCATTAGGTGGTTCAGGCACGTTATTGAAAGCTATCGGGCTCGGTGCTAAAGGAGCTGCCACACAAGTCGGTAAGCAAGGTCTCAAAACCATCGCAGCCAACGCAGCCAAAGAAGGCTTAAAGAAAGCCGGCGAAGAGGGGCTTGAAGAGTTTGTCCAGGCGTATGCAGACGACATGGCTGATGATGGCAAACGTAATACTGATTTCAAAAATTATCTTGAAGCCGGTGCACTCGGTGCACTCGGCGGCGGTATGATGCATGGCGCTGGTAAGGGAATCCAGCACGGAAGAAGCGCCGTATCGAACGCAATCAACCAGCATGCGCAGAATAGGAACAGCGGTAATGTAAACCAAGCTCTTAACCCAAACACCAACCAAGACCAAACACTCGCTAATACCGCAGCTAACCCAGCGCTCAATCAAGACCAAGCAGTAGGACAGGCGGCAAGTATAAACCCTGATACCGCGCGCAATACCACCCCAGAACGCGTAGAATCGCGCGTAACCGAACGCGACCCGGATCTGCCGGACGTAACATCTATTGAACCGCGCAACCGCTATGAAATGCGTGCTGCTATTGAAAACGGCGTCGTAACACCGCGTACGAAGTTCTTAAGCGTGGCTGAGAAAGTAGAAACCGCTCTAAACAGTAGTATTCCAGCAAAGTATGGCTTAACAACGAATACCGCAGAAAGTACCCCTGCTACACTCAACCAAAACCAAGCCACCGTGCAATCTGCTCCACAAAGCGTGCAAGGCGTAGAACAGCCCCAAGTACAGCCCTCAGTCCAAGCTGGTGCGCAGAACACAGCCCAAGGCTATCAGAATAACGTAAGCCCCGCCTACAACCAGCAGGCGCAGTTTACTCAAGATGCTCCAGCAGCGCAATCAATCCAGCCAACTAGCCTAGATACCGGCAGCCAAGACCTGCGTATGACTCCTGCCCTTGAAGCCGCATACCGCGCTGGTACAACCCCTGGTACTGTAACGCGTGCAGATATGCTTGCCGTACAGCGCGCAAACAACCAGCTCTTTGGTATGGATGCGCCAAACGTAGAGTTTGC
The DNA here is from genome assembly GCA_963549275.1 of uncultured Candidatus Saccharibacteria bacterium. GTDB lineage: Bacteria > Patescibacteriota > Saccharimonadia > Saccharimonadales > Saccharimonadaceae > Saccharimonas. The sequence goes on from CAUUYA010000002.1 coordinate 90,868, forward strand.
CGATAACCTCCGTACCAGTACCGGCGAACCGGCAATGGGCGAAACAATCGATACCCCGAACGGTCCAAGTAAAATCCGTATTGCCCGCGATCAAGGCAATGTAGAAGCTACGTATTTCCACGAAGCAGTCCATAAAGCCCTCAACGACTTCATGACAAGCCAAGAGCGTACCGACATCATGATGAGCTATGCTGCAGACAACCGTGTAGATCCTTCCATGACAGAAACGCAAGTTGAAGAGCTCGTCGCAGAGGACTTCATTCAATACGTCGCTGCACGCAACAACGAGAAGTTCGCTAAACCGCGTATCACCGACCAAATCAAAGCAGTCTTTGAAAAGGTATTACGCCGTATACAGCACATCGTCGCCCAAGCAACCCACCAGGGTACTATCACACCGGAATATCAACAATTCTACAATGACCTCTACAGCGGCAAGTACGCCGATGAACAGGTCATTGATAAGTCTATCCGAGACGGTGCTACCCCCGAACAGCTCCAACTACAAGACCACCGCACCAACCTCCAGCACGCCTGGGACAACACGCTCGACCCTCAAACCCGCCGAGCTATCAGCCAGCAAATCGCACAGGTGAATGAGGAGATACGAGGACTCATGCGCCAGGAGTCTAAAGCATACCGAATAGATCCGGATACTGGGGTAGTGGAAATCGACAACGACATTCTTAATGGCGTTCCGAAGAGTCAGCACGCCAAAGTCATCCGTAAGTATCTACAAGACAATTTGCAGGGCAAATCATACGACCTTAACTATGGGGTGGATGGGGAAGCTCGTGTCAATAGCAAGACAACTCGTAAATTTGTCGACCCTGATCGCGACTTAGCGATGCGAGGTCAGCTCGTTGGAGATTTACCTGATATATTGAAAGTATCAAAGCGAATTGGCAGTGCACGAGACAAGAAAGCTCATTCATTTGCCAAACAAGGCTTTGAATATAGGACTGCAACTGTAAAAGTTGGCGACTCATACTACGATGTACGTATTAACATAGGTACCGGCAAGAACGGCAAGCTGTTGTATACAATCAATGGCATAAAAGAAAGCTCCCAAAACGGTCTGAATAGACCATTTCGCGGGGAGCTGTCTAACCGTAGTATATCAAACTTCCCTCAAAATGTCAACCGCAACACAGATACAGACTCCCGCTACCGCCTCAAAACCCCGCGTGTCTCACGTGCAGAGTTAGATAGCGTCAATGCCGACCTTGCTCCGTATGGATTATCTGCTACGAAAGCAGACTATAACGCCGCACTGGAAACCGTTGCGTATCAGTCAGACCCTGAGCTCTTTGAAATATACAACACCACCAAGGAAGTGCTTGATGGTATATTAGAGAACTACCATAACGTAAAGATACGCCCGCAAGATGCCGAACACCTCTATGGCAAGACTTGGCGCGAAATCGTACCGCTCGCATACGTCCGCAAAGACGCCCTCCCACTTGATATCCTCGCAGCAGAAGCCGGCTACGATGGCAGGGTAGAAGAGTTCACGGACATTATCATGAAGCCGATCGAACTGCATAAGCAGATACGAGCAATGGAAGAGCAAATCCGTGGGTTATACGCTAATGAGAACATCCGCCAGCAGGCAATAGCAGTAGCGCAAAACGACGTATACGACCACGCCTCAAACGAAGTAGGGGACGAAGAACTAGAACGCCGCCAGGAAGCATGGGAAGTCAAAAACAACAATACAATCCAGGAGATGAAGCAGACTGGCAGGGAGCTAAGTAAACAACAGCAAGAGCAACAAGAACCTGAGGCTAGTGCACGCGATAACCAGGCTGCGGCTGAGGCTGAACAGCAGAAGCTTGATAAGCAGCGGCAGCACAATGAACGTATACGCCAAGCAGATGAGCTTATTCGCCGTGCCTACGAAGAGGGCTCACGCCACCTACTGAAAGATGTGCGTGAGAATGTCTCTCGCGCGACGGGACTGAAAGAGTCTGATGTAACAAAGGCAATGGAGCGTATTGCCGCCGAGCAGAAGCTTGATATCACCGGAGACCGCGCATTCCGCCATTCAAACGAAGTGCCAACCGTAATGGACGCAAACGGCAAGATGCGCCCGATTAGCGAGCTTGTACCGGACAAAGCTCTGCAAAAAAACTTGAAGCCTGGTGTAGAGCACGCTATTCCTGCTGATGTAAGCAACCCTGAACTGCGAAACGAGAACTACCGCCAGATGATATATAAGAATGATGACGGTACGTGGGGTTCATTCTATGAATATCGTACGAAAGATGGAGCATGGCATACGACTGGCGATGTAAAAATCAAGTCTGTCCACAGCAAATTCATTGATGACCTTGCTGATGATGCGACACTTAACGAAGAAGCGAAGCGTGCTCATGAGGAAGGCATCGGTGCGCAATATATTTGGCGCGAGAATGACCGCGGCACGAATGCGCAGCTCGTATCTGAATTCGATAATATGATGACAACGGGCGATAAAAAGGAAGGTATACCAGCAGAGAAGCTTGTTGAGTATGATCCTGATGTCCACTATATCGATGCCGGTAGGGTTGTAGACGGACGTACTGGGCAGATCCTCGGCAATTATGTAGAAATTAGCCCTAAGGGTGATGTAACTCTTTATGCTGGTAGGAAGAAGTATAGTCTCAGCCAGAAAGATATCGATTGGAAAACAATACGAAAGACGAAGTTTGGCAGCGGCGTGACCTGGACGACTGAGGGCATGATTGACCGTATCACCGGTGCATTGCGCAGCGGAAAGATTAAATCTAACTCGATTGACTACTTCAAGAGCGGAATAAACAAGACGAAAGAAGCCTTGATGAAAATCATGGTGGAATTACCGCGTAAAATGCAGCGTGAAGCACTGAAAGAGCAGGAAGTTATCGGTAATGAAATAAATAAGTTTGAGAATAATTTTCTCAAAACTTTACCAAAGCGCGTACGAAAGCAAGCTCAGCGCGAAGCAGTATACGTGCTTGAACCAGCCCGTCCGCCGCGCGGTGAGAAAGCGCCAAGCTATGAATCGCGCCTAGAGTCGTTTAGAGAGGTGTACGGTGATAAAGCCGCCGAAGCGCTTGATGAGTATCGTTCATTCATGCGTGCGCTTTATAAGAACCTGCTGCTGCGCCAAAACCAAAAGCGCGCCGAAATCGGGCAGCCGCCTATCTTAGAGCGCAAAGACTACATAACCCATATTAGCGAAATGCAAACCGATGGCGTCGCGCGATCTATCATAGACGGTGTCCGGAGTGCGGCTATGGGAGACACGACTGCAAGCGGACGCGGTGATTTGCCGGCACATTTAGTGGGACGAACCGACTCGTTTAAGCCAAACCAACGATTTAATCAGTTCGCGCAAGCACGTTTCGGAGATGTGAAACCAGAAAATCCGTTCGACCCAGTGAGAGAATATAGCAAGACCGCTCTCCATAACATTCACATGACAGACGCCGTAACAATGAACCGGTCGCTTGAAATGGCAGCGCGCACCCTTAGCGAAGCAAAAGAACAATTCGCAAAGCTCGGTCCAGCAGGTATGGAATCGCTTGCAACGCAGGTAGACAACATAGCGCAAGATGCCCAGAATGGCAGGTTTGACAAAGAGCATGCAACAACGCTGATGAAGAAGCTGTATGGTTTTCAGCGCGCGGTCGTTAAGGAGTTAGACGGTTATACGCAATTTAGGCGCAAACTAAACTATATCGCAAAGAAAGGTACCGATAAGCTAACCAGCGAAGACCTGAGCGTGCTGAAGAACGCCGCCGACAGTATATCAAACGACCTAGTCGAAACAGCAAATGACGTAGAAACACTCCAAGACCTGTCGAAAACAGCACAGGGGCTCGGGCAATTCGTTAATTTTGTACAGGAGCATGCTAACCGCCTAGCAGGCAAAAGCGATGCCTTTGAACGTGCCTGGAAGAATGAAAATGTAGATGCTATGAGCAAGCTCGGACGCAAGACACTGCGCGGCGCGCAAAAGATGGCAGCACTATCGAAAATCGTCGGTAACGTGAACTCTGCGATGGCACAGACCCTAAGCATAACTGATTTGGTTGGTACGACCGATACAAAGTCAATGATGAAAGCGTTCAAAACAATGCGCGATCCAAAAATCATGGAAGCGTCTGATGCAGTGGTGTCGCGATATATTAAAGATACGCTGAGTAAAAAGGGCAAGTTCGACAAAGCAATGGAGGTTGGCGGCGCGCTGATGGACGTCATAGAGTCTAACACGATCCGCTTTGAATTTGCCGCAAAATACAATCAAGGTAAACAGCATGGATTAAACCATGATGAAGCTGTTAAATACGCTGAGCGTTTCATCAACGATACAGTAACATTCCGCGACAGTATATCAACCCCAAGAGCATACAATCGGACGATATGGTCGACATTACTCCAGTTTACGCGCGAAGTAGCGCAGCAAAACCGCTATCGGTGGAATCAGATGACGCCGCGCCAGCAGATAAAAACACTCGTTACGACAACCCTGATGTACAGCTTATATGAAGCAATCACCGGAAATAAACCAGGCTCCGATATACTAGGCGTGCTCATACAAACGGCATTTGACTTCGCTGGGCAGGGTGATGACGATCGTGATGACGACGAAAAAACACTAGAAGCTCGTTTAGGGCGCGCGTTGCAACGAGTCGGAGCTGAAACGGTGTCGGGTATACCTACGATTGCTGGTGCCATGAACGTAATATTGCCATCAAAGGAAGACCGTAAAAAGATATTTGGCACTGATAGTAGTCTCGGACGATATGACGGCGGCGTAGCGCTTGCCTCGCCGATAAAATCACTTCTTAACACAGGAGAATCTATTGGCAAAGCGCTGAGCGCGGACGATGATGATGAACGAGCCGGACGTGCGGAGAATGCCATGTGGAATGTTGTGAAAGAGCTGCCTATGGGTAGCCAGGCACGTAAAACAGGGCAAGCTATCGCAGCACTTATGCGCGGTCATACACAGAAAGCAAATGGTGATATTGGCGTTGAGATAGACAGAGGCAATATACTTGGCGATGTGCAGAGTTTACTGTTTGGTCCTAACGCGCGCTGGGAAGTGCAGAAGGATAAAGGTACGGACAACTGGCTGATAGCAGCAACGCCGACAAATGCTGCCGGTGCACCGTCGACTGTGCAAGGCGTCAAGGCAGGCGAGCTATCGCTTGACGGGTTGAGTAAGAAAGACGTTAAGTCGCTGAAGAAGTCTATTAAAAAAGGTGACACAGTGATATCCGATGGCGTCGCTCTCACCAAAGACGGCGAAATCAAGCGCTCTCTACATAAGCAGCTCGCTAAGGCGCAAGGCGAATCAGATAGCGCCTATAAGAACTATCTGCTCGGCTATGGATTAGAGGAGGGTACAGACTTCGATCCGAAGAAAGACGCCAAATCGAAATCCACCGGCGATGAAACCTTAGATAAAATGCTTGACTCGAAAAAGAAAGCAAGTTCATCATCAAAAGCCACAAACGCAATCAACATGTTCTTAAATAAGGATAAACTGAAAGAACTGCCGGACTGGGTAAAGAAGCGCTACTACAAAGAGTCTGGATACAGTGAGGGCGATATAAAGTATGGCGCGCTTGCCTCATTCAGTACAGACGTGAAGATGGATAATTTCTATCGCCCGCTTGCTGAGGAGAAAGACCATGATACCTTGCTAAATACTCTGCGCGACCATCGTAAGAAGAGTATCTACAAGAACGGATATCTTGCCGCGAGCAACGCAGTGATATCGCAATTGCAAAAAGAGGGCTATCTATCGAAAGATGAAGCCAAAGCGCTAAAAGCTCTGAAAATTGAACGAGATGGCAAGGAAGTCGTAACGCAGACCGGTAGCGGTAACGGACGCGGCGGTAGGGGACGAAATGGAATCACCAGTGCTGACATTAGCAGCTTTATGAAAACCATTAAAAACACCGGTGCGGTCGATATAAACTCGTTGATCAAGAAGTACTCAGGTACGAGCCTATCTGCCGGTAGCGTGACGGCGCGTATGCCAAATATGCGCAAGATGTCGTCAAGCAGAGGAAACACGAAGAAGAGCAAGAGCAACCTGGAGCTGCGCCGGTTATAAGGCTTGCGAAAACGCTCGTGTTGTGCGAAAATATAAGTAACGAACGCCGCCCCGACGTGGGAGTGTTCCGAAAGGAATATTCATGAGTCACGCGGCGTTTTACTTATACACGGGAGTACGTAAATGAACGTACGAACCCTCATTGCAAAAATACATTTGGCGTATAAAGGCAAGCAGTCCAGCAAAGCGCCAAAGCCAAGCGAACCGAAATATGAAGTATATTTATCGCTCGCTAATGACAATCAAGACCGCTGGGCTGAAGATCCCGACCATGACTGGGAAAGTCTATATGCCGGAGCGCTTACACTACCTATCGTAAACGGGCAGATAAGCCTGCCGGAAGAAACCTGCAAAGTAATATCCTGCACATACCAAAATAAGCAAGTGCCTATCGTGTATTTCAAGCAGCGGTATGACGTAAAATCTGGAGCATATATTACCGGTCCTAAAGGCGAAAAAATCCTACACTTCGTTAACCCGGAAGATTACACCGGATCGGCAGTTGTAGAGACGCTTGCATACCCAGAGGAGATGAAGAGAGAGAACGATACGGTCGCATGCGACAATCCGCGTTGGCTTGCTCTACAAACGGCAGCAATGCTTGCGCGAAATGACCCTGCGAAAGACGACGAAGCTGATCGTATATTTGAATTAGCCAACAACGAATACCAGGAAATGGCAGCACGCGACATGAAGTCGCAAATTAGTGGCGGGCGAAAACTTAAGCGGGCGTATAGCCGTATGCCGAGGTTGTAATGAAAACAACAAAGACAAATCGCCAGCGCCGCACGAAACCACCCGTTAATATCGCTCTAAAAGAGTGGAGCAGCGGGTATATGTCATTTGTCGATGCAATCCGCGCTCGTAAGAACTGTCTGCTTGATATGACGAACATGGAGCTGACTCAGGACGGTATACCGCAAGTACGCCCAGGTACAACGCGCTATGGCACGCAGCCGCTCGGGGAAGTTATTGGTGTAAGTACGTTTATAAAAGTCGTACCGTCAACGGCGCCGGAACACTACGTGATTACGATGCAGGTTATCAATGGAAAAGGACATGTTCTATACAACCGAGACGGCGGACAATGGACGGATGTAGGCGGTACGTACAATCCACATCGTCAAGTGCAATTCGTGCAAGAGAATAACCGCGTATATATCAGTAATGGTAGCGATAAAATGTCGTACTTCGACATTAAAGAGAATAAGCTTGTTGATTACACGTCAATCCAAACGCCCGCCAAACCTACAGTAAGCGCAAAAGGGCTTGATGGCGCAACGGTAACCTACCGTATACGAGTAAGCGCGAACAACACGGTAGGCGAGACAGCAGCAAGCGAAGCAGCGCTTATAACCGTAGGGAGCTATCGAAATTCATGGGATCCAAACACACAATACATCACTGTAACGTTCCCGAAAGTAGCAGGTGCAACGAGCTATAACATTTACTTCGGTACGGTTGCTGGTGAAGAACAGTATCTTGGAAACGTCCCGCAGCCAAGCGAAGCTGCCACGGCGACAGTGAAATTTGTCGACAATAACCGCGCAGCGCTTAATCCATATAAGAAAGCACCTGAAGGAAACTCAACAGAAGGTCCAGTTATTACATTCTTGAGTGCAACAAACGATGGAATGTATGGCGTCGGCGACATGAAAGATAGATACCGCCTATGGTACTCTGCGGCTGGCGATAAAGCCGGTAACTTTTCGCCGTTTGATGGCGGCGGCTGGGTGGATATTAACTATGGTGGCGATAGTATACCGGTATGCGCAAAACCATTCCGTGACGGGCAAGGCAAATACGCCGTGACGATACTCACGCATGGTTCGGCAGGAACAGGCGATTTATACCACATGTCGTTTGTCGACCAGGCGGTAGGGGATTACACCATTACGTATCCAAGTATCCTGCGTGCAAACGGTCAATCGGGTACATACTCGCCCCTTGCGGTCGTAGAGGCGAATAACTCGCTCTATTACCCGACAGGAAGAACATTCAAGACAACTGGATCGAAAGCGCAGCTGATCAATATTCTGGTAACAAATAACATCACTGATACAATTCAGCCGGACTGCGATAAATTAAACCTATCAGCGCTATCAAGGGCTGTAGGATTAGACCTCGATGGACGTATTGCCTGGTGTTTGCCGGTCGGTGCAGATAAAAACAATGAGATTTGGATATACGACTACTCGCGAAATGGCGCATGGACACTGCGCTGGACGATATCAGCTGACTTTATGTGGAAATATGAAGACTCAAGCGGTGCGACCCACTGGTGCATCGTGAGTGAGAATCGAATACTTGAGTTTAATAAGTCTGCGCTTGATGACGATGGAACACCGTTTAGGACGCGGTTATCATTGCCGGGAGTAACATTTGACGACTCGGCACTACAGATGGCGTCTATAGATATGGTTCGGTGGCTTTTGCTGCGTCCTCTTGGTGAAATAAGCGTCAATATCTATGGAATCGGTGAAGATAACGAGGAAACCGTCCTCCTTACGACAAGAAAAATAACGCCGGCTATATCTGCAACAGGCTGGGACGATACAGAGTGGTCGACGATAGAGTGGGATTATCCGCTTAAAGCGTCGACAAGTCGTGCAAAGGGTCAATTGCCATCAAACGAAGAAGTTGGAGAGATATTGTCGCAGCTACAAGTGGAGTTTTCAACCGATAGCAGAGCCTCGTATGCGCTTAACTCTGTGTTTATAACCGGGAAAGTCATACCAGGATTGTATCAGGGAGACGATTAAATGAAAGGAGAAGAATAAATGCCTGCACAGATACACGACAAACTGCTGCGCGTCGGTAAGCGCGGTACAAAGACAACGCTTGCTAACCCAGGTAAACCCGTCGGTGCAACATCGCTGACAATAGATAACCCGAACAACTGGGAAACGCGAACAGCGGTAATATTCAGCATATACCGTGAAACTGCAGAGGGTAAGGAAGAGGAAGGATCGTACACCGTATGGAAAGGCGTGCTGAATAATTCAGATATTACCGGCTTAAAATTACTACAAGGTACAGACCAGGCGTACGAACCCGGTGGAAAAACGGTCGTAGTGATGCATATTAGTTCATCTTGGGTCGACGAACTGATGGACGCGCTTGATATAACATTCAATACAGATGGAACGATCAAAGACAAAGCCGTGTCGTTAAAATCTATCCACGGCGGCTCCACAGCTGGAATCTTGCAGACGGATAGTTCGGGTGAGGTGACATCCAGCAAAGTTTCTAGTGACTATCTCAACATAGAAGAACGCAAGCTTAAGTTGCCACTTACGGATGGGTTCTCAATAGACCTTATTCGCCGAGGAGACCTAGTGACGGTTCGCATGAGCTGTACGACCAATGTCAATGACAAGGACGACAACTCATTTAGCATAAAGCTTCCTGAGGGGTGGCGTCCTGTCGAGTCTGTCAATATGGCTTACTCGCTTCTCAACAACCGTGCACTCTCGGGTCATGGGCTAATGAGATTCTTGCCGGACGGCACAATTAGAAACGCATGCAGTCGAACAGGTATAGACGAACGTCATGGTTCTGCTTTTTGGTTTACTAACGACCCAATGCCGAAAAAGGATTAACCCAAATGACCGACCAAATCAACAAATTCATGCTTGAACAAGCCGAAAAGAACGGCGCTATGCAAGCAGACATTGCACATATTAAAGCCGCCGTCGATGATATTCAAGACGCTATTAAATCTATCTCAGTCGTACCGCGTAATGAATACGACACGACTATTAAAGCCATTGAAGGCATTCACCAAGACCATGAGCACCGTATCTCAGAATTAGAAGACAAAGAGATGTTGCGCGAACAAAGCATGTGGACGAAACTTAAAGTGGCTTTTGAAACGCGCACTATTAGTGTAATTATCGCCGGCGCGCTTGCGATAGGGGGCTACGCCGCAGCAGAATACTATGCTAATCACTTCATTAATCATGTAGACGCTCAAAGTAAGGAGGGCAAAAAATAATGGCAACCAACCCAAACGCAGACGATTACGCAGCAAAACGCTTAGGAATATTCTTTCCAGGCAGTTCTAACGGCACGATGAATGATGGCGACCTAACCGGCCAGTGCGTCAGCTTAGTTAAATGGTTTGGCGCAGAGATGTGCGGCCTGCCGAACCCTGGAGCCGCGAGAGGCAATGCGAAAGATTTCGGTAACACGTTAGTAAATCAAGGGCTAGCCTACGAAGTAGCCGCTGACCAACGCGCTCAAGGCGATATCGTCGTCTGGCAACAGGATGGCGGCGGATACGGACACATCGGCGTGTTATTGAGCGGAGACCGCGTCTTCGAGCAGAATGTAGCCTTGCCAGGTTCTAGTACTCGCGTCGTAGCCGGTAACACTGTTTATTCATCGCGTATCGACCCGCTCTATGTTAATTGGCGTAGGGGTGCACCGCGGTTCTATCGCATGAGAAATTATGTAGGCAACCGCCCAAGCGTATCAGACGACCAAATAAGACAGGTGTACCGCGAAGTACTAGAGCGCGAAGCCGATGAGGGCGGTATCAATCACTACCACCAGCAAGCAGCGGGGGGTTGGACTATCGACCAAATCCGCAGCGACCTTATGAATAGTAACGAGCGTAAGCAGCTGGAAGCTAACAAAGCTCAAGCTGCCCAGAGCGCAGCCGCACAGAAAGACGCTGAACTAACCTCAGCAATTAAACAAGCTTACCATGACATCTTAGAACGCGACGCAGACGATGGCGGTATAGCACACTACAAGTCGCAAGTAACTAAAGGCTGGACGATAGACCAGGTACGCCAAGACCTGCTGAACTCAAATGAGCACACCCAGCTTATCGCCGGCAAGCAAGCCGAAGCAGAACGCAGAGCGTTAGAAGCTGAAGCACGCCGCGAATCAGCTGAGAAAGCCCGCCAGGCTGAGGAAAAGGCGAAAGCTGAGCAGGAAGCCAAAAACAAAGCCAAAGAGGCTGAGGACGCCAAAAAACGCGCTGAAGAAGAAGCTAAAAAGGCGAATAACGCGGATCAAAGCAATAAAAACCAGTCATTAACGCAGGAGGACAAGAAGATGACAGAAAAACCAGCACCAGCGGCAGGATTAAGTAAGGAGGAGTTTGAAAAAATGAAAGAAGACAATAAGTTCACTGAGCTAGAGGGTTGGAAGCCGACAATTCCTGATAATGTACGCCTTGTTGTGTACCTGATGGGTGTTATCGGCATACCAATCACTGTCATGACAATGAGCTTACTCGCAGTGTTTGGCGTTACGAGCTATGAACTCAGCAATCAAGTATCAACAATCGTAGCAAGCGCTGTCGGTACAATCGCTAGCGCGCTCGGTATCTCACATTTTACAAGGGGGAAATAATGTACGAACAATTAGCATTTGAAACCCTCCCTAAACCTGACGATGACAATAAAGATACCAACAACTGGTGCGCGTTCCGCGGTTAAATCAATCTTTGGTAAAGACGGCATGCCGTTAGGGTTCAGAAACAATGGTTGGGGCACGGCGCACGGGGTTGTTAATATCGGCGGTTATCAGCTCGGTACAATCTATTCATATCAAGCCACACATGACTTCGCTATCCGCGGCGTGCCAGGTGTTGGCAACTGGACGAAAGACGACTCGTGTTCATTCGACACGTCCTACGTCACTGAAAACGACTGGCCAACGGCACTGCCTGGGGGGTGAGTGGATAATTTAACCGTCTAGCGATTATTTAACATTCATAAGAGGTTGATATGTGAATCTTTTATAACAAGTCAGCAAATATTATTTAACAAAGGAGACTATTATGTCAGACTACAACGCAATTAAAAAACTACATGAAGTTGTAAATGCGGAACAAGAAGACCACTACACAGAAACCATCAACAATAAGCCTGTCCTTGATATCCAATTCCAAGTAGGCGGCACTGCTGCAACTGAACGTAACGGCGTATTTATTGAAGACCTGCTCATCGTAGCATATGCGAGACTCAACGCATTCAATAAGGAGCTGCCGTCGCGCGAGAACAGCATAGCGCTTACAAAGATTGAAGAGGCTATCATGTGGCTTCATAACCGCAAAACAGAGCGTGAACTACGTGGAGTGTACGGTACTGAAAACAAGTAGTATACTGTAGATTACTCTATCATCCGGTCTAATAAAACAACCCCAACAAGACAGGGGTTGTTTTATTTCCTATACCATATTGCTGGTATAATTGTATTAATGACTCAATCGCAAAACGAATTAATTATATACATAGATAAAAAACTTTCAGATCCAGTCCATATAGCTTTTGACGGAGAAACGATGTGGCTAAACACCGATCAAATCGCCGCATTATTTGATACAACTCCGCAAAATATTGGACAGCATATTAAGAATATCTATGCCGAAGACGAACTAGATAAAGAAAGCACTTCAAAGAAAATCTTTGGAGTTGTGGAAAACCGCCCGAATTACGGTGTTATACATTACAACCTTGATGTTGTTATTTCAGTTGGGTATAGAGTAAGCTCAAAAGTTGCCACTAAATTTAGGCAATGGGCAACCAATGTTATTAAACAGCGGATAGCTGGCGAAGTCGCCGGTCTAGCATATAATCAGCAAAGAATTTTAATAAGCAATAGAGTTGCTATTGAGAATGATGAGCTTTTGGCTTCAGCACGAGAAATAGGAGTTGAAAATCCTGTATTGTTCTTTGATGTCGGTTATCAAGGTATGTACAAGATGAGAATGCCAGAAATACAGGCAACCAAAAATATAGGAAAAGATAGATTGCTTGACCGAGCTGGTACAACTGAACTAGCCGCAAATGAATTTAGGATAACGCAAACCAATGAACGCCTGAGAGCGTTAATAGATCAAGGTAAATTAGTAGGCAATACGGTAGCTCTCACTACCCACTATTGTGTAGGGAGAGAAGTAAGGGATGCCATTGAACGCATTGGCGGTATAGCGCCCGAAGATCTACCTCCAGAAGAAGAGAATATCAATGACGTTAAAAATCGCTTAGATACACTTAACCGAAAATCCTTAAACTAAGACTTTGATGCCAAAACTCTATAAACATCATAGCATGAAATTTGAAAAAAGTGTTGACACGGTATAAATAGTTTGATAGTGTAAGGATACAATTCACTGATTGGCGACCTCACTGGGTAACACCAGGGAGGTTCGTTTTTATATAAATAAAAATAACCCTCTGAATCGTTAAATCTACCAAATTCTGTCAATAGGATTAGTGGATTTTACAACATATTCTCATGATCAGTCCTCTGTCCTGATCAGAAAAATAAAGCAGAAAGGATAACTTTGTAGGCTGAGCTTCAAGTGCTGGCACTGCCACCCCGCAACCAGCGACCTGCTCAGTCTATAAGGAATTACCAAACACATCGTGTCATATGGAGAGCAGTATGCTCAAGGGGGGCACGATTGCATGGTTGAGAATATTTTGGAGGGTTGCAGTATCTGCTAGTAGGGTATAGCAGGGATAAGGGGAGCTAATGGTTAAAAAATGGTAATAGGAGGTGAGATGTATTAAATCTAAGCGGAGGGTGAAGGAGTTTCCATGCTATTATCAGAAGCGATAGAGCGTTATATGCGCTACATGATTGAACGCCGTGATGCTACTGAGACAACAGATATTACTTACCGCAGTATCCTACGGAAACTAAAGCGTTATATGGGTGATGTTGACATATCAAAATTGACCCTGCACGCTATAGACGAGTATGCAATTTACCTCGCTGATTGCGGACTCGCACAAAAAACCAGGCACACGAATATATCTACGATCCGTAGCTTTATGCGTTACTTGTATGGACGCGGTTTTACTGATGTGCGTCCTGAGGGAATTGATGTACCGCGACCAGGAAATAGAGAGGCAAACTTTCTGACAGCAGAGGAGCAGGAGCTGCTTTACAAACAGTTGAGGTACGAATCAGTGCGCACAAGAGCAATCGTTCGTACGATCATAGCAAGCGGGTTACGGGTATCTGAATTGGTTAACCTGCACTATGACGATATCTATAAACGATCCGTAATTGTGCGAAGTGGCAAGGGAAGAAAGCCTCGTATAACGTTTATTACTCAGGCTGCTCGCACCGCCATAAACAACTATCTAAAAACAAAACCTCGTACGGAGTATTTATTTACAAATAAAGACGGCGATAAGCTATCGCGCCAATATATTACGCAGATTATTACCGCTTGTGCTGAGCGCGCCGGTATAGTCAAGCATGTTTCGCCGCATACGTTGCGCCACACATTTGCGACTAACCTACTCATGAACGGTGCGCGCGCTGAGGTAGTGCAGCCCATGATGGGGCACGAAAACATCCGCTCAACGCTCATTTACATGCACTTCACGAATCCTTATTTACAGAGAGAATACGAGAAATACGCGCCATAGTATTGACATAAGCGCATTTATTTGTTACACTAAGAGCCATGTTAGGGCTGGCGCCCACGCAGAACATTACAAATCAATAGTTATCACATTGAGTATACTAATAGATTTAGTTATCGTGCCGACTTAGCTCAGCTGGCTAGAGCAGCTGTTTTGTAAACAGCAGGTCCTCGGTTCGAGTCCGAGAGTCGGCTCCATAATTCATGCCGGAGTCGTCTAGTGGCAATGACAGGAGACTGTAAATCTCCCGCTTTTTAGCTTCGTAGGTTCGAGTCCTACCTCCGGTACCATGCGTAAATTTTTAGGCCGTCCGCTACTCGCGGGCGGTTTTTTATTGACTTTATACAGTGTATATGCTATAATATATAGTATGTACAAGTTTATTAAGCAGTCGCTGAGCAGTTGGAGCTACCAAAAAGATCAGCGCCGCAAATTACAGCAAGCTTATCTAACAGTAGTTTTCATTGGGCTGGTTCTAGCCGGATTACTGACGCTCCTAAATGTACCGCAAAGCCGCTTGGCCGCGATGATTGCTGCCGGATTCGCGGTAGTTTACTTGGTAAACGGTATCGCCTGGTCGCTACTGGAAGCGTTCGTAGCGCCGAACCTGCCTAAACCCGAATCGACGACCAACAAGAGGACCCACCGCCAGAAGTAGCTTGCCTCGACCGCGGCAAATATGTTAGAATTAGTAGGCTTTGGCAAAGATTTTTGCCCAAGCACAAGCACGCAACACCAGCGCGCACCAATGCCGCGATAGCTCAGTTGGTAGAGCGCATCCATGGTAAGGATGAGGTCTCGGGTTCAAGCCCCGATCGTGGCTCCAAATTAGACCCCAAAATTTGACGGTGTTGCCGTCTTTTTTGTTTATTTGTCATTGTTTATCGTCGGCAAAATCACCGTAATTAGCTCGTCAGTTTCTTCTTGCTTTTCCTGTTCGTCCTGACTGCTGATGCTGTGCGCGGATTCCGCGGGTTGACGTTTGCTAGCGATTGCGAGCAAGACAAGTAGTACTAATACGATTAGTAATATTTCCATTTATGCTAGTATTATATCATTTTATATTCGCGAAGTCGCCGTAAAATTTGCGTAGCGGCAGGCTTGCTTATAATAACGAGCCGATTGGTTTTATGCCTAGAGGTTTGCTAGAATAAAAGTCAGAGAATTCGAAAGAATCGCTCTGTTGTAAATTGCTGCGGTGCCTGCCGCTGCGAATTACGAGAGAAAGAAATGTAAATATGCATAACCAAATTATCGCTCAGTTGAATGCGCTATCTCAAGGCAATGAATCCTACGCCGCCTTTAATCAGCGCATTGTCAACACCAAAATGCCGGTCATTGGCGTGCGGGTACCGGATTTGCGGCGGCTGGCGAGAGAGCTGGCTGGCAATATGTCTGCGGCGGATATCAGCCGGTTGCTGGCGACGCCGAGCAATCTCTACGAGTGTGTTTTGTTGTGCGGTTTGTTGATTAACCGCGCTAAAATCAGCGACGAGGAGGCGATTAGTCTGACTCGGCAATACTTGCCACGCGTTGACTCGTGGGCGCACATTGATATATTTGTTGAGAAAAAACGGCGCTTTGCTGGCGAAGTGTGGTGGAATTTTGCGCTGGAATGTCTGCAGAGCGAGGCCGAGTTTACGGTGCGTTATGGCGTGATTTCTTTGATGACTAATTTCCTAGACGAAGCACACATTGATCAAGTTTTCGCGGCGCTGCGGAACGTCAAGCACGATGGTTATTACGTCAAAATGGCGCTGGCTTGGCTGTATGCGACGGCGGCAGTACACTTCTTTGAGCTGACGCTGGCTGAATTAGAAAACGAACATATCGACGCCTGGACGCGCAACAAAGCTTACCAAAAAATGCGCGAATCGCGGCGATTTACGCCCGAGCAGCAAGCGGTTATTTCAAAGAAGAAAGGACGCAAACTTGAGTAAAAAACAGACGACAACAGCAAAACGTATTCTAATCTACGGCGATTCGAACGTCTGGGGCGCTAACTTTGCTAGCAAACGTATCCGCTACAGCGATCGCTGGGTTAATCGCCTCAGCCAAACGCTACGCGGCAAAGCACATATCTACATCGACGGCGTTCGCGGCAGAGTTGCTGGCAATTTCCGCACCGATAAGCCGCACAAAAATGGCCTGTCGACGTTTACGGCGGCTCTACAAAAGGCCGACAACTTCGACTTAATCATTATCGCCCTCGGCACTAACGACCTGCAACAGCGTTTCGCGCGAACGCCTGAGGAAATTGTTCGTGACTTATTAGAATATCGCAATCTCGCTGGCAAGACTCCAATTATCTACATTTTGCCGCCGTGTTTTGACACTAGCGACAATTCGGGATATGAGTTCACCGACGCGTCCGAACAGCTTCGCCAAAAACTGCTGCAGCGCAAAAACGAACTTGGCAATTATATTGAGCTGCCTAAATTACCGCTATCAGACGGCTTGCATTTTTCGCCATTAGGACACTATCAAGTTTTCAAGATAGTTAGGGAAGTGCTAAAATCGTATATATAAGCTAATCTGCGCCAACAAAATTTTGGCGGCTAAAGAGGGGATGATGAAATGAATAAGCCAATCATATCGATAGACGACATCAAGCAAGCGCTCGAATTCCGCTACGCCACCAAAGCTTTCGACTCTAGCAAGAAAATCTCGCAAGAGAATATCGAACTGCTCCTAGAAGCCGCCCGCCTAGCGCCAAGTTCGTACGGTTTTGAGCCGTGGAATATTATCGTCGTGCAGGAAGACGAACAGCTACGCGCCGATGTCAAACGCTGCGCAGGCGCCAACGCTGCTCGTTTTGACGCCAGCCACATCTTGATATTTACTGCCAAAACCAGCGAAGGCTTGTTGCAAAAAGGCGGACATATCGACCATATGCTGCACGATATCAAGAAGCAAAATTCCATCAAGGCCGCCGGCTTCAAAACATTCTGGCGATATTGGGCTAAAAAGGATTTTGAGATACTCAATCAACCAGCAATGATTCACCAGTGGGCGGCGCGGCAGGCTTACATTGCGCTAGGCTTTGTGCTGCTGGCCGCCGCTGGGCGCAGGATTGACTCGTGCCCGATTGAAGGCTTTTCGATTAGCAAGCTCAGCCAGGTCTTGTCACAGCACCAGCTAATAGACCCAGAGCTAGAAAAGCCGGTAGTAATGCTGGCGCTAGGTTACCGTAGCCAGCGCGAGGTGCCAGCCAAAACTCGCCGCCAGCTCGACGAAATTGTGCGTTGGCGATAATGCCGCGCTTTCTTTTTCAGGTATTATTAAACCAACGACGAACAGACTTATGCCAGCCGGTCCCGCTAGCTTAATATTTGCTAAAATAGCATACATGGAAGACACGCGGAATGTAATCGATAAATTCAAAGGCCGGAGCGAGGCAGAAATTGTGAAAGAGTTGGACGCTGCGGATCATGGCTTAGTGATCGCTCTAGAGAACACCGAGCGGGACTTTAATATGGGGACGATTGTCAGGAGCGCCAATGCGTTTGGTGTACGGCAGATTTATGTGATTGGCAGGCGGCAATGGAACAAGCGCGGCGCTATGATGACGGATAAATATTTGCACGTACATTATGTCGATTCGACGACGGAGTTTGTCGAGTTAATGCGGGCTGAAAACAGATTAATTATTGCGATTGATAATATCCCTGGCAGCGTCAATATGTCAGAGACGACTTTGTCAGAGCGCGCGGTGCTAGTGTTTGGTCAGGAGGGTCCGGGTATCTCCGAGGAAATGGCGCAGACAGCAGACAAAATTGTCGCCATTGAACAGTTCGGCTCGACCCGCTCCATCAATGTCGGCGCGGCAGCAACTGTGGCGATGTATTGCTGGCTACAACAACATGTTTTAAGATGAGCAGCACAGTACCAAGCCGCACTAAAACAATTCTTTCTGCAAATTTACGCTAGAAAATTATGCGTCAGCGATAATAACATATCTAGCTTGAAATTGCTGCACCAATCTGTTATACTTGATTACTGAAGTTTTATAACAACATTAAAGGGAAGTTATGGCAAAGAAGAATAATACTAAGCGCAAGACTATTGCACTCGTCAGCCAACTAAGCAACCACCGCACTTATGTTACGAGCAAAAACACGGCAAATACGCCAAATAAAATAACTCTGAGTAAATACGACCCAAAACTGCGTAAGCATGTCAAATACGTCGAGAATACCAAAAAATCGCTCGGCCGCAACGAAGTCAAGCCGCGTAAAGGTTAAAATCTAGCGAACTTAGCAATCAATAGTGAAAACAGCTCTCTCTAACGAGGGTTGTTTTGCTGTACGGCGGTGTCAATTACCTCGGCTAGCCACAATGCGTTCGAGACTAGCTTCTCAATTTGCGCCTCGGTTGGACGCTCGTTTTCGGTATATAGATACACTGTGTTGCGCTCGATTTCAATATTAATTTTGTCGAAATGCGAAACTATCACTTCGGCAGCCTGCGGCGATATGATTGACTCAATCTCTATGGCCCGAGTAGCAGCACCATAAATATTATATTTATTAAGAAAAGCCTGCAGGTAGCGCGCCGTAGCCCCCAAAATTAGCGGCTGTAGAGTACTGTACGACGCTTGATAAATCGGATCTGTCCGTTTCATGCCAATATAAATGTGCGGCAGCGGACGTTCAGTGTGTAAATCGACGGTAGCGATTAGCCAATGGCAGCGTTGATCCTTGTACTTATGCGACTGGCCCTGGCGAACGCGAATAGTGTCGCGCCGCTGCAGAACTGTCGTATCGTAACCGCGAATTGTACCTATGCAAAGATAATCATCAATATGCGTGTGCGAAACCGTATGGCCGCGCACCAAGCGATGGTCGTCGTCATGCTGATTAGCGTAACCAAAATACACCAAGCCGGCGCGATCTGCGAAGCGGCGCATTGCTTGGCGCGTAGCGCGAGTCTTAGCAATATGCCGCGGCGTAAGCCGGCGAAGAGCTCTAGATGCTTTCAATTTTGTTCTCGAACTGACTCCCACCCTGTTATCCTCATCTTTTTATTGTGTCAAGAATCGTCGATATAAATTCAGCCTGGCTCCAGCAAAGCGGCGCTACCGAGCATTCGCGCCCCGAAACCGGATCAATTTGCTCGGATAAAACGCCAGTCGGCCAAGCTTGGCTAGCCACCCACGAAATTATCCGCTGCGCCGAATTTTCGTCGCCGCACTCCAAATAATACTGAGCTAGCCACAACGAAACAATAAACCACCAGTTACTCGGAGCATCTGGAGCGCTGCGGTAATAGGCGTCATCCTCGTAGCGCGGCAGACCTGGCGCTTCCAGCTTGAAATGAAAGCGGTCGAGAGCTGTTTGTACGGCTTGATGCAAATCTTCTTGATTATCGTATAGGCCATAAATAAAAGCACCATAAACAGCCGACATATCAAGCGTATCATCGGGCGTGTAAGTGCCGTTTTTGTTGCGGCGCAAACCTTTGCGGAAAGATTTCTGATGAGGATCGTACAAGCGTTTTTGCGCGGACTGTTTGATATCCTCGGCGACCGTCCGCCAAGCGACAGCTCCAACTTCGTCTCGACGTCGATCAGCCAGATTAGCCGCCGCGAACAGTGCCGCTTGAACGGTCGCTGTCGTGTAAGTCGTCACCATGAAATGCTCTTCCCAGAGATCATAACTTGGTTTTGGCAAGTGCGTCCGATTATCAACGTAGCTGGCCAGAAAATTCGCCATCGGTACTACCATTGACGTATAGAATCGCTGTAGCAGCGTGTCGTCGCCAGTCTTATTATAAAATTGACAGAATAAGAACAGCACCGAAGCAGTCTCATCCTCTTGAATGGGCGCCGAGACAGTGCCATCTGGATGCACGTACGAATGCCAACTACTACCCAGAGCTCCGTCGGCACGGTATTTATGCGATAGATAACCTTTCGGACTTAACGCCCGGCGGCAAAAATCAAAGAAATTGTAAGCTTCCTCGGTATAACCCATGCGAATTAACGGCCAGAGAACATATACGCTATCACGCGGCCAACAGTACGCGTAGGCATCGCGCTGATAATTAAGCGCCTCGCCATCGCTGCTAGCAATAACAGCACCGCGCTTATCAATATGCGCCTTGAGAAGCATCGTACTATTGATAAACGCCTGGCGATATTCCGGTTTGACACGCTGCGCCACTTTCTTCGCCGGACGTAACCACAGCCGCCACCATTTAGCAGTAGCTTCAAAGCGCTTATGGATTGTTTGCGAAATAATATTTTTGTGTATGTAAAGTACTTCACGCAGGGAAGTACCGGCGGCTAGCCAATAGTTTACCCGCGCCGAACCGTGGCCGGCCAACTCTAATTTGAAGCGAATCGTCGAGTCGACGCGACCATGCTCGGCAGTCGAATTCGATAGCTCGCCATCGTCAGCATCGCGATAAGTACCTTCGCGGCCCTCGCGGCCAAATACGCCAACTGCATATTGGTCAAAGAACCTGCCGCCGTCAATTTGGCCCGACGCCGCAAAAACTCGGCGTCCACGGTAGTGAATGACAGCGTTATCGTCTGGCAACACTTGAACGGTATCAGTGCTGCTACCAGAATCACCGATAATGAAAGCTTGATGCATAAATAACCGAACGTCGCGCGTTTCAGGCCGCAAATTAACCACATGAATCGTCCGCAGAAGCACGTTAAAATCTGTATCGACCGCGTCGTCGAACTCTAACATAATGCCAATTTGTTCATTCACAGCCACGATATGGCCGATCAGCGCCTCGTGGTGATAACTAAATTTGCATGACCAGCCATCGTCGCTCAGCCACGATACACGGCCATCCGCCCAAACACCGACACGATGCCGAGTATTGCCGCCAATCGTATGGTTTTCTAAACCAACGTAAGGGAAATAAACATCGCTAACCTCGCCATGACGACTCAGCCCAACTTGCAGTTCGTTATTACTAAGAATTATCGGTCGTGCCATCAATACCCCGCAATATTATGTTCATGCAATCGGTAGCGCACATCGCGCAGCGCATTCATGAAATACAAGAACGCGTCGTACGGCGAATCATACGGACTAAAATACGCATGCACGTCGCCGTCATTAAAGTACTTAGTACACATGTAGTACGGATGGTCGCTGGTCGTCAACTGCCGCCAGTCAGCTATCAAGCCAAGATCGCCCGAACCAAGCACATCCTTTTCCATGGCGTATAGGTCGCGCATTGCTTCGTGCTGCATACCATTACCCAGCCACGCTGACAAATCGCGCTCGGTATCAGCCCAAGTAGTCGTCTGCGGACAGTCAATCTCGTCGTGCGCTTCTAGCGCTTGGCAGGCACCGCTAATCGTGTAAAAAGTATGGTTGTAACGCCCCAGCCAACGCTCAACAAAATCAGCGAAGAACTCGAAAATACCTGTGTCCGCCCAAATATTTTCACCAAAAGTCTCGAAATCCATAAACAAGTTAATTATTTCGCCGTCGTGGCCCATACTTGCGTCAACCCAATCGACATAGGTCGGGGAAGTCAGCGGATACGATTCCCAGTCGCGATTGCTAAAGCGAAAAGCGATATCATCGCTCAAACGGTAATTTTTCAACAATAGTTTGACATTTTTCGTGCCAACTGGCCGGTACATGTAATTAGCGTTGCGCCAACCGAGAACCTTATCCCAGCCCTCAGCGATAATACCTTTGTAGCCTTGCTGGTCGGCCCATTCGGCTAGCTCATTATTGTAACTCAGCTCGGTGTTGCGGAAAGCGGTGATTTCGACGCCAAACAAGTCGCGAATCTTCTGGTGATGAATATCAACTTGCCGCTGAAATTCATCGCGGCTATAGAAAAACGCCAAGCTATGGTAATAAGTTTCGCCGACGATCTCGACGCGGCCAGTTGCGATAATATCGCGCAGCAAATCGATCACGTCTGGCGCCCAGCGCTCGGCCTGGTCTAGCAATGTGCCAGTCACCGATAGCGACACGCAAAAATCTGGATACGCAGCCAGTAATTTGCGCAGCAATGCCAGCATCGGTCGGTACGACTTATCAGCAACCTTCTCAAAAATAAAGCGATTACTGCGATACTTATCAGCGAAATTGTCAAAATAATCATGCTTGAGTGCAATATCGAACACCGAATATTCGCGAACCCGCCACGGCTGATGCATGTGCAGATACAAAACCACTCCGCGTTTTTTGCTCATCATTTGGCTCCTTTCTGAGTGCGGCTATAAATTGATAAGCACTTGCTAGCGACGTCGTCCCAACTGATACGAGCATATTCCGATTTGATGCCGCGCTTCATATCGTTTAGCAGTTGCGGCGACTTAGCCAAGGCCACTAGCTGATCAGCCAACTTATGCGTATCCCAAAAATCATAACGAAAAACTGTATCGAGAACTTCGCCAACACCAGACTGATTAGTCACGATTAGCGCTGTATCATAATGTGCCGCCTCGAGCGCAGCCAAGCCAAACGGCTCGCTAACCGAACTCATCACGAAGACATCCGACACGCGATAAGCGTCGCGCCACTGCTTGCCGCGGACAAAACCCGTGAAATACACCTTATCGGCAACCCCATGGTCAGCAGCAATCCGAATCAGCTCGTCGCGCTGCTCGCCGTCGCCAGCTAGCAAAAAGGCAAAGCGGTCGTGCTGCTGGCAAGCCTTGGCAAAACCGCGCATCAGCTGCACCAGGCCCTTCTGCGCCGTAAAGCGCGTCACTGTCGACACCACCGTATAGCCTTCATCCTTAAGCAATTCTAAATACTTGTAAGTCCGCCGGTCATAGTCGTAGTTAATCAGCGAGCTAGCATCGATTGCGTTGTGTACGACCTCAATTTTGTCAGCCGGAATATGATATTTATGAACGATAATTCCCTTAGTAATATTACTAACAGCAATGATTCGGTCAGCCATCATTAGACCGTTATATTCAATCTCGTGAATGACAGGATTGCCAAATTCGCTAGCACCAGCGCGGTCAAATTCCGTAGCGTGAACATGAACGATTAGCGGCGCGTCGGTTAACTGTTTGGCACGCATGCCAGCTTCCATCGTTAGCCAATCATGAACATGGATAGCATCCGGCTTATCAATCCGATCGACTAGCTGCTCGACATAGCCGACATATTGCTTTTGCACGCCCCGCATGGTCGTCAAATCGCCAGCCGGGACGTCATCGAGATTACGTGCTGTCACTGCGCCGCCGCCATAAGAATTCAACGCCTTATCGCCATGAAATGGCGGCAGCTCGGTCGCAGAGTAAATATTCAAGAAATCAATATCATCGTACTTTGCAGTGTAGGGGAGCACGAAATCAATTGACGCGCCCCGCTGAGCAAGCGCCTTAGACAAGTGATAACACGCGACACCGAGACCTCCGCTGTTGTGCGGCGGGAGTTCCCACCCTAACATTAATATCTTCATAAAAATTCTACTCGGTCATGCTCGGTCATGCCGTAGCCTAACCATTCCCTTATGTTGTTCATTTAACAGTATAGCGCTTTTTTGCTTATGATTGCAACAAAAATAAGCATTTTGTGAAATTTTGTGAAAAATTATCGTGAAAACATATAGATTTTTTGCAGCAAACGGTGCATGATAGTAAGCATGGATAGCACAATATCAACTTCGGTAATTAACGATCTAAAGAGCCTGCTAGTATCGCCGAATGCTTTTCGCTCGCTGCTAGTACTTGTTTTGTCAATGATTGCTGCTTATTGGTTAAGTAAGTTCCTAGCGCGCGGCTTGATTTTCATAGCACAACGTATCGGCCGCCGCAGCGACAATGAATCAGACGAAGCGCGCGTCACTCGGTTGCGGCAAACCGAAACATACCTGAGCGTGTCTATTGCCATCATTCGCACACTAGTGGTAGTATCGGTTGGTTATATCGCTTGGCGAATCCTCAGTCCAACCGCCGCTAACTCTAGCACCTCCGGCGGGCTAGCCGCTATTGGTGCTGGTGCTATGTTTGCTTTGGTGGCTGGACAAACTATCGGTATCGTGTTGCGCGACCTGACCGCTAGCGCGATTATGATTTCAGAAAACTGGTACAAGATAGGCGATTTCGTTAAGCTCGATCCATTCACGGATTTGAGCGGCGTTGTCGAGCGCTTCACGCTGACCTCGACGCGTATCCGCGCTCTCAATGGCGAAGTCATCACCGTTCACAACCAAAACATCACTGGCGCCCGCGTCACGCCGCATGGTGTACGCACGATCGCTGTTGATATTTTCGTTCGCGACAAGCGAGCAGGCGTCGCTGCTATCCGCCGAATTATCGCCGCCATTCCAAAGGGCACGATGATGCTAGCGCACCCATTGCGAATTACCAATATCGATAAATGGGGCGACGAGCGCTGGCGTATTACTGTCACCGGGCAAACTCCGCCAGGGCGCGAATGGCTAATTGATAAATTTTTCGTCGAAGCTGTTGCTAGCCTCGACGACGACAAAGAAAAGTCCGAGCGTTTGCTGTCGTTACCGCCAATCCCGCACGCCGCCGACGAAACCGCTAATCGCCGCTTCAAACGCGCCGTCCGCGTCAAAAAAGATCAACCTAAAGATATCGCCATTGATGATATCTAAAAAGCATTTCGCTATGCTATAATAGGAAAGCGTAAAGGGGCATAGTACAACGGCTAGTATAACGGTCTCCAAAACCGTAGATTGAGGTTCGATTCCTCATGCCCCTGCCACAAACCACATAAGTGCATAATTGCAGTTTTAAGTTCCATTACCTATAATAATTTTATGAATCCTAGTTCTATCTCTCATCCGCACGCTATCATGATGGTTGGCTTGCCGGGCAGCGGCAAAACATTTTTCGCGCAGCAATTTTCTGAGATGTTTAATGCGCCGTTTGTTGATTCGCAATTTATTAGCGAGCACAGCCTAGATAGCAATGCCAGCGAGGAGGTTTGCCAGCGATTTTTGGCTGAGATAGCACGCACCAAGCAAACTTTTATTTATGAAGACAGCAACTTAAGCCGCGTCCGCCGCGCCGAGTTTGCACGCTGGGCCAAGGGACATGGTTATAAGCCGCTTATTATTTGGGTGCAGACCGATGAAGCAACTTGCCGGCGCCGTATTCAAAAAGGCCACTCGCTAGATACTATAAACTTTGATGCCGCCGTCAAGAGTTTCACCGAACCAAACGCCATCGAGAAACCAGTCGTTATTAGCGGCAAACACACATACAAAACCCAAGCGCGCACCGTATTAGCTCGTCTCGGCGATAGCAATCGTCCTAGCCGGCCAATGACTAGCTTAGCCAGACAGCGACCAGAAGTTCGCCGCCGCGGCATCAGTATCCAATAATAATATGCCTACTAAACCCCAAACTATCGACGATCCGGAGTTCGGCGAGATTGTTATCATGCGCCGCGCTACTCGCTACACCCGCATCAAGCTCGGCACCGATGGGCGTTTCGTTGTTACTAGCGGCCGGCTAGTACCGCTAGCGTTTATTCGCTCGTTTATTGAACGGTCGCGCGAAGACTTGCGCAAAATAGCCAAAGATTCTTCCATCGCCCAGCCGTATCGCGACGGGCAGCTCATCGGCAAAACCCATCAATTAGCTATTGTGCCGACACAGATGATCAAACAGCCGGAAATTCGTACCATGCGCGGCAAGCTTCTAGTCAAGCTGCCGCCCGAATTTTCACTCGAAGATCAAGATGTTCAACAGCAAATCCGCGACGAAGCAATCAAAGTTCTGCGCCGCGATGCCAAAAAATACCTACCGCCGCTACTAGAAAAATTAGCTGGCACTCATGGTTTCGCTTACCAGCGCGTTCGCTTCAGCCACGCTGGCAGCCGATGGGGCAGCTGCAGCTCCAACGGAACTATTAGCCTCAACATTGCTTTGATGAAACTACCCGATGAATTGATTCGGTATGTATTGATTCACGAGCTCTGCCACACTCGCCATATGAATCACTCCGCAGCCTTTTGGCGCGAAGTTGAACGCTACGATCCGCGCTACCGCCTCCACCGGCAGCAGCTCAAGCACCAAACTCCAATCGTCTGAGTCTTTTCATAAATCGCCTTTGCGGTTATACTAATAATAGCTATGGGTGGCCAAGTCAAAGATTATATAAACATCGATCCGTCAACGCATCGCATGAAGATTATTCGCTGGATAGCGCTTTTGATTCCGCTGCTATTAGTGGCGTACAGCGTCTTCATGCAATTCTCGCCGCTCGGCAAGCCGACAGCAGTGAACATGTACGCTTTTTACGCGGTTAACGTCTGTTGGGTCATTATCGGCTTTTGGCAATTTTTCGCAGCGCCGCGGCAACCTATTGGCCATATTGCCGGACTCATCGGTTATCATATTTTAGCGTTAACTTACGTATTAACGGTTTCTGGTTTCGATATGCCGCTAATTTATACATGGTCGGCGCTATTGCTAGCCAGCTCTGTTTACCTGGGCCAGTCAGGCATTAATATTAGTATTGCAACATTGTTTGCGGCTGCCTCGGGCAGTGTCATTATTCATGCTAGCGACGACAAACAAGTTGTGTCTATCGTCATCCATTTTCTGGGTACGCTCATCATCAGTTACATGGTCAAGATGGTCATTTCAGCCCAGGCGATTGATCAAGCCGAACTCTTGCGCAGCCAAACCGCCGAGCGTCTACAGCGCGATCGCATCGTTACTATCGTCAACAACCTCTCTGACGCTATTATTAGCACCGATAGAAACGGTATCATTTCGCTATACAACGCCTCGGCGCTAAACCTATTTGATACTAATACTGATCTCGCTGGCAAATGTATTGACGATTTTATTTCGATCATTGATAAGAATAAACAGCCATTCAAGTTCGCTGACAAGCTGCATTCCGCCAAAACTACGCAATACCGCGACGATCTAACTGCCAGAATATCCAACGAAAGCATTCGCCTCGGCGCAACATACTCGCCAATTCGTAGTACCAACAGTGTCAGCGACGATGGCTATGTAATCATCTTGCGCGATATCACCAAGCAGAAATCTCTCGACGACGAGCGCGACGAATTTATTTCGGTCGTCAGCCACGAGCTGCGCACTCCGATAACTATCGCCGAAGGATCGCTGAGCAATGTCTCGCTGATGATCAAGCGTCCCGACATTCCAAAAGAAAGATTAATCAATGGCATCAGCACTGCTCACGAGCAAATTATATTTTTGGCGCGAATGGTCAACGATCTTTCAACCTTGAGCCGTGCTGAACGCGGTGTCGCCGACGAGCCGGAAAACATCGACGTCCAAGCGCTAATTGATGAACTATACGCCGAATACGCACCGCAAGCCGCTGACAAATCGCTAACCTTTGATATAGATATTGCACCACAAGTCGGCCAGGTTAGCCAAAGCCGCCTCTACCTCAAAGAAATCCTGCAAAACTTCATCACCAACGCCATCCGCTACACCGAAAAGGGCGGCGTCACCATCATCGTCAAGCCAGGCGAAAACGACACCATCAATTTTGCCGTCAAAGACACTGGCATCGGCATCAGCCGCAGCGACCAAGCACACTTATACCAAAAATTCTGGCGCAGCGAAGACTATCGCACCCGCGAAACTAGCGGCACCGGCCTAGGACTTTACGTTGTCGCCAAACTGGCCCTCAAGCTCAAAACCGAGATCAAACTCAAAAGCCGTCTCAATCACGGCTCGACTTTCAGCTTTTCATTGCCCGCTGTGAAAAAAATTAAGTCTTAGCGCTTCAGGAAATACGCGAAATCGCTTGCTATTTTCGCTCGGCAGTCGTATAATTAGCTTGACAGTCTGGGACATACCAGGCTATTTAATTTGGGAGGAAACACTATCGTGGCAAAATCCGCAAAAGGTAAATCAAAGCAAAAATCACAAAACCGCATCACTCGCATTACTGCTGGCGACAAAGCTGCAAAGCCAAAGAAGCCGAGTATCCTAGCGACCGCCAAAGAATTAGCTGGCCGCGCGCAAACCGAGAAATCTAGCGCCAAAACTGCTAAGACTAGCGCCAAAACTAAAACTGCCGCCAGCAAACCAAAAAACTCAAAAAGCCGCCGCAATCCGCTCAGCGCTATCACTGGCTATTTCCGCGGCGCCTGGCAGGAAATCAAACAAGTCCGCTGGCCAGACCGCCGTTCGACCTGGGGTATGGTCGGCGCGCTGATCGTTTTCACCGCAGCGCTATTTCTGGTTATTATCTTGCTAGATTACGGCTTCGCTTGGCTATTCAAACTAATCATGGGAACAAAGTAGAAAGGATTTTATGGCAAAATCAAATCGTTATGACAGCTCGCGGCAATGGTATGCTATCCATACTTACAGCGGCTACGAGGAAAAAGTCGCTGAAAGCATCCGCCAGCGCGCTCAAACTATCGACATGGCTGATAAAATTTTTGACGCCATCGTGCCGAAAGAAAAGCAAGTCCAAATCAAGAATGGCAAGCGCAAAATCATCAACGCCATCATCTTTCAGGGTTACGTCTTAGTCGAGATGAAATTAACCGACGAAACTTGGTATATCGTCCGTAACACGCCAGGCGTTACCGGCTTTGTCGGCAGCGGCACATCGCCAACTCCAGTTTCCGAAGCAGAAATTACCAAAATTAAAAAGCGCATGAACGTCGAGGATCCAAAACACCAAATTGACTTCACAGAAGGAGAAGTAGTTAATATCATCGACGGGCCCTTCAAAGGTTTCGACGGCGCTGTTAGCGAAATTGACGCTGCCAAAGGCACTCTTAAAGTCATGGTCAGCATGTTCGGCCGCGACACGCCAGTTGAGCTTGACGCTTTGCAGGTAAAAAAAGTCTAGGCCGCCAAGCAAAATTCTTATCACAGCAAGAGAGTTGCCGCCCTGCAAAACCGTACAACTCGCAGAGCTTTAGCTTGCGTAATCTCGTAAAACACGCTATACTATAGCAGTTACGCACTAAATATCAGCTTCTCAATATATTTAGTAAAGGAAAATTATGGCAAAGAAAATTATTGGTAACTTGAAGTTACGTATTCCAGCTGGCCGCGCGACTGCCGGACCTCCAGTTGGCTCGACGCTCGGCCAGTGGGGCTTGAATATGATGGACTTTATCAATCCATTCAACGAAGCCACCAAAGGCATGATGGGCAAAGATGTCATCGTGCACATTCAAGTCTACGAAGACCGCACTTTCACCTGGAACTGCTTGGGCCAGCCGGTCGACGATATGATCCGCAGTGCTATCGGCATCCAAAAGGGTAGCGGCAAGCCGCACGTCGATAAAGTCGGCAAAATCACTCGCGCCCAGCTAGAAGAAATCGCCAAAACCAAGATGGATCAACTCAACGCTATTGACTTAGATGGCGCCGTCAAGGTAGTTGCTGGTACCGCTCGCAGTATGGGTGTAGAAGTTGTTGACTAACTAAATAGTTTACACACTCCGGCGCCTAGGATATAATAGGCTAAGTGTCGGGGTGTGGCGCAGCTTGGTAGCGCGCACCGTTCGGGACGGTGAGGTCGCTGGTTCAAATCCAGTCACCCCGACCATTGAGCCCGTATTTAAACCCGCGTCATGGTGAACCCGTGGCGCGGGTTTTTGTTTACCTCATAATTGCTTTGCATCACTTAGCAATGCTATAGTTGGAGACGAGATGTATAATTCTTTTCGTTTCTTTGCTCACTCGCCAGACTGGAATGTTATTCATCAATCTGGTTTCCTAGGCTGGCTGCTGACTCCGGTTAAGCAAGACCCGGCGGTCGTCCAAGAGTTTCCCATATATATCCAAATCGGTCTTAAATCGTCCGATATGTATCTTGACCTGCCTGTCTGCGCAATAAATACCATTTTGTTTCTTGTACTTTTTGGGCTGGGGTCTTACTTGGTTTCATTTGGTATGAAATACCGTTCATGGCGTACAACAGGAGCGATTCTCATCCTTGCTGGATTAGGATGGTATTTTACGCTACGCAACTACTGTGGCAACTACTATAGCGCCACGTTTATCATCAAAGTCGTATATACGCTCGTCGCTTTAGCTTTTGCTGGCGGCGGTGTTGCTATAGGAAATCATAGACGCAGCATCATTGATACTACTCGACCATCATCACGGCTTTAACCAATCAACTCACAAAGATTTCTATACCGCTGGCGCTTAGTTGTGGTAGAATAGAATTATAAATTATGAAGGGTGAATTTTTGAATAAGCATAAGTTTAGCGTGCTTGTGATTACGCTAGCTTTTTCAGCGATATTAGGTCTAGCTACCTTCACTGGGCTAGATTATTACAAAACCGCTAAAGACATCAGGGCCAAAGAGCAGGAAACCGCCGACAAGCTCGCTGCCGCCCAGCAAAAAGCTTGGGCCGAAAAAGCCGCCCTCCGCAAGAAAGTCTTAAAAGACTACAACAGCACGATCATTGTTATTAACAAAAAGCACTGCTTCGAGCCAAAAACTTGGCAGCCGAATGATTTGGCGCCTATCGAAAAGGGAATATCCTTGCGCAAAGAGGCCGCTGCCCAATACAACGCCATGAAAGCCGCTGCTGCGCAAGCAAAAATGCCGTTAGCCTCGACTAGCGGCTACCGATCTTACAACGACCAAGTCGAAACTTATAATTATTGGGTCAAACACAGCAACCAAAAAGAAGCCGACTCCGCTAGCGCCCGGCCAGGTTGCAGCGAACATCAAACTGGCTTAGCTGTCGACCTCAAGGCTGACAATTGCGTCCTGCAGTGCTTCGCCACTACGCCAACATACAAGTGGCTGGCAGAGCACGCCGCCGAGTACGGCTTCATCCAGCGCTATCCTGACAACGCCAAAAATATCACCGGCTATGTCGTCGAAGCTTGGCACTGGCGTTACGTCGGCCGTGAAACCGCTCAAGACATGAAAAAGCGCGAGATTAAAACTCTCGAAGAATACTTCAACGTTACGGGCGGCGATTATTCAAATTAATTTTACGTAAATACATTCTAGCCCTGATACGTGCCGTACCAAAACAAGAGCGCGTTCAGAAAAAGCAATCCGCTAACTGCCAATCTGAACAACCGAACCGCCAATTTTGCGCCGAAAATAATCGTCGTGGCTAACATACAAAATTGCGCCAGCGTAGCGCTCGAGCGCCGCTTCCAGTTCCTCAATTGAAGGCAAATCCAGGTGGTTGGTCGGCTCGTCTAGAATGAGCAATTGCGGCTCATTTGCTAGCATGCTAATGAGCTGAAACCGAGCTTTTTGCCCGCCGCTCAAGCTAGCCAAGGGCACCGCGCCGTCGCTCTCAACAAAAAGGTAATCGCCCATCAGCTGGCGGATTTTGGTATCATTAATTTTCAGCCCGCGATCGAGATACATCTGCTCAATCGCTCGCGCCAGCGGTAAGTTCAGATAAGTCGCCGCTATCTCTTGCTCGTAAATACCAACGCGAATGTGCGGATCGAGATATAAAGAGCCCGCGTAAACGATTGGGGCAGATTGAGCAGTATTCTTAATCAAAGCCTGAGCTAGCTGGGGCGGGACTTGAGCCGTTTTACGAAGCCGGCCAGAGGAAGCGGCGCTAGAAGACGCGTTTGCCATCAACGCTCGAATCAACGTCGTCTTGCCAGCGCCATTGCGGCCGCGCAGTTCAATAGCTTCACCTTCGCGCAAATCGATATTAACACCTTCGAACAAAATCCGCTCATCGAAACCTAGCGCCAAATCGCGAGCTTCGACAAGCTTGCGCTGCGAACGCATAGCGCCGTCTCGCATATTCAAACGAATATTGCGAGCTTTGAATTTTTGATAGCGATCAGCTACTTTATAATCCAATTGCGCCACACTCTCTCTGTCAATCCAAAAAGTCGGCTTGTCGATTTTCTCCAGTTTCTCTAGCTCGGCCGCCGCTTGGTTCTCGCGCCGCTTGAATTGCGCAATCGTGCCAGGATCGCGGGCTTTTTCTTTCAGGCGGCGAAATTGCAGAACTTTGTCGCGCAAATTAGCAATCCGCCGTTCGGTTTGCTCATAATCCTGCATGGCATTGCCTGTCGCTGAGGCATTTTGGCGCAAATAATCATCATAATTACCGCGATAACTCGCTGACGCGCCGTCGCGCAGTTCGACAATTCGATCGACCTCTGCCAGCACATCGCGGTCATGGGTGATAATCAACATCGCTTGGCGGCCACTTTTCATCCAATCAATAAACTGCTTCTTAGCAATATAATCCATATGATTAGTCGGCTCATCAATCAATGCTAGATCCGCTTGCGCATGCATGATTTTCACAACTTCGACCAAGCGTTTCTGCCCGCCGCTCAAAGCCGCCAATTGGCGCTCGCCAAAACCTTCCATCTGGAAATTTTTCAGCTCCTCAGCCACCAGTTCTTCAACGCGATAAAAATCCTTCTGTCCAAAGCGTTCCAACGCCTGGCCGTACTCCTCGATCTTGCGCATATCGCTACCCATCGCCGCTGGATAAGTCGTCAAAATGTGCCGCAGCCGCGCATATTCCGGCAGCCCGCGCAGGATATATTCCAACACTGTAATATCGCCCAAGCTATGATGTTCCTGCGCCGTCGCTACAATCGTGCTGCCGCGCCGAAAAACAACCGATCCTCTGTAGTCGCTATCCGTCCCCGCCAACATGCCGAATAGCGTCGATTTGCCAACGCCATTGCGACCAACCAGCCCAACTTTCTCGCCGTCATTGACGCTGAATTTAACGTCGCTCATCAGCCGTTTGTTACCAAAACTCTTCTCGGTAATATGAATGTCAGCTATCATTCACTCTATTGTAGCAGAGAGCAACCCCGGGCACTATTGTATTTTAATCATAAATGTTGTATAATATAAGCCTTAAACCTGTTATAATTAACATATGTCTAAGAAATCTAGCGCTAAGACAAAAAAGCTAGCTATGCAGACGATCGTTAACCGTCGAGCACGGTTTGATTATGAGCTTGGCGATGAAATCGTAGCAGGCCTAAGTTTAACCGGACTCGAAGTGCGAGCAGCCAGAGAAGGTCACGTCCAGCTCAAAGGCGCTTACGTCACTATTCGCGGCGGCGAGCTGTGGCTTAACAACGCCAGTTTTTCGCTGCGGCAAAACGAGCGCGGCCAACCAAATGCGCGAACTGTCGACACCAGTACACGCAAATTGCTAGCCAGCCGCCGCCAAATCGACCAATTAGCTGCTCGCAAAAAAGAGGGCTTCACTATCGTTCCAACCAAACTGATTACTAGCGGACGCTACATCAAATTAGTCATTGCTCTAGGCAAGGGCAAGAAACGCTACGACAAACGCCAAACCATCAAACAGCGCGATCTAGAACGCGAGCATAGCCGCATTTTGCGCAAATTTTAGCTGCGCCGAATACACCGAGTCTCGCGCCCTGAACCGCCACTATTCTTCTTCAAGTACTTGATGTGACGAAACCAAACTTTTGTATAATTCAACCATCTTTTTAGCCATCGCCGTCGAATCAAACTTCTTGGCAACGCTCAACGCGCCGCGCGACAATTCCTCGATTTTCTCTGGGTGCGCGAACAGATCATTAAATACTTTTGCGAAATCTTCGCCTTCAATGCCATCAGTCAAGACAGCGTTGCGCTCAGTCAAAGCCTCGGTCATCCGTTCGTCGCAGTAAACAATCGGTAAGCCGCTAGCCGCCGCCTCTAGGAAAGTCATTGGCTGGTTGTCAAAATGATACGACGCCAGCGAGAACACATCAGCTTGCTTGAGCATCGCCGCCACCTCGTCGCCCGAACGCATACCAGCGAAAATTACTCGATCACCGACATTTAACTCCTCAACACGCTGCCGCAATTCCTCCTCGTACGGACCGCCACCGACCAAGACTAGTTTGACTTTTTTGTTACGAATATGCGGTATTGCCTCGATGAGGGTGCGCTGGCGCTTCTCTGGGCTTAGCCGCGCCACCGAAATGATGAACTTTTCACCCGGACGCTTTTCAATTGGCGAATCAGCCGCCGACGCTTTTTTATAGCGTTTGGTGTCGATACCGTTCGGGAAAACGTAGCATGGCACCGTCAAGCCGCCATCTTCGATCAGCATCCGCTCGAGGTGTTTCGACGGCGCAATACAAGCATCGCACTTATTGGCAAATGCCGCCATCAGCCGCCAGCCCTGGCGCGACATGATATCTTTGATAGTACTTTTGCTCATTGAGCGTAGCTGCTCGCGCGAGGCTTTCGGCAAAATCGGCCTTGTTCGTAGCACTACCGGAAACGCCGCTGTCGCCGCAATCAAGCCGGAAGTCACCATAAACGGATAATCATTAACTAATTCAACATAAAGCGTGTGAATGGTCGTCACATGCGGTATATTCTGCCGCTTAGCCACGCTATGCGCCAGTACGCCCATATAAAATTGCATTTGGCTATGCACGATATCAAACTGGTATTCATCGAGTTTCCTGGCTAGGCCAGGGTAAATAACCGCCATTTCACGCTTATCAAAAACATAATTCTTGGCTGACGGCAAGCGGATGACGTGATCGTCGTGGTCTTCATAGCCTTCGCATTTTGGCGCTACCACGAAAACCTCATGTCCAAGCGATTCCAAAGCCTGCTTATAATTCAAAGTCGATGTTGCCACGCCATGGACTGAGGGCAGGTAATCGTCAATAAAAAAAGCGATTCTCATAACTAATTCCTATTATACCATGGCGCGCTAACTACGC
This sequence comes from uncultured Candidatus Saccharibacteria bacterium, assembly GCA_963549275.1. Taxonomy (GTDB): domain Bacteria; phylum Patescibacteriota; class Saccharimonadia; order Saccharimonadales; family Saccharimonadaceae; genus Saccharimonas. Next base: position 125,982 of record CAUUYA010000002.1, read on the forward strand.
TAAACGTCAGGATATGAGTCTACCGCTTCAAACTGCAAGATATGGCCGGCAGCCGGATCAATTATAAACTTCGCTGTCGGCAGCAAATCCTTCATAATACCCTGCGTTTTTGGAGTAATAATATTGTCTTCGCCGCCAATTATAATAGTTACATCATAATCGCTAGGTACGCCCTCAATATAAGGATTTTTCTGATATAGCAGCGTCGTCAATGCATTAGATTTTTTAAGCGTCGTAGTGGACTTTTTGTATTTTTCAGACTCGCCAAGCCATTGCCAGGCATGCTGGCGCTTGGTCTTCAGAACGCATGCCATCCGAATCTTCTGTCCAAGCATACAGTTGTAAGCTTCCCAGGTAATCTTTTCGGGCAAATAGCTAGAAAGCACCTGCAAGGTATCAGCTAACCGCGATTGATCTGGCGTCGGGCAAGCCATAATGACTTTGGTATTTTTCGGGATTTTTTCGGTACGCAGCGCATGATAAACTATCGATGAAGAATACGAGTTGCTGACAATCAAATCCGGCGTCCGTCCGAGCCGCACCAAGTCTTCCGCAAGCCAATCAGCTAAATCATCGTAAGTGTTCAGCGGCGGTTGCACCGACCCGCCATGCCCTGGTAAATCTATCGCGTACACCGCATAGCCAAAATTAACGTACCGCTCGGCTAGCGGCACCATATCGATCTTGCCGCCAGTCACGCCGTGAAAAAGTATTACCACTTTATCAGCGCTAGTGTTACACTCAAACCAGCAAACTCCGTCGGCCGTCTTTTCTTGGCAGCCGAGCTTTTCGTAGATTTGCCGTAGTGTTGGAATTTCAGGCATAGTAATAATTATACTACTTTATAGTCTCTTGCTATAATACATACATGAAGTCTCTTTCTATAGCGCTAATTATTGACGACAAGTTTCCGTCATCAAGCGGCGTCAGTCGGTCTGTCCAAACACAAATCGAGGAATTAACACGTCTGAGTCATAAGGTTACACTTCTAGCACCGTACGACAACCTAGAGGTACCAAGACAAGCAAAAACTATTCCCGTCAATTCTTTCCGCTTGCCAGGCTTGCCAATACATACGCGGATACTATACGCAACCAATCACACAGCAAAAGTTATCAGCCAGCAGCATCACTTCAATCTTGTTCACAGCCAAACAGACACTGGAGCCTTACTGCTAGCCGCCAAAATCGCTCGCCAGCAACATATCCCGCACATTCACACTTTTCATACCAATATCGCCGGATCGCACACAGTAACGATACCGACATTTTTCGCTAGCATTGGCTTTAGATTATACGCACTAAATGTAGCAGCAATCCATAAGCGGCGACCGCAAAAACACGCCAAATCTAAATCTACTGCGCTGCTAGCCGACGAAAGCCGTATTGGTCGCTTTGACTGGCGTACTCAGGCTATTATTGCTAATGTTGTCGATGCGTCAACCACACCGTCGCACTATATGACCAATTACATTCACGCGGCCGCTAGTGGGGAAGTATCGCTCAGCGCCATTATACCTACTGGCTATAACCGTATCTTTGAGGAGTATGCTCGTGTCGCGCAGCGACAGCGCAGAAACAAGACCGTGCGCTTCATCAGCATTAGCCGCCTAGTCAAAGAAAAACACCTAGATTGCGTCATCAAAGCCTTCCAGCGTGCTGCCATACCGAATAGCGAACTGCTGGTTGTTGGCGATGGTGCAGAACGCAAGAATCTCATTCGCCTGGCTGCTGATACGCCCAATATTACTTTTGCCGGGCATGTTGGCGATCGCAAACAAATTGTTCAATTGCTTCGAGATTCCGATGTTTTCGTACTAGCATCTTACCGTTTTGATAACCAGCCAATCGTTATTCCTGAATCGTTAGTGATGGGATTGCCGGTTCTATATTGCGACGATCGATTGGACGTTGGGCTCCATAACGGCACAAATAGCTTATTGGTACAACCAGATGAAGAGAGTTTGGCGCAAGGTATGAAAAAATTAGCCAGTTCCACTTACCGCAAGAAACTGTCTGCTGGCACCAAAAGCGTATTCAAAGAGCTCTCTCCCGAAGCCACTGCTACTGCTTTCGTAAAACTCTACCAACAAGCTATAACCAAATATTCGCGGTGTAAATAATCTCTTGCATTTATTTATAGAGTTATCATTCTGAAAAACTCGACAAATTAATACTTGCTAGTTAAAAGACGAGCATACAGTTCGCGGTACTGATCAACGGTGCGTTCATAAGTATGGTTGTCAATAATCCACTGGCGAGCGTCCCGGCTCATCTGGCGCCGGCGCGACTCATCATTCAGCAATTCATCGATTTTATGCGCTAGATCGTTGACGTCTGGATAATGGAAGCTGGCCCCATTCTTGCCGCCGTCCAATAGCTCGGGCAGAGCAACCTGATCAGACACCACCACTGGCGTACCGCAAGCCAGCGCTTCTAGCGCCGCAATGCATTGCAGCTCGGCAGGACTAGCCATAGCGAGTATATCTGATCGCCGCAATAAAGCGCGCTTTTCCTCGTCGCTAACAAAACCGGTAAAAATACAGCGATCACCCAGGCTGGCTGCTTGACTTCGCAGCTGCTTTTCTATCAAACCTTTACCAATAATCACCAACTGCGCATCGGTTTTCAAGCGCTCCATCGCGGCAATCAGCAAATCAATCCGCTTCTCGCCGTCAAGCCGCCCAACATAGACTACCACTGGCCGCAACGCATCAATCGCAAAATGCTGCAAGAGCTTCTCGTCAGCTTTACCCGGTGCATAGAATGCCGCATTGACACCGTTAGAAACTGCTTTCGTTGGTATATGAATCGCTGGCGTAGTCGCTAATGCCGCGCGCGTCGGCGCCGTCATATAGGCGGTTTGATTGACTAGCTTGCACATTTTACCTTCGACCACTCGGACAAACCAGCGGGCAATAGTTTTGTTTTTGGCATTCATCACGAGATTCAGCGCCATGGTGTGATTAGTCGTGACGATCGGAATCTGCCGCCGCCTAGCCTGGCGAATGACCGCCTGGTGCAGCCACGAAATCGGCGTCATCAGATGAATAATGTCGGGCTGGTTCTGTCGAAAGTACCGCCGCACGAACCTTTTCGGCAAGAATGCCACCCGGTTGTTGTCGCGATTAGCAATCCATTTTACCGCTGGCAACCGTAATACTTTCGCGCCGTTTATCTCATCTACTTCTGTGAAATGGCTAAATAAACCGTCCGGCGAACCAGTCAGCACCGTCACCTCGTCGCCAGCTGCCTTCAAGCCAGTAATCAGTGTATCCAGTGCTGTCTGTACACCGCCGACACCAGGCCGATATACTTCGCTTACTATCAGGACCTTCATACTTATAAATATTAGCACATCCGCCGACTGGCTGCATCTTTCCAGAGTTAACACTTCACAAAATGAGTGAGCGGTGCTAGCAATGAGACAAAATATCTCGCCGCTAGCACAGCGATAATTTTACGTTATAATAACTATATGAAGCTATTTTCCTGGAACGTCAACGGCATCCGCGCCGTCATCAACAAGGGCGAGTTTGCCCGCTTCCTGCAAACGTATGATCCGGACATTTTATGCCTGCAAGAAACCAAGGCCGCCCGCGACCAGGTAGAAATTGATCTGCCAGAGTATCACGAGCATTTCTATTCAGCCGCCAAAAAAGGTTATTCCGGCACGGCGATTTTCTCGAAAATCCGGCCGCTGCACTGGCGCGACGGGCTGCCGCCGGCTATCATTGAGCGGTTCAACCTGACCGGCGATCAATACGGCAACCCGGCGGACGAGGGGCGCATCATCACCGCCGAGTTCGACGATTTCTGGGTGGTGACGTGCTACACGCCAAATTCAAAGGGGGATTTGAGCCGGCTGAATTTGCGCCATAAGCAGTGGGATCCGGCGGTACTGGCGTATCTGGAGGAATTGGAGCTAGTCAAGCCAGTGCTATACTGCGGCGATATGAACGTGGCGCATCAAGAAATTGACCTGGCAAATCCAAAGCCTAATGTCGGCAAGCACGGCTTCACTGACGAGGAGCGAGAAGGCTTTCAGAATTACCTAGACGCTGGATTTACTGATACCTTCCGGGCGGCTTTTCCTGAAAAGACCGAGGCTTACACCTGGTGGACGCACTGGGCCAACGCCCGGGCGCGCAATGTCGGTTGGCGGATCGACTATTGGCTGGCGTCGCGTGAAATCGCCGGGCGCGTTATCAAACCACAGATCCACACCGAACAAATGGGCAGCGACCACTGCCCAGTAAGTATTGAAATAATATAAATAGTAAGGTAGTCTTATGCCTCCAGAAAACAACTCGCAGCAACCACTTCAACAAACGCAATATCCGCAGCAACCGCAATATCAGCAATACCCACAGCAGTATCCGCCGCAAAACCAACCTCAATACGCTTCACCACAGCCGCAATATCAGCAGTATTCTTCGCAGAAACCAAACAAAATACTCCTGACGATTGCTTTGATCGTTTCGCCACTCGCAATACTATTCGTAATACTAATATCTATTGGCGTCATTTACGGGCTATCCGAAACATTTTCGCAAAATCCAGTAAGCTCTTTCGGACAGCTGAATGATTGCGCCGAACAAATACGCCAAATACCGGGCGTAGAGAAAGTCGACCTCAAATTATCAGACATCGTAGAGGACTTTTTTGGCAACAAAAAAGGTACTTACAAAATAACGCTTCAGCCGGATTACCCTAAAGATCAAACTGTCATCGCAGTGAAGAGAATCGCTGACGTCATCTCTCCAATCCGAGAATGGCCGCAACAAAACTTCATTGCAATAACTCAGAAGCAGGGCGACGGCGCAATCAACACCGACTCGGAAGCTAACGTGTTTTACAAAATTCCCGAAAAACTCCCGGCGCTATTCGATAAGCTTAAAGAGTCTAATTTCAAAGCCAAAATTTCAGCTAGAGTACTAGAGAAATCAGAGAAAAACAAAACAGCGAACGGACAGCGTACTCTATATTATCATTACCTTGACTGCAAAGTTGAGATGAATGCCGCCAATCTTAACGAAATCAAATCATCGTTGCCAAGCAACACGTCTATCGGCTCGTACGACAAACTTGTCTATACTTGGAATATAACCAGAAGCGGCGGAGATACAACTAAAGTCTATGCCGATGGCAGAATACTCAGCAATAATCGCTACTTGATGGAAAATATCGACATATTCGAACCTATCTTATTCGAGATTGGAGAATTAGGGTTCGGCATTGATAAAGAATCAGACGAAATCCTAGGCGAAGTTAAATTCAACAACTTGTTCAGCAGATTCGAGCCGTCGCACATCGATATTTTCGCTCAAGCCGTTAAACTAATAGCCGCAAAGAATAATCAAGGCGCATTTAGAATCGATCAAGATAAAGTCCGCGGCTATCCAGAGGGGCGCGTTACGCTGCCAGATATCGCTATCAAAAACGGCATTGCAACTGTAAAAGAATACGATTTCGAGCCAAGAGATAGGTATATTATCGAAAAAATCGTCCGGCAAGCAAACGCAACTGACTCGCCAGCTTGATTAAGCCCAGTCTTTGGCAAAACGTTTTTCTTCGATCGCTACCGTTAACTCGTACAGCCGCTGCACGCCATTCTCTAACTGGTAATAATGCCGAATGTACGCCAATTCTAGCACAAACAAAATCAGCGCCAGCAATCCCAGCAAACAGTTCATCGCCAACCCCATCGCCGCGGTTGCCAAAAATGCCGCCAGGGACGCTAAAAATAGCCCGGCAAAGAAAAATGTCACCAGCAAGTGAATCAACCGCTCGTGCTGAAATTCTTGCACGCGCGTGCGGTGATAGTGCGCCAATTCCGCCAGATCAGTTTTCGACTTAGCTGCTGCTAGGCGCTGCGATATAGTTTGATAGTGCTCGGCGATGTGTTTTTCCATAGCCTAAATTGTACGCTAGCCCGGCGGCTGCGGCAAGCACTTGAGCTGGTATGTCCGCACTTTTCGCGCTACAATACATTCATGGAATTAGCATATTGGCAGCGCCAAACACCCGAACAGCCGCTCTTTCCCGATATCGAGTGGAATAAGCCCGAACAGCGTTCGCGCGCCGGCAAACTCGGTATTATCGGCGGCAACAAACTCGGCTTTGCCGGCGTCGCCGAAGCTTACTCGACAGCGCTCGCTAGCGGAGTAGGGGAAGCCCGCGCCTTGCTGCCGGATGTCCTCAAAAACACCTTGCCGCGCACCATGACTGGCGTCACTTACGCGCCTAGTAATCCTAGCGGCGGTTTAGCTCAAGAGTCTATCAGTGAACTACGAGCGCTTAGCGCGTGGAGCGACGGCTTGCTACTAATAGGCGATGCCGGGCGCAACAGCCAAACAGCGATTGTCTACAGCCAGCTGCTGCGCGACTATCAAGGCCCAGCAGTTATCACTCGCGACGCCGTAGATCTAGTACGCAACGATTCCGCCACACTAGCAGCACGCCCGAACACCGTGTTAATTTTGAGTTTCGCGCAACTGCAAAAACTCTTTCGCACGCTTTATTATCCCAAAATTTTGACTTTCAGCATGCAGCTGCTGCAGTTAGTCGAAGCTTTACATAAATTCACCGTGACATATCCAATTACCATTACCACCTTGCATCAAGACACACTCGTTACTGCTAGCAGCGGGAAAGTTGCAACCATGCCATGGAACGATCCGATGCGCATCTGGCGCGGCACGGTAGCAGCGCGTGCTAGCGTCTATTATATTTGGAATCCGTCGCGGCCGCTTGAGGCTATCACCGCCAGTCTTCTCTCTAAATAATCCAACAAAAAATCCGCCCTGATGTTTCAGAGCGGATTGTTTCTAGCTGGGGGGATTAACTAGAGGCGTTTGCGGCTAGCGATGTAAGCGCTGGCTGCTGCGGTTAGACCGCCAAGGCCGACCACCGAGGCGACTACTTCGCCGGTACCAGTCTTTGGCAATTCAACTGGATTTGATGGGGTTGGCGTTTTTGGAGTTTCCGGTGGAGTCACTGGAGTTTCTTCACACTTGCTCATGTCAGTGGTGTACTGGCTGTCGCTTGACTCTTTGCGGGTAACTTCGACGATTTTCTTGTCAGCGATGCGGCAAACTTTCACCTTGTCGCAGTCTGCTTCATTCTTGGAATGCTTCTTGCTGTCAAACTCGGTCTCTTTGATGGTGATGATGTTACCAGTCTCGAGTTCGCAAACCTTTACCTTATTACAGTCAGCGAAATTCTTAGAGTGCTTCTTGCTGTCAAATTCTTTCTCTTTGATAGTAATGATAGTATCGGTTGAGAGGTCGCAGACTTGGATTTCCTTACAGTCGTTAATGTCTTTCGAGTGCTTCTTACTGTTGAACTCTTTTTCCTTGATAGTTACGATTTGCTTGCTAGTCAAGTCGCAGACCTTGATTTCTTTACAATCGTTAATATCTTTGGAATGTTTGCTGCTGTTGAACTCAGTCTCTTTGATGGTGATGATTTTCTTGCTGGTAAGATCACAGACTTGGATATCTTTCGGTTTCCAGGTTGCATCACCCCAGACTGGGTTACCGCAATCCTTGATAATGGCTGCGATAAACTTGCCATTTTCATCGAACCAGACGAAAGCATCAAACTGATTGTAGACAAAGCTATTCTGAGTCGTAAACTTGTAGAACGAATGTCCGCCAACCGTCTCGCGGCCGTATGATGAGCCTGGGTAGCGCGTATTACGCTGAACGGTCTTAGCATTAGTTGCCACGACTTGGCCATCAACAACGATCCGGCCATCCTTATAAACGGTACCGTTCTTCATGCCTTTGCCTTCAATCATGGCATCATTTATGTTGTTCCACTGATACAGCGCTTTGATGTCGTTGCGTCCGTAGTAAACATTTTTAAGGTCTTGATGACTTGGCGTACCGCAAGTAATCACGTTAATCCATCCGTCACAGACAGATGCTTCTGATGGCTTGGCCAACCAGATTCCACCAGCGATAGCAGCTATAACCGCGCCGACAATCGCCAGATTCTTAATTGATAGTTTCATTGATTTCCTCCCTGCGTGCATTATTCCACGCTTATGATGCCATTGTAGCATAAACTTTTAATTATGTCAACACTTTTGCATAATATTGTTACTTATGCTTTACGCCGCTACCATAACAGGGGTAAGCGCATCAAAAAAAGACGCCCACATACGTCTATCTTATGGTACCGCGGGCCGGACTTGAACCGGCACGAGCTAATGCTCAAGAGATTTTGAGTCTCTCATGTCTACCAATTCCATCACCGCGGCAGAAAAGGTACATTTTTATTGTAACAGACCAGAGCTAACTAGTAAATAACCGCTAATTACGCTATAATTAGCACAGAAAGTATGAAGCCAGACGATCGTTCATCACTAACCGTTCCGCCCAGAGACGGAGCGCCTCATCACAGCGCACTAACCGACCAGCACCGGTCGGCAGCGGCTGATATTGTCCGCCAACAGATCAGTTCGATTATTCAAAACGATCCGCACGCTACTGCTGCAGCTGGCCAGCAGCCAAATTCTAACGCAAAAAAGCCTAAACAGGCCGAGGAGCCCCAAAAGAACTCGCACTCGCCGCAAACAAACGCCTACCCGCAGCCATCTGGCACCGTCGCTGATAGTGCGCAGTCTAACAGCGTTACGGCCGGCCCTGGCACCGTCGACCCAGACAAAAACCCGTATACCCGCACCATGAACCAGAGCTCCACGCCTGCTGCGCATGATGCTTCTTGGCAAAAATACCACACCGCCTGGCAAACATATTATCAGCAGTATTACGAGCGCTACTATGTCTCGCAGATTGACGCTACTCGCAAGTCGCTCAAAAAGCAAGCCGCTCAGCAAGCGCAAAAAAACCAAAACTCGACGCCAAACAACGGCACCGTATCGCAAGAGGAAGCCGTCAACGACTTGCGCAGTTCCATTCGCCGCAAAATCAACGATAAAGCCAAGAAGGTCCGCGGCAGCCGCCATTTTATGCCGATTATGGCAGCTTGCGCGGTGATGATTATTTTTCTATTTTTGCAGTATAATCGCGTTTTGTTCGCCTACGTCGAGGCTTATGTCTCGCCAGGCGCCGCTGACCCCGAATCAATTATCGTCTCGCCAAATACCACCAAAGTCGCCACCAACGAGTCGCGGCTGCTTATCCCGAAAATTGCCGTCGACGTGCCAATTGTCTGGGATGCTAATGCCGCCGACACCAACTCGCTCAATAAGGCCATGGACAAAGGCATCGTTTGGTTCAATATCCAAGGCGCCAACGCTAAGCCCGGCGAAAAAGGCAATTTCGTCGTTTCTGGCCATTCTTCTAACGACTGGACTGATAGCGGCGATTATAAATTTATTTTTGCTCGGCTAGAGAAGATGGCCGCTGGCGATGTGGTTTACGCCAACTACAACGGCACGCGCTATACTTACAAAATTACCGGCACTAAGGTAGTTAAGCCAACCGACGTTGCGTCGCTGCAAATCGGCAACGACAAGCCTTACATTACGCTAATCACTTGTACGCCGCTAGGCACAGCACAAAACCGCCTACTAGTTTTCGGCGAGCAAATCAGCCCGAATCCGAATGAAGCCAAAACCGCCGAGCAAAACAGCAATACCGCTGCCTCGACCAAGAAAATGCCAGCCAACTCGCCGACATTCTTGCAACGAATATTTGGCATCGGTAATTAGCCGCTCCCGGCAAAACTTCTCCCGGCGCTCAACAAGCAACAGTAACCGGCGGGCAAAATCTTGCTGCCAATTATTGAACTTAGTCGTACATTTTGATATAGGAAGCGGTGATTTTACCAGAGCTATGCTTGCGGAAATAATACAAGAAACGGTTATTCGACGATTGCATTGCTGCTGAGCCAACCGCATCGGTCGCCATGGTATGCATATTAGTACCATCATAATCGCCGAACTCAAAAGTGCCGCCAGACACCCGCATAATATGCGAATTATCCAGCCAAGCGATTTCACTCGTAGCGGTAGTCTTCATCGAGACGTTAGCAATCGACCGCAGCTCTAAATTATAAGTTACCAAGCTAGCCCCAGCCTGCGCATAAACATACAGATGCTCGTTGGGCGAGAAGCCCGCATACGAAACGTCAGTAGCTAACGGTAGCGTCGCTAGCAACTCTTGCTGCAGTTCGTCTGTCGAATCGCTTGCTGGCAATTTTACCTTCTTGACAGCCACCGTTTTACCGTGAGTAATGAGCGCAAAGTTATCGTAATAATACTCTTCTATCGCTAGATTAAGACTGCGCCCAGCCATATCCTTGAAAGTTTGCAAGGCCCGCGGCTTTGATGCGCCTTTCGACAAATAGCCAATCGTCCGCTCGCCGCTATTATTCGGCTTGGTGGTATAGCTAATCCAACCGTTTCTAGAAACATAAAAATCACTAGCATCGCTAATTAGCGGACCCGACAACGTTTTATCCGACAGTCTAATCCGGCGAACATCGCTGTCGGCCGTCAACACATACACATTCTGCGAATCGCTTTTATCGAAAGCTAATTTACTGATTTGCACACCGATATCGCGGGTGATGTTTTGCGTCTTGCCATCGAGGTCAACGATAAGATATTCTTTTGAATCATCAAAAGAATGGCTGATTAACACTCGTTTGCTATCCTTGCTCCACGATTCAATTGCAAAACTGTGATTAGCGCCGTCGGCCGTGTAACTATCAGCAGGTAGAACACGCTGCTTATGTTCAATCCGGTCGTTATCAACTTTGAGAAAATCAACCGCTGGCTGCTGCTTATTTTGGATAACCGCAAAGCGCGATTTATCAGGCGCTGCCGCTGCGCTGTCGAGACTAGCGAGTTCCATCGCATCTTTAGCCTCAATGCTCGTCGGTACTAGCTTGACGTAATTTAACCAAAGGATTGAGCCAGCCTTGACGTTAACTTGTTTTTGCCAGGGCACAAAGCCGTCTTTCGATACCGTTACCGTGTGCTGCCCGGCAGTCGCTACAATACGCGTCGCCGTCCGGTTAGCAAGGGTGGCAGCATCTATCTGAATCGTTGCGCCATCAGGCCGCGAATCAAATTGCATCATGCCGCCTTGTCTAACCGTACCTCGATCAAAGTCTAAACGATAGCCTTGCACTAGCATCAAACAAACCACTGCCAACGCTAGAACTGCCAGGGTCATCACAGCATAAGTAAAGGTTAATTTAATACGCTGCTTGCGCCGATTTTTTTGCTGATTCATAGTACATATTATACCACTTGCTATTGCGTGTAATAGCAAATTAGGCTATGATAATAGTTAAGCACGAGTAGTATCGCAAACATAGGTAAGGGAAATGACAAACAACAACATAACCATCAAGGGTAATGTCTACGACGCCGAAACTGGCAATATTCTCGATGCCCAGCGATCGGCACGCACGCCAGCAGCCGCAGCTAGCAATTTTCATAGCGGCACCCAAAAATCCCACACCTTGCAGCGCAAATATATCAAGAAACCGCGCACCATTGATTCAGTAGCGCCAGTGCGAGCCGCCACCCCAGCGGGTATTAAAGAAAATTCTGCCGCTCGCAGTTCGCAGCGCTTAGCGGCCGAGCGCAGTACGCCGCCGCAAATCATTCGCCGCAGCAAGAGAACTCGCCGCGTCCAAGATATTCGCCGATCGTCTAATATTGCGCATTTTGCCAAAGCTACAACTACTACCAAGCCGTCCGTCAAGCATCCAGCCACCCCAGAAACACCAGACATAGCGCCTACCACCAATCAGCTTGAACAGACTGCTCGCCAGCGGCAAGCAATCATCAAGCAGCAGCAAACGCGCAGCGTCTTGCCATCGCAAGTTATCAAGCAACAGGCCATTCAGGAAGCTACCGACAAGATGTTGACGCGCCAACAGCGCAAAGAAGTCAAGCCGACGAAAAACTTTTCGCTTTGGCGCCGCCTGGTTAGCGTTGGCAGCACAGCTATAGCTGTCCTACTGCTAGGCGCTTACTTCACGTATATCAATATGCCCGCTTTGAGCACCCGTATAGCCGCCTCGCAGGCTGGTATTAACGCTTCTTATCCGAATTATCAGCCGTCTGGCTATAGCCTCAACGGTCCAGTTGCTTACCAGCAGGGCAGCGTAATCATGAAGTTTGCCGCTAACGGCAGCAACGAGAACTTCACCTTAGCGCAAACTCGCTCCGAATGGGATTCATCGGCCGTGCTCGAAAATTACATCAAGCCGAAATCCCGCGACAAATACACCACGACCGCTGCCAATGGCCTAACCATCTATTCATATGGTACTCATGCCGCTTGGGTTAACGCTGGTATTCTTTACACTGTCGATGGCAACGCCGAGCTAGCACCAGAACAAATCCAAAAGATAGCCGCCAGTTTGTAATTTATGCATATTTGTGGTATAATGTGAAGATAGACCTTGTTTTTGGCGATATGGAGATAACTATTGACTTTTGCACCTGCCGGGTGCTTTTTGCTATAATTAGGCCATGGGCGACGACAAAAAATACACCAACGTCATTCTTGAAGGAATCCGTTCGCAGATGAGCGCGATATTAGAGATTGTATCAAACCAACCAACACGCGAGGAATTCAATAATTTACGCGAGGAGTTCGATAGCCTCAAGACCGACGTCAATACTATCAAACGAGCTGTCGTTGATAACGACAAAACTACTCGACACGAGCTAGAATTATTTGACCGGCGCGTCACCAAACTAGAAGAGAGCGCTTCATGACCACGCGTACTCGCTTCGCACCTAGTCCAACCGGCTATATGCACGTCGGCGGTATGCGTACCGCGCTGTTTGCCTGGCTCATCGCCCGGCAGTCAAATGGAAAATTCATCCTGCGCATAGAAGATACCGACCAAAAAAGGGAAGTATCTGGCAGCGTAGCGCATATTTATGAATGCTTAAGGTGGCTCGACCTTATACCAGACGAAGGTCCCAGCAATTTTGGCGGTGAATTTGGACCGTACAAACAGTCAGAACGGCTTGACATTTACCAGAAATATGCACAAAAACTCATTGACGCTGGCCGCGCTTATGCCGATCCGTATACGCCGGAACAACTAGACGCTTTTCGCGAAGAAGCCAAAGCCCATAAAAAGCCTTTTTTGTACCGTGATTACCGCCCGGAAAACCCGCCGGCCTGGGATGGCAGCCAGCCGCTGCGCTTTCGTTCAGAGCCGAAAGCTTACACCTGGCACGACGAAGTAATGGGCGAAATGCACGCCGGCCCAGAGGTAATTGACGATTTTATATTAGTCAAATCCGACGGCTTTCCGACGTACAACTTTGCGCACATTGTCGATGACGCCAAAATGGAAATCACCCATGTTATCCGCGGGCAAGAGTTCCTTGCCAGCACGCCCAAATATCTTAATCTCTACGATGCGCTGAATATACCTTGGCCGATATTCGCCTCGGTACCGCCGATCATGAACGAGCAGGGCAATAAGAAATTATCCAAACGCGACGGCGCCAAAGATATCCTAGCCTACAGAGAAGAGGGCTATCTGCCGGACGCTATGCTCAATTTCCTCGCCAGCCTGGGATGGAATGACGGCACCGAACAGGAAGTTTTCACCAGAGACGAATTGATCGAAAAGTTCAGCCTGAAACGCGTCCAAAAATCAGGCGCGCGGTTTGACGAAAAACGCTTGTTGTGGCTTAACGGCGCTCATATACGCAATATCCCTGTCGATAAGCTTTACGAGTACGTGTCGCCATGGGACGATAGCCCACAAAAAGTCTGGGGACAGACTGGTTTCTGGCCGGAATCTGCTTACGCTCCAAATATAACTAAGGAATACCGCATGAAAGTACTGGCTTTGGCGCAAGACCGCCTGAAGATGTTTGAAGATTTACGCGGATTTGGCTACTTTTTTGCGGAGCCTGAGATTAACCTGGAACTTATTGATGGCAACAAACAGCTAAAAAAGTTGTCTGACAGCGAGCGGCACGAACTACTAGAAACCGCCCGCGCTGAGCTCGCCAAACTCGCCGACTGGACGCCAGAATCAATCCAAAACTGCCTAAACGAACTATTGGAAACTACTGGCCAAAAACCCGGCATTCTCTTCAGCCTGATCCGCATCGCCGCCACCTGGGCGCCGTTCAGCCCGCAGCTGAATGATACGCTGGCACTGATTGGACGTGAGCGCACGATGGCGCGATTACAGAGCTTTCTGAGTATCAACTAGTAGTATAAGAATTGCAATAATTCTTAATTTTCTACCCCCAGCACACCATCTAACTGATACGTCACTCGCTTTTTTCTCATATTACCATCAACATAAGTTACATCTTCGTACAGTTTTTCGGATAAATAATTCTCAGAAAGTTTAGTCTTTAATCTCCTAATAGCCTTATGAGCTACCGACCTTATAGCTTCTTGTATGCGCTTCATAACTTCTGTCTTTTTGTCGTTTCCGGCGATAAATGAACTGTATTCTAGCCCCTCTTTTTCTGCAAACGCCCGACACATATCTTCGATGGTCATTGGTTTTTTGCTCCGTCCTAAAATACCAATTACTACTGGATACAACGCTTTCTCGCTATGTCCTTCAGGATCTGACTCGATTGAAAATGCCGCTCCACCATCTGCATATTCAATAATTTGCAATCCCCAATCGGTCAGCTGCGTCGCTATTGGATCTGCTGATTCTTCAACAGGCGAGCGTAAGCTGCTTATCAATTTTTCTTTTTCCGAGTAAGAGAGCCGAACCAAATCTGGCGTATCTGTCGCCATAGGACTACAGTCTGAATCGCCGCTATTCAATTCGTGATTATTAGGCGTCTGTCTGTGCAGCAACGGAGTAATATTTTCCTGCTTTTTCGGTTCACTCGGCGGCTCTGGTTCTGTAGATGGCCCGGTGGATTCTGTTAAATCAACCGAGGATACTTTTGGCAGATCAGACCCCATTATCACATCGCTAGTTGCACCATTTTCGCTAGCTGGCCGCCACGCCCAAGACTCAACTCGCGTGTCAGGATCGTAATAATAGACAACGTTCGGATCATTCTCTGCTTGCTCGATCCACCGATTAAATCCCGCTCTATAGCGCAAACCAAACACTTCTGGGTTGCGCTCCATATAACTATCAATTACCGACCAAATCACAGAATTGCCTTTATAGGCTTTCAGAAATACAATAATTGCGTTACCGAATTCATCGTATATCTCTCCAGACTCCTGTCGTTTTAGATCAGCAGCGGCTACTTCTTGCTCACGCCTCAATATATCAGCTCTGCGTGCGAGATCTCCTAGCCTTTCTGCAAGACTAGCGTCATCCAAAACCTCTCGCCCTGTCGCTGCTAGCTCACTGAGCTCTTTTCGTATACGACCAAAGTCATCATCCACTTTTCTCACATAGACTCCATTTCTTATGTTTAAATTACAAAATTACTCAATCTGGGATATAATACAGAATCTTCCAAGTTTAAGCATCTATCTCTAAGGATTTAGTGCTAAAATTTTTTAGCCAAAAATACTACGGTAGGTTATTTGACCTTTTAGTTCCCGACGCTCGCTTGGAGTCATGCCGCCCCAGATACCATCGTCTGTTAAATTTTAGCATCTGTAGCGAACTGCGCAAACCATAACCAATTCACACCAATTATGCTATAATTTTACCGAGATGCAAAAGCAAAAAATACGCAAACGAAACAGACAACCGAGCCCGCTCGTGGCGCAACACTACGAGGCTGGTAGTAAGCAGTCGCGGCTTCAGCGGTTGCGCGATTTCATTAATCGTCATCGTATTGCAACAATGTGCATTTGCGGTGTAATCCTGATTGCTATCGGCGGGGCGGTGGCCTTCGTATTGACATATCGCGCACCAGTTGCCGACACTGCGTATCATGCTCCTGCCAAAAAAGCGCCTAAACCTACCGAGAAATACTATTCCCATCTCAATGGCATTGAAGTTGCCTCTAAGGCTGATCTATCCAAACCAGTCACTGCCATCATGATCGAAAATTCGCCTGATGCCCGGCCGCATTCCGGACTCAAGCAGGCCGAAGTCGTCTACGAAGCCATCGCCGAAGGCGGCATCACGCGCTTTCTGACACTATTTCAACAGCACAAGCCGCAGCTCATCGGCCCAGTCCGCAGCCTGCGTATGTACTATGTCGATTGGCTAGCACCATATCAGGCTAGCGTCGCCCATGTCGGCGGCAGCCACGCTTCACTGCAAGAGATTCGCAACGGTAAGTATCGCGACATCGATCAGTTCTTCAACGGCGGTTCGTACTGGCGCGCTAATGATCGGCGGCCGCCGCATAATGTCTATACCAGCTTCGAGAAGTTAGACGCGCTCAACGCTAGTAAAGGCTATAAATCATCGCAATTCACCAGCTTCGCTCGCGCTGACGGCAAGGCCAGCGACAAACCAAACGCCGTCAGTATCGACATCAATTTCTCTAGCAGTTGGTACAACACCCATTACGACTATGACAGGGCTAGCAACACCTATCTGCGCAGTATCGGCGGGCAGGCCAGCAACGACCGCGAAGAGGGCAGGCTAGCACCGAGCGTCGTCATCGCGCTGCATGTCAACGAGACTACCGTCATGGAAGACGGCTGGCGACAAAGTATCGTTACTAATGGTACCGGTACTGCAACAATGTTTCAGAACGGCACGGCCACTGAATGTACTTGGCGCAAGAATGACCGCTTTAGCCCGCTTGAGCTCATCGACGCTGCTGGCAAACCAGTCACGCTAAATCGCGGACAAACCTGGATCGCTGCCGTACCAAACAGCGGTGGAGGAGGTGTTTCGTGGCAGTAAGCGACGCCAAGCCAGTAGTCAAACGTACGCCAGAAATGCGCGACTTTTGGCGTATTCACCGCAACAAGGTTGCAACAATATCTGTTCTCGTTCAATTATTGGTCGCTTTATCGGTTATTGCAATAATGATCATTTTGCAAGTTCGCCTGGATATCTTTCTTATTGCAACAATTGTCATTTCGCTGTTAATTATTTCTACTGCAACAAATTTCGCAGTGTTGTCTTTTGCGATGATTCCACTGCGCGACCTCTCGACCGCGCTAGTTAATGCTGCCGGACAAAAAATTGACCAAAAGTTACCAAACCCTAGCAATAAAGAGTACAAAGCTACCGGCTTCAGCGATATGCTGCTGTCTATCTACAAAGAACATACCGAAACCAGCCCAGACAAAACTAGCACAACTGACGAACTAGCCAGCGCCCTCAATCTGACAAGCACTGGCATAATTATCCTTGACAAGAACAATGGCGTAATTTTTGCTAACCGCGCCGCGCCAATCTCGCTCGACGCCAAAGGCGCTTATCATTTTGACTTGCTATTTGACGACGGCACCGACCTGATTGAATGGCTCAATCAACACCGTACCGACAATGTTCGCGCCCGCAAAATTTGGCTGCGAGTTCCCAACAAGGTCATCGGACAGGAAGACCGCCGTATCTTCAATATCACAGTTGATTTTGAGCAAGGCAATGCCGCGGATGCTATCATTACTGCTTACGACGAGACTGAAATCTACCAGCCAGAGGACGACGACCTTGACTTCATCTCGTTCGCAGCTCATGAGTTGCGCGGGCCAATCACTGTTATCCGCGGCTACCTCGATGTACTAGCGCTCGAACTCGATAGTAAACTCGAGCCCGATCAAAAAGAGCTTTTCCAACGACTAATCGTTAGCGGCAATCGCTTATCTGGTTACATTAACAACATCCTTAATACTAGCCGCTACGACCGCCGCCACCTCAAACTCCAACTGCACGAAGATTCGTTGGCAACAATCTACGAGACTATCCGCGACGACATGGAGCTACGCGCCCGCTCGCAGCATCGTTCACTATCCGTTGACATTCCGAGCGATTTGCCGACCGTTGCCGCCGACCGCTCTAGTATTTCCGAAGTGCTATCCAACCTTATCGACAATGCTATCAAATACTCCGACGAGGGCGGCGCTGTGCGCGTCACTGCTAGAGCCAAAGACAAGCATGTTGAAGTTTCGGTCGCCGACAATGGTATCGGTATTCCAGCTAGCGTTATCAACAACCTCTTCCACAAATTCTACCGCAGCCACCGCAGCCGCGAGACAGTCGCTGGCACTGGCATCGGCTTATATCTCAGCAAAGCTATCATCGAAAGTCACGGCGGCACTATCGGCGTATCAAGCACCGAAGGGCAGGGGGCAACTTTCACCTTCACGCTACCAATCTACGCCGCCGTTTCCGACAAGCTGCATGACGCCGACAATTCCAACACCGAAATCATCTCGGCAGGCAACAGCTGGATTAAAAATCACACTAAATACACGGGGTAAATAGGAGAGTATTATGGCAATTTCCACAATCTTAGTCATCGAAGACGACCGTTTCATCGGCGAGATGTATGTTCGCAGCCTCAAAATGGCTGGCTACAACGTCGAGTGGGCGGTGGACGGCCACGATGGTTTGGTTATGGCCACCAATCAGCATTACGATTTAATTTTACTCGACATCATGCTACCAGAGATGCGCGGTACCGAAATCATGACCGCCATCCGCAAATTCGAAGAAAACAGCGCCGAGAAGTCGCGTATCGTCGTCATGACAAATTTCGATCAAGACGAGAAAAGCCGCACCGCTTTAGAAAACGATGCCGACGCCTACCTGATTAAGGCTGAAATTACGCCGCGCCGCCTAATCGAAATCATTCAGCAGCTCGGCAGCTAGACAGCGCCCAGCTCTGCTGCTATAATATTCAACAGTTCGGCTCTATCGTCTAGCGGTTAGGACACCGGGTTCTCATCCCGGCAACCCGGGTTCGATTCCCGGTAGAGTCACCAATTAGATTCTTAAAATTGGCGGAATTTCCGTCTTTTTTGTTTATTAAGAAGAATTTGTATAGTCTACTATGTATATCTATAATAAAGGTAATGTTTTTAATTTATTAAATGGAGAAGATCATGAGCTTTATTGGCAGACTGATTGACAAAGATAAAGTTAAGGAATTAACTGATAAGTATAAACTAATTAGACCAGGATTTGACGACAACCATTCCCTTGATAGCCATATGGTTGCAATGGCATACAGTAAAGAAGACGACGCAATATGCGTTTCAGTGCAGTCTCAGCAAGGAGTATCTCTTAATGGTCAATTACCCGCAGGAGGAATTCCTCGAATAAATGTGCTCATATGGAAGGGATTTAACATACGTATAGACTTGTATGAAAGTTTTATGGGGCTCAATGTGGAAGAGTTTAATAATGGACATGGACAAATCGAGAAGTTCATGCTAATAGCAAAGCATATCATAGCTCCGATTGAACTGAAGAGTGAAAAGGAAAAAATTGCACAACTAGCTGAAGAAGGCTCTCTTGCTCTTCATCAAGTCACGCTTCTACCCAGAGACAGCCAGAAGAAGAGTAGTTTTAAAGGAATTGATATAACTTTTATGAATAAGGATGAGATATGGAAACTGTAGAGGGAGTTGTTAGCCAATCTACTAAGAAAAGAGGCGCTATCGGCTATTTGCAGGTCAAATCTACTGCCAGCAAATAAGAATTTGAAATTTTTATATTTCGAAGAACTAAGGCAGAGTTCGTCAATGAAGATATATGGAAACGGCGAAAGGTAAAGTATAATTAATTTTGTTTAGCAGTAAAGAAATGTAGACCAATTTATTACTATAATCTACCAACACAAAGGAAAAACGACATGAGACGGAAACACATCTCAAACTTTCAATACGATAGACACGAAATAGAAAGAGCTTTGTTTTTTCTGTCAAGTGCCTTGCAAGAATCAGGACACAATATTAAGCCAGTGTTCCTACATTCAATTCAAGTTGCCGAGATGCTTTGGGAAAGAGATTTTCCGCAAGATATCGTCATTGCCGCAATTCTTCACGACGTAGTTGAGGATACAGATGTAACGATAGAAGAAATAAAACGTAAATTCGGCCAGCAAGTCGCGCAGTATGTCGATGTGTTAACAATTTCAAACGTCCAAGATTTCAAGCAGTCCTTCATCCATACGACTAAGCTTGGTAATGATGTATTGTCGATTCGCGCGGCAGATCTTATTCAAAACAGTTATTACTATCATCTAGCGCCAGTTGGTGCGCAAAAACAACTTCGAGATAAATACGAGTTCTTTATGAAATTATCCAACAGAGTACTGAACGAGTCTTTATCAAACGAGCTACGAAAAGCTTACGAAAAAAATGTTAAAATACTCCAGCGCCACAGTCAACGTATCAAAATACAAACGTCTAACCAAGAAACTTCACCTTAATCAGCGCGCCGCTGTTGGTGTCGTGTGGGTTGAGCAGAGAAATAGCACAACTACAATCCACCCGGTGGTCTGGGTGAAAAGTGTTAACACATTTTTCTATGAATCATCTTGTGGTTCCGGCACAATCGCTGCAAGTGCTATCACTGGCTCATCAAACATTATCCAGCCAACAGGCCAGACTATCCAGGCCGAAATCAGCCAAGATTCCATATCTCTCGATAGCGACATGGAAATTATACGTTAGTGTAGTCTATTACACCATAAATTGCCGCTTCCTTGCCGTAAAATGCCGCCCATTCGCGGTCGCCGTACGAAAAGTGCCACCACTCACCATAAAAAGGTGCGAATCCTTGCGCCACCATAGCATCATGCAATATTTTTCTATATGAAGCTTGGTCTGGGTTTACCTTCGCAAATGTTTTAATTATGTCCGGATTAGGGTAGTCGGATATCTCGTTACCTATGTCGATAGGATTGTTGCTGTTATCAACAAGGGTTAAGTCAACTGCTGCTCCCATTGGGTGTCCGGCTACATCAGGCACGGCAATAAAATCATGAACTAGACGAATTAATTTGTATTCTGACAGCTCGGGATTATCTCGTCGCAAGGCCGCTTTGCGTTCGCGAAAGTACTTTTCTTGTACCTTTGGGTGGAGAAAACCATAAACAACGCGTAGTCGCAAATTACTATCTGCCTTCAGCTGCTTATTAACTGCAGCGAGTTTTCTAGCTACTGTATCGCGCACCAAAATAGACTCACCAGTATAAACCTGCATATCCGATTGCTCGTGCTCAGCTATAATCGACGAATCATATTTACGCACGTTAACTAATGGCTCCTGACTGTTGCCGGGCTTAGCGCTTGCCATTTCGTCATAGATTAAAATATGCCGATTAATATAATTAGGATTTTCTTGAATTTGTTTTATTGTATTCATTTGAAATACCTCAACTCTCAATTTTCTCCATCTTATAACAAACAATACCGCTATATTCGTTAGACAGAAACGGATAGAACGATTCGCCGCTTCTTTCTGCTAGCACAAAATCTCTAAGAGCTGGGCCGTGTTCACCGTACAATTTACCATAGACCTTGTAGAATTCAACATTTTCATCGCTTCGGACGCCCCGACCGCTCTGATTCGCCTCTATAAATCGACGTACCGCAACGTATGTTAAATCAAACGCCCTTTTAGTATCTTTCGGTCCGCATTCAAATTCTATAGCCGGCACAGGCATATGTTGAGCTAATGGTCCGGCAATTTTTGACTTTTCCGAATACCACACAACATTACGGCTCAATCCCGCCGATTTTGCTAATCTAATATTTTCTTCTGTAGGGTAAGGTATGAT
>CAUUYA010000003.1:0-138051 GCA_963549275.1 uncultured Candidatus Saccharibacteria bacterium
ACCCACAACAAGGTACTGGCGACCCCGATAAAGACCCAGCCAACCCACAACAAGGTACTGGCGACCCCGATAAAGACCCAGCCAACCCACAACAAGGCCCGCGCTCTCCCGAAACCAGAGCCGAAAAAGAGGCAAGAAGGAAAAAGCTGGAAGAGGAACTTGCGAGATTAAATGAAGAGCTAGATGCTCCGTACGCCACGAAACTTGATGCATATGCTGAGCTTTTGGCTAAGGAAGAGTCCAAAAGAGCTGACGGCGGCTTCCGCTTTAGTATAATGCATTGGGTTGGCGGACCTGGCAATAACCGCAAGCGCGAAAGGCGCCGCGAGGCGCTGGATGAGGCCGGTAAAGCCTTGAAAAAGGAAGTCTTGGCCTATTTGCGCCAAAAAGTCGAAACGAAGCGCCAGAACGGCGAGTACCAGGGCACAGACGACGAGATCGCGCAGCAAATGTCTGATGAGATGTTTGACGAGCAGCGCAAGATATTCGGCCAGCGATTACAAGAACGCAAAGACGAAATCCTAAGGAGCGAAAGCGACAAGCTGCGCAATCGTATTTTGGCCAAGATTGGCAGCTGGATTGGTATGGAAAAATCTACCAAAAATAGCCTGAAAGCGGCGGCTGTCGGAGTTGGCCACGGTTTGGTCAAGGGTGCAGCTGTTGGCGCACTGACTGGGCTGTTCGGCGTGACCTGGCCCATCTCGGTAGGTGTCAGTATAGTTGCTGCGGCAGTTGGCGATCGGATGGTCAGGCGAGGTATCCGTTTGGATGCCATCAGACAAGGTCTCGGCGGACAAAACGGTTCGCGCCAGCTGGTGGACGACGATAAGTTCGCCAGGATAAAAGAAAAAGCCGAGGGCAAGAAGCACAGTCAAGAGTTTATGGCTGATAAAATGCTGAAACTCTCTCGTAAGGATAGCTATGCTGCTGGCGATAGGCTTTCGAAAGAGACAAACGAACGCCTCAACAAGCACAAAGTGGCACTAGGTATCGGTAGGGTCGCTGGCGGTGCTGTCGGTGGTATCGGCGGCCGCTGGGTCGGCCAGCAGCTCCACGACCATACGCCGGTGGGCCAGGCTGTGGATAGGGCTAGAAGAAATGTTTACGAATTCTTCCGCGGAGACACGGCCGCTGCTGCAGAGCAGAGTCAAAATGATAAAATTAACGCACTAACACAACAGATAAGAGATCTTCAGGAAAGGCTTGAGCAAGCGCAAGCTGGCGCTGGTTCCGCCGGCATTGATAGTTCAGGTTCGTTTAGCAACTGGGAGTATCCGTGGAATTGGGCGGTTGATCAATTTGGCGAAAATAACGCTATATCTAAGTTGTACGAATTAGCCGATGCTGCCGCGCGGGATGGTCACAATATCCAGTGGCATGGCTACGGCGATACCCAATGGCTGTCGATAGACGGCAATAGCGATACAGCAACAGTTTTGGAGACTCTGGCCAAATATATGAAGGACAACTATGACCTGGCGGCATAAATGAAATAACAATGGAAAAGAAAGGGTGTACGAATGTTTAATATTGATGATAATGTGTTGGCAGCTGCTGGCTATAATGTCGCGATGCTGTCGGAAGAGAAAAAAGAACAGTATCGCCGCGAAATGTCTAAGGAGCTAAACAAGCGAGCGTCCGAGCAGCTTTTGGCGCGATTATCCAAACAAGAAGCGCTAGAATTCGAAGATGTCAATAGTAACCCAGACCGCACGCGGCGCTGGTTGGCTGAGTTTCATGGTGATTATGCTAGCCGCCAGGATTACCAGGCTATCCGTGAATTGTTCGAAACTGACGAAGATGCGATGAGTTTCTATGCGTCTGCGCTATGGATGCGCTATGCTGTGCCAGATTACGGCAAAATCATGCAAGAAGTCATGAATGAATACGTCGAAGAATTGGCCGATATGCGCCGCGCTGTCAATGAGCAGCTCGGTATTGCGTAGCAGCGCTATAATCGGTATACTAAATGTATAGGCAAGAGGGGGTGAAATGTTTCAATTAGACGATAAGTTTCTCGAAGAGGTGGGTCTGGGCAGCTTGCCAGACGACCAGAAAAAACTGTTTCTCGACCACTTTCGCGAGCAGCTAGAGCTGCGTGTTGGTTTGCAGCTTAGCGAGGGTTTGAGCGAGATGCAGCTGGCAGAGTTTGAGAGCTTTATGGATCGCGATATGGTGCGGGTGACGTCCTGGCTGGATGCTAACGCGCCGGATTTCGAAAATGATCAGATTTATGTACAATTGAAAGCTAATGCGCCAGCCAACGTGCCACAAAATGCGATACTAGCAGAGTACGCATCGCTGAAGTGGTTGGGCCAGCATCGTCCGAACTATCGCGAGGTGGTGATGCAAACGGTCAAAGCTCTCAAGGAAGAAGTTATCGCCAACCGCGATATGATTCTTCTAGGCGACGCGGGAGCATAGGCTACGGCCGCGGTTGGGATTTAGGTGCTTGCGATTGCAATTGTCGTGGTTGACGGTTGCGGCTATCTTTGCAGCGGGTAGCCGCGCAAGAAAGCGTCGGCACTGATAGTTTTGCCGCTAGGGGCGATTAGTTCGTCAATTGCTAGGTAGGTGCCGTCGGCGCATTTGATGTCAAGCGGTGTTTCTGGAGTAGAGACGGCGCGGGCTTTGGTGATGATTAGGTCATATTGGTCGACTTTTAGGCGCGAACGCGGATAAGTCAGGTGGGCGCGAATTTTGGCTTCCGCTTGGTCTGCGGTTAGCTGTTGCAGATCGAGGCGGCTGTCGTCTTTGCTGAGCAGCGAGCAATAGGTGGCGCGGCTATTGTCTTGTGGTGTTGGCTGCAGTATACCGTTTATGATGTCAGGTAACTTCTGTGTTAATAATTGCGCGCCGAGCTGGCCGAGGGTTTGGTAGAGCTCGGGCTGGGTCTCGGTAAAGTCTAGCGGGTAAGTTTCTTGGTAGTATATCGGGCCGGCATCCATCGCTTGCTCTAACTGCATGATGGTTACACCAGTGATTTTATCTCTGTTAGCGATAGCTGATTCGATGGGCGATGGGCCGCGGTATTTTGGCAGCAGCGACGGATGAACGTTGATGATACCAGGCTGAAACAGGTCGATGATTGTTTGCGGGATAATTTTGCCGTAGCTAACCAAGACGCCAGTTGGCCGCGGCGTAATATTTTTTATATCACTTATGATATCTTTTAGCCGGTTTGGCTGCCAGACTGGAATGTGGTGCTGGCTAGCGAATTGTTTGACAGCAGGCTGGATAAGCTTGTTGCTGCGGCCGCGGCGGGAATCTGGCTTGGTGATAACGGCTACGATATTAAAGCCAGCTTCAACGAGTGCGCGCAGGCTATATAAGCTAAAGTCTTCGGTGCCGAAGAATACTATCGGCTGGCGGCTAATCCCAGAGGTCGGCGTTGTCTTTGACATATCTTTCGTAGTCGAGCGGATCGAGCTCGCCTTCGTCGTTTAAGCGGTAAAAAGCCTGGTGATCGTCGCGAATGTGGTCGACGAAAACGATGCCGTTGCAGTGGTCGATTTCGTGCTGCAAGACGCGCGCCAGAAAGCCGTTGGCCTTGATGCGGATTTCGTCGCCGTCGATATTGGTGGCTTTAACGCGGATTTTGCTGTAGCGGGGAACTTTGCCATAAAAATCCTTGACGCTGAGGCAGCCTTCGTAATCGTAGGTGATTTCGCCTTCGTACTTGACGATTTCTGGATTGATTAGCGGGATAAATTCTTGGTTGTCTTTGTCCTCGAAATCGGCGCGAACGATAACAACGCGCTCGAGGCGGTCGATTTGCACGGCAGCCAGGGCAGCGCTAATTTCGTGCGGCCGGGAATTCTCCCAGTCGATACTGGCGTCAGTCATATCTTTGATGAGCTGGCGGGTTTCGTCAGAGACGACATGAACTCGCTGCGATTTCTGGCGCAGGTGCGGATTTGGCAGGGTAATGATAGCTTCTTTCTTCACAACTTTATATTATAACAGATTTGCTGGATCGATGTCGTATTGCCAGTGTGTTCGGGGTAATTGGCTGGCGATGGCGAGCAGTTTGGCGCGGTTAGTTGACTTGACGACAATTTGCCAGCGGTAGGTGTCGCGGACTCGCTCGTAGAAAGCTGGCGTCGGCCCAAAGAATGTAGTATCGGGGTATTCGCTGCGGAGTTTGGCGGCGAATTTTTGGGAATTGCGGATGGCGGTGGCTTCGGTTTTGTAAATGCAGGTTAATTTGAGGAGGTAAACAAACGGCGGAAAGCCGCTGCGGCGGCGTTCGGCTAGTTCGCTGGCGTAGAAGCTGGTGTAATCTTGGCGAATGCCCTGAACGATGGTAGGGTTTTGCGGCTGGTAGGTCTGGACGACAACTGATGTTGGCTGGTCGTTGCGGCCGACTCGGCCGATGACTTGGGCGAGCAGCTGGAAAGTGCGTTCGCGCGTAGTGAAATCAGGCAGTGCTAGGCCGGCGTCAGCTTGAATAATACCGACTGTGGCCAGGCGGGGTAGGTCGAGGCCTTTGGCGACAACTTGGGTGCCAATGATGATATCGATATGTCCGTCGTAGAGTTCTTGATAGCGCTGATTGAGGCTATTTTTGCTGGTGATGTCGCCGTCAAAGCGGGCGATGGCGGCCTGCGGGAAGAGCTTTTGCAGTTCGCTCTCAATCAGTTTGGTGCCGATGCCTTTGTGGACAATATCAGTGCTGCCACAATCAGGACAGGCGGTGGGCACGCGTTCGCGGTATCCGCAAATGTGGCAAATTAGCGCGTGCTGGTCGGCGTGCAAAGTCATTGGAATAAAGCAGCGCGGGCATAAAGCGCTCCAGCCGCAGTTCTGACAAAGAGTGGTGCTGGCGGTGCCGCGGCGATTGTGGTAAATTAGCGTTTGTTTGTTGTTTTCGAGATTCTGATTAATAGTATTTATTAATAAGTCGGATAGAAAACGGTGCCGCAAAAAGCCGTTTTTCGATGTCATATCCACAACGTTTATAGAGGGAGTGATGATATTTGGGTTGGCGCGGGCTGGTAAATTGATGATGGGCCGGCCAGTTTTGGCAGCGAGGTAATATTCGCTGACCAGCGGCGTGGCTGAACCTTGTACTACGGTAGCATGGTGATACCGGGCTAGAATAGCGGCTGTCCGCAAGGCAGAGTAGCGCGGTGTTTGGTCTTGTTTGAGTGCTGGTTCGTGAGCTTCGTCGATAATGATCGCGCCGATGTTATTAAATGGCATAAACAAGGCTGAGCGCGGACCAATAACGACATTTGGCTGGGTAGCATTGAGTACTTGCAGCCAAGCGTGGTGGCGCTGGGCTGCGGTTTGTTGCGAATGTGTGGTGATGAGGCTAGGAAAAGAGTGTTGAAATTCGGCGATTAGCTGAGCGGTTAAGGCAATTTCTGGAACAATTACGATGACAGATTTGCCGGTAGCAATCAGCCTCTTGGCGTATTCAATGTAGACGGCGGTTTTGCCGCTGCCAGTGACGCCGTGCAGAATAACGGTGCCGCTTTTGGTGTTTAGCAGGTTGTCAATGGCGGCCGACTGGTCTTTGTTGAGTACAAAATGTGTTCTATCTCTTCGTGTTGTTGCAGTGCTGTTTGGGCTTAGAGTGCGGCGTTTCTTGGTGAGGCCGCTTGGCAAGATGGTTTGTAAAACTAATGCCAGATGAGCGATGTAGTAATTACTCATCCATTGTGCAGTTTGCAACAATGGGTGTGGTAACGGGAGTAGATCGAGGATTGTTGTAATTTCTTTTGTAGCAAAATCAGGTTTAGTTGTTTTTTTTACAACTATACCGGTGAGCAATTGCTGACCGATTGATATAATGACAACAGCGCCGATAGCCAGAGGTTGCTGGCTGCTGTAAGTGAATACGCAAGCGTCGGCTTTAACGATTTTGGTGGGCGCTACTTCATAATAATGCATCGCCTAATTATACCTTGTCTACGGCAATTTAACACGCTACTATAAGCATATGTATTTCGAGAGTAGATCGCAAGCAGGAAAGATTTTGGCTGATCAATTGGTAGCCAAATATCGCTACGAAAACTGCGCTGTGGTAGCGCTAAGCAACGGCGGCGTAGTGGTGGGCGAGCAAATTGCGGCGCAACTGCACTGCGTGTTGATGTTGTTGGTATCGCAGGATATCGAGATACCAGGCGAAGGAATGAATTTTGGAGCGGTGTCGCAAACTGGCGATTTCACATATAATGATGAATTTTCGGCAGGCGAGATTGATGAGTATACGAGCGAATTTCATGGCTATTTGGCCGAGAAGAGACGCGAAACATATAGTAGTCTCAATCGCTTGATCGGCGATGGCGGTACAGTCGATAAAGATATGCTGAAAGATCGCGTGGTGGTGCTGGTATCGGATGGCTTTGCTAATACTGCTAGCGTTGGAGTGGCTTTAGACTTCTTGAAGCCGATTAGGATTCTGCGGTTGGTGGTAGCATCGCCAGTGGCGTCGGTGGCAGTGGTTGATCGGCTGCACATTACTGCTGATGAGCTACATTTGCTGGACGTTAAAGAGAATTTCTTGGGAGTTGATCATTATTATGAAGATAACAATGTGCCAACACTACAGCAATCAATTGATAAGATTAGCCAAATCATATTGAATTGGCGATAAATGGTCTTGAATTGGTTATGAAAAGAATGTAGAATAAAAAGCAACAGAACAAACTAAACTGGAAGAAAGGGGCTTGGCTAGATGCTTGATGTATTCATTACCTCGCGGGTGCGTCGTAAGATAGTTGTCGTCTATGCCAAATATCCAGATTTTCGGACGCATGTCCGCGGTTTGGCTAAGCTGATTAAGGAAGACCCCGGCAACATCCAGCGCGAATTGCGCCGGCTGGAAAAGGTCGGTTTTTTGCATGCCGAAAAGCAGGGTAATACACGGATTTACTCGACTAATAAACAATTCCCGATTTTCAAAGAATTGCAAAGTATTGTCATTAAGTCGCAGCAGCACGCTAATAGCAATCGGCCGAAACGTACAACTTCCGAGATTAGTAGATGACCTTATTCGAGCAGATTTTGACGGCGCGCGGTCTGATGACGCGGGCAGCGCGCCAGGCTTTTTTGCAGCCAGATTATATGGCGGTGAAACATGATCCGTTTTTGCTGCCAGACATGAAAAAGGCAGTGGCGCGGTTGAAACAGGCGCGGGAGCAGGGCGAAAAAATTGTTATTTACGGCGATTATGACATTGACGGACTGAGCGCTACGGCGCTGCTGCTGGATGCCTTTGGTAAGTTTGGTTTTGAGGACGTCGATGCTTTCATTCCGAACCGTTTTGTTGAGGGTTATGGCATGACCATGGGTGCGGTGGACAAGGTGCGCGATATGGGAGCGGATTTGATCGTGACAGTCGATACCGGCAGTTTGTGTCATGCGGAGATTGCGTATGCCACCAACCTAGGGATTGATACGGTGGTGACGGATCATCACAACGTGGCCGAGACTCCGCCGCCGAGTGTGGCAGCGGTGAATCCGAAGTTTCCGGGACATACTTATCCATTTCGTGATTTGTGTGGTGCGGGCGTGGCGTTTAAACTAGTACAGGCACTGCAGACTGAACTGGACGGCCTACCTGATGGCTATGAAAAGTGGCTGCTGGATTTGGTAGCACTGGGGACGGTATGCGATATAGTGACGTTGGCGGATGAAAATCGGGCGAACGTCTATTGGGGCTTAGAAGTGTTGAAAAAACAACAACGTCCAGGACTGAAAGCGTTGATGGCGGTGGCAGGTATTGAACCAGAGCAGGTCAATGCCAGGCATCTGGGGTTTGGCTTGGGCCCACGCATGAATGCGGCGGGTCGGCTGGAGACGGCGCAGCACGCGCTGGACATGTTGGTGGCACGTGATGGACTGGTGGCGCTAGAGGCGAGTGAGAAGTTGGAGGAATTGAACGGTAAGCGGCGCATTATCCAGGATGCGATTTTTGAGGAAGCGTGTGTACAAGCCGAGCAGTTGGCTGATGATCGGGTGCTGGTGGTCAGTAGTGATGGCTGGAATCACGGCGTTATCGGCATTGTGGCGTCGAAGCTGGTGGAGAAATATAAAAAGCCGGTATTTATCATTGGCGAGCGCGGCGAGGAAGCAACGGGTTCGGCGCGCAGTTTTGGTGATTTTTCAGCGGCCGATGCAGTGCGGGCGGCGGACGATATTATTATCAAAGGCGGCGGGCATGGAGCGGCGGCGGGCGTGACGCTGGAGACTGAAAAGATTGGTGATTTTCGTCGTCGCGTGAATGAGTTTTATGATTCGCTGCAGCTTACAAACCAAGAGCGATATTTGCTGCCGCGAGCTGATGTAGAAATTGATGATTTTTCGGAAATTGATGAGGAATTGGTGGCAAATCTAGCGAAAATGGAGCCATTTGGCAATGGTAATCCCGAACCAGTGCTAAAAATTACCAGGGCATCAGTTTTGAGCATGCGACGAATGGGCGCGGACGGGCAACACGTTAAATTAGCGCTGCGTGATAAAAATAGTAAAGTGTTGCAGATGCTGTCATTCAACGCGCCAGAGGAATTCTTCCGCGAGACAGGCGACGAGGTGGTGGCGTGGTTCCAGCCAACTGTCAATGAATGGCAGGGGGTGCGGACGGTTGAGGGGCGGCTGTTGCATATTATTTTGCTGGATTGATACTTGGCCGGGTAAAATTTTACTTTGCAAAAGTATTCCTCATCTGATATAATGCATAACGATATGGTACGAGTTACACGTAAAGACGAGAAAGAGGCGAATGAAAACGTTCTTCGCCGTTTCAACCGCCGGCTTTTGCAAAGCGGCGTGATGCAGAAAGCCAGAGCGTCAATGCGCTTTGAAAAACCGATTAGCAAAACAGTACGGCGCAGCAGGGCAATTGTTCGCCGTATGCGCAAGGCGGAAAAGACGCAGAAGTTGCGTTTGGGAGTTCGCTAGCCAATGGCGCTGAAGGCGCGAATTAAAGATGAAATGAAAGCCGCTTTACTTAGCGGCGATCGTTTTGTTGGCGAGACGCTGCGTAATCTGACGGCAGCAATTCTGGATGAAGAGGTTAAGCTAGGCAAGCGCGATGAAGGCTTGAGCGATGAAGAAATCGAAAAAGTCGTTGCTCGCGAAGTTAAAAAACGCAACGAATCGGCTAAAATCTACCGCGATAACAACCGTCCAGATTTGGCCGAACCAGAAGAGCGGGAAATTGAAATTCTGCAGGCATATTTGCCGAAACAGCTAGATGAAACTGAGCTGGCGGCGATTATCGAGGCGAAAATAGCCGAACTTAGCGTAACTGGGCCGCAGGCAATGGGCCAGGTTATTGGCGCAGTTAAAAAGCAAGTTGGCAACGCGGCGGATGGTGCGGCGATTGCTCGTATTGTAAAACAAAAGTTGAATTAACAGAAAGAAGGTATCATGATTGTATTTTTTGGCCCGGCTGGCGCAGGTAAAAGTGTCCAAGGGCAAATGCTGGCAGCGCGTAATGGCTGGCGCTGGTTGAGCGCGGGCCAGCTGCTACGCGACACGCGTGATCCTGAGTTATTTGCGCAGATGCGGACTGGCGGCTTGGTTGATCCAGAAAAGGTGAATAAACTAATCGGTGAAGCGCTAGGCCGAGCCAAAGATATCGATCGCGTGGTGCTAGACGGTTATCCGCGGCAATTAGCACAAGCAAAATGGTTGATTGAGCATCGTCCTGAGCATGGCCGGGACGTTGCGTTGGTGATTGTCTTGGAGGTGCCGCGTGCTGAGTTGCTGCACCGCCTGAAGGTACGCGGCCGTATCGACGATACGCCCGAGGTAATTGACGAGCGTTTGCGGATTTATCGGCACGAGATGTATCCAGTGCTTGATTATTTGACAGAGCATGGAGTTAATATTGCGCATCTCGACGGAACAGGTACGGTTGGACAGGTTCACGATCGGATTATGGAGGAGCTGCAAGCATGCAGGATCGTTTAATTACTGGCGAGAAAACTCCTGAGCAAATTCAGGCTATGCGCGATGGCGGCAAGAAATTAGCGCAGATTTTCCAGGATATTCGCGATTATATTCATGCTGGTATGAGCGAGAAAGATATTGATGCGTTCGTTGACGGCAAGATAAAAGAATATGGCGCTTCGGCGACTTACAAAACAGATGAGGTGAACTTCCCGGGGGTTATTTGTATCAGTACTAACGACGAAATCGTGCATAGTCCGGCGAGCGATTATATCTTTCAAAAGGGCGATGTGGTGAGTTTTGACTTGGTGATTACTTATAAAGATATGAAGACAGATAGCGCTTTCACGATGGTGGTTGACGATAAGCCGAAAGGTGCAGTCAAACACCTGTTAACGACCACCGAGAGAAGTTTGTATGCCGGGATTGATGCAATTAAAGGCGATGTTCGTACTGGCGACATCGCAGCTGCGATTGAAAAAGTTTTGAAAGATGGCAAATTAGGAATTATCCGTGAATTAGTTGGGCACGGTGTCGGTTTGAAAATGCATATGTCGCCAGATGTGCCGAACTACGGCCGCAAACACACTGGCGTACTGCTACACCCGGGCGATACGATTGCTATCGAACCGATGGCGACGCTGGGCGGCGAGAAAATTGTTACTGATAAAGATGACGGTTGGACGATTCGTACGCGCGATGGTAGTTTGGCTGCACACTTTGAACACACAGTTTTGATTACCGAAAACGGTGCTGAAATTATTACGCAGTTGTAAATAACTATACGGGTTATGCTATAATATCCCTATATGCAAGAACAATCTCGATATGCAGTTGGTATAGATGTCGGAACTACGATGATTCGGTGCGTGGTCGGGCATGTGGATACGACGACTGGCACGCCGACAATCGTTGGCGTTGGCGAATACCCGAACAGTGGTATGCGCAAAGGTTCGGTCTCGAACTTGAACGGACCGTCCGAGGCTATTGATAAGGCTCTGGGCGATGCTGAGCGAATGAGCGGCTACCAAGTCAATGATGCGACTGTTAGTATAAATGGCTCGCACATTATGAGTACGCGTACTGACGGTATGATTGCCGTTGGTATGGCTGACCACGAAGTTAACGAAGACGATCTTTATCGTATAGAAGATGTGGCAACGACTGGCAAAGTACCAGCTAACCGCAAAATATTGAAAGTCGTACCGTTTAGCTACACGATTGACGGGCAGGGCGGAGTTAAGAACCCGCTAGGTATGACGGGCACGCGTCTCGAGATTAGCGCTAATGTGGTGTCGGCGATGGCGCCGTATGTAGTAAATCTCGAAAAGGCGGTTGAGGGCGCTACTGTGCGGCCGAATGACGTGGTGCCGTCGGTAATGGCAGCAGCTAAGGCTGTACTAGACGATTCTCAGATGGAAAATGGCGTGGCGGTGATCGATCTCGGTGGGGCGACTACTGGCGTAGCAATCTATGAAGAGGGTGATCTGCAATATATTGGCGTGGTACCGTATGGCGGCATTAATATAACGAACGACTTGGCGATTGGACTGAAAATTGATCCAGAAATAGCTGAAGAAGTAAAGCTAAAACATGCATCGGCCACTAACCGCAACAAATCTAGCAAAGTTTCGATTAAACACGATGGTGAGAGTCTAGAATTTGATATTGCCGATATCGATGAAATTGTTGAGGCGCGGTTAGAAGAGATTTTTGAAGCGGTTAACAAAGAATTGAAGAAAGCTGGTCGTGCCGGACGCCTGCCGAGCGGTGCTGTTCTAACAGGCGGGACGGCTAATATGAAAGGTATCGTTGAATTTGCCAAAGCCCAGCTCGGTGTAGCTGTTCGTAAAGGTAAAGCTAAGGGTTATGGCGGCGTGGTCGATAATGTTGATAAACCTGAATTTGCGGCGGCAATTGGCTTAATGCTGGTTGATATTAATCCTGACGGCTATCATAGTGCTGCGGTTGATTCTAGCAAGTCGGGCAGTAAAGGCGGGCTTTTCCGTTCGCTATTTAACAGGTTTCGGCCATAGGTGATATACTAGAAATAAGATCCAGAGAATAAGGGGTAAGGAGTTGTAATGCCAGAGGTAAAACCGAGCGAAATCCAAACATTCGCAAGCATCAAAGTCGTTGGCGTCGGCGGCGCCGGCGGTTCGGCGGTTAACCGTATGAAAGACGCAGGGCTAAATGGCGTCCAGTTTATAGCTATGAATACAGACGCGCAGGCTTTGCATAATTCAAAAGCCGATGTCAAAATTCACTTGGGCCATAATACAACGAATGGTTTGGGGGCCGGAGCTGATCCAGCCGTTGGTGAAGCGGCAGCCCGCGAGTCGATTGATGAAATTCGCGAATCGCTAGAGGGAGCCGATATGGTGTTTGTGACGATTGGTGCTGGCGGTGGAACTGGCTCGGGAGCGGGTCATGTAGTAGCTGAAGTAGCGCGCGATCTCGGTATTCTGACTGTTGGCGTGGCTACCAAGCCGTTTAGCTTCGAAGGCGAAAAGCGCCGGGCTAATGCTGAGTGGGCGATTGCTCAGTTGGGCCGGCAAGTTGATACACTAATTTCTATCCCGAATGATCGATTGCTGCAAACTATTGATCGTCGAACGCCACTGCTTGAGACTTTCAAGATTGCCGATGATGTACTGCGCCAAGGTGTGCAGGGTATTTCAGAGCTGATAACTGAGCATGGTTTGATTAATCTCGACTTCGCCGATGTCAAGGCCATCATGAGTAATGCTGGATCAGCGTTAATGGGTATCGGCCGGGCTAGTGGTGAAGGCCGGGCAGCGCAGGCAGCGCAGCAAGCAATTGAATCGCCGCTGATTGAGGTGTCGATTGATGGTGCTAAGGGCGTACTCTTTAATGTCACTGGCGGTTACGATATGAGTATGGCGGAAATTCAAGAAGCTGCCGAAATTATCACGAGTGCTGTTAGCCCAGATGCTAATATTATATTCGGCGCCACATTGAAGCCGGAATTAGAAGACGAGTTAATTATCACCGTGATCGCGACTGGCTTTGATAATGCATACTATCAGCAGCAGGCAGAGGAATTGACGGCACCAGTAGAACAAGCGCCAGCTGTTCAAACGCAATCAATTAGCGAAGCTGTAGATGACATTGATATGGACTTGTCGCATCAGTCGGCAGCAGCACAATTTGCTAGCGAGGATACGGCAGATATATGGGGCAGTTCGGTTGATGAGGATGACGAAGACGATACGCCAGCCTTTTTGCGGCGTCGCCGAAAAAATAAGCATAACGACGAGGACTAAATGAAAGGGATTAAAATCGGCAACAGTCGCGTACTTGAGTCGAGAGAGTCGGCTGACGGTATTACGATTCGCCGCCGCCGCGAGACCCCTGATGGCAAGCGTTTTACGACGTATGAGCGAATCGAACGTCCGAATTTGGCAGTTATTAAATCTAGTGGAGCTCGCGAATTGTTTGAGCGGGCAAAGTTAGCCAATTCTATCCGCCGTTCAGTTGGTAAGTTCTTCAAATCGGAAGTTGAACTGGAGGAAATAATCGATGCCGTGGAAGATCGCGCGCATAGCTTGGGCGAGAGCGAAATTGAATCTCGTTTGATTGGCGAGTTTGTGCTTGATGAGCTAGCGAAACGTAACGAAGTCGCATATGTGCGTTTTGCCAGCGTATTTCAAAAGTTCAAAACTCTAGATGATTTTGTCAAAATATTAGAGCAGCGCCGCCAGAAAGGGTAGGAATCATGCGAGTAGTTGTCGTGTATAGGACAGGAAGCGATTATGCGCGTAAAGTTATGGATTTTTTACATGACTTTAATCGGCAGACGGGGCACACGATTGAGGAAATTGACCCAGATTCGGCTGAGGGCAGTGATTTTTGCCGGACATACGACATTGTTGAGTATCCGACGATTATCGCCTTGAGTGCTGATAGCCAGATGCAGAATATGTGGCGCGGGTTGCCTCTGCCAACGATTAGCGAGGTAAGTTTTTATGTTTGAGAAGTTGCGCAAGCGGTTGTCGGGTAAAGAATCAAAGCGCCGGCAATTGGCAGCATTGTTGATGTTGGTTGGCAGCGGCTTGGGGTTGTTAGCCTCTTTTGTGTTGTCGATTGAGTCGCTGACGCTCGCTAAAAATTCGCATGCCGTGCTGAACTGCGACTTGAACGCGGCGATGAGTTGTTCGGCAGTGGCAAACCATTGGTCGGCGGCGCCGTTTGGCTTTCCCAATAGTTTTATCGGTATGATGACATTACCGGTGATGGTGACGGTTGCTGTGGCGCTGCTAGCGGGCACGAAGTTTCCGAAATGGTTTATGTGGGGCGCGCAGCTTGGCGCAGTGGCTGGTCTGCTGTTTGCCGGTTGGATGTTCTACATGAGTTATGTCGAGATTGGCGCGTTGTGCCCGTGGTGCTTGACGCTGGACGCGGGTATGCTGCTAATTTTTTATGGACTAACCAGGCACAATGTTTTGAACAAAATTATTGAACACCGCGGGTTGCGCCGGTTTGTTGACCAGGGCTACGACACACTCGTACTGGCCTCGGTGGCGGCGCTGATAATTATGGCGATTTTAGCGAAGTTTGGCAGTCAAATTATCTAGTTCAAGTCATTGAGCCTGCATATTGCTTATGCTAAAATAGTAAATGTGAACTGCTTTCGCTTTATGCGGCGAGCGAGGTTATGTAAAAGTGGAGAGTAATAGCGAGCAATTTGGGTTGAGAATACGACGCAAACGGACGGTTTTGGTGTATGCCGCGGTCTGTCTGTTGGTGCTGGGTATTGGTGCTATTGTGGCGGTGCAGTGGTTAACTCACCCGACTGAGGCGCTAATGCCTACAGCGTCATCGTCGCAAGTAAAGGTTGATCAGGCTAATTATCGTCTGTATCAATCGTCGAGTAGTGCTACTCCTGGTGCGCAGTTGGCGGCTGATAATACAGCAGCGACACTGCCGCAGACTGGTGCTAGTTTTCGAGTGCGAGTGGGGGTAGAGAATAAAGAAGATCTTATGCTCGCAAAACATATAATAGGTGGATTTGGTTACGTCTGTGCTGTGGCTTTGGATGGTAGAGTATATTGTTGGGGCAGTAATAGCAATGGTAAGATTGGTAGCGGTAATACATCAAGCGCTCTTGTTCCCTCAGCTGTTAAAATTAGTGGTGCTCTAGTAGGAAAAGTAATTAAGCAAATAGAACCGTCTTCTGCTGGTAACCATAGTTGTGTCATTGCTTCTGACGATAAAGCATATTGTTGGGGTCATAATGGCTTTGGTCAGCTCGGCAACAATAATACAGTAAATTCTCTTACTCCTGTAGCTGTTGATACTGCAGGTGTTTTAGCGAGTAAAACAATTAAACAGATAGCTTCAGGTGGTATTTCTAGTTGTGTCATTGCTTCTGATGATAAAGCATATTGTTGGGGTAGCAATAACTTTGGACAGTTAGGTAATGGTAATTTAAAAAACTCTTCTACTCCTACACCTGTCAGTACCACTGGAGTTCTGGCGGGGAAAACAATTAAGCAGATAACGGCCGGTAATTCGTATTTTTGTGTCATCGCTTCTGATGATAAAGCATATTGTTGGGGGGGTGGTAGAAGGGGGGCGTTAGGTAATGGCAGTACACTATCTCTTGTTATTTCTACTCCTACACCTGTCAGTACCACTGGAGTTCTGGCGGGGAAAACAATTAAGCAGATAACGGCCGGTACGGAGTTTACTTGCGCTATCGCTTCTGATGATAAAGCATATTGTTGGGGGAGTAATTCAAGTGGTCAGCTTGGTAACAATTCAACCATTAATTCCGGCGTCCCTGTCGCTGTCAATACTTCCGGTGTATTAGCCGGAAAGACTATCAAGCAGATTTCTGCTGGCAGTTCGCATACTTGCGCTATCGCTTCTGATGATAAAGCATATTGTTGGGGGAGTAATTCAAGTGGTCAGCTTGGTAACAATTCAACCATTAATTCCGGCGTCCCTACTCACGTCTATGCTCCCAAAGAAAACACCACCATTTCTGCTAATACCATGAAGCTTCGCACTCAATACGCCAAAAAAACTGCGGCGACGTGCCAGGCAGTGGCAGCGGGTTGGCAGGATGTGACCAATAACTCGACTTTGGCGTACTCGGCAGCCGGTCCGAATAACGGGACGGCGATTGCGGCTGCAGCAAACGATCCTAATCTGCCGTCTACCAGTGTCGGCTACAGCCGTCAATCAATAGTCCGCCCGAGTAGCGCTGCACAGCTGACGTTCACTAATAATCGCGAGATTAATGCCGGCGAGACAGGTCTGTGGGATTTGGCGTTGACTGATAATGGCCTGGAGCGTAATACGAATTATTGTGTTCGTTTGGCAGCCGATACAACAGCGGCGCCAGGGACGAATATCGATACGTATTCATACTATCCAGAGTTTAAGACTGCTGACGGTTCGCTGGACATTCGATTTACAGACGCTGCTAATGCCACATTAACTAATCCGACTACTGGGTTTTCGGCGGCAATGACCAGTAAAACGGCGAGTACTACGACTGCGAAGTTATCTAATAACTCGTCGCAGCAGCTTGAGGTGGCAAATAGCTTATCGACGACGGGTTGGAGCGTTTCATTGGCGGCAACTGGCGGCCCAACTGCTAAATGGGCGCAGACTGGCGGTACAGCGAATTATGCGTTTAATAACACTAATGCAGACCAAGGGCAATTATCGGTTGACCTATCATCAAGCGTGTTTACGGCGTCTGGTTCGACGCCGCTGGGGCAGGCCTGTACGACGGCTGGCTTATCGTATGGTGCGGGCGGTGCGTTCGTAGCTGGTACGGCGTCGGCTAACGCGATTACGCTGGCGACCGCCTCAAGCAGCAGTGGTTTGACCTGCCTGTTTAAATTGCAGAATATTTCCTTGAAGCAGACTGTTCCGGCGTATCAGAAGCCAGGCACGTATACATTGCCAGTAACAGTAACGGTGGTAGCGCAATGATGAGGATGAAAAATGTAATAAGAGCTGGTGCGGTAGTTGTTGTATTTTTAACATCAATAATTGGTATGGTTTTTAATAGCAAAGCTGCTCTGGCGACAACTTCAGCGGATTCAACTTTTTCACAGTTAATTCGTGAAATAGATTGTTCGCATACAGTTTATAGTGAAGCGGTTGGGCAAATGAATGATGTGGAGTGCGACGTTTTCGCGCCAAAATACGACCATTCGGTAATTAAAGATAACGGCTACCCAGTGATTTACGGCGTGTATGATGCGGTACATACGGTTATTGATCCGGTGACTGGCGTGCATAAATTAGCGATTGAGTTTGCCGGCAGGGTGTTTGTTCTGGGGGTTGATCCGGAATTGACGGTTAATGGTAATGCTTGGGTGCTTGATCTATCTAATTGGCCGAATACACATCCTGGCGATACGACGCTGGTGATAGAACGCGGTAAGACTTACCTTGGTGAGATTGCCTCCTCGACACGGGCTTACGGCTCGGCTTTGCAAATTAATCACGCGGTACCTTTTACAATTACTATTCCGCCGCGAATCTTGCCGCCGACGCCGCCAGTAATTCCGTCATCACCAGCGGTTCCAGCTGTTTCGGCAGCCGCTGCAGATATAAAAACTGGTAAAGATTTGGCTAATACTGGCGCAAACATGTGGTTTATGGTGATAGCGGCGCTGGGAATGATTATTATCGCGTTCATACTGCTGATACGTAACAGACGAGGAGGCGGTCATGAACAGTAGGAAATTAGCGGATGTTCGGAGGTGCGAAGGAGGGTAGGTAGTAGCACTATAATGAACAACGAAGCAACGAAAATAACGTAAAAGAAAGGATACGATATGAAAAAACTAATAACAAACGTAGCTTTGGCAGTCGGTGTAGCTGGCGTAGTCGGTCTGGCGGGTACGGCGGTGTATGCGGCGACTACAGCGACGTCAGAATTGAGTCAGACGATTAATGCCGGCGTGCTCAGCACCGACATTCGCGATACTGGCGATAGCGTAGTAACAAACCCAACATTTGCCATGAACGCGACTACGGCGTCGACTTCTGCCCAGACGACGACTGGTACATTTGGCGCTAATGACAAGCGTATCGCTGTCGATAACCCTGGCGGCGCTAATAATGGCTGGACGCTAACACTGAATGCAACAACCCCTGGTACGGGAAAATGGACGAGCGGCAGCAACACATACCAGTACAACGGTAATGCTACGACTGGACAGTTGACGGTTAATCCAGCTGCTGGAACGCTGACATCAATGATCGGTGCTTCCACAGGCATCACGCTAGGTTCGCAAGCAGCATTTTCCGGCACTTCTCCGGTAACGCTGATCAGCGCGGCGGCTGGTTCCGATGATGTTTGGCGCGGTTATGTGACGGGTGTCGGCTTGAGCCAGGCTATTCC
This sequence comes from uncultured Candidatus Saccharibacteria bacterium, assembly GCA_963549275.1. GTDB lineage: Bacteria > Patescibacteriota > Saccharimonadia > Saccharimonadales > Saccharimonadaceae > Saccharimonas. The sequence goes on from CAUUYA010000003.1 coordinate 18,302, forward strand.
AGCTGGACAGGCAGCAGGTACCTATACTTTGCCGATGACTCAAACTGTGGCCGCTATCTAAGATCTGGCGCAGTTATATCAATGAAAATTGGGCGTTCTTTTGGGCGTCTGATTTTCATTTACACGGATTGTTTAATTTTTGGGAGGATCGGCGGGTGTCGGTATAGTCATGAGCGTATTGGCTTGCTATAATAAACGTATGATTTTAATGAGGAGAATACGGGGTATAGCTTCATGCTGGCGCAGGCTAGCGGTAATGGCGGTTGCGGCAGGTGTTTTATGGCCGTCGTCGGTTCTGGCAGCAGGGATTGGCAGCCGCCCGGCGAATCCCGATCCGAACAACCCGCGGACGCAGTCGATTTTATTTATCAATTGAATCGCGGTGCTAGCAAATCTGATCAGTTGACGATTACTAATGGTTTGGCTGAGCGAGCGAATATTGAGATGTATGCCGTCGATGGCACAGTTACAGCGACTGGAGATATGACATGCAAGCAGCAAGTCGAAGCAAAGAAAGATGCTGGCAATTGGGTAAAACTAGCGAAAAGCGAGGTGGTTCTGGCGCCTGGTGCATCGACGAACGTTGATTTCACAGTTACCGCGCCTGATAAGGCTGACGTTGGCGAGCATAATGCTTGTTTGGTAATCCAGCGCAAAGCCGATCCAGCCGCTACTAAGAAAGGCGGTATCCAGCTGCAAACGCGCCAAGCGGTGCGTATGGCGATTACTATTCCTGGTAATATTCACCGCGACGTGACAATTGATAAATTCGCCGTCGATAATAACGGCAAGCAACTATATAATATTGCTATTAAAAATTCTGGCAACGTTTCGGCTGATGTTGATGTCAAATTAGTAGTCAGGGATATGCTAGGCAACGTTGTTTATCGAAATGGCGGCGAGTATGCAGCAATTGCCGAGCAAATCCGCCAGTTCCGCTACGAGAGTAATTTGCAGCCATTCTGGGGCGGTAAGTACCGCGCTGAGCTTTCAATTGCTTACAACAAAAAGGCCGGCGAATGGGGCGTTAGTAAAAATTCGGCTGATTTAACGACGAAAAAGGTTGAACCGATAGAGTTATTTTTCTGGCCGACACCTGGTGCTTGGGTGATTATTATTGGAGCGATTGCTGTAGCTATTGCGGCGGTTTGGCGGGTGATTGTCTTAGTGAAAAAGCGCCGGAAGCGATAGTTTTGCTAGCCGTGATTGATATGTCATAATAGTGGTATGAAGAAAAATTTTCTCGTTAGAGTGTTCTTTGGCGTTACCATTGCGGCGCTCGGCGGGGTTCTGTTACTGAGGAATCTCGAGATTATCAAGTTTGATAGCTGGAACGTGTTCTGGGGAACTGTTTGGGCGGTTGGTCTGATTTTGGCTGGTCTGATGACGATATTTAGCTCCCGCAAAGCCTCTCTGCGGGTGTGGGGATTACTGCTAATGACTATCGGTGTGTCCATTGGCTTGGGCGCTTACGGTGTAATTAATATTAGCGTTTGGAAAATATTTTGGCCAGTGATGTTGATCGCCATCGGCTTGACGGTAAGTGTCGGTTCAGGCTGCTGCAAGCGGTCTAAAAAATCGGCTGCCGATGGTAGCGGTAGTGAAAAAATTGCAATTTTTTACGGCGAGGAATCGCGGGTGAAGGGCGATTATGCTGGCGGTTCAGCAACGGCGATATTTGGCGGCGTGGAGTTGGATTTGCGTCGGGCGAAAATTAAGGATGGCGCGGTTATTGATATCTTTACGTTTTGCGGCGGCGTCAGCCTCAGTTTGCCTGACGATGTGATCGTTAAAAACGAGGTTCGCGGCATTTTGGGCGGCAGCGAGGACAAAACAGTATCCAAATCTTCCGCTAAAAAGACAATCTATCTGCGCGGCGAGTGCGTTTTGGGCGGTTTGGAAGTAAAATGATTTAGTTTGGATTGGCTCGAGATAACGCTATATCTAGTGTGCTTACGCTAGATATAGCGTTATTTAATTTTATGTAGTAAAATGTGAGTAAGGGCGTTTTCGCGTGTGCTTGATGAGGTATTCTCTGGCAGGGCTAGCGCGAAATGAGCGGTTATCAGCCGCGAAGCCTGCGGGAAGAAATCGGTTTTTATCAGCTGAGATTAGACCCCGCCGTGAGCTTGCGTAAATAGCATAAGAAAGAGCTAAAAGAATCACTTCTTTTGGAATCGAGATGGTACCGTCCGTTTGAAACACCTCCAGCGGATTCTCGAAGTCAAAAGAGGTGATTTTTTTGAAAGGAAATAATACTAGTGCCAGCTAGCAAACAAGAGTTGCTTAAAGATACCAACGGCGAATGCTCGCTTAATCCTAATAAATATACGCCTGTTATTGAGCTAGTATCGCCCGGCAGCAGCTCATTTACTCGCCTTAAAAAGGAGATGTATGTCTCTGATGATTATGAGGCGGAGCTGCGTGATCTAATTAAACAGAAAAAGGCGGTGGTGTTGGCGGTAGAGGTAGGCGGACGCTATGCCGGTCGGGTGACCTTGCGACATGATTGGGGCGATGAGACCTCTATTATTGAAAAGGATTTTCCGGGTCTGCCGCAAATCAATGCGCTGGAAATTGATGAGAATTATCGACGTCAAGGCTTGGCAACTATGCTTGTCACGGCAGCAGAAAATGAAGCCCGCTGCCAAGGTTTTTCTATGATTGGACTAGGCGTTGAAATTTCAAATAAACCAGCGAAAAGACTATACGAAAAACTAGGCTACAGTTATCAGCAGGTAGGCGGTAGCGATACATATGATTTTCTCTTCGGCAAGCCTAATCCGCAGGTATATAAGCTACGGTTAATGACAAAATCGTTGCAAACAGAGGCAAATCATGACTAACCAGCAGCAAGAATGGCTAGATCTTGCGAAAAACGTGGCGTTGGAGCCGGGCGATATTATGCGAAAATATTTTGGCAAGAAACCAGACTCTCATTTCAAAACAAACAATACAATCGTGACTGTTGCTGATGAGGAGATTAACAATCTCGTCATTAAGCGGGTAACTGAGCGATATCCAGCCCACGATATTGACGGCGAAGAGGCGAGTCAGCGCCGTGGTTCAAAATATGTTTGGGTTTGCGATCCAATTGACGGAACAGCGTCGTTTGCAATGGAATTGCCAATATCAGTATTTTCTATGATCAGGATATCCACGGAGCCATTGCTAGTAATGGTGTGGTGCATGATAAGCTAGTGCAGGCGATGAAGGAGTTAGAGGAGAATGTTAATAAATAAGGTTGATAAACTAAGGAGATTAAAATGATTTATGCATTTATTGATGCGCAAAACGTCTATAAAGGCGTACAGAGTGATGGTTGGCTGCTGGATTGGCGCAAGTTCCGCGTGTATTTGCGCGATAAGTATCGGGTAGAGAAAGCATTTATTTTTATCGGATATATGTCGCAGTATCAGGATTTATATTCATTACTACAAGAAAGCGGTTATATTTTGGTATTTAAGCCGGTTGTAGTGTACGGTGCTGGCGAGGTCAAGGGCAATGTCAATGCTGAGTTAATTGTCGAGTGTTGGCGACGAGAGAAGGAATATTCGCAGGCAATTATTATTACTGGCGACGGAGATTTTACGCCGTTGGTAAAAATATTGCAGGATAAGGATAAGTTTATGCGCGTTATCGCGCCGAATAGGAAGTATGCCTCAAGCTTGCTCAGAAAGGCGGTCGGTAGCCATATTACCTTTATGCAGGAGATTTCGCAAAAGGTTAAGCGCAGAAAGGGGCTAAAAAGATGAAAAGACCCCGCAGGGACAAACCACGGCGAGGGATTTTCAATATTGAATACTTTCATTATATAGAATATGACGATAAAAGGCAAGGAGGAAAATTATGAAATTCAAACACGGCACACGCCGCCGAGCGGCAGAATACGAAAAAGACTGGGTGCAACGCTGGAAGGACGATCAGACGTTTGAAAAGTCAGTGGCGCAGCGGCCGGCAGATAATGCCTACGTTTTTTATGACGGGCCGCCGTTTATCACTGGGGTGCCGCATCATGGTACGCTACTGAGCTCAATCGTTAAGGACGCGGTGCCGCGCTACTGGACGATGAAGGGCAAGCGCGTGGAGCGTCGCTGGGGCTGGGACTGTCATGGCCTGCCAGCAGAGAATTTCGTCGAAAAGCAGATGAATATTATGGATCGGCGGCAGATTGTGACGAATAGCGACCAGCCAGCACCACTGGATAAGGACGGCAATCCTTTGCCGACCATCAGCCTGGAAAAATACATCACCAAGGCGCGCGAAAGTATGGTGGCTAATAGCGAGACGTGGCAGGGTGTGATTGACCGGATTGGTCGCTGGGTGGATTTCAAAGGCGCCTATCGCACCATGGACAAGAATTTCATGGAGAGCGTCTGGTGGGCCTTTAAACAGTTGTACGAAGCAGGTAAAATCTACGAAGGCGAAAAGGTGCTGATGTACGACACCAAGTTTGCTACCCCAGTGAGCAAGGCTGAAGTGACGATGGACAACGACGCCTACCAAACGGTGACTGACCCGAGTGCGTATGTGAAATTTAAGCTGCTTAGCGGTAACACGAGGCGCAAGATAACGTTAGATAAAAGTTCAAAGATTTTGTTTGTGTGCAATGCAAATGTTGTCCGTTCGCAGATGGCGCAGGCTTTTTACAATCACTTTACGCAGACGCAGAATGCTGATTCTGCCGGTGTTAATGCAGAGAAGTATCCTACCGCTAAGATACCGACGGTTGCGGATTTTGATGCTCATCTCGTTGCTAAGAATCTTGATCCGCTGACGGTTATTGACTTAATGCGAGAGAAAGGTATCGAAGTTGGAGCTAGCCAACGGACACAATTGACGAAAGATATGCTGTGTAATTACGACCTTGTCGTTAATATCGCTAATCGCAACCAGACGCCGGATTGGCTAAAGGGTGATAACGTTGTTTGGTGGAAAATTGAGGATCCTCATGCCGAAAGTCGAGAGCTGGCAGAATTGGCGTGTGACGAAATCGAAAAGCGAGTCAAGCAGTTGATTAGCGGTGAGGTAGTTGATGATATTGAAGGTGATGATGTCAATGTCCTCGCCTGGACGACCACACCATGGACGTTGCCAGCTAACCTGATGTTGGCCGTCAATCCAGAGATGATGTACTGCGAAGTGTTGGTGGGGGGTGAGAAGCTAATCATCGCTGAGGAAGCGTTGGAGCGCACCCTGCAGGACGAAAAGCACCAGCCACTTGATTACGAAGTGCTGCGCACCTTCCCGGGTAGTGAATTGGTGGGCAAAAAGTATCAGCCGCTCGATACTGGCTCGACCTGGCCAGAGAATGACAAAATCCATACCATTTATGCAGCGGATTTTGTCTCGCACGAGTCGGGTACTGGCATTGTGCACATTGCGCCAGCCTATGGCGAGGACGACTTTGAACTTGGTAAAGCCAATGGCATCGCGCCCTTCCATGTGATTGATGATAACGGCTACTACACTGACACCAATTACAAAGGCCTGGAGGTATGGGAAAATAATAAATTCATCGCCAAAGACCTGAAAGAAAAGGGTGTGGTGTGGAAGATTGAGTACATTCGTCACGAATATCCGTTCAATCCGAGAAGCAAACAACGCATCATGTACCGGGCCATCCCCAGCTGGTTCTTTGACATTCAGGGGCAAAAGCCGCTGATGTTGGAACAAAATGAGCATATTAATTGGTTCCCGGCTCACCTCAAGCACGGCCGCTTTGCCAAAAACATTGAGCAAGCGCCAGACTGGAATCTGAGCCGTGACCGCTTCTGGGCGACGGCCATGCCGGTGTGGAAGGGCGACTGTGGTACGGTCAAAGTTGTTGGCTCGTACGCGGAGCTTAAGGAGCTGAGCGGTGTGGAGCTGGATGATTACCACCGCCCGTGGGTGGATGATATCACCTTTGAAATTGACGGCGAAAAGTTTACTCGCATCGATAAGGTACTGGACTGTTGGTTCGAGAGCGGCAGCATGCCGTTTGCGCAGCTGCATTATCCGTTTGAAAACCAGGTCAAGTTTGAGCAGAATTACCCGGCGGACTTCATCGTTGAGTATATTGGCCAGGTGCGAGCGTGGTTTTACTATGTGCACGCCGTCAACGTCGCCTTGGCCGAAATCGGCGCCTTTGGTGAGGCAGGTGCGCAACACAAAAACGCCTACAGCAACGTCATCACCACTGGTGTGGTGGCGGGTAATGACGGCCGCAAGATGAGTAAATCCCTCGGTAACTTTACCGACCCGAACGAGCTGATGGATAAGTTCAGTGCTGATTCCTTACGCTTTCTACTGCTGAGTAGTCCGCTGCTGAACGGTGAAGACTTTGCCTTGCACGACAAAGACGTTGGTGACGTGGCGCGCAAGCTGAGTATGATTTGGAATATGTATGATTTCTTTACTATGTATGCGGAAGTTGACGAGTTCACATTTCCGTACGATACGGCGTCTTCGGATGCGTTTCTCGTTCACCGTATCACTAATACGGCTCACTCCGATACTCCCGAATCCTTGTCTCGCACTGGAACTGATAACTCGTTCCAGATTAGTGTCGATATCAATAAATTATCTAACCCGCTCGATATTTGGATTATCAGTCGTTTGCACGAGCTGGTGGCGGAGGTCGAGAAGCAGATGGATGCCTACAATATTCCTGATGCGCTGAGCTCGATTTTGCCATTCCTCGACGACGCGTCCAACTGGTACGTTCGCCGCAGTCGCCGCCGCTTCTGGAAGTCGGAAGATGATGGTGACAAGAATGATGCTTATCGGACGCTACATTATGTGCTGGTGCGTCTGAGCTATATTCTGGCGCCGTTTACGCCGTTCTTGGCCGAGGAATTGTATCATAATCTGACGGGCGATGACGAGTCGATTCACTTGAAGGATTGGCTGCCAGCTGGTGCGGTGGATGAGCAGGTTCTAGCCGATATGGCTCGGACGCGTGAATTGATCAACAACGGCCTTAGTTTGCGGATGAAGCAGGATGAGCACCAAGTATCGATCAAGGTTCGCCAACCGCTGCAACGTGCGGCATATGCGGGTGCAAAGCTGACTGAGTACTACGAACAGATCATGGCCGAGGAGTTAAATGTTAAGGAAATTCGCTGGATTGAGAGTCTAGACGAGCACTTGGCTGATTATGATATGACCGAGGGCGTGATCAAGCCAGAGAGTTGGGTAGAAATTAGTAAGCACTTAACGCCCGAACTCAAACGCGAGGGTCTGATGCGTGAAGTCATTCGCCACGTCCAAAGCGCACGCAAGAAAGCTGGGTTGCAGGTGGATGATCGGATTGAATTGAATATCGCCAGCAGCGACGCAGAAATCACTCAGGCTGTCGATATATTTGCCGATACTATCAAGGCCGAGACGCTGGCTATAAAACTAGGTTCTGCGGCAGATGATATGGAAAAATACGACGTTAAAGTTGACGGTAAACCGGTAGAAATTTATCTGAAGAAAGCTGATTAAGCTGCTAAATTGCGACCAGGAGTACACCCTTATAATTTCCAGGGTTTCTTGGCCATATTTTCGCATAGGTTAATTAAGTGTTACGATAGAGCTATGACTACTATTACCAAAGCTATCATTCCGGTCGCCGGTTGGGGTACGCGGATGCTGCCGATTACCAAATCAATCGAAAAGTGTATGTTGCCGGTGGGAACACGTCCGGTGGTTGATTATATCGTGCAGGATATAATTCGGGCAGGTGTCAAGGATATTTATTTCGTGGTTGGCGAGCAAAGCACTCAGGTACAAAGCTACTATCGGTCAAATATCCAGCTGAACGATTATTTGCGGCGCGCTGGTAAACAAGATAAATTACCTCTGGTGGCGCCGCTACGTGATGTGCGAATACATTTTTTAACCCAGCCTGGTACGGGCGGTTACGGTACGAGCATTCCAGTGGGCTTGGCCAGCGAATTTATCGATCCAGGCGAGTCGGCGTTTGTGGTGATGGGTGACCAATTTTTCTGGCGTGTTGACGGCGGTTCAAATGCGGCTGATCTGGCGGAACTGGTGGAGGCGCGCGGTTTGTCGGCTGGTTTGCTGGGTAATCCTGTTGAGGAGGCACTTATTCCACAAACGGGCATCATCGAAACCGACCAGCAGGGTAATTTTGTAAGAATCATTGAAAAGCCAAAATTAGAAGAAGCGCCAAGCAATCTCAGCAATTCAAGCTTTTACGTTCTCAATAAAGAGATTTTCGAGCTGGCGCGTACATTGCCCGCCAATCCGCAGCGCGGCGAATTTGAGTTGACTGATGCTATCAATGCGTACATCGCGGGCGGCGGTATCATCGCGGTGGGCGAGGCCAAGGGTGACTACATGGAATGCGGCTCGCCGAGCGGTTGGCTGCAGGCAAATAACGCCATGGCTGAGTTGCAGGCAAATTAGTTGCACGTATTGTCCGTCTCTGTTATAATTGGTCACTGATAGTAAATATATTTTAAGGAACGAAATGAAAGCAGTCGTAAAAATCTCTGGCAAGCAATACATTGTCAGCGAAAAAGAGTCCCTCTTGGTGGATCTCCTCCCTGAAGGCACAAAAGAACTCACTCTCGACGCACTTTTAGTGATTGATGGTGATAAAACAAAGGTCGGCACGCCGACCGTGAAAGGCGCGGTGGTAAAAGCGAAAGTCGTTGAGGCGGAAGTCAAAGGCGATAAAATCCGCGTCATTCGCTACAAAGCTAAAAAACGCGTTCACAAAGAAAACGGCCATCGTCAAAAATATAGCCGGATCGAGATTACGTCGATTAAATAGTAGATACAAACTTGATAAATTGCCCTGTTCTTTGAAGCAGGGCAATTTCATATTTACTAGATGTTTGTGGTATAATTAAACGTAAGCAGAGAGGGCAGATAAACAGTGGCATCTATCATAACGGTTACCAATCAGAAAGGCGGCGTTGGCAAGACAACAACGTCAATCAATCTGGCTTACTATCTGGCAAAGATGGGCAAGCGGACTCTATTGATTGATTTCGATCCGCAGGGCAATGCAACTAGCGGCTTAGGTATTGATAAGCAGAGCTTAGAAGTAACTATTGCCGATGCTATTCTCGGCCGTAAAAAATTAGTAGAAGTAACAGTCCCAACCGAGTTTGATAACCTATCGTTGGTGCCTGCTGTGCCAACCCTAGCTAATACCGAAGTAGAGCTGGCTCAGACTGATTATCGTTTCAGCCGCCTGAAATATGCTATCAAGGCTTGCACCATAGAGTACGATTACATTATCATTGATTGTCCGCCGAGTTTGAGCTTGTTGACGGTTAATGCATTAATTGCCGCTCAATATGTTTTGCTGCCGGTACAAGCAGAATTCTATGCGTTAGAGGGCCTAGGTCAGTTACTGGAAACGATGAAACTAGTGCGCAAAAATCTCAATCCAACGCTTGATTTGGTGGGTGTGCTGCCGACAATGGTTGATAACCGCACGTCGCTGTCGACGCAAGTGTTAGACGAGATTTCTAAGCATTTTCCAGCTAAAGTATTCAAAACGAAGATTCCGCGTAATGTTCGCTTGGCTGAGGCACCGAGCCACGGTCTACCAATTGGCGCGTATGATAGGTTTAGTAAAGGCGCTCGCGCTTATAAAGCGCTAGCCAAGGAGGTGATTGAGCGTGCCGGCTAAAAAGGGCCTAGGGCGAGGTTTTGACTCGCTTATTCCGACAGAGCTGCTAGACGAATCGTTCGATCCGACGGCCGAGCAAGATGAACGCGTTAGCGATTTGCGCTATATTAAATTAGCGTCAATTATGCCCGATCCAGATCAGCCGCGCCGCGAATTTGATGACGATGCGTTGGTTGAATTGAGTAAGTCAATCAAGGAGCATGGCGTATTACAGCCAGTGGTGGTGCGACCGCATGGCGACGGCTATATGATTGTGGCCGGCGAACGCCGTTTCCGGGCTTCTAAGCTGGCGAAGCTTGATCGGATTCCAGCGCTGGTGCGGACGCTATCGGGCCAACATCGGTTAGAACTGTCGCTGATCGAGAATATCCAGCGCCGCGACCTTAATCCGCTAGAAACAGCGACGGCGTATTTGAAGCTGCGCGATCAATTTAATCTGACTTTAGATGATATTGGTAAGCGTGTCGGCAAAACGTCAGCGGCGATTGCTAATACTATGCGTTTGTTGCGCTTGCCGGGGGCGGTGCGCGATGTAGTAGCGCGCGGCGAACTAAGCGAAGGCCAGGCGCGGTCGCTGACGAGCTTGCCAGAAGAAGAAATTTTGCGGGTTGTTCCGATAATAATAAAAGAGCAATGGAGCGCGCGGACGATTGAGCGCTATGTTTCGAATTATAAAAAGTTGCATGGCACAACATCGACTAAAGGTAGAAAAGCCGTCCGCAGCTCGAGATTTATTCGCGAAGAGGAGTGTTTTGCTAAGCGTTTCGGAACGCCAGTCGCCGTCAAAGAGACTCGGAAAGGAGCTGGACGGATTATTATTTCATTCAAAGATCAAGCAGATTTCGAGCGAATTGCCAAGCTGCTGGGTGAATAACCCCGAATTGCACTAATCTAACGTTGTAAAAATTACAAATTGAATTTTTAGGCTGCTAGCTTGTAATCTTAATTTTAAGCTCAAAACGAGTCTATATTGCCTAGCGGAAAAATTCGCAAAGCTACTGGTCCGACAATATCATAAGTTGGAATGAAGCCCAGTCCGCTACGCGAGTCGAATGAGTTGTCGCCGACTCGATTATCGCCCGCTACGAAAATAGAGCCTTCTGGTACTGTCCATTCACCATCATGGCTAGTTGGCGATTTTGGACCGACGTTGTTCTTGCGTGTGCTATCGTCTGGATGAAAGCCTTCGGGATATTTATTATTGTAAACTGTTAGCACGCCGTCCTTGACAACGACGCGTTCGCCAGGGAAGGCAATTACGCGTTTGATGATATAGCGATCGGGTGCTCCAGGCCTATAGACGGGATTAACAAAAACAACAATCTTTCCACGTTCTGGCAAATACGGTTTATTTTGTATCTGCGCCATGGTTACAGGTATTCGGTTAATGATTAACCGGTCGCCGTCGGCGAGAGTATTATCCATGCTGTGTCCAGAGACGGAAAAACTGCGAAAAACGTAAGCATTTAATAGCAAAGTGCCAATTAGTACTGCAATAACAAATCCGCTAAAACTTAGAAAATCTCGAAGACGCGGATGGCGGGTGAGATAGCTGGCTTCCATTACACGTATTATACGCTGTAAAAACCAACGAAACAATAAGCGCGATATTTATTTTTTAGCTAAAATCCTTTATAGTACATAGATATGGTGAAGCGAGCGATAGACGGTTTTGTACCGCGAAATACTCCTGCGCGCAGAGCGCCTGTTGATAGCCAGAAAAAACCAGCGGTTAATTTCGGCGATATGGGGCATACTGTGTCTGTACGGCGCCAGCAGCAATTGCCGCCGCGGCCGATTACTTCGGCGCCAAATAGAGGTGTTCGCAGCGATATTGATGAGTCTTTGCGCGAGATTAGTAATAATCTTGATCTATCTCCATCCAAACATTCTGGCAAAGGCTCGCCAAAAAATGGCCAAAAAAAGCGCGATTGGAAAAAAATCGCCAAGCGTGCGGCAATCGCAATAACTGTTATTGTACTTGGTATTGGTATTTTCCTGGGGGTACGGGCTTTGATGGCAGGCAATGCTGTTTTTAAGGGTGATATATTCGGTTTCGTACAGAAGAAACCGCTCAAGCAAGATGCTCATGGCCGCAGTAATATTTTGATACTTGGCACTTCAGAAGACGACGCTGGTCACGAAGCGGGATATCTAACCGACTCGATGATGATCCTTAGTGTTGACCAGAACAAAAAGAATGCTTATATGATTAGCGTGCCTCGAGACTTATATGTCAAATATGGTAAGAGTTGCCAAGCGGGTTATTCTGGTAAGATTAACGCTTATTTTAACTGCGTCAACGATAATTGGTCGAGCGACAGCGCCGAGGAAGAGCGTCAGACGGCAACCAGAGCTTTTGTTGGTAATATATTTGGTATTGATGTGCAATATTCGGTTCACCTGAATTATAGTGTGATGCGTGATTTGGTGGGGGCGCTTGGCGGTATCAAGATTACCATCGACAGCCGCAATCCGAATGGTGTGATGGATAGTAATTTTGATTGGAAGTGTGGTACGACGTCTGCCGAGAAGTCTCAGCGTTGTCCGCGCGGCCACTATATTAGCTATCCAAACGGTGAAGTAGAATTAGATGCCGAGCACGCGCTGTATTTGGCAATGGCGCGCGGCGACCGAGCGCCAACGTACGGTTTCGAACAGTCTAATTTCGACCGCGAAAAAAACCAGCAAAAGATTATGGTTGCTATTCGCGACAAGGCCTTGAGTGCCGGCACGCTGGCAGATTTTACTAAAATTTCTGGTATTATCGACGCGATTGGCAAGAATTTACGAACTAATTTCGAAAAGAGCGAAGTACGTACGCTGGTCGAGCTAGTACACGACATCAAAAGCGATAATATCAAAAGCGTCAGCTTAATTGATGCCGAGCCGGCTATCTTGACAACTGGCACGTACGGCGGCGCTAGTTCGGTGGTGCCGACGGCCGGAACGTATGACTACAGCCAGCTGCGAGCTTTCGTCAAGAAAAACCTCTATGCGACAGATATCACTAAAGAAAATGCTAACGTCGTTGTACTTAATGCTACTGGCGTATCAGGTGTGGCGCAAAAACAAGCCGATAAATTAACTGAGCTTGGCATGACGGTTAGTACTGTCGGTAATGCGCCGCAAAACGGCTCGTATTCTAGCAACAAGATATATAAAGTCTCAACGCGCGCCAAGACAGCTACGTCTGTAAAACTGCAGTCGCTTTACGGCGCTGCCCCAGAAGCGGTACAGAGCGTGCCAGGCGTCAAATATAATGCAGAGGTAGACTACGTTATTATCATAGCAGTCAAGCCGAATGTCGGCGAGTAGGCGGGTTATAGAAACAATACTAAGGTGGTATAATTAAGCGGTATGAGTTCAACAAAAAAGCATAAGTATAGCTCTAAGGCAAGCTCGCTGGCTTATGCATCGCTTAATATTTTGCTGGCGCTGGCGGTGTTTGGAACTATTTATGTAACTAATTCGCCAATTTTTGCTTTGCTGCTGGTGGCGCTTGGCAAATGGCGGATTTTGTCGGTAAGGCCGCGTTTTTGGGCGGCTAATGTTTTGTCTAATTTGGTGGATATTATAGTTGGCGTTAGTTTTGCGCTGTTAATTTGGCTGTCGGGCGGGTACATGATACTTCAGCTGGGGCTAACAGCGTTGCATATTGTCTGGCTGCTATTTATCAAGCAGCGCTCAAAATACACGTATGCGGTTATTCAGGCTGGTACTGCGCTGTTCTTGGGGCTAGTGACACTGTCGTTGACAGCTTATTCATGGGATTCGTTTTATTTCGTAGCAGTTGTTTGGGTGATTGCTTATGCGTCAGCGCGACATGTAGCTAGCCGCTACGAGGGAATTAGCGCTAATCTTTACGCGATAGCAGCAGCAACAGTGTGTGCTGAACTCGGCTGGATCTCGTATTATTGGATGATTGCTTATACCGTTCCTGGTTTGGCTGCTATCAAGGTGTCGCAGTTCGCTATATTTGCAGTATTGATGGGTTTCGTGGCCGAGCGGACAGCGCGCAGCTATCATAAACACGGCGAAGTTCGCTTCGCTGATATTGCAATGCCGATATTATTAACGGCAATGACGATGGTTGTGGCGTATATCTTTGCGGTTTTGAACGGCAGTGATGCTTTGTAGGGTGTTTAAGGATTCTTTAAGACTGTATGCGCATAGTAAGTATAATGGATATGATCAAATTATCGAATAGAGGAGGTTTCTGATGAATAATAAGCAGGAAAATGCTATGCCGCGATCGTCAGACTCGCAGCCGCTGCCGCCTCGGGTTGTTGCGGTTACTAAACCTTGCCAGAAGAAGACGGTTTGGCTAGCGATCTCTATCGTGATTGCGGCGATTATTTTGGCGGCTGGCGGCATAACTTGTACGCTGCTAATGCGAGGAGGCCGCAATTCTCTGAATACTTTCGTTGACGGTAATCTGGCGGCTGATAGTAAGGAAGCTTCTGTTTCTGATATTATTGACAAAGTTTCGCCAAGCGTGGTGTCGATAGTCACCAATACTAAGTCGCAATCGCTATTTGGCGGTTCCCGCCAGGTGCAGGCGGCCGGTACAGGTATTATTCTCAGTAAAGATGGCTTCGTTCTTACTAATAAGCATGTTGTAGAAGGCGCGCAGTCGGTTACGATTGTGGCCTCGGACGGGTCGACTTACGACGCGGTATCGCTAGTTGGTACCGATCCGTTGAATGATTTGGCTTACTTAAAGATCAAAGACGTTAATAATTTAACACCAGCAGCTCTAGGCGACTCGTCGACAGCCCGAGTCGGGCAGAACGTTATTGCTATCGGTAATGCGCTAGGACAGTATCAGAACACCGTTTCTAAAGGTATTATTTCTGGTAAGGGCCGGGCGGTCTCGGCGAGCGATAGCAGCGGTAACTCGCGGGAATCTCTGACTGATATGCTGCAAACCGATACGGCTATTAATTCTGGCAATTCTGGCGGGCCGTTAATTAACTACAGCGGGCAGGTTATCGGTATTAATACAGCGGTAGCTTCGAATGCTGAAGGAATTGGCTTTTCGATCCCGATTAACGCAGCAAAAGGTACAATCCAGCAAGTTTTGGCTGGCAAAGGCGTGCAGCGAGCGTATCTGGGCGTCAATTACACGGATATCACGCCGGAAATAGCCAAGCATTATAGTTTGCCATCAAAATATGGCGCGTACGTGACTGGCGGCCGCAGCGAGGACGTTGGTGTTACCGCTAACAGCCCGGCCGCTAAAGCCGGTATTCAAGACAAGGATATCATTACCAAGGTTAATGGTACTGAATTGGGCGCGCGAGGTAATTTATCAAGCGTTCTCGGGCAGTATCAGCCGGGTGATACTATTGATTTGACGGTGATGCGCAGCGGTAAAACGATGAATATCAAAGCGACGCTAGCGGCCTATCAAGAATAGGTAAATTATGCTTGCAGTACGACGATAAAGCCGCGTGTTAGTTTATGCTGCAGCTGGCGCGAACCAGCGTAAGCTATTATTGCGCCGTGCTGCCGCGGGTCGGCTTCTAAAAAAATTAGTGCGCCAGGATTTAAGTGTACTGGTAGCTGGTCTATCAGCTGGTAGATTAGCGCCAAGCCCTCGTCTTTGGCGAAGAGCGCTAATGCTGGTTCATGATTAGTCTCGGGCGAGCGCTGCCACGAACGGTCGACATATGGCAAATTAGCGATAATTATATCGAATTTGCCGGGTACGGCGCGCAACAAATTACTTTTTATCAAAGCGACGTCGGCTTGAAATTTTTCAGCATTTTGATGGGCAACGCGTAAAGCTGGTTGGCTAATATCGGATAAAATTACGTTAAGTTTCGGGATCTCTAATTTTGCGGTGATGCCCAGGCAGCCGCTGCCAGTACCGATATCTAGCAGCTTGCCAGAAACACCAAGTTCTTTTAGCAGCTCTATGATGGCTTCTGACTCTGGACGAGGTACTAAAACCTGCGGCGACATTGTAAATCTTCGGCCGTAAAAATCGCGGTAGCCTAAAATATAAGCAAGCGGTACGCGTTCTAATCGCAAGCGCAGCCGAGCATTAGCAATATCAACACGCCGCGGGTCGATGTCGTCTTCGGGGTGAGCGTGCAGGTAGGTACGATTTTTCCGCAGCGTATTAGCCAAGATAAGTTCTGTATCCAACCTGGCAGAATCGACGCCAATTTCTCGTAATTGTTTGATTGCGTGATCGAGCCATGCCGATATATTCATACGAATAGTATAAAATGCAAGTTTGTAGCGGTCAAACTAAATTAATATGATCAGGGGCGAGGCGGGCGATGGATTATTGCTGGTCGGCGTTTTGCGCTTTTAACTCTCGTTCGTAAGCTTGCAGCTGTTCAATCAAATCGTTGATGTCTCCGTTCATGGCGGCAGGGATATTGCTGCGGCTATAACGGATACGGTGGTCGGTGATGCGGTCTTGCGGGAAGTTATAGGTGCGAATCTTCTCTGAGCGGTCGCCAGTGCCGACTAGCGAGCGCCGTTCGGCAGTCAATTTGGCGTTTTCTTCGTCAATTTTCATCTGTAGCAGCCGCGAACGCAGCACGCTCATGGCTTTTTCGCGGTTCTTGATCTGCGACTTCTCGTCTTGGTTGGTAACCATGATACCAGTCGGCAGGTGAGTAATCCGTACCGCCGAGTCGGTGGTGTTGACGCTCTGGCCGCCGTGGCCGCTGGAGCGGTAAATATCGACGCGCAGGTCATTCGGGTTGATTTCAACATCAGTTTCTTCGGCTTCGGGTAAGACGGCGACAGTGGCAGTGCTGGTATGAATGCGGCCTTGACTTTCGGTAACTGGGACGCGTTGGACGCGGTGGACGCCGCCTTCAAATTTCAATTTGGCATATGGCGCGTCGCCCTTGACCATGAAAATGACTTCTTTGTAGCCGCCAGAATCGTTAGCGGACTCGCTAATTAGCTCGGTTTTATAGCCGTTGGCTTCGCACCAGCGCAAGTACATGCGGTATAATTCTGCCGCGAACAATGATGCTTCGTCGCCGCCAGCACCGGCACGGATTTCTATGATGATATTTTTCTCGTCGTTCGGGTCTTTGGGTGTTAGTAATATGAATAACTTATCGTCGAGTTCGGTGATTTTAGCTTCGTCCTCGGGAATCTCTGCTTTGGCTAGTTCGGCTAATTCATCGTTGCCCTGGGCTAGATTTTTTGCCTCCGCTAGCTGTTTTTCTACAGTGTCGCGTTCGCTAGCGGTAGTAATAATGGTTTCTAGCTCGGCGAAACGTTTGTTGTTGGCAGTAAAATCCGGTGAATTGTAGGCATCAGGCTGCGCCAAAAAATCGCCGAGGCGAGCGCGTTCGGCTTTCAAAGCGTCTAAATCGAGAGAAATCTTTGCCATGACTCATAAATTATAGCATATATTGACAAGTCAAACATTATAATATATAATAGTAAGATGAGCAGGTCGATTGATAGGCCAAAATCTACGGGCGAGGGTCTTCGTATAGCTTTGCTGCCGGTAGCTGTTCTCTCTAAAAGCTGCGAAGTGTCAAAAGACATGTATAACCGCGGCAAATTGTGAAGGTTGGTAATGGACATGTTAAAGCTAGAGGCGGAACGGATGGTCGGAGTACTGAAATTCAAGGAGTGTTTTAAATAAATGGATAGACGGGAAATTACTAAAAACTATGGCGTATACGAAACTAGAGAGACACCGGAATTAGAATTAGCCAGTAGAGTCATAAAAGTGTTACAGTATCCTGATGAAATTGAGCATCACGATGTAGTCCGGCCGTCTGACCCTGTAAGACACCTTAGCAACGCTATTGGCAAGAAGGAATTAACTTTGAATAATACACCCTTTAGCGATCCAAAATTTAGTGTGAGGGCTCGACTGTTTAGTCTATTTAGTGCTATTGGTGAATATGGTGAGCTGGTGGATAAGTACGTGGTGGCTTTTGATGCTTACGAGCGCAAAGGTACGGGTGATTTTTGCTACGATGAACGTTATGGTCATTATGCTAGACAAAAGAAACAAGCCGGCTTAGTTATCGTATTAAAAAAGGCTTTTGCAGGGCCGACTGATAAGCTAAAGTTAACAGTGCGGGATATGGAATGGGACAAAAGCTGTGTTTATGGGGCATGCATTAAGCCTGAAGGTATTGAATGGTTTCGTATATCACACAAGGATGCTAACGGTAATAAGTTAAGCCTAAGCTCCGTCTTTTTTGAGTCTGAAATGTTTGATCCAAATAGTGAAAAGGCCGCCCAATTGAATGCAGACTTGGAGGAATTTTTGCGAACGCGCGGACAAGATGTCTAGGCATCGAAAAATATTGTGGCTGGGACCTGTGCCGTAAAATAGCGCCCGAAACTAAAAAACACCTCGCGAAAGGTGCTTTTAGCGGCTATTTCTTGGCTTTTTTGGAGGTTTTGGCTGGCTTAGCGTTGTTGTCGCTGGTTTTGTCATCGGCAGCTTGCTGAGCCTTGGCGGCAGCGGCGGCGTTAGCCTTTTTTGCTTTGTTGACGAGAGCTTCGCGGCGGGCCTTCGCGGCGGCTTGGCGGGCCTTGAAGCGGTCAACGCGGCCTTCGGTGTCGATGATCTTTTCTTCGCCAGTGAAGAATGGATGCGATTTGCTTGAGATGTGGACTTTGACTAACGGGTAAGTCTGGCCGTCTTTCCATTTGATTGTTTCGGTAGATTGCGCTGTTGAGCGAGTCAAGAACGCGAAGCCTGCTTGTTCGTCGCTAAATACGACCAGGCGATAGTCCTGTGGGTGAATACTGCTTTTCATAACTGTAGTATTTTAACAAAAATCTATCTGTCTGTCAAAAATGAGTTTTGCGGCGCTTTTCGTTGCTACGGCGTTCCTTTTCGCTGCTGATTTTGTCGTGAAGTTTACGTAGCGCGCGCTGCGAAGCTGGCAGCTGGGTAATAGCGCGAATTTCTTCCTCGATGTCCGCTAAATCTTCGTCGCTGAAGTCTTCTAATCCAACATAGCGCATGCGGGCGCCCTTGGTGGAGCGGATTAGTTCATCAAGCTTAAGCTGAATAGCACGACTATCGCGGTTTTGGGTATTTTGGATCAAGAAAACCATCAAAAAAGTAACAATTGTCGTACCAGTGTTGATAACCAACTGCCAGGTGTCAGAGAAGTTGAAAATTGGCCCGGTGATAAACCAAACGGCTATTGAAGCGGCCGCTAGGATAAACACGCCAGCCGACCCAGCTAGCGTTGAGGCGCGCGACGAAATCTTGCGAAAACGTTCTTTCATGATGTAAGCATAACAAAAAAGGTGAATATTAGCAAAAATAGTGTATAATTACGATGGATACGTAACAGAAACAAAAATGACAAATGACAAAACACCTGAACATTACCCTGCACAAACGCCGCCAGAAATAGAAGCTGTAAGTACTGAGGACGACGAGTATAGTAGACGTCGCGACTTCTTCAGAAGGTTATGCGATGATATAGATGAAATGCGCAAAGGTGACCTGGCAGAATTGAAGGTGAAATATAAAGGATATCTCGATAGAACCATTAGGAATGTCTGCCTAGCTAGAGACGAACGGTCGCGAGAAGAGCGTTCCGCTATAAGTAAAGCTATCAAACTAGTTGAAGAAATTGCCGACGTACCATTAGTCGATTGGCCAGACGATCTGCTTGAGTATCCAGATGTCTGTAGCGAGTATGTAAAATGGATGCTTGAATCGGGTAATGGTACAGTGTATCGTTGCGCCCAGGCTGCTAGAGATGAGTTTCATGATAGCGGTGGTCGTATCGTAGATAAGAAAGATATTGATTTTGGAAATAGCGATTACGAACGGATGATATGGCGATATGAAATGTGTAATAGAGTACTGCTTGGCGATGACGAATCGGCTAAATCTGTCATAGATGAATACGGTAAATGTATAGGACAATATGGGACGATTAATATAGGGGAAGTCTATATGACGGAAGAAGGTCAAACAGAGTATATGGAGTATATAAGAGTTGTGGAGCATTTGGGCCGCGATAATGTACTTAAACTGCATGATAAACTTGGGATAGCAATTTTTTCTCGCTGGTCGTTGCAAACGTTAGATAGCATGGTTGATTTGGTGAATGGTAAGGGTGAAGAAAAGTCGTGGTCGGTTGTTCTAATTGGCAAATCGGGCGATCATAATGGCGCCTTTAAAAATTTCAGACGCACAGAGTCTTCGGATATTATACCCATCGAAGTAGGTTCTGCTAACGATACTCAGGATAGAGTTGCGACGTTGCAGAATATGGGCATTGATACTATCGACCGGTTGACTATCGCTGGCCATGGCAGTGCTAATGGATTGTTGTTAGCCTCTGGTTATACTCTGCCAAGAGATACCAGTGTATTAAGGCAGAACCCTATTACTTTGCTCATCAATATGATAAAAGCAGGCGATGATGGTTTGCGAAATATCAATCTGATGTCGTGTTCTGGCGCTCGTCGTTTTGGCGGAGAAGCAAGCCTGGCGGAATGTCTCTCTTGTTTGGACAAAGGTTTAGCCGTACATGCTCCGCCAGAAGATGCGTATATAGACGTACAAGACGGGGAGGCTAATTTGAGGTCAAAAGTACCTTTGAACCGCGCTATAGAGGACTTACTTATTGAAATGAAAATTCCTGGTTATAATAGAATTGCTAGCTGGCTAGAGAAGGTATTTTGGAAGAGAACGAAGAATACCTTAGTAACTAGCGTGGCGGGTTCGCTAGTGTCAAGGAAAAATGTTAATATGACATTAGGAGGCGAGACATGACAGAAATGTTTCTTGGCTTATCACCAGATGCCGATAAGTGCGATCCAGAATTGATCAGAGAAATAATAAAAGAGATAAAAGGCTATGTTGCTAGTCTGCAGCCTGGTGAATCATTTTTTGAAAATGAAGAAACAGGTTTAGTTATAAGAACTAATGTAGAAGAAGGCGATGATGGCGATGGAGCGAATCACCGCATGGTTAGTGTTGTCCGCGAAGAGGGCGGTGATAGAAAAGGGTGGCTGATCGTTACTAGAGGAAATCGTGTTTCTGTCGTAGGTGAACTAATCGGTAGCAAAGATGACGATGACAAGAGGGAGATCTATTTATTGTTTTCTTCTGAAATTAATCCTGACCAATCTGCCGATTGTTCTAGTTGTGATTCTCTAGAGCAACTAGCAGGATCTCTGGCGCAGGCATCTGGTGTAAATAGGACTTCGAGAAATCCTTTTGCTGTTGAAAAAAATAACCAATGATGTTACACTACGTTTGAAATAATTTTAACGACACAGCCCGTTGCAGCTCCAAAAGCAGCGGGCGAGGAAAAGGAGTAAACTGATGTCTGTAGCAGTAGACATGAAAGCTTTGTTTGAGGCTGGTGTTCATTTTGGACACAAAACTAGCCGCTGGCACCCGAAGATGGCGCCGTATATTCACTCAAAACGCCAGGATAGCCATATTATTGATTTAGCGAAGACAGTTGAGGCGCTAGACAAAGCCTTACCGTTTATTACCAAGACGGTTGCGAGCGGCAAAAAAGTTTTGTTTGTCGGTACCAAAAAGCAAGCTAAAGATATCGTCAAAGCAGCTGCCGAGTCGGCTGGCCAGCCGTTTGTGGTGAATCGCTGGATTGGCGGTATGCTAACCAATGTCACCACTACCAATGCACAAATCAAGAAACTGCGCGACCTCGAGCGCCGCATGGACAACGGCGATCTCGAGAAGCGCTATAATAAGCTAGAAGTTCAGCGCTACCAAGAAGAAATCGATAGTTTGAACTTCAAATACGGCGGTATCAAAGAATTGAATGGCAAGCCTGGCGCTTTAATCGTGCTCGATATGCTGGTTGATAAAAATGCAATCGCTGAAGCAGAAAACCTCGGAATCCCAGTGGTGGCGATTGCTGATACTAATGCCGACCCGAGCAAAGTTGAATATCCAATCCCAGGCAACGACGACGCGATCAAAGGTTTGCAATTGTTGCTAGACTACTTTGTAGCAGCAGTGAACGAAGGCAAGACTAAAAAAGAGGAGAAATAGGATGGGCGTATCAATTGAAGACATTAAAAAGCTGAAAGAATTAAGCGGTATTGGCCTGACCGATGCCAAAAAAGCGCTAGTTGAAGCCGAGGGCGATTTCGATAAAGCTCTCGAGGCACTGCGTAAGAAAGGCTTGACCAAGGCCGAGAAAAAAGGTGACCGCGAGACGCGCGAAGGTCTGATTGAGAGCTACGTACACTCGGGCCGTATTGGCGTGGTTGTCGAGGTTAACTGCGAAACTGATTTTGTGGCGCGCTTGCCAGAATTCAAGGAGTTTGCGCACCAAATTGCTATGCAGATCGCAGCGATGGCACCAAAATATGCAACGGTCGAGGATATTCCGAGCGACGTTTACGAAGCGAAAAAGCAGGAGTTTTTGGCAAGCGACAGTTTGCAAGATAAGCCAGAGAATATGCGCGAGCAAATTGTCGAAGGGCAACTCAAAAAATATTTTGCCGAACAAGTCCTGTCCGAGCAGGCTTTCGTACTTGATGACAGCAAAACCGTCGGCGAGCTGATCAAAGAGCAAGTAGCACTGCGCGGCGAGAATGTGCGCGTTAGCCAATTCAAGCGTATCGAGCTTGGCGGCGAATAAGCCTAAGTCTTATACAACCAATATAACCGCTGAAATATGGCGGTTATTTTGGTATGATAAAAGCATGAGCAATCAATGGCGGAATGTAGATGCGCAATTTTGAATCCGGTAGTTTTGACTTTTATAGCAACCGCGAAAAGCCAAGCGGCGGCGAGCGAGAGCGTGCGAGCGAGCTGGATGATATTGATTTGCGGCCAGAAAGCGAAGTTTTTCAAGACCACGAGCGGATTGATAGCAAGGATCTCGACGATCAGCTGATTGCTTTGCGAGACCGGCTAAGCAAAGATACGGGCGGAATTATTCATATTGATATTCCAGCTTATAGATATGATTTTGCCGACAATCCTTTCGTTGGTATGGGGCCGAATCGCACCAAGACTTACGAGATTTCGCGCTATGTGGATATAGTGTTTTTGCATCGTTTCATGTACCAAGAGATTATTGTTTGCGGGCTGCAATCGCGCAAATTTACCAACGAGGCAGGGCGGGCGGCGTTTATTAAACGGATTCGCGATACTGGCGGCTTGCCGCTAAACCAAGATGGCAGCGAGCCGGAGGTTTTGGGGCGAGCATTCGTGCCATATATGCCATACCATACGACTGATGCGTTTTTCCGCCTGTATCACACGTTAATGCCACGGGTAGCCGAACGGCCGCACTATCCGCTAGATGTGTGGCTGATTTTCGATGAGAATGCCTATCAAGAAGTCGACGGCTCGCCAGATTTTCGTCAGGCGTATCGTTTGCGCCGGGGGTTTGACCGGCGGGCTAGTTTGCTAGGAGTAGCGCAGATAAATTAGCGTTTAATGGTACAATAAAGTAAAGGAGAATATATGTTTAGTACAGATGAATATGAAGCAAAAATGACAGGCGCATTTGAACACTTTGGCGAGGAGCTGTGCAAGATTCGCACAGGCCGGGCGCACCCAGGTATGCTAGCGGGCGTGATGGTTGAAGCTTACGGTGCTAATATGCCGCTCAATCAGGTGGCTAACGTAACAGCTCCCGAGGCGCAAATGTTGCTGGTGACACCTTTTGATCCGAGTAATTTGCAAAACATCGCGGCGGCGATTCGCAATGATCAGAGCCTTGGCTTTAATCCGAGCGACGATGGCCGGGTAGTGCGCGTACCAGTGCCAGCCTTGACCGAGGAGCGCCGCAAGCAGCTGGTTCGTCAAGCGTCGGAGAAGTTAGAAGAGGCGCGAATCGCCTTGCGCAACGTTCGTCAAGACGGCATCAAGGATGCCAAAAAAATGAAGGAAGCTAAAGAGTTGAGTGAGGACGATCTCAAAATGATCGAAAAAGAATTCGATCGCTTGATGAATGAATTCCAAGACAAGCTAGAGGCCGCTTTCAAGGACAAAGAAAAGGATATTCTAACCATCTAATGAGCGAGAAAATATTGCCAGTACACGTCGGCTTCATTGTCGACGGCAATCGCCGCTGGGCAAAAGCTCAGGGTTTATCAGCGCAAGAAGGGCATAGCGCTGGTTATGAAAAGTTGCGCGAAATTATCATCGACACTATCGATCGCGGCGTGCCGTATGTTAGCGCGTATATTTTTAGTACCGAGAACTGGCATCGTAGCGGCCCGGAGATTAAGCATCTGATGGATTTGGTGGTGCAAATGCTGACGCGCGATTTGCATATTTTCGTTGAACACGGTATACGGCTAAGGGTGGCGGGGACGCGCGTGCGCCTCAGCCGCCGAGTCAAAAAAGCGATTGACGAGGCCGAAGCGGCCACCAAAGATTTGACGCACGGCACGGCAATTTTGTCATTTAATTATGGCGGGCACCAGGAAATTATAGATGCAGTCAACACCTTGCGCAAAACGCTTTCAACACATAAAAAAGTAACGGCGCAAATCTTTGAGCAATTTTTGTATACGCCAGATGTGCCGCCATGCGACTTGATAGTGCGCACCAGCGGCGAACAGCGGCTAAGCAATTTTATGCTGTGGCGCAGTGCTTATAGCGAGCTAATTTTTGTTAAAAAATCGTGGCCAGATATGACAAAACGCGACATAACCGCTATACTAAATGAGTACGCGAAACGTTCGCGGCGGTTTGGAGGGTGAAATGAGTTTATTTTTTGGTATCATTGTCGGTATAATTGTGTTGACTATTTTGGTGGTGACGCACGAGTTAGGCCATGCTTTGGTGGCGCGGCGTTACGGCGTGCGTGTTGAGGAATTTGGTATTGGCTTCCCGCCGGCAGCTTATAAGAAGAAGGTCAAGAAAAGCTTTTTGGGCAAAAATGTTGATTACAGTATTAACTGGCTGCCGCTAGGCGGTTTCGTTAAGTTACAAGGCGAGCATGACGATGATAAGCAGCCTGGCGACTACGGCGCAGCGACATTTTGGCAAAAAACACAAATCTTGCTGGCTGGCGTAGCAGTGAATTGGCTGAGTGCGGTGTTGATATTTACGATTTTGGCGTGGTGGGGTATGCCGCCGCTTGTCGCTAATCAATTCACCGTGGCTAGCGACACGACAACTTCAGGCAAAGAAGTCAAGATAGCTGGTGTCGAGAACGACTTGCCAGCGCAAAAAAGCGGATTAAAAACTGGCGACGACATTCTGTCGGTTGACGGCGATAAGATCAAAACTCCAGATGAGCTGACTAAGAGGCTGGCTCGCGACAAAGGTAAAACAGTCAAGATTCGCTACTCGCGAAACGGCCGAGAGGCAGTGCTGCCTGTAACATTGCGGTCTAGCAATGATGACAAGCGCGGCTATCTGGGCGCCAGTTTATCTCAAGAGGTCTTGATGCGTTCGACTTGGTCGGCGCCAATTGTCGGCGTAGGGCTAACTACTCAATTGACCGGGATAACTATTCAAGGGCTTGGGCAAGTTGTCTATGACGGTTTGACGGGACTGGCCATGAAAATCGTGCCAAACGACCAGGCGCAGCAGCAGGCTAATCAAAAATTAGCAACAGTTGGCAATAGTGTCGGCGGTCCGGTAACGATATTTGGCATGTTGTTTCCGGCGGCTGGCGAGGCTGGCGGCCGCTATGTCTTGATGATTGCTGGGTTAATCGCTTTGTCGCTGGCAGTGATGAATATCTTGCCAATTCCGGCGCTTGACGGCGGGCGGTGGTTTGTGACGGCTTTGTTCCGCTTAATAAAGAAACCGCTCCGCAAAGATACCGAGGAGAAAATTCATGGTACTGGCTTCTTGGTTTTGATAGTATTGATAATATTAGTAACGATTTCTGACGTCGGGAAACTATTCAAATGAAACGCTGGCGGGTGGGTAAGCTGCAGCTGAATAAACTTCGCTTTTCTCGGCGGCAGGTACTGTCATGGATTGGCTGGACGCTGCTGGTGGCGATATCGATGGTAGCGGCTGCTTATGCGGTAGCTGGCGTTGGGCGATTGCTATTGCGGACAGGTTGGTTGGCGCAAGCTAATGTATCAGTGATTAATCTAATTTTGCAATGTTTTGTTCATATCTTGACGATTGCCGCCGTTTGCACGGTAGCTTGGCGTATCAAAAAAGCAGTATCAGCCAAACAGGCTGGCGTACAGCGGTTGATTGAGTGGCGCGATATCGGTATGGCAATCGTTGGCGCGGTGGCTTACATTGCTTTGACAGTGAGCTTGTCGTTTATTGCGCAAGCCATTATACCAGGGTTTAACCCAAACCAAGCTCAGGATGTCGGGGTATCAGATAGGCTGTTTTCGCTAGATTTAGCGATAGCTTTTGTGGTGCTGGTGATAGTGGTGCCATTATGCGAGGAGTTAATTTTTCGCGGTATACTGTATGGCAAACTGCGTTCGGCGAAGTTGCCAGTAGCAGCTAACGTATTTTTTGTTAGCTTGCTTTTTGGGGTAGCGCATGGGCAGTGGAATGTTGGTATTGATACGTTTGCGCTGAGTTTGGTGCTTTGTACGCTGCGCGAATATACTGGATCGATTTGGTCTGGCTTTTTGCTGCACGCAATCAAAAATAGCGTGGCTTTTTATGCGGTTTATGTTGCGGCGGCATTTTGGTAATTTGTTGATATGCGTGATTCACGGTAAAATGAGGATATTATGAGACTAAGTAAGAATTTTACTCGAACTATCAAGCAGGCGCCAGCTGACGAAGTGGCGCGTAACGCCCAGTTACTGATTCGTGCTGGTTACGTGCATAAAACGATGGCAGGTGTTTATTCATACTTGCCACTGGGACTAAAAGTGGTTGAGAATATTAAGCAAATTGTCCGCGAAGAGATGAATAAAATTGACAGTCAAGAGCTAGTCATGAGCACACTGCAGCGTAAAGAAACATGGCAGGAGACTGGGCGCTGGAGCGATGAGTTGGTCGATGTTTGGTTTAAGTCTCATCTGCAAGATGGCACTGAGGTCGGTTTCGGCTGGACGCACGAAGAGCCGATCGTTGATTTGCTGCGTAATTATTTGAAGAGCTACAAGGATTTGCCGATTAGCGTTTACCAGTTCCAGAACAAGCTGCGCAACGAGCTGCGCGCCAAAAGCGGTATTATGCGCGGCCGCGAGTTCGTTATGAAAGATATGTACTCGGTACATGCCAGCAAAGAAGACTTGGATAAGTATTATAACGCCGTGATCGAGGCTTATAAGCGCTGCTACGACCGCTTTGGTATCGGCGATGAGACATATGTGACGTTTGCTTCGGGCGGAGCTTTCACTAAATTTAGCCACGAATTTCAGACGATTTGTGATGCTGGCGAGGATTACATTTATCTGCACCGCGGCAAAAATATCGCTGTGAATGAGGAAGTTTTGGATGAGGCTGTCAAGGAGCTGGGTATTGATCGCAGCGAGCTAGAACGGGTTAAAACTGCCGAGGTTGGCAACATCTTTAACTTCGGCACGCAAAAATCCGAGGAAATGCGCTTGGTCTTTACTGATGCTGACGGGGTGGAGCAATATGCTTATATGGGCAGCTACGGTATCGGCATCACTCGGGTGATGGGCGTAATTGTTGAGAAATTTGCTGATGACAAGGGGCTGGTTTGGCCGGAAAATATTGCACCTGCTAAAGTGTATCTGGTACAAATTGGCAGCCAGTCGCGCGCTACAGCTGACGAACTTTATCAGAAGTTGCAATCTGCGGGGGTCGAAACTATCTATGACGATCGCGACGAGCGTCCAGGGGTTAAATTTGCTGATGCCGAACTGCTGGGCATTCCGTATCGGGTGACGGTCAGCGATCGCTTGCTTGATGATGGTAAATGGGAAGTATCAACGCGCCAGACTGGCGAACAACGACTCTTGACGGCAGATGAGTTGCTTGCTACACTGAACTAATCTGAGTATTTTGTATTGGAGGGCTGGGGGTTTCTCTAGACAGAGGAAGTTTCGGGCGGTATAACGAAAGGAGTAAAACTCATGAAAAAAGCATATCAGATCACCGAGGATGGAAGAAAAGAGCTTGAAGAAGAGCTAGCTGCCTTGAAGGGTCGCCGCGGCGAGATTGCCGAGAAAATCGCTGAAGCACGCGGTTATGGCGATCTGAGCGAGAACGCCGAGTACGATCAGGCGCGCGAAGAGCAAGGCCTAGTCGAGACGCGTATTGCCGAGATTGAGGATATTTTGCAGAACGCCGAGGATATCAAGGGCGGCACCACTCACAAAGTTAGTTTGGGCAGTAGAGTGACGCTTGAATCTAGCGGTAAAATATTTGAATATACGGTTGTTGGCCCGGTTGAAGCCGATCCGCTGAATGGCAAAATTAGCGACGAATCGCCGCTGGGCGTGGCACTAATTGATAAGGTAGTGGGCGATACCGCCGCTATTAACACACCCAAAGGCGAGACTATCTACGCAATCAAAGCAATTTCGTAGCTACTAACAGGGGCGTGCTATAATAAATAATTATGGCTACACTGCAAGATTATCGAAACGAACGTTTGCGAAAATTAGAAACCCTGCGTGAATTGGGTGTTGATCCGTATCCGGCGCGGTCGGAGCGGACGCATGGTTGCAGCGAGGTTTTAGCGCATTATGATGAGCTGGCAGGCCGGGAAGTGGTCGTGGCAGGCCGCATCGCTTCAATCCGCAGTTTTGGTAAGCTAGCTTTCATTAAACTGCGCGACGGGAGTGGTGAGGTGCAGCTATACTTGCAGCGCGATGACGTGGCGGAGCTGGACGCTGGCCGCGGCGTATTGGGTATGAAACAGCTGAAGCTTCTTGATACGGGCGACTTTGTCGAGGCGCGCGGAGTGATGACGACGACGCAGACTGGCGAGAAGTCGGTTGGCGTGCGTGAGTTGCGCTTACTGACTAAGTCGCTGCGGCCGATGCCGGAGAAATTGGAAAACAAAGAAGAGCGTTTCCGTCGCCGCTATGTCGATATGAATGTCAATCCAGAGGTGCGTCAGCGGTTTGTTCGCCGCAGCAAGTTTTGGCAGGCGACGCGTGATTATCTAAATAGCCACGGCTTTACTGAGGTGAATGTGCCAGTGTTGGAGCACACCACCGGCGGTGCTGATGCTAACCCATTTGTGACACATATGGACGCGCTGGATAATCAGCAGTTTTATCTGCGTATTTCTCACGAGTTGCCGTTGAAGCGGTTGGTTGGCGCTGGCTTTGAAAAGGTATATGACCTCGGGCCGCGTTTTCGCAATGAGAACTATTCTGATGAGCATTTGCCAGAGCATATCGCCATGGAATGGTACGCCGCGTACTGGGATTGGCAAGCTGGCATGCGTTTCATGGAGGACATGTACAAATATGTTCTGCATGAAACGTTTGGTACGCTGCAGTTCCAGCTAGGCCGGTTCACGGTGGATATGAGCGGCGAGTGGGAAGTTTGGGATTACGCTGAGGTGATCAACAAACACTATGGAATTGATGTGTATAATACAACGATTGAAGAGGTGGCCGCCAAGTTGAAAGAGCATGGTTTGGAAGTGGAGAAGACTGACTCTATCCCGCGCGGCATTGATAAATTATGGAAGAATATTCGTAAAGATGTGGCGGGGCCGGTGTGGTTGGTGAATACGCCGAAGTTCATCAGTCCGCTGTCTAAGGCCAACCCCGACAATCCGCAGACCGTGGAGCGTTTTCAGCCGATTATTGCCGGGTCAGAGCTGGGCAATGGTTTTTCCGAGCTGAATGACCCGATTGATCAGTTGAATCGCTTTGTTGAGCAGCAACAGATGCGCGATGCAGGCGATGACGAGGCAATGATGCTGGATATCGACTTTGTGGAGATGTTGGAGTACGGTATGCCGCCAGCTTGCGGCTGGGGTTATTCTGAACGGGTATTTTGGATTTTTGAAGGCGTAACTGCCCGCGAGGGCGTGCCGTTCCCACAGCTAAGAAGCGAGATTGACGAGACGACGCGGGCGATATATCCAGAAGTGAAGTTATAGCTTTTGAGCTGTCGATACTATCGGTACTGGCTTTTAGGCGGCCATTTTCTCGCTATCCTCAGCTAGCTCGCCGAGCAAGATATCGATTTCATCAGACACAATATCTGCAAAGTCTGGTACATTGGCGCGTACCCAATCGACGATTTGGTCGTCACTGGCTTCTTGCATGTGTGATAGTTCTTCGGCTTGCTCTGGCGATAGCTCGAGGACGATTTCGTTGATGACGCGTTCCTCTAACGTCGAGTCAAAATGGTCGGCAAGCGATTGGAAATCTTCGTCTGATAGATTGATTCCTAAATCTGCGAGGAGACTACGGCTTAAAATTGGCATGATGTTATCCTTTCTTTTTCTGTTTTAACTTAGACAAAGGTATTTTCGACGCTACGGTCTCTAGCTTGCTGGGTTGCTTCGGCTTTCTTCTTTGCAGCAATCTCGTTTTGCACGCTGGCTTCAAGGGCTTTACCGGTATTTTCGACGTCTTTTTGAGCTTGAATCAGCGACTGCGCAAGTTGCGTCTCCTGTCGCTGCAGCTCAGCTAGACGCTTATTGTAGTCGGCGATTGCTTTCTCCATATTTTCTTGTTGCTGCTGAGCCTTGACGGCTTCGTACATTGCTGCAAATTTGTTGGCGCTATCATCGGATAGCGAGTCGGCTTTTTCTTGAAGCTTAGCCGCATTCTCTCTGACCGAAACCAGATCTGACTCCATGTTGGCGATTTCTCCAGCTTGCTGGCGCATACTATTTAGCTCGGTTCTGGTCTGCTGAAGCTGTCCGCCAATTGATTCAACTCGATTTTGTGCGTCAGCAGAAGCTTGTTCAGCGTATCGTGCTTGCCAACCGGCCCCTTGTAATCTTTTGTTGGCTTCGACGGCGTTCAGAAGGGCGTTAGCGATTTGGCGGCGTTGACCTTCTGGTATAGAATCGATGAGTTTTTTGGTGGCTATACGAGCTTCAAGCTTGCCTGCACCTTGGTCGCGTAATCTTTCACGAATTCCTTTGCGAGCAAGAGCCTCACCTCGGCGCATGGCTAACTTGGCAATAGCTTCTTTACGGCGTGATTCCATATTGTTTTTGACGTCATCCAGACGTCCAATCATCTGTTTTCTGTGACTCTCGTATCTAGTTTTGCTTCTATTAAATCGGCGCTCAGCTTTATATAATCTTTTCTCGCGTAACCTCCTAAGCGGGTTTTTGGGACTAAGATGAGCAACCGCTTCAGCCTTCTTCTTGCGGCGGTTATACGAGCTTTCAGCAAATCTGCATGCTAGATGTCTTGCTAAGAGTCTTGGTGTATCTTTCATGTTCGCCACGCTCGCTTGCGCGTACTCAACAATCCCCTTGCGTGCATTACTAGCTTTTTCGACTAATTGCCGAACTGGATAGTGTCTACCTAGAAGCTCTTGATCGGTGCGCAGCGTCTCGTTAGCCTGTACCTCGGCGGCGTCTTCAGCGCTTTCTTGGCCGGGTTCGACGTCTCCGTATTCGGCACCGCTTTCTTGACCAGATTCAGGGGTTGTCTCATCGCCTTCAGGCGGCACTTCTATGTAATCTGGTATACCATTCTCATCAGTATGTACGACAGATCCGTTATCTAATGTAAAATCCTTACTTTGTTCTCCTACTGGCGGTGGTGGACTTCCAGTTCTCTCGAATGATCCCACGGGCATTTTGTTATTCCTTTTTATTTTTCTGACTTTCTATACAACTTATAGCAAAAAATCACGCTTATGTCAATATTTTTAGCGTAAAATAGGCAAAAATAGCCGAGATTTTTGCCGAGACGGCTGCAAATGCTATACTATTAGATATTATGGAATGGTGGCAAGCTATTATATTGGGTATTGTCGAGGGAGTGACCGAGTTTTTGCCAGTGTCGTCGACCGGGCATTTGACGATTGTCGAGAAGTTGATGGGTATGCGGATCAACGATCCAAGTTTGACGGCTTTTACGGCTATTATTCAGATTGGCGCTATCGCTGCAGCAATAATTTATTTCCGAGATGATATTTGGCGGGTGCTAGGTGCTTGGTGGCGCGGTTTGTGGTGGAAACGGGCGCGGCGGCAGTTTGATTACAAATATGGCTGGGCAATTATTATTGGATCGCTGCCGATTGCGGCTATCGGTTATGCTCTCAAAAATGAGGTCGAGACAGTGCTGCGCAGTTTATGGTTTGTGGCTTTTGCATTGATTGGCTGGAGCCTGGTGATGTGGCTAGCCGACAAATGCAGCGCTGTGCGGCGCGGCGAGCGGCAGACGACTTGGCGGGATACGCTGGCGATTGGCTTGGGCCAGTGCTTGGCGCTGATTCCAGGCGTGTCGCGCTCAGGGGCAACGATTTCAGTGGGACTATTCCGCGGTTTTGATCGGGTAACGGTGACGAAATTAAGCTTCTTCCTGGGTATTCCAGCCTTGGTAGCGGCAGGTTTGCTAGAGGCGATGACCGCTTACAAATATATTGGCGGCGGCGTCGGCTGGGTGCCAACAATTTTGGCGACAGCAGTGGCTTTTGCGGTTGGCTATTGGTCGATTGCTTGGCTGTTGAAATTTGTCGCCCGTAATGACTTTTCGTTGTTTATCCGGTACCGCATCGGTTTGGGTGTGATAATTATGTTATTGCTAATGACTGGCGCGATAACGGCAATATAAATTAATAAAGAAAGAGTGCAATGATTGAGGTCAAACATATTACCAAAATATACGGCAAAAAGAAGAATGCTTTTACGGCGCTGGATGATGTTAGCTTGAATATTGAAGAGGGCTCGAGTGTGGCTATTTTAGGTAAGTCCGGTAGTGGCAAATCGACGCTGATGCATGCGATTTCTGGGTTAGACAAGCCGCAAAGGGGCAAGGTGCTAATTGACGGCGAAGACATTTTGCGGTTGAAGCCGCGGGCCACTGATAGGTTTCGGGCGCAGAAGATGGGTTTTATCTTCCAGAGTTTCTTTGTTGAGGGCGGCGAGAGTTGTTACGATAATGTCAGTTTGGCGTTAGAGACGGCGGGCGTGGCGAGAATCGGCCGCAAGAAACGGATCATTGAAGCTCTAGAGGCGGTTGATTTGGGCGATAAGATCAAGTCGCGCGCCAAAGACCTTTCAGGCGGGCAAAAGCAGCGCTTGGCGATTGCTCGAGCGATTGTCGGCCAGCCGCAGATTCTATTTGCCGACGAGCCGACGGGCAACCTAGATTCGGCAACCTCAAAGGTAATCGAGGATTTGTTATTTAATTATTGTAAAGAAAACAACGCTACGCTAATTATCGTGACCCACGATGAAGATTTAGCACAAAAATGCCAGCGGGTGATTCATATCAAAGATGGCAAGATTGAATCGGATTCTGCTGCCGAAAAATCGACTGCTAAAACTCGTAGCAAGAAAGTAGAGAAACCCGCTGCTAAAAATAAGTCGACTGGCAAATTTACAGAGGAGGAAAAATAATGAAAACTACCGATATCGTGGCTAGAGCCGGCCGTAATTTGCGCCGCGCCAAAATGCGGACAATCTTAACAAGTGTAGCTATTGCTGTAGGCGGCTTCGCGATTATGGCTAGCCTGATGGTTGGTGAGGGCGCTAGGCAGTACGTTGATCGGATAATCAGCAGTAATATTGATCCGAACGGCCTAATTATTTCTAAGGACAAGCGGGTTACTACTGCTGGATCAGCGGTAGGCGGTAGAAGCGAATTAACTGAATATAATCCTAATGCGGCGTCGTATTATGGCCAAGAGTATGACACGCTTACTCAGAGTGATATTGAAAAATTGCGCCAGCGCAAAGATCTTAAAAATGTTGAGCCGAACTATCAGTTGCAGCCAAAATATGTAGCATTTAGCATGAAGAGCGATAAGAAATATGTAGCCCAAGTTATGATGCGCGATAATACCCTGCAGTTAGAATCTGCAGCTGGCCGCGAGATTAAGTCGGGAACAAAGCTAGCGCCAGGCGAGGCAATTATACCAGAGAGCTACACTGAGAAACTGGGCAAAACGGCGTCAGAAATGGTTGGTTCGATGTTAACAATTACAGTTAACCAGCAGCCGCAACAGACCGATACTGAGACGATTCAAAAAGCGTACATCGATAAGGGCGAAGAAGGCGTCAAGGAGCTTCTTGGCGGTAAGACGCTAAATAAGCAATTCAAAATTGTAGCGGTTGTCAAGAAATCGCCAGACCAGATGGCTAGCCGGCCAAATCTGTATATCGATTCGAGCGATGCTAAGGAATTAACGGACTTCGGTACTGCCGGAACTGATGCTTATCAAAAGTATATTTTTGCTAATGCGACAGCCACGGGCGGTAAAACTCCCGAGGAAGTTCGCGACAGTTTGAAGGATGCTGGCTATTCGTCGATGACTTCGAAAGATGTACAGAGTATGATTTTCACTTTCATAAATATTTTGCAAACTATTGTGATGGGTTTTGGTATTTTGGCTTTGGTGGTGAGTGTGTTCGGGATTATTAACACTATGTATATTTCGGTGCTCGAGCGGACGCAGCAGATTGGTCTGATGAAAGCTTTGGGTGCGTCAAAGCGTGATATCGGGCGGTTGTTCCGCTACGAAGCAGCTTGGGTTGGCTTTTTGGGCGGTATGATCGGCGTGCTAGGTGCTTGGGGTGTCGGTACGCTAGCGAACCCGGCGATTTCTAAAGCATTGGGTCTAGGCAAGCACGATTTGCTGATTTTCCAGCCGCTAGACGCTGTTGTTGTAGTGTTGTCTCTGATGTTGGTGGCAATTGTAGCTGGTTGGTTGCCGAGCCGCAAGGCGGCGAAACTTGACCCGATTGAGGCGCTGCGAACAGAGTAACTTACAGCGAAATAAGTTGTTTGATATGATTAATAGATTCGTTGGCGTACGGTATCACAAGATGATATACTAATGCTATGCTAGATATTCGCTACATTCGAGAAAACGCCGATCGCGTGCAAGAATCGGCAAAAAATAAAGGTTACGATATATCAATTGCCAGCTTGCTAGAAACGGATAAGCGCCGTCGCGAACTGCAGCAGCAGGTTGATGAATTGCGCACGCAGCGCAACGAAATTGCTAGCCAGATGAAGGGCGGTAAACCAGCGCCAGAGCTGATTGAACAGGGCAGGGCCTTGAAAGAAGAGCTAGCGAAACTAGAGAGCGATTTGCGCGATATCGAAGCAGATTTTCAAGCGCAAATGGACGCGGTGCCTAATATAACACTTGATGATGTGCCGCTTGGCGGTGAGTCGGATAGCGTGGAGATTAAAACGTGGGGTGATAAGCGCCAATCTGCCGAGGATCATTTAGATTTTGCAACTGGCCGCGGTTGGCTTGATTTTGAGCGCGGTGCCAAGGTAGCCGGCACGAAATTCTACTATATCAAGGGCGATTTGATGCTGCTGGAGAACGCGATTTATCAGTATGCGCTGAATTTGTTAATTTCTAAAGGATTTACGCCGATAACAGTGCCGCATATGGTGTCGGGCCGAGTGGCGCGCGGTTCCGGTTTTGCTCCGAAGAGCGACAAGGAAAGTAATGAGTATTTCATCGACGGCGAAGACGTCATGCTGATTGGCACGGCCGAGGCGCCGCTGACTGGCTTTCATGCTGACGAAATCATCGACGAGAAAAATCTGCCGCTGCTCTATGCTGGCTATAGCCCTTGCTACCGCAAAGAAGCGGGTGCAGCTGGCAAGTTTAGCCGCGGACTATTCCGCGTGCACCAGTTCAATAAGCTGGAAATGTATATCTTTTGTACGCCAGAACAATCAGTCCAAATGCACGAAAAAATCTTGTCGATCGAGGAAGAAATTTGGCAAAACTTAGGCGTGCCGTACCATGTGGTGAATATCGCGGCTGGCGACCTCGGTGCACCAGCTGCCAAAAAATATGATATCGAGTACTGGTCGCCAGTCGATAACCAATATCGCGAATTGACTAGCTGCTCGAACTGTACTGATTTTCAGGCGCGTAATCTCAATATTCGCGTGCGCCGCAGCGACGGTTCGCTGCAGGTACTGCACACGCTTAACGGTACAGCGGTGAGCCTGGCGCGCTCGCTAGTAGCAATCATCGAGAACTACCAGACCGATGACGGTAAACTGCGCGTACCAGAGGTACTGCGGCCATATCTGGGTAATCGCGAGGAATTGTGATGAAGCGAGTAGTGCGCCAAGTTTCGCGCAGCGGCTATCAGAAACTTGCTAAGCCGTTGCTTTTTCGACAACACCCAGACAAAGCACATGAGGGCATGATAAAAGCGGCGCGAGCGCTACATCGAGTGCGTGGCGAGAATATTTTGCGGGTCTGGAATTATCGCAATTCGCGGCTCGAGCAGGATATCTTAGGCTTAAAATTCAAAAATCCGCTAGGAATGTCAGCTGGGCTGGACAAGAACTTCGACTTGCCGCCAATAGCTAAACGGATTGGCTTAGGTTTCGAAATTGGCGGTTCGACCACTGCACAGGTTTGTGCTGGTAATCCGCGGCCGTGGTTTCGCCGCTTACCGAGCGAGAAATCGATTGTAGTTAACGTCGGCTTGGCAAATAACGGAGTTGCTCGCAATATACAGCGAATTAAGCGGTATCCGCGGCGGCTGTGGCGCGATTTCCCGTTGAGCGTGTCAGTTGCTAAAACCAATAATCCTGAAAATGTTAGCGATAGCGAAGCGATTGCCGACTATTGCCAAAGTTTGCGCCAGCTAGAGGCAGCTGGTTGCGCGCCGTTGTACGAAATCAATATTAGCTGTCCGAATACTTATGGCGGCGAGCCGTTTACGACGCCAGCACGGCTGGATAAATTATTGACGGCGGTAGATGACTTGCGCTTAACGCGGCCAATTTTCGTTAAGATGCCGACAGATAAAAAGTGGCCGGAATTTATGAAGCTGCTAGCAGTAATTGATCGGCATGAGGTCGCTGGCTTAACGATTGGTAATCTAGTCAAGGACCGCTCGGCGCTGCGTAATTCAAAATTGCTGGATAACGAGATCAGGGGAAATCTCAGCGGCCAGCCGGCGCGGGAACTTACTACTGGGTTAATTTTCAAAACTTATGCTAAATACCGCGATCGTTTTGTGATTATCGGTGTCGGCGGCGTGTTTACTGCCGAGGATGCTTACGAGAAGATTTGTGCTGGTGCGAGCCTGGTGGCTATGGTGACGGCGCTAATGTTTGAGGGGCCGCAGGTTGTCGGCGAAATTAACGAAGGCCTAGTTAAGTTGCTCGATCGCGATGGCTTTCAGAATATTACTGAGGCGATTGGTAGCGCTCACCGCGGCTAAATGCTATAATTAAAATACATTATCGGTTTAACGAAAGGGGTCAAAGTGATTGCAGATATTGATATAACTGGCGTAGGCGGCTACGTTTTGGATGAACCGACAAAAAAGTATATTAGCAAGAAAATCGGCAGATTAGATCGCTTAGTGACACGGCATGCTCGCAAAACTATGAGTGCTTCGGTGAAGATCGAGGAAGTCAATCGCGATAACGGCAACAAATATGAAGTCGAAGTGATTATTAACGTGCCAGACCAGGTTGTCAAAGCCAAAGATTCGACAATGAACGTTATGGCGGCAACTGATATAGTCGAGCGCAAGCTAGCCGGGCAACTTCGCAAGTACAAGCAAAATTTGTTAGCTCACGTCGGCCGGCGCGATATACTGGCGCGGTTCAAACGCGGTTTTGACCGCGAAACGCAGTAGCGATTTAGTAGCAGACTCTTCCAAAACTCCCCGAAAACAGTTATAATTAGGGGAGTTTTTGGAAAATACCTGAAAGTGAGGGAAATTTGACGTTATGGCGATAACACAACAGAAGGTGCTGACGAAGGTTTTCGGTGACCCGCAGAAGCGGATTTTGCGGCGTTTACAAAAGAAAGTCGACGAAATCAATGCGCTTGGCCCGAAATACAAGAAATTGTCTGATGAGGAACTGGCTGGCCAAACCGATGTTCTGCGCAAACGTTTGCAGAAGAAATCTGTGACGCTTGATACGATTTTGCCAGACGCTTTTGCGGTGGTGCGCGAGATGGCCGATCGGACAATCGGCGAGCGCCATTACGATGTGCAGCTGATTGGTTCAATGGTGCTACACGAGGGCAGTGTGGCTGAGTTGAAAACTGGCGAGGGTAAAACTTTGATGTCGACGCTAGCAGCCTACTTGAATGCGCTCGAAGGTAAAGGCGTACATGTTGTGACTGTTAACGATTATCTGGCGCAGCGCGATGCCGGCTGGATGGGGCAGATTTATAATGCGTTAGGTTTATCGACCGGCGTGATCATCAATGAGGCTTCATTCTTGTACGACGAAAATTATGACAATGAGGCGCATACTGATCCGCGCATGAAAAAGCTCCGTCCGTGCACCCGTAAAGAAGCTTACCAGGCAGATATTACCTATGGTACTAATAATGAATTCGGCTTTGATTATTTGCGCGACAATATGGTTAACGATATCGAGCTGGTGCGCCAGCGCGATTTGAATTTTGCGATTGTCGACGAGGTGGACTCGATTCTGATCGATGAGGCGCGGACGCCGCTGATTATTAGCGCGCCGGCTGCTGAAAATCCTGATAGCTACTATCAATTTGCCAAGATTGCAGCGAAGTTGACGCCAGAGGATTATACCTTGGAAGAGAAGCGTAAGCAGGTAGCTCTTACTGACGAAGGCGTCGAGAAAGTCCAAAAAATGCTAGGTATAAAAAACTTATACACGCCAGAGTATGTGCGCAGCGTTTACCATATGGATCAAGCTTTGCGGGCGCAAACGCTGTTTCATCGCGACAAAGACTATGTGGTGACAAACGACGGCGAGGTGATAATCGTTGACGAGCACACTGGTCGGCTCAAGCAAGGCAACCGTTATAGCGAAGGCTTGCACCAGGCGATTGAAGCCAAAGAAGGCGTACCAGTATTGCAGGAAAGCATGACGCTAGCGACAATTTCTTTCCAGAATTACTTCCGACTATACAAAAAACTTAGCGGCATGACTGGTACTGCTTTCACTGAGGCTGAAGAGTTTCAACAAATTTATTCGCTTGACGTAGTGGTGGTGCCTCCGAACAAGCCAATTACTCGCCAGGACCATCAGGACTTGATCTACAAGACCGAGAAAGGCAAACTGAAAGCAGTAGCTCAAGCGATCAAAGAATATCACGACGAAGGCCGTCCGGTGTTGGTTGGCTCTGGTTCAATCGCTAAAAACGAAATGATCGCCAAATATTTGGATAGCGAAGGTATTAAGTACGAAATTCTAAATGCCAAGAACAACGAGCGCGAAGCAGA
The DNA here is from genome assembly GCA_963549275.1 of uncultured Candidatus Saccharibacteria bacterium. GTDB lineage: Bacteria > Patescibacteriota > Saccharimonadia > Saccharimonadales > Saccharimonadaceae > Saccharimonas. Next base: position 57,158 of record CAUUYA010000003.1, read on the forward strand.
GATTATCTCGCATGCTGGCGAAAAGGGCGCAATTACGCTAGCTACTAATATTGCTGGGCGCGGCACCGATATTAAACTTGGGCCGGGCGTCAAAGAACTGGGCGGTCTAGTGGTCATTGGTTCAGAGCGCCACGAATCGCGCCGAATTGACAATCAGCTGCGCGGCCGCGGCGGCCGGCAGGGAGACCCAGGCGACACTCAATTTTACGTTTCGACCGAGGACGATTTGATGCGTATCTTTCAGGGCGAGCGGATTGCTAATGTGTTAGAACGTTTAGGCGTCGATGAGGAGACAGCGATTCAGAATCGTGCCGTCAGCAAAACACTGGAAGCGGCGCAGAAGCGAGTCGAAGGCTATAACTTCGATACGCGCAAAAATGTTGTTCAGTACGATAATGTTATTAATCGCCATCGCAAAGTTGTTTACACGGTGCGCCGCAAAATCCTCGAAGGCGATAATATCAAACCAGAAATTCAGCGTTTGCTACGGGCGATGGTTAATAAATTAACAGAGGTGCCGGCCAAGAATAATCCAAAATTTGTCGAAGAATTTGCAGAGATTATCCCGCTGGAGGTCGACGAAATTGAAAAAATTGGCGCGATCAAAAAAGATAGTCAGCGCCGCGATAAAGCGTTAGCTGCTGCACAAAAAATGTATACAGCTAAAGAAAGAGAGCTCGGCGACGATCTAATCCGCGGGGTTGAGCGCGAAGTTTATCTGCAAGTACTTGATACGCTATGGATGCAGCATCTCGAAAACATGCAGCATTTGCGCGAAGGTATTCACTGGCGCAGTGTCGGCCAGCGCGACCCGCTGGTTGAGTACCGCAGCGAGTCGCAGAAGCTGTTTGATAGCTTGCAAGCGACATTGCGCGAGGAAGTTTTGCGTGCTATTTATCATGTGCGCGCCACCGACGCTATTAGCCGCGAATCAATTGATGATGATCACCAAACGGAATTGACGAAGCTTGCCGAGACTTCGGTCGAGTATGGTGTCAACGAAATCACTGGCGGCGAAGAGAATCGCGATCACGATTTCGACGGTTCAATAAAAAGAGCTGCCTCGACCGCCGAAACTAATCATAGGCGCAACGTTGCCCGCAAAAAGAAAAAGGCCAAGCGTCAGAATCGAAAAAAGAGCCGCTAGATGAAACACACAGTAACAGAAGTACGGCTCGACAATGGTTCGCGTGGGCTGCTTATTGACGTGCCTGGCGCAACGGTGATGAGCTTCCAATTTCAATTCCGCGCTGGCAACCGCTATGTTGGACGCAAAAATATTTATGAAACCGCTCATGTGATGGAGCATATGTCATTTGGTGCAAACGCTAAGTTCTCGAGCGAGCACGCTTACGAAGCAGAATTCACCAAAAATGGCGCGTACCATAATGCATGGACAAGCGACTTATCAATGGTATATGTGGCTGATTGCGCTGATTTTGAATGGGATCGGATTTTAGAATTGCAGCAAGTAGCTATTTGCCAGCCGCGCTTTCAGCAAGAATCGCTAGAGGCCGAAAAGGGCAATGTCCGCAGCGAACTAACGGGATATTTGAACAATCACGGCCGCGTGCTTTGGCCGAAAGTTCAGCAATTGCTAGGCGAGGACGTTTATACGTTTTGGCAGCGTTTGCGAACGATTGATAATATCAAGCTCGAGGATATTCAGCGTCATCATCGAAAAACGCACACCTCGGATAATATGCGCTTTGTGATTGCGGGCAAGCTCGATGGCCGGCGCGAACAGATTAAAAATATGCTTGAGAGCTGGGAGTTGCCGCGCGGCGAACGCTTCACAGTGCCGCGCGATGTTTTGAAAAAGTCCGCTCCGACCCTTATCAAGCGCAAAGAAGCGACTAATCTGACCTTTGGTTGGAGCATGTCGCTGCCGCGCGAAATTAATGATGCTGAGTTAGAGGCAATGTCGTGCTTGAATCATATCTTGACCGGAACGATGCACTCGCGTATCTTCGGTGCTGCCCGCAAAAAGGGTTTGGCTTACGGCATGTTTAGCGAAGCGAGCGCCGGTTTTTATGATAGCAGCTGGGATTTTGGCGGGCAGGTCAATGTCGAGACGGCGGATAAGCTCTTTGATATCATTGCCAGCGAAGTGCGAGCGGTGCTTGATGGGAAAATTAGCGAAGAAGAACTGGCGGCGGCGCAGTCCTACGCGCTAGGCCGCCACCAGATGGGGGCGCAGACAGTCGCGCAGATTAGCAATTTCTATAGCGGGCGTTATTTTGGCGATGGTTTTGTCAAGGATTATGAGCGCGTGCCCGAAGCAATCCGCAACATCACTCGCGAGCGCATGATTGCAACGGCGCGCGAATTCATCGGCGCGAACACTTGGGTGCTGGCTGGCGTCAGCGCTAGCGATCAGAAATCGCTGACGCGGCTAAATGATAAGCTAGAAAAGCTGTTTTAGAATAATAATTTCAATCAAAAGTAAAATGCTCCGCCGCCGACCCAGCGGAGCATTTTACTCTCAATTCTGGGTGGGCGACGGAGATGGTGTCTCCGTCTGAGTCTGAGCGCTAGCAGCGCCGAGAACCTGCTGATACTCGGATGTCGTGACCCTCATCGTCACGAATTTGCCAGCGTTACCGCTGGCGAGTATCTTCTGTAAAACCCCTGCCAACCCCTCGTTCACCGAGGGAGTGACGGTGAAGCTCTGCAGACTAGTGGTACACTTCGCAGGCCACCAACCAAAGTGAAATGAAGCATGGCAGCTACGGTTAAAAGTCTCGTTCACCTGGTAGCCTGTGGCAGACCACGAGGTGTTGTCGAGGGTGATCTCCATTGTCGACGCTTCGTCGTCTGGTATGACAACGAAGCTGGTGTTGGCTAGCGGGATCTCAAGGATCTCACTGGTCCCGTCGTTGTGACGGAAATCAACTAACAGGGAAGTGCCTCCCTGGAACTGAGCTTGCCCACTGACGTGGAACAGACTGCCGTTAACTATCATGTTTCCCGACAGCGAGATAGACTTATCTCCGACAGACAGTGGGTAAGAAGTCCCACTGTCGAGTCCGTAATATGCTGCGGCTTCTGCGAAGGTCGCAGTTCTTTGCCTTTCGGTGTGCGGCAAAGAACAACCGTAAACGGCGAGGTTTGCAAACGTGTAGAGCACAATCACGACGAAGGCCGTGATGCTTGCAAATCTGGCGAACCCGTCGTTCTCGTTAGATGTAGCAGTGGCGACACAGATTGCGAGAAAGAATCCAACGATGGTACAAACCACCGCTGTGAGGAGCCACCACATGGCAGCCCTCCTTCCTATGATAAACGGAAACGTTCTATCTCCTGCGGGTCGGCGCAAAAGATTAATATATATATCAATAAATGATTTTGTTGTCAAATCAACGCGTGAAAATACTGGTATTTTAGCGGGTTAGGCGCGTGCTATAATAGTCGGTATGAAGATTATTATCGCTGGCTACGGCGTGGAAGGTATATCAAGTCTGATATATTTCCAGCAGAAATTTCCTGACGCGGAGTTCGTGGTGGCTGATGAACGTCCGGCGGATAAACTGCCGTCTATTCCAGACGGTGTGAAGCTGATTTCTGGTAAAAACGTCTTCAGCGAACAGCTGGGCGATGCTGATTTGGTGGTGCGGACGGCCAGTTTGCCGCCGCGTAATATAAAAACCAACGGTAAAATTTGGTCGGCAACTAACGAGTTTTTCGACAAGTGTCCAGCGCCGATTATCGGCGTAACAGGGACGAAGGGCAAGGGGACGACGTGCAGTTTGATTGCCTCGATTTTGCAGCAAGCCGGGCAAACGGTACATCTGGTCGGCAATATTGGCGTGCCGGCGCTGGACGTCTTGCCGAAGATTAAAAAAACTGACATTGTCGTTTATGAATTGTCTAGCTTTCAGCTGTGGGATCTAGAAAAATCGCCGCACATTGCGGTGGTGCTAATGATCGAGCCGGATCATCTGAATGTCCATACGGATTTCGCCGACTATCTTAATGCCAAGAAAAATATTCGCCGCCACCAGCGTCTTGGCGATGTTTGTTTATATCACCCAACGAATAAATATTCACAGGAAGTGGCTACTATGCCATTTGACGGGCTATTAGATAGGCAAGGTCATGCAATGTGTGAATGCTGCGGAGATGATGCGCTAGATTTCGCGCAGCGCTACGCTATTCCTGACGATGACCAAGTTTATGTTCAGGATGGCTACTTTTGCGTGCAAAATCGGCAGATTTGCAGCACCGATCATTTACGGTTGCCGGGCGCGCACAACCTCGAGAACGCCTGCGCAGCAATGAGCGCGGTGACGGAACTGCCGATCGCCGTGACCGATGAGCAATATGCTGCCGGACTGGAGAGTTTTACAGGATTGCCGCACCGTTTGAAATTCGTCGCTGAGAAAAACGGCGTGAAATATTATGACGATAGTATTTCGACCACGCCCGGTAGCGCTATTGCCGCGTTAAAAGCTTTCACGGAGCCAAAAATTTTGATTTTGGGCGGCTCTGACAAAGGTGCGGACTATACGGAATTAGCACAGGAAATCGTCAGGCAGCAAATGCGGGTAGTGATTGTCAACGGCGCTAACGCTAGTGAAATTGCTGAAATTCTGCGCAAAGAAAACGTCTCTTGCCAAATTGTGCAATTAGAAATGGCGACGATGCCAATGGTCGTCGAAACGGCAGCCAATCAAGTAAAATCTGGCGATGTGGTGATTCTCAGTCCAGCCGCTGCTAGCTTCGATATGTTTAAAAGCTATAATGATCGCGGTGAGCAGTTCGTGGCGGCGGTAGAAAAGTTAGTTGATTAGGCGGCTCGCGGTCTTGGCGGTTGGTTGTGATATTTAGCGTAATCAAAAACGGTGGAGTTGCTGCTTATTATGATTAATCCTGTTATAATGTAGCAGAATAGGCGCGAGTCTTGAGATAGTATCTAATCGGAGGGTTTATGGATCAACAGCCGTACCAGCAATACCAACAGTATCAGCAGCCGCCGCAATCGCAGGCGCAAACCAAAGGCCAGCTTGCCGTAGCGCGGGCTCGCAATGCGCAAGATAATGTCGTTCTGACAATAACTATCATTATCTTTTGTTTCTTTGCGGCTAGCTATTTTATCTATACAACATTCCAGGAAATGTCAACAGACAATGCCGGGCACCACGTTGAGTTATCGTTCAGCGATGGCGTGATTGCTGTATTGCTGGCGATAGTTTTTATGATTATGGGATTGGGTATGCTGCTGGGTATTGGCATGTTTATGGTGCGGATGATGCGCCAGCAAATGCTGGGCAATGCTTTGCAGGTTGAATATAGCGCTTACGCGTGGTTGCGCGATTGGGCCAACCAGGTATCGGCTGATTTAGAGATGCCGCAAGTCGAAATTTTCATCACCCAGAATCCAGTGATGAATGCTTATGCTTTTGGTTTTGCTAGGCCATATTCTATCGTGCTGCATTCTGGATCGATTCGCTACTTGACCAAGGATGAGCTAAAAGTGATTGTCGTACATGAAATGGCACATATCAAATACCGCCATGCCAACGCTAACGTGTATTTGATGCCGTTTTTGTCAATTCCGATTATCAGCGTATTGGGTAGTTGGATTTCTGGATTCTGGCACCGCCGCGCCGAGCTGACTGCCGACCGCTTAGCTTTGATGTATCTAGGCGATAGCGAATTGGTCAAGAAATCGCTGATCAAGGTGCATGTTGGACCTGATGCGGCATACAGTATGAACGAGGTAGCGCGCCAGTGGATGCAGTACACGGCTGAACGCCCGATGAATCATTTTGCGCAGACTTTTAGCGATCATCCGTTTTTGGTACGCCGGTTGAGCCAGATTGACTATTGGAAGGGTGTGGTTGAGCCGCAAAATCAGCCGCAGAGCGTTGCGCCCGCTGCTGCTCAGCCTAATGTTTCTGAACCCGCTGAATCAGAACCTGCTACCGAGTCGACAACCGTAGAGTCAACCTCTACCAAGAAATCAACTCGCCGCAAATCAGATGACACCAGCCAAAATCAAGACGAGACTGCTGCCTAGGTTCTATGCAGCCGTTACGAAAACAAGCTGAAGATCTCCGCGCTCGCGTGGCTAGCGCTTGCCAAGCTTTGCATATTGACGCTCGCGCTGAAGAGCTGGCAGTGCTTGATGAACAGCTGGCCGATTCGAATGTCTGGGCGAATGTTGAGCGGGCGCAAATGCTGACGCGGCAGGCGGCGGGCTTGCGCTCGCAAATCGAACCGTGGCAGATTTTGCGTTCACAAGTCTCGGATATAATCGAACTGATGGATCTAGGCGACGATTCGATGCTGACAGAGTTTACCGAGCAGCTAGCAGCTCTCGAAGCAGAATACCAGGAGCGTCGCAAAGATTTGCTATTCTCAGGCGAATACGATAATCGGGCGGCGATTCTCAAGTTGAGCGCTGGCGCTGGCGGTACGGATGCGCAGGATTGGGCAGAGATGCTAGAGCGAATGTATCTGCGCTGGTCTGAAAAGCATGATATGCAGACCGAGCTAGTCGAGCGCTCGACAGGCGAAGAGGCCGGTATCAAGAACGTAACTTACATTATCCGCGGTACTTTCGCTTACGGCAAATTGCGCAGCGAACACGGGGTGCACCGGCTGGTGCGGCTCAGTCCGTTTAACGCTGATAATTTGCGGCAGACTAGCTTTGCACTGGTCGAAATCATGCCGGAAATGGACGCGCCAGGCGAGGTCGAAATCGACGACAAAGATTTGCGAATTGATATTTATCGCAGCGGTGGCAACGGCGGGCAAGGAGTCAATACAACTGATTCCGCAGTGCGTATCACCCACTTGCCGACAGGTACGGTAGTGGCGATCCAAAACGAGCGCAGCCAGCTCCAAAACAAAGAAACCGCGCTAAAAATCCTCAAAAGCCGCTTAGCGCAAATGCAGTTAGAACAACGCGCCGAAACGCTAGCTGATCTGCGGGCAGGCGAGTCGGCTAGTTGGGGTGCGCAGATCCGTAATTACGTGCTTCACCCTTACACATTAGTCAAGGATACGCGTACTAAGTTCGAGACGCATAACGCCCGCGGCGTGCTAGATGGCGACATTGACGGTTTTATCGAAGCATATCTCGAGCAGCAAGCAGCGACCGAGTAGCTGGCTATCACTATAAACTAGCTTATGCTACAATAGGTAGTAATGATTCTGTTAGATAGAGTGACTAAGGTGTACGGTAAGGGCAACAAGCCAGCGCTTGACCGTGTTAATCTGCATGTTGAGCCGAATGAGTTTGTAATTATCGTTGGGACGAGTGGAGCTGGTAAATCAACCTTGCTCAAATTATTGACGCGCGAAGAAAAGCCGACTAGCGGCAAGATTGTCGTTGGCGGTATTGATTACGACCAACTCAAGGACAAGCATATCCCGTTGCTGCGCCGCAAAATTGGCGTAGTTTTTCAGGATTTTAAGTTACTACCGAACCGGACAGTGTTCGAAAATGTGGCTTTTGCGCTAGAAATTGCCGGCATGACTAACCGCGAAATTAAAAATACTGTACCAAAAGTGATTGACCTGGTGGGTCTAAAGGGTAAGGAAAAGCAGTTCCCGCACCAGTTGTCGGGCGGTGAGCGCCAGCGTGTGGCAATTGCTCGAGCAGTAGTGCGCCAGCCAAAGATTCTAATCGCTGACGAGCCAACGGGTAATCTCGATCCAAAGCATAGTTGGGATATTGTCCGCCTGCTTGAGAAGATTAACCGGTATGGCACGACTGTCATACTTACAACACATAATGTCGAGATTGTCAATAGGTTGAAGCGCCGCGTTATCACTGTTGACCACGGCAAGATTACTAGCGACCAAGCGCAAGGGAGTTATCGGCAATGAGACGAGACAAAGTCAAGACAGCGGCTGCCAAAAAGAAAAGCCGTCGCGAGGACAAAAAAAATACTGGTGCGCGCGCCTTGACCAGACAAAGGCGCAGCCGCCAGCGCAAATGGCTGACTTTCGTGCGAATGTGCCGCTACGGCGTCAATAATTTCACTCGTAATGCTTGGCTAACCATTGCGGCTACCGCGGTGATGACGATTACGTTGCTGATTATCTTTACTACGGTGGTGGCGCGCAATATTTTGGCAGATTCGGTAACAGAGCTGAGTAAAAAAGTCGATATGTCAATTTATCTCAAAACGGGCACTACCGAAGAGCAGGCTAAACCGATTATTGCTGATTTGCGCAAACTGCATAATGTCGAGCGCGTTGAATTCGTTTCCTCGGAAAAAGCGCGCCAACAAAGCGCTGAAGACAACAAAGCCGACCAAGATATACTAGATGCCCTCAATCAAGCTGCCAATAAAATACCAGCGGTGATTCGTGTTAATCTAGAGAATATCAATGATACCGACGGCCTTAGCGATTTTGTCAAAACTAATAAGCCGCTCAAAAAAATTATCGATGATAAGCGCGAACCGTCGTTTGCTGGCGACCGGCGCGATGCTATCGAAAATATCGGCCGCTGGACAGATTTTGCGCAGCGAGCTGGTTTGGCAGCGAGCGTTCTCTTTGTCGTAATATCTTCGTTGATTGTTTTTAATACCATTAGAATGGCAATATTCAACCGTAAAAGCGAGATCGAGATGATGAAACTTATCGGTGCTGACAAAAGCTTTATCCGCGGCCCGTTTTTGGTAGAGGCAATGGTGTATGGTTGTATTGCTGCGGTTGTAGCGACCGCTATAGGGGTAGGGGTTTTCGCGACGATTTCTGGCAAATTACAGGCTTATGGAATTGCTGCTGTAGCTACATCGCACTTTCTGGTAAATAATTTGCTGCTGGTCCTGCTAAGTATGATGTTGCTAGGCTCGTTGATTGGGATTATCTCCTCGACACTGGCCACTCGCCGTTATCTCAAGTTGTAGAGTAATTTACGAAAGGGGGTGCTTATTCGACATAGCTTTATTGACAAAGTGGTAATGCTTTGTTACGCTAGAGGTATGAAACATAGGTCCACCACACCAGTTTCGTCAAGGCGGCACGTTGCGAAGTCGTCAATCGTCGCAGCAGCTGTTTTGATGAGCGCAAGTATACCGGTTGCCTTCGCGCAAAACGTGTTGGCCGACCAGTACGACGAACAGGTCAAAAAACTTCAATCAGAAGCTGATTCATATCAGCAGCAGGCGGCGACGCTTGGCGCGCTGGCGTCAACGCTGCAAGCGCAGCTTGATGTATTAACCAAGCAAAAAAATGAAATCCAAGCGCAAATTAATACTAGCCAGGCTAAGCGCGATAAGCTCGAGAAAGACATCGCTGCTACCGAAAAGAAAATCGAGATTAACAAAGAAGCTCTTGGCGAAATTGTTGCCGATATGTATGTCGATAGCTCAATCTCGCCGCTCGAGATGCTGGCTAGCAGCAAAAATATTGGCGATTACGTTGACAAGCAAGAATACCGCTCGTCAATGCAGGATAATCTGAGTACTAAAATCAAGCAGATTAAATCGCTCAAAGCGCAGCTCGAAAAGCAGAAAAAGCAAGTCGAGAACGTGCTGCGCGACCAGAAGTCGCAAAAAGCCGCGCTAGCTGCCAAAGAGGCTGAACAGGCTAAATTAGTTTCGGACACGCGCGGCGAAGAATCAGCCTACAATAACCTGGTCGCCAAGCGTAACAGTGAGATCAGCAGTGTCCGCGCTCAGCAGGCTGCCGCTATGGCTGCAGCTGCCCGTGCTTCAGGCTCCACTAATATTGGTACGGGTTCGGCTAGCGGCGGCGGATATCCGTCGGTTTGGGCTAATGCCGAGCAAGATACGATAGTTGATAACTGGGGCCTCTACAACCGCGAATGCGTCAGCTATACCGCCTGGAAGGTGGCTAGTACTGGCCGTTACGTACCGCATTTTGGCGGGGCGGGTAACGCTAATCAGTGGCCGAGTACTACGGCACGCTACGGTATCGCTAATGGCTCTACGCCAAAGGCTGGTTCAGTGGCTATATGGTACGTTGGTACGTACGGGCACGCTATGTATGTTGAGGCAGTTAACGGCGATGGTACGATCACCGTTAGCGATTACAACAACAACATGGATGGTCTAGGCTGGGGTCGCTATCACTACTACACGCGTTCAAGTGCTGGGCTAACTTATATATATTTCTAGCGAGATCAATATAATAATCAGTAAATTATAGCGTACTCAGCCAGAGTGCGCTATAATTATGATTATGGCAAACGAACAGGGAGTTGAAAATAAGGGGCGGAAGCCTCGGCAGCGGAAGGTTTCACAGGGTGTTTTCTTGGCGTCGTTGGTCTTGGCGATAATCGTATCGTTTGCGGCTGGTACGCGCAGCGAAGAAATCTATCAGATAGCAGCGCCGATTTTTGGCATCAAGGTGGCTAAGCAGCCGCTTGATACCGAGGTGATGAAAGAAGCTTATCGTCAACTAGCAGCGAATTATGACGGTGATTTGGATGCTAATAAGCTGTCTGACGGGGCGGCTCGCGGCATGGTTAAAGCGGTCGGCGACGACTACACGACATTTCTAGATAAGGAAGAAGCGGCAGAATTTAACAAAAGTCTAAACGGCGAAGTTTCTGGCATTGGTGCCGAAATCGGCGTGCGTAATTTGCAGCCGACAGTACTGCGGGTCCTCGATGATTCTCCAGCCAAGAAAGCCGGCCTTAAAACGGGCGATATCTTTGTGGCTGTGAACGGTACGTCAGTAGCGGGCGAGACGGCTAGCGGCGTGGCCGATAAAGTTACTGGCGAAGCGGGCACGACCGTCAAGCTAACTATGCGCCGCGGCAGCGAATCGCTAGATTTTTCGATTACGCGGGCCCAAATTAGCGATCCTAGCGTCCGTTGGTCGGTTAGCGATGATATTGGTGTCTTGACGATCTCGCGCTTTGACGATAATACTGGTTCGCTAGCCCGCAAGGCCGCTAAAGAGTTCATTGACAAAGGTGTTAAAGGTGTGATTATTGATTTGCGTAACAACGGCGGCGGCTATTTGACAGCAGCGCAAGAAGTAGCGAGTCTATGGCTAGATAACGGCAAGACGGTCGTTACCGAAAAAAGCCGCGGCCAGGTGACTGAAACAGTCAAAGCTTCGGGTAATCCGACGCTTAAAGGTAAGAAAACCATTGTCCTCGTCAACGGCAGCTCGGCCAGTGCCAGCGAGATTGTGGCTGGCGCGTTGAAAGATTATCAAGCGGCCACCTTGGTCGGCGAAAAAACCTTCGGTAAGGGAACGGTACAAAAGGTGATCAACCTATCCGACGATCGTATCATCAAGGTGACAGTGGCCCGCTGGTACACGCCGCAGGATAGAAACATCACCAAAGAAGGTATCCAGCCGAATCAGACAGTTAAAATGAGCCAGGACGATAATAATGCTGGCCGCGATCCGCAAATGGCGCGCGCTAAAGAATTAGCGTCATAGCCCTTGTGCTTATCGCCAGGCTGGTATACTATATAAACTATGGATACACGCAAACGCAAGATTTTGCTAGTAGAAGATGATACTGCGCTAGCATCGGTATATCGGTCGCGCCTTGAACTGGAGGGTTTTGACGTCTGTGAAGCAAATAATGGCGAGGACGCGCTGTCGTTGGCGGTGTCTGAGCATCCTGACTTGATTTTGCTGGACGTTATGATGCCGAAAATTAGCGGTTTTGACGTTTTGGATATTTTGCGTAATACGCCGGAGACTACCAATATTCGGGTGATTATGCTAACCGCGCTTAGCCAGCCCAAAGACAAAGAACGCGCTGAGCAGCTCGGTGTTGACGATTATTTAGTGAAATCGCAGGTAGTTATCGGTGATGTCGTCGAGCGGGTGCGGTATCATTTGGGTATGGCGGCTTAGAAATAGCTGCTATTTTTGGGCGGAGACCGCGTTATGCAGAGTCTCTCAGGATTTCTGTCTAGTTTATAATCTGCAAAGGAGTGGATTAGCGTTAGCTTATTGACAAATTGTGTATTTTTTGCTATAACAAAAAGAGTATAAAGATTAAAACAGAAAAATACACATGGCAAATAACGAACTAAACATACATGGCGCAAATTTAGAAGATTTGCAGAAAACTGCTGATCGATGTTCAAAACCGGAAGATTTGGCGGCTAGCCAACCAGAAAGTCCGGCCGAAGCTGCTGATCAGTATGCAGAGTCGGAGTATTCGGAGAGCAGCGGTCAGCAGGAAACCGCTGATCAGCATTCAAGGCCAGAAGCTCCAGCGGCTAGCAATCAGCCAGAAGACCCATTGGCGGCTTTGCGCCGAGCTTTGAAAGCTAGAGAAGACGCAAAGCCGGAAGCTCCAATACCATCTTTAGAAACCCAAGCCGCCGAAACTAGACTCGCTCTCGGTATTGGCCGTACGGCGTTTCGGGCGGTTGATATGCTCGAAAATCCTACTGGTAAACCGCCGGCCGATTCTCTTGGCGAGCCAGAATCTAATTCTGAACGTTCAGATTCCAGCGAACCTGCAGACGAGTCGATTGAACGTGCAGACGGCGATTCGTCTGTCGCCGATACTGAAAGCGAATCTGTCGCGCCAGAAAATCAAGAGGAGCCGGGGAGCTCAGATGAGCAAGATCCAAATGAATCGCTAGAAGTATCAGATAAGCAGTCTCCTAGTGGCTCCGAGGCGCTAAAAAGGCTGGCAGAAGCGGACACCACGCAGCTTACTATACGAAATATGGCGGGCGTGGCAAAGGATTTGGTTAGAGTGCTGAAAACGGCAAATACTTTGCGAGCTCCTGTGCTATTTGGGCGCATACAAGAGTCTACGTCAGGCATCTTAGCCATGCTCAACAGGTTCAACGGCGCTGTCGAAGAAGTCGGAGGCGATTTGCCACGGGGCGAAACACCCCGCCTGGGTGATGCGATAAACCAGGTTAGGTACGCTTTGGCAGTAATGAATAATGTTGCTGAGCAAGGCTTTTCAAGACGTATCAGTGACGAAGAATATTCACAGCATGCTTTACAGCTGAACAACAGTATCACAGAACTGCAAAGATTTATGAACGTATCAGTAAAGCGCCAAGAAAACGAAGAACAAGGCTAGTAGCGGTATCTCGCTAGCCAAGGTAGTACACCTAATATGAACCTAGCTTATTCAACGCAAACTTGGGTTCGCGGGTGAGTATTGCCAGTGAACGATGGCTTCTTGATATGTTTGAAGACTACGGTGCCGCTCTTGGCTGCGTGAATTGTGTAGTTGCGGCTGATATAAGTGCCTGGACCAGCAACTTTGGTGCTGCCAGTCTGGCGAACTAGTACCTCGCCCTGGTTGACTTTTTGTCCGCCGAAACGCTTGACACCATTGCGCCTACCAGCACTTTTGTGGGTATTATCGCTCGAACCGCCAGCTTTAACGTGTGACATAAAACTCCTTTAATTTAATATAAAACAATCTATGCTATTGTACGCGAAGCTATCGGAAATGTCAAGCTTTACGAAAGTAATTACTATAGCAGGCGTGAGCTTGGCGGGCGGGTTGCTTTTAACTTTCATCGAGAGGTTTAAGCAGTAAGATTTCTCGTGCCACTACCTGGTTCTGGCGGTAGTAGAGTAGCTGCTCGTCGCTGACTAAGTTTAGATGTAGGCGTAGGTAGCCTAAATCTGCTAACTGATCAATAAGCGGTAAATGTGTAAATTTACCGCTATGGTCGCGCCAGGCGGGCACGGCGACGACTAGCGTTGTACTCGGATTGATTTGCGAGCGGATATTTACTAAAAATTGGCTGATGATGTGATTGCAATTACCGCGGACTGCGGTGAGTTTGGCGGGCTTTGGTGGGGCTGAGAAGGGCTGGCCGAGGTAGGCTTCGCAGACGATGCGGGTGATTTCAGATTTTTGAACGGCGTTGAGCTTGACAGTGGTAGCGTCAGCTTGGAAGACCTGCCACTGGGGGTTGATTTGGTATTTATTATCAAGCCACTGCATGTTTTCTGTGGCATAATCAACCATTTTTTGGCTTAGGTCGCTGCCGTAGACGTCTATTCCCTTGAGCCGCGCTTCTTGGAGAACGGTGCCAGTGCCGCAAAAAGGGTCCCAGAGGCGGCCAGGTTTTGTATCGCCAGATAGATTTATCATCATCCGTGCTAATTTCGGCGGTAGCATACCGACGAAAGCATCGGTGCGTGGGCGAGCTTGGTCGCGGGCAGCCAGAGCGGTGATGTTCTGGGCGCCGACACTTTCAGCGACAATGAGGCGGTTATTTGGTGCTCGGACGACTAGCAATTCAACTTTCGTTGGTGATAACCCAAGCTTGTTGTGATGGCTAGCAGCGGTGTTAAGGGCGATTTCTGGGTTCGGGATAAGGCGTAAGCTAGTACCGCTGTCGCGTAATTTTTTCTTGATGAGCAAGCCGGTTTTTTGGACATCGCGCGGCGAGATTTTGAAGCCGTAAGCACTGATGCCAAGAGTTATTTTATGCTCGCTGGCGCGCCATTTGGCGGCGTAGTGCTGAACGATTTGGCGGCTGGCGGTTAGCCAATTGCCGCGGTCGAGTTCGAGAACGACCCGGCCGGCTTTTTGGCTGCCGCCGAGGGTCTCGAAGTCAAAATCAGGCGAATCTACAAGCGCTGTTTGCTGCGAAAACCATCGGACATTGTCAGCACCGTAGAGCTGTTCTAGCTCGGCTACTCCAAGTGCTGGCTGGCGGCCAAGTATTGTGATATGCATAAATATAGTATACTAGATTGTATGAAAAGGAGACTGTCTTTTCGATTGTGGTTGAGTATTGCCACGTTGCTGTTGATTGCTTTGATACTTTTTCTAGCTAGAAGCGAACTGGTATATGCTTGGGGTTTGCTAGGTAAAATTAACCTTGGCAAGCTTGTGTGGATGCTGCCAATTATTGCGGCCGGATATTTGGCGACTGGCGAGATGATTTTTTCGTATTTGCGTCAGAAAGGCTTCGTGAAGAATATTAATCCGGCAACTCTGGCACGCATATCGCTAGAGTTAAATTTTGTTAATCATGCTTTTCCTAGCGGCGGTGTCAGTGGTATTTCGTATGCTAACTGGCGTTTAGGCAAGTACGGTGTGCCAATCGGACGGGCGACGATGGCGCAATTTGTGCGTTATGTGGTGGGTTTTATGGCGATTGTGGTCTTTTTGGTAGTTTCTGTTTTGATGGTGACGATTGACGGCCGTGTTAACCGCTGGATAATTTTGATGAGCTCAACGCTGGTATTTTTGCTGGTGATGGCGACGCTGCTGGGCGCGTACTTTTTGAATAGCGTCCATCGGATGAAAAAATTAGCCAAGAGGATTACGATGATAACTAACGGTACGGCGTCATTTTTTGCGCGGCGGCCGCAGGTGGTGTTGAAGCGGGAGTCGATAGAGAAGTTTTTCTATGATATGCACGACGATTTTAACGAGCTAAAGCGCGATAAGCGCGTGCTGCTGAAGCCGTTTTTGTGGGCAATGCTATTTACCGCTACCGAGATCGCGCCAATCTGGATTACTTTCCAGGCGCTGGGAATGAGTGTCAACCCGGCGTCGATTTTGATTGCTTATGGCATAGCGACAATTGCTGGATTCATTGTGGTAACGCCAGGCGGAACGGGCGCCTACGAGGCAATCATGGTTAGTGTCTTGGCTTTATCAGGCATAGGTAGCGGCCAGTCGATTGCAGCGATTGTGCTTTACCGGGTAATTGTGCTGCTGACGGCGCTGCTGCTAGGCTATGTATTTTACCAGCTAACAATAGTGAAATATGGACGAAAATCCGATTCCAAGGTTCGGCGTTAGCGGTTTCGTCGAGCTGATTAATCAAGTGCTGGAGTTTTCGTGCAGCGCTGTTGAGATTGAGGGCGAGGTTGCCAGCTTCAAAGTAAATCAAGGCAAATGGGTGTTTTTTGACTTGAAAGACGAGGAAGCGAGCGTCGGTTGCTTTATGCCGGTTTATCAACTGCGAACGCCGATTGAAGACGGCATGAAGCTGGTGGTGCGGGCGCAGCCTAAAGTAA
This sequence comes from uncultured Candidatus Saccharibacteria bacterium, assembly GCA_963549275.1. Classification (GTDB taxonomy): domain Bacteria; phylum Patescibacteriota; class Saccharimonadia; order Saccharimonadales; family Saccharimonadaceae; genus Saccharimonas. The sequence continues at coordinate 73,085 of CAUUYA010000003.1, forward strand.
CGAAGTGGGGCAAATTCAGCGTGACCGTGCAAAATTACCGTCCGCTAGGCGAGGGTAGCTTGCGCAAAAGTTTCCAGCTGTTGCACGCTAAACTCGAGAAGGAAGGAATATTTGCTACCGAGCGCAAGCGTTGTTTGCCGCAAATTCCAGCGCGTATCGGCGTGATAAGCAGCACTCAGGCGGCAGGCTATGCGGACTTTATCAAAATCGTAAACGAGCGCTGGGGTGGCTTGCAGATTGACGTAGCGCATGTTCAAGTGCAGGGCGAGGCAGCGGCTGATCAGATTGTTGCGGCAATTAATCGTTTTAACGAGAATCAAACGCCGCCTGAAGTGCTGGTGATCATTCGCGGCGGCGGCAGTGCGGATGATTTGAATACGTTTAACGATGAATTGTTGGTTAGAGCGATTGCTGCCAGCCGCGTGCCGACATTAGTTGGTATTGGCCATGAAGTCGATATGACGCTGGCGGATTTGGCTGCCGATGTGCGGGCTTCTACGCCGAGTAACGCGGCGCAAATCATTGTGCCAGACCGACGAGAACTGCTGCGAGAAATAAAAGCGCTGGTTGACGGCATGGCCTACCGGACGGAGTCAGCGATTAGCGATTTAGGTAGTGAAATTGATAGCTTGCGGCAGCGTGCATTGCTATATCTAGATAGCAGAACTGACGTCTTAACAAGTGAAATTACGCAATTCCAGCGGATTTTGGCGGCGTACAATCCGCAGTTGGCGCTGGCGCGCGGTTACGCGATTGTGCGTGGTTCGACCGAAATAGGCGAAGTTATTAGTATTGAGGAAGAAAAAATAATTATCAAAGCGGAGGTCAAAAATGTCAAGCAAAAATGAGAAAACTATCAACCAAAAAATCGAAGAACTGCGCCAGATGGTGGCGTGGTTTGAAAGCGACGACTTCGATATTGAACAGGCGATAGAGCGCTACCAAGCAGCCGAGAAACTAGCTAGCGATATCGAAAAAGATTTGAATGGCTTGCGCAATAAAGTTACCGTCCTCAAGGAAAAATTTGCGTGATTTTCGCCGCCATTGCGGCTGTAGTGCTGCTGTTTGGCTTTGTCGCTTTCACAGGCGCACCGTATGTGCCGTCGCGGCGCCGCGACTTGCAAAAAGCTTTTGATGAGCTATATCGGCTCAAAAAAACCGACGTGTTGGTGGATATTGGCTCGGGCGATGGCGTAGTGCTGCGCGAAGCGAGCCGCCGCGGCGCGCGGGCGATTGGTTACGAACTACAACCGCTGCTAGTACTGATTTCACGTTGGTTATCGCGGCACGACGAGAAAGTGTCGGTGCGGCTAGCTAATTTTTGGCGCACACCGCTGCCAGACGAGACGACGGTCGTCTATCTTTTTGGTGACGGTCGTGATATCGCCAAGATGGTCCAATATTTACAGCATGAGGCTAACCGCCTTAGACATGATATTTGGCTGTTGAGCTACGGTTTCGAGGCAGCTGGGCTTACTTTGCACAAGACCGCGGGCGCGCACAATCTCTATTTGCTGCAGCCGCAAAGTTAAACCTTTGCATATTTAGCCTCGACAAAGTATAATCGTAAGCATGAAGAGTAGGCATCATACAGAAAAAGGCGCTATCACTGGCAGTATTGTCGCTATTGCGGTATTGGTAGTGTTGGTGCTGGGGTTTGGCGGTTTTAGTATTTGGTCGTATATGCAATATCTCGACCAAAAAGAAAACGTCGACGAGAAGATTGAGACAGCTAAAGCTCAGGCTGTCAGAGAGAATAGCGAGAAGCTAGAGAGCGACTTCGAAAAGCGCGAGAAAGAACCGAATCGACAGTTTAACGGGCCGTCGGATTACGGCGCCTTGACGTTTGAGTATCCCAAGACTTGGAGTGCTTATCAGGCAACCGATATTAGCAAAGGCGGCGGCGTGACTTATGAAGCCTATTTGAACCCAGTGACAATCCCGCCAATTACCAGAGAGTCGAAGATTGCCCTGAGGATAACGATTGAGCAAAAGACTTATGACAAATCTGTGTCTACTTACGATCCGTTAATAAAAAGAGGCGACCTGAAGTCGAGCGTTTACAACGATGGTAAGCATACAGGCACCAAGCTGGTCGGTAATTTCGACAAGGATACTTACGGTACGGCAGTACTGTTGAAGATGCGCGATCGTACACTGACGATGCGTACTGACGGCGATGTTTTCACCGCTGACTACGAGAAGCTGCTGAAGACTCTCAAATTCAACGAATAAGCGTTTTGCTTGTGCTAGAACAGCCTGTTGCAGCATGCTAAACTAGATGTATGCAGGAGGGTAAGGCGCAGGCTGGTTTGTGGGCAGATTCACCGTCGTTTGTGGTAGCGGCGCATGAACTGAAAGCGCCGCTTGCTCTGATTCGCCAGTTGGCGATTGAGCTAGAGTCAGGGGAGTATACGGCGCTTGAGCGGGCTGTCTTGGCGCAGCGGATCACGCTGACGGCCGAAAGGGCGCTGCGCTTGACGACAGATTTAACCAAAGCCCGCCGCCTAGAAAACGCCTTATTCACGTTAGAAGCGATTGATGCGGCTGGCCTTTGCAACGAAGTGATGAGCGAACTTCAACCGCTGTATCGTGCTCATAATAAATCTCTAAAAACCCAGGTAAAATCTCGTCAGCGGCTAATGGTGGCAAATCGTGATTTATTGCGGCGAATCGTTGCTAACTTTGCTGATAACGCACTACACTATAGCGCTGATGATTCGTCGGTAGCGATCTCGGTGCGGGCTACCGACAGTAATCAGCGGGTACGGATTGGGGTACGCGATTTTGGACCGGCAATTCCAGCGCGAGCTTGGCGGGCGTTGCGCCAGGGTTTACGCGAGCCGCTGCCGCTGCATAATCGTCCAGGTAGCAGCGGGCTGGGCATATTTATCGCTAATGAGTTTGCTTTAGCGATTGGCGCACAAATTGGTGTTATCCGTCACCGCGATGGCGCAACTTTTTATGTTGATGTACCAGCGTCGACACAGTTGAGGCTATTATGACGCGCGTGCTAGTAATTGATGATGACGAGTGGCTAGCGAAGCTGTTTACGCGGCGTCTCGAGCACAACGGTATGGTAGTACAGAGTGCTCTAAATGCCATAGAAGCGCTTGATTTGATAGATAGTTTTCGACCCGCGGTGATTATTCTTGATTTATTCATGCCGGGCCCAAATGGTTTAGTGCTGCTGCACGAGTTGCAATCGTATGACGATCTAGGCCGCATTCCTGTTGTCGTGTGTACAACAAGTGCAAATGACATCACTCTCGAGCAGTTGCGGCCGTACGGCGTGCGATTATTATTAGATAAAGTATCAATGTATCCAGATGATGTTGCCAAAGCGGTGCGAGAGGTGGCAGCATGACTGCTATTGAACGTACTAAAGCGATAGTGCTGCGCCGGACGAATTACGGCGAGGCAGATCGCATTTTGACATTACTAACACCGCTAGGGCAACGCAGTGCTATAGCGCGCGGCGTACGGCGCGAGAAAAGCCGCTTGGCGGGCGGCATCGAGCTGTTTGCGGTTAGCGATGTAGTGTTGCGCCGCGGTAAAGGTAGCCTGTATACGATTACGCAGGCGCGGCTTGATCGTTTTTACCGCCAGATTTTGCAAGATTATGATCGCTTGCAATTTGGTTATGAATGTATCAAACTGGTTGAACGCGCCAGTCGCGACGTCGATATCCCAGAATGGTTTGAAGTGCTGAGCGAGACGCTGGCAGGCTTGGGTGAAATGGTCTCTTTGCAGTTGGTGCAGGTATGGTTTTACTTGCGCTACGCCGAGCTAACCGGCTATGAGCTGAGTTTAGTGAACGATGTTACTGGCCAGCCGCTTGATCGCCAAAAGCGCTACATGTACGATTCGATTGAACGAGGCTTGCGGTTAAGCGAACAAGGAGAGCTTACTGCTGATCATATTAAGTTTTTGCGCTTAGCAGCGAATAAATCATTGCGTCTGGTGGCGCAAATTGGCGGGGTCGAGCAGATACTGCCGGGTTGCTGGTTATTGGCTCGCCAACATGCGGGCGTTTAGTTGTTGAATTGTCCGTATTGCAGTGAAGCTATCAAAAACCAAAGCGTGTTATACTAAAACATAAAGAGTTAAGTGCTCGCGCTCACCAACGCAGAGAGGAGAAAGGAGACTTCTTGTGAGTCAAGCAAAAATGGAAGCAATTATTAGCCTGTGCAAGCGCCGCGGCTTTATTTACCAGGGGTCGGATGTATATGGCGGTCTTTCGGGGACGTGGGATTACGGCCCGCTGGGTGTGCAGCTGAAGCGTAATATCATGAATTTGTGGTGGCGCCGGTTTGTTGACGAGCGCGACGATATCTATGGCGTTGATGCGGCGATTTTGATGAATCAGAAAGTTTGGCAGGCGAGTGGGCATGTCGATACCTTCGTCGATCCGCTGTGTGAAGACACGGTCAATCACCGCCGCTACCGCACCGATCATATTCTCAAGGACAATGGCGTTGACGCGGACGGCATGACGATGGAGCAGATGGATGCGGTGATTACTGAGCGCGGCATCAAAAGTCCTGACGGCAATCCGCTGAGCAAGTCGCGCACTTTCAATATGATGTTCAAAACGCACGTTGGTGCCACCGAAAGCGAGGACAGTATTTCCTATCTCCGCCCCGAAACCGCCCAAGGTATCTTCACTAATTTCAAAAACGTCGTCGATAGCTTTTATCCTAATTTGCCGTTTGGTATCGCTCAGCAGGGCAAGGCGTTTCGTAATGAAATTGCCCCGCGCGACTTCGTCTTCCGTTCTCGTGAGTTTGAGCAGATGGAGATTGAGTATTTTGTCGATCCTGAGCATTGGCAGGAGGCGTTTGATGAGTTGCTGGCGGCGACGCATGCTTTTTTGGCGGAACTGGGCTTGAAACAAGAGCATATCCATGAGCTGGATGTGCCGCCAGAAGATCGGGCGCACTACAGCAAAAAGACGATCGACATCGAATACGATTATCCAATTGGCCGCGAGGAGCTGATGGGTATCGCTTACCGGACCGATTTTGATCTGATGAACATCCAACGCGCCAGTGGCAAGAGCATGGAATACACCGTCAAGGGAACGAACACAAAATTTGTTCCGCACGTCATTGAGCCGTCGTTTGGTGTCGAGCGGGCGCTGATGGCGGTGCTGTCGGGCGCGTACCGCGAGGATGAGCAAAACGGCGAAAAGCGGGTGTATTTGGCATTGCCAGAGCATTTGGCGCCAGTTAGATTTGCGGTGTCGCCGCTACTGAAAAACAAGCCAGAATTGGTAGAAAAAGCCCGCGAAGTCTACGCCCAACTCGCCAAAGCCAACCCTGGCCGAGTGATGTGGGACGACAACGGCAACATCGGCAAACGCTACCGCCGCCAGGACGAAATCGGCACCCCGCACTGCGTGGTCATCGACTTCCAGACGCTGGAGGACGACACCGTCACCGTGCGTGAGCGGGATACGACGGAGCAGAGGCGGGTGAAGGTTGAGGAGCTATAGATACTAGAGATGAAAAAGTAAATTGGGTTTAAGGAGCTACAATATTGACAAAAAGTAGACCTGAGTTTGATAAAATTACATCGTTTGATGAGTTTAATAAATACTATTGGTATCGTGAAGAAGTTTCACAGATATGCAAGTCATTAGGATTAGAATATAAAGGTACAAAACAGGAACTCATTTATATTATTGAGCAATACTTTAAGGGTAATTTGATTAAAAAGTCATCAATAAAAAATGAAAAGAAGCAAGTTGAAAATATTACCTTAGATACGCCATTACTAAAATGTGGGTTCTCCTTTAATACACACTTTAGAGAATATTTCTCAATATTAACAGATGTTTCACCATTTAAATTTACTGCTGATATGGCTACTGCTTGGAGAAAAGTAAAGAGAGAAAATGATTTGAGTTTTACAATTCAAGATATGCTAAAGGTTTATTATGGGAAATCAGATTATGCCAAGTATGATAATTCGGTTTGTCAATGGAATCAATTTTTAAAGGATTTCTGTGCAGACGAAAATAGTCGCAACTATTCGAACAAATTAAAAGTAGCGTCTATTCTTTGGAAAGAAGTTAGAAATTCAAAAAATGAAAAAATTTATTCAAAGAATCTTTTGACTGAATATGCCAGTAAAATAAAAGAGTATCACAATTAGATAATCCCCAACGTGTTAACACCCAATGAGTAGTTAATCATGGATATTGGAAAGACAGAATATACTGTAGGTGAAATGGTATCAGCTATCTGGCGTTCGGGTGTAGTATAATGACTCTCATGACAAAAATCACCAAAGGACATATCATTACGCAGAATCTAGATGGAACGGACCATCTGGATTGTTTGTATCGTATCTCGCTCAAAGCCTTGATTTACAACGACGTTGGGCAGATTTTGGTCGTCAAGGAAATTGATCGGACGTATTGGGATTTGCCGGGTGGTGGTATGGATTTTGGCGAGACGATTGAGTCGTCACTGAAACGTGAGTTGTACGAAGAGGTTGGTTACAGGGGTGGTTTGCGTTATCAACTTTTTGATGCGTCGGACGAGATGTATATTGAGCGGATTGATGCAAATCAAATCTGTTTTTATTGTCGCGTCTGGCCGGAGAATTTTGACTTTGCGCCAGGTGAAGAGGGCGATGAAGTGATGTTTATTAACCCTGAGGAATTATTGCTTCAGAAAAGCGAAGTGGATGCGCCAGCTCGGGCGTATGCGGTGCATGTGAAGTGGCAGCAATTATTATCGTCGTGAGATTACTGTGATGTAATGGGATCACTTGATTGACACAAGTGCAAAATTATAGTATAATTGACAACGTGATAAGAGAGCAGCAAGTTGGCTATTCTGATTTCGATCCAAATAGTCCAGAATTTATAAGCAACGACGAGACTAAACGAGTGGTTATGGAGGCAGTCCGTGGGCGCCTCGAGCCAGATGGTAAAACTGTTGCCTCTGTGATGACTCGTCGTCGAAAAATATATGATGCATCTACTGGAGAGGGGTGGGTTATGGGTCCAAAAATAGATCCGGTAGAATACAAAGGTCCCCTTATACTTTGTAAAGATTATGACGCAGAGAGAGAAATGCCAAATGGCGACATAGTTCTAGAGCATGCAGGACGTACTGATTTGGCGTGTGCGATTTATGATAGTATGACTGGCCGCTGCAAGAGGGCTTTTAGCTTTGACGATATTGAAGTGATTAACGATGGGCTTAGAAATCTAGCTAACGCTCTGGAGCAAGCTGGCTATGAAGAAGGAGGGGTAAAGCTAGGGCAATTAGTACCCTCTTTCCAATTTGAAATCAGTAAGGACGGAGAATTGCCTCCAACCAGATTGTATTTACACCGTACGGATTTATCATCATTGCGGATAGCGGCAGATCTTATAAATTCAGGCGCCCGTCCGGACTATGGAAAATTTTGGATTCCATATGGTAGAGAGGGTATACAAAAGTATCGACAAGATACGTTTATTTTAGGATTTTCGGAGTATCACGATCTGGAAGAGGCGGTTGGATTACTACGTGAAAGGTTTATGCGAGATGATGAGATTTGTATGAATGCTGGCGAGATACTTTATGGTTTAAAGATTGCAGGTGTACCGGGCGCCTATATAGGGCAGCCTGAACATAGAGGAGGCTCATTTAACGGCGAAATAACACAATATTTTGAAGAGGCTATTCAGTGTGCATGCAAGGATATTCGGCAACCGCAAACTGGCGAGATTTTGACGGATGAGTGGTTGGATACTATGGCGCGGAAAACGACAGACACACTAGGGTCAATTATGTCAAAGAATGGACGCACTATCCATCACGCCTTGATTGATTCAGATACGACTACAGATTTGATAAAGCTTGCTGGCGGTGTATAATAGGGAAAGTATATTGTAATAAAATTATAATTTTGTTATAATGTTTGTATGAATATCACCACCATTCAAAAAGTTATCAAGATTGGTTCAAGCCGCGGAGTGACGCTGCCGGCGCGGGATTTGCGGGCGCTGGGGATTCGCGATGGCGACGAAATTGAAGTCACGGTACGTAAGCGTTCGGAGGCGGCTGATGATAATCAAGTGCTCAAAACTGCAAACTCGCTCCTTAGGCGATACAAAGAGGACTTTTCTCAATTGGCGAAGCGCTAATGGTTAGTTTGACTCTCGAGCAGATTCTGCAGCTTCATGCGCTGGTGCTTGTCAAAGACGGCGGTGCAGATGGCGTGCGTGACGTCGGACGGCTGGAGGCTGCGGTGTCAACACAGCATCAGGTGGTGTTTGGCGAGGAACTATACACAACAGTATTTGCCAAGGCAGCGGCGTTGATGCGCGGGATTATTGGCGACCATCCGTTCGCTGATGGCAATAAGCGGACGGCAATGCTCGCTGGACTGACGCTACTTGAGGTGAATGGTTATAGTTTTGTAGCCCGGCGTGGTGAACTAGAAGACTTTGCTGTCCGTGTCGCGACCGATCATCTCGATATTGATGCGATTGCTGATTGGCTGGAGCGTCATTCGCGGGACGTATCAATGGTTTGATAACAAGGAGTTTTAGTGGTAAGTAGGGTTTCTATGAAGTTTCTCGCCGCCTGACAGAGATGATATACTAAGATTCATGACTACTATCTATATCGCTCGCCACGGACAGAATGAAGACAATGTACGCGGGATTTTGAACGGCCATCGCGACCTGCCGCTGACTGATTTGGGACGCCAGCAAGCGCGGCAATTGGCGCGGCACATTAAGGATAGGGAACTGGTTTTTGACGCGGTGTACGCATCGCCGCTTGATCGAGCTTTCGAGACGGCAGCGATTGTAGCGACAGCGCTGGGCCTTGCCGAGCCGATAGTTCACGATGATTTAATCGAGCGTGATTTTGGCATTATGACTGGTAAGCCAGCGGCTGATATTGAGGAAATTTGTGCGCCGGACATCATCAAAGCAGAGAACGTGACCTATTTTTTGCATCCTGACGGCGCTGAGACTTTTCCTGAGTTATTGGCTCGCGGCCAGCGGGTGCTTGATTTCATGGCGCGTCAACACCCAGATCAAACGGTGTTGTTGGCTTGCCATGGCGATATCGGCAAAATGATATATGCTGCGGCAACCAGCACGCCATGGCGGCAGGTCTTAACCGATTTTTACTTTGGCAATACGGATATTATCGGTCCAGTGGATGTGTCCTAAACGTGATATCATTTATATATGAGAGAAATTGAGATAAAAGTTAGGCTGCAAGATAAAGAAGGGCTGTTGGCTGCGCTGGCGGGTAAAGGTGTTGCTCTCGGTGAGCCGGTACATCAGCGTGATCAAGTGTTTGGCTTACCGGGAGAAGCTGGCGGCGACGGCAACACAGTGCCTTGGTTGCGGGTGCGTACCGAAACGCATGGACAAGGCGAAAATGAAACCAAGCGGACGTTATTCACTCTAAAACGATCAGTGACTGGGCAGTTGGATAGCATTGAACGCGAAACGGAAGTTGGCGACCCAGACATCATGATCGCTATCGTTAAGGAGCTAGGTTTCGTACCGTTTTCGGACTTGTCGAAGACTCGCCGGACTGGTAAGCTGAATGATGTGGAAGTGTGTATCGACTCGGTGGAGGGTTTAGGCGACTTTATGGAATTGGAGCAATTAGCCGATGAGGATGCCGACCTTGCCGCTATAACCGATGATCTGTGGCGTATTATGGCGGAATTAGGCGTCAGCCGTCAAGATGAGGTGACTGATGGTTATGATATTTTGATGAAAAAGTTGAGAGTATAGCGATGACCGAACGTGTTTTGCCGAGAGGTGCTCGTCTGATTCCTCCGGAAGCGAAACTTGTTTTTAGAGGTGAGATTTACGAAGTACATCAATGGCCGCAAAAGATGCCTGATGGTAGCGTGAAAACTTTTGAAATGCTGCGCCGTCCAGATACTGTGATGGTCATTGCGCTTGACGAGGCTGGCGATGTGCTGGTAATCGACGAAAAGCAACCGGGCGGGATTGTCCGCAAGAACCATTTGCCAGTCGGCCGGGTTGACTCTAGCGACGAGTCGGTATTAGCAGCGGCGCAGCGCGAATTGAGAGAAGAAACAGGCTGTACTTTTCCTGATTCTGATTGGGTATTGCTAGATGTCGTGCAGATGGAGAAGAAAATCGAGTGGTTTACCTATTTGCTCCTGGCTACGGGAGCGTTACATCGAGCAGCGCAGCATCTTGACGCTGGCGAAGATATTACGGTTAAATCAGCGCCTTTGGCAGAAGTGCTGCATAAAGACAACGTGCTCCGGTATTTTCCGTGGCTTCGCGATGTTGAATCGACCGAAGATTTAACGCCTCGTGATTTTTGAAGCTAGCTACTGATTAAAAGTAGCTATTGAGCTTAAAAAGCGCTATACTAAGATTCATGATAAAACCTTTTCTTCTTTTACAATCCCGTCCTGAGGACGAAGCGTCTGACGACGAATATGCAGCTTTTTTGAAATTTGGCGGTTTGCAGCCGGAGCGGTTGCAGCGCTTGCGGCTTGACCGCGGCGAGTTCTCACCAGTTAATTTGGATGATTATAGCGGTATTTTTATGGGCGGCGGGCCGGCTAATTTTGCTTATCCGCCAGAGGAAAAATCACCGGAACAATTGCAATTTGAAGATTATATCATGCCGCTGCTTCGCCGGATTACAACTGAGGATAAGCCGTTTTTAGGCACTTGCTTGGGTGTGGGGGCGCTGGTAACGGCGCTGGGCGGCCGGACTGATTTCGATCATGGCGAGCCGGTTTGCGCGGTGGATATAAATTTGACGCCGGAAGCGCAGGACGATCCGCTGCTGGTTGGCTTGCCAGCTAGTTTTCGCGGCTTCGTCGGGCATAAAGAGGGGACAGATACGGCGCCGCCGAACAGCGTGGTGCTAGCGCGCTCTGCGGCCTGTATACAATTGCTGCGCGCCGGGAAAAATGTTTATGCGGCGCAATTTCATCCTGAGCTTGATGCTGATGGTTTGGCTTTGCGGATTAATATTTATAAGCATGCCGGCTATTTCGCACCGGAGGAGGCTCAAGATCTGATCGATGCGGCGTACCGCGAATCGGAATTGGTAACCGAACCGGTCAAGATATTGCGGCGGTTTGTTGAAAAATACGCGGAATAGTTTGACGCTTTCTAGATAAGCTGCGAAAACTTCCTCTTATTATAAAAAGCCTCGGATAAAACCCGAGGCTTTTTTGGCAAGATAAAACTGAGAATAGTTTATTCTTTTTTCTTGCCGCGCGATTTGACGGCGATTTTTTTCGGCTCTGGCGCCGGCGTGACTGGAACGGTGACTTTCAAGACGCCGTCGTCCAGGTGCGCTTCGATAGCGTCGGCGTCGGCGCGCTCTGGCAGCTGGACGCTGCGGTAGAAGCTGCTGCTCGACTCGCGTACGACGTATTTCTTGTCTTTATCTTCTTCCTTTTCGTGCCGCTGGGCTTGAATGACCAGATTGCCGTTTTCGACGGATATACTGACATCATCTTCGTTAAATTTCGGCAGGTGAACCTCGACGACTAGCGCGTTATCTTTCATGTAAACATCAGTGGTAGGCAAACCGACCGAGCGCACTTGGCGCGGCATCCAGTTGTCGTCATTAAAGAAATGGCGCTGCAGGGCATCCATTTCGGCAAACGGGTCGAATCGAACGAGTTTACTCATTTGTATTACTCCTTTCGTTTATGATTTGGCGAGCTTTTGCTCTATATTTTATTGTAATTGGTTGGCACTCGCGTGTCAAGAGTGCCAAACATAAGTAGAATAACAGTAGTCTAGTGTGCCTCAAAGATTTCCCTGATTTTTCCACGGCAGTACATACGCTATATATAGTGGCACTATATATAGCGTATGTGTAGCTTTGTCTAAATACGGTACAATAGATGTATGGGATGGTTGCGTGATTTAATTTTTGGCGAGCCGGATGGTGATGACGAATATTTGGCGCGTCTTAATAATAATGATATGGTCTCGCCGCAAGATAATCGCGGCAGTAGGGACGAAAATAACTTCGATAAAGACATTTCAGGGGTTGCTGCAGATACTAGGAAGTCAGACAGTAAGCCTCAGCCCGATCAATATCACTCGGCTAACGGGCAAAAAGTGATTCCCGAGATAGAAGTTGAGCGCACCGAGGCGCATCCGTCGGGCGACAATAAGTACCTCGAGGTGTGGGCGCATATTCGCAACCACGCGAGCTTTGACGTGGAGCTTGATAAATATGAGATATTAGGACAGCGAGGCGACTTGAATAAATTTCTCAAGCCAGGCGAGATTTTTGAGCTGCGTTTGTATCGCGGGCCGATGCCGCAGAGCGATTCAGTGCGTAAAATGTATATTCAGTACAAGATTGTTGGTACGGGCGACTATTTTCAGGCTGATCACATGATAGAGTATAAATATGAACAAGATAATCGCGGCAACAAGTGGTATATGCCAGACGAGCTGAAGCTGCTGCGGCCAGTCCGCGATATTTAGAAGGCAGGGAAGAAGTGAGAGTATTTTTTACAGATGGCAGCGCTAGCCCAAATCCGGGCCCAGGCGGCTACGCGGTGATTGAAAACGGCCAGCCGGTAGCTTTGGGCAGCGAAGACGGACAGACGACAAATATTCGTATGGAGGGCATGGCGCTGATTGCAGCGATGGAGCTAGCTGGCGATGAGCCGTGCGAAATTCATAGCGATAGCGAATTTTGGATCAATGTGTTAACCAAGTGGGCGCCAGGCTGGGCTGCTAAAGGTTGGCGTAAAAAAGGCGGCGAAATTAAGAACCTTGATCTCGTGCAGCGAGCGTACGCGCTTTACCAATCGACGCAACCGAAGCTGGTTTGGGTGCGCGGCCACGTCGGTCATGAACAAAACGAGCTAGCGGATGAGTGGGCAAACAAAGCGCGGGCTGACGTTCGTCTATAGCGAGAGTCTTGGTTGTTTTACTGTCGATCTAGATTTGGCGGGATGAAGCGTGTTATAATGGACTTATTAATAATTTAATATCCAGAGTGCGACGAGGGACTGGCCTGATGACTCGCCGGCAACCTGCCTTTGCAGCAAGGTGCTAATTCCAGCCTGCTTGACCAGGAGAGATATTGTCTTTGCGGCTCCTTTCTTGGCCTTGTAGCGGGGCAGATAGAAAGGAGTTTTTATGTCTGTAGAATCTAATAATCAAGCAGTATATCGTACGGCCGAGAGCGTTTCGCCAAAACATCCGGACAAGATTTGCGACCAAATCAGCGACGCTATTCTGGACGCGTATCTTGCCAAAGACCCGCAAGCCCGAGTGGCGATTGAAGCTTGCGGCGGCCATGGCGCACTGTTTCTAACCGGCGAAGTATCGTCGAGCGAGCTAGTTGACGTCAAGCAGATTGCGCGGCGGCTGGCTGGCGACGACGTGGAAATTATTGAGCGGATTGCACGCCAGAGCCCAGAGATTGCTCAGGGCGTGGACGCGGGCGGTGCTGGCGATCAAGGGGTGATGATTGGTTATGCTTGTGCTGAGACGCCAGAATTGTTGCCGCTAGAATATGCTTTGGCGCGGGCCTTGAATCGCTTTTTGTATGAGAAATGGCCGTATGACGGCAAAACGCAGGTGACGACTTATGGCGGCCAGATTGCGGCGATTGTTGCCAGCTTCCAGAATGCGCCGCACGACGAGCTGGCAGCAGCAGTACGGCAGTGGTTTGCGCAGCAAAAATATGTGGCAGGTGATTTTGATGGCATTTCTCTGCATATAAATCCAGCAGGCGATTGGCAAATTGGCGGTTTCGCGGCGGACGCTGGTTTGACCGGGCGTAAATTAGCAGTTGATAATTACGGCCCGCGGATTCCGCTAGGCGGCGGGGCGTTTAGCGGCAAGGACGCCACTAAGGTCGATCGCAGCGGTGCCTATATGGCGCGGCGGGTCGCAGTTGATTATCTTAAAAAGTTTGCAGCTCAGGAAGTGTTGGTGCGCTTGGCGTACGCAATTGGCCACGACCAGCCGGTTGAAGCTACGGCGGTAGTTAACGGTGTTGAGAAGCCAATCGCAGGTTATGATCTCAGTCCAGCGGGTATTATTGATAAGTTGCAGCTGGCTCGTCCGCAATACGAGCCAACAGCGCGCTACGGTCATTTTGGTAACGGCTTTGCTTGGGATAAGTAGTCCCGCGCCTTAAGTTGTATAATAAAGTTAGTGAAGCAAGATTTAGCCTTAGAAATATTATTGAGCGGCGAAAGCGCACTGCTGACCGGCCCGGCAGGAACGGGCAAGACTTTCGTGCTGAATCAATTCATCAACTTGAGCAAGGCTAGCGGCAAGTATGTCTCGGTGACGGCGACGACCGGGCTGGCGGCGACGCATTTGGGCGGCGCGACGATTCATGCTTGGTCGGGGATTGGCGTCAGCGACCGCCTGCCGAATGGTTTTGCTGAACATGTCAGCAAAAGCCGCCGCGAAATTATCGAAAAAACCGATGTCTTGATTATTGATGAAATTAGCATGTTGCACGATTACCGCTTGGATATGGTTGACGAAGTTTGCCGTTTAGTACGCAAGAGAGTCGACGAGCCGTTCGGCGGCATCCAAGTGGTGCTTTCTGGCGACTTCTTTCAGTTGCCACCGGTTAATCGAGCGCAAGGCCGCGAGGGCGGTTTTGTAGTGAATTCATCGGCGTGGCGCGAGCTTGATCCGACGGTATTGTATCTGAGCGAGCAGTTTCGCCAGCGCGACGGCGATACGCTGCTAGAAATCTTGACGGCGATGCGGGCCGGCGATTTGCGCCGCCGTCATGCCGAGCAGCTGTTAGAGCGGACCGAATTTCAGCCGCCAGCCGGGGCAGATTTGACAGAGCTGCATACCGTGAACGTTGATGTCGATAGAATTAATCAAGCCAGGCTGGCTGAATTGCCGGGCGACGAGGTGTTGTATCAGCGCCATACTACTGGTAGTAACAACTACGTTGATAATTTGCAGCGCAGCGTACTAGCGCCAGAGGTGCTGACGCTCAAAATAGGCGCATTAGTGATGGCGGTCAAAAACGATCAAGCGCGGCGCTATGCTAATGGCAGTATCGGCATGGTGGTCGATTTCGAGCCGGCGACGGATTATCCGGTAGTGGAGTTTCGTAATGGCCGGACGGTGACTATGCAGCCTGACACCTGGGAGTTGCGCGACGGTACGCGCAAACGAGCTAGCATTAGCCAAATTCCGTTGCGTTTGGCGTGGGCGATTACCGTTCATAAAAGCCAAGGTATGACACTGGATAGCGCGCGAATTGACCTGCGCAAAGCCTTTGTGCCAGGCATGGGCTATGTGGCGCTTAGCCGGGTGCGCGATATTGATAATTTGTATTTGACGGGTATTAATCGTATGGCTTTGCAGATGAGTGATGAAGCTTATATGATCGATGAGCAGCTGCGCACGCGGGCGGCAGATGATGCTAAAAAGTTCGCGCACTTACAACCAAAAGCTGACAAACGCGCATCCGGCGAACTTAAACCCGCCAAAAAAGCGAACAGCGCCAATTCTAGCTGGTCGGCTAAAATTGCTAAAATGCGCCAGACTTATCCTAATGCTTATAAACCATGGATTAAGGCTGATGACGATGAATTGCGCCAAATGTTCATTAACGGCGAAAGTATTGCTGCGATGAGCCAGAAACTTGGCCGCCATCACGGTTCGATCAAAATGCGCTTGCAAAAACATTTTGGCGAGGATGCTGTACAGTAAATAAACCAATATTAGAATAGCGCCTAATA
The DNA here is from genome assembly GCA_963549275.1 of uncultured Candidatus Saccharibacteria bacterium. Taxonomy (GTDB): domain Bacteria; phylum Patescibacteriota; class Saccharimonadia; order Saccharimonadales; family Saccharimonadaceae; genus Saccharimonas. Next base: position 88,823 of record CAUUYA010000003.1, read on the forward strand.
ATTGTAGTAGAATATATATCATGAATAATGACCAATCAACACCGGCTGATGACCAGCCGCCAGAGCCAACTGATATTTTCCTCTGGGCGAACCAAGCTGATGCACATAAGGATGAGCTCGAAATCGACTTATTTCTATTTACGAAGGGCTACACTGTCTACGCCACTAATTACGCCAAGGAACTTAAGGCGCAGCTCAAGGTATTATTCCTTTACGACATGATTAGTCAGGTGCAAACTGGTGCTGCTACTGGTATGACAGTGCGCGACTTTGAAGCGGCGGCCGCTGAGGATAATGTGTTGGAGCGGACTACTCTGGATCGAGTGGATCATGCCCAAGAGGTGATTGAGCAGATTCGCTACGGCGAGGAAACGCTAGAGGTGTTCCGCGAAGGCGACCATGAGTTCAAGAAGGTCAAGGGAATCGTAGCGCGTTTCAGCCGCCAGGGGGCCGAGCCGTTTTTCGTCGCCAAGATTTTACCGCAATCACAAGTGCTTAAAGGCGCAACCGCTTGGATGTATAACGGCGATTCGTTTCAACCGTTCAGTGCTGATGTTGGCTTGAAAATTACGCCAGATAATCAAGTGTTGATTGCCGGCGGCGATATTTTTGCCTTTAACGAGTCGAAATTTATCCGTTTGTTTGGTTACGATGCTAAGCAGTTCGCTGTTGCCGAGGAAAAAATTGCTGAAATCGAGAAAAATTTCAAGTTAAAATTCCCTGAAGGTATGACTTTTGATGCGTTAGTGCGTGATACTAAGTCGCTAGTAACTAAGCTGCAAAAAGTCGACGTCGGTCTGGTGACGCAGGATCAGGTTATTGAGCAAGCCGATGAGATGGGCTTGGAACTAATGACGGACGATGCTACTGGCGAGATTATTATTATGGATGCCAAGGATGCGGCGAAGTTCGTTAATCTGCTCAACGACGACTATATGACTAGCGATATGACTGGTATCAAATACGAATTAAAGGGCAAGAAGGAGCTGCGCGGCGATAGCGAAGCGAGCACGCCAGAAGGGGAATAATGAGCGAAGAGCATGGCGACAGCGGAGCAAAAATTGTAGTCATTGGAGGCGGCACTGGCAGTTTCACGCTGTTAACAGGTCTCAAAAAATACGTGTCTGATTTGACAGCGCTGGTCAATATGGCAGATGATGGCGGGTCGACGGGACAGCTGCGCGACGAACTTGGCGTGCTGCCGCCGGGTGATGTGCGGCAGTGCTTAGTAGCACTGAGCGATAGTCCGCGGGTGCGCGATTTGTTTAATTATCGTTTCGATGACGGCAGCTTGAAGGGTCATGCCTTCGGTAATCTGTTTTTGACAGCGCTCGAGAAAATGACTGGCAGCTTTGGCGAGGCGGTGCAGCTGGCTAGCCAAGTTCTCAATATTCAAGGTAGAGTAATCCCGACAACTCTAACTGATATTACGCTGTGCGTCGAGAGTGCTTCGGGCGAGCCGATCAAAGGGCAATTCAAAATCGCGCATGCCGATATATCTAAGCAGCCGAAGGTATGGCTAGAGCCAGAGGCAGTGGCGCATCCAGCGGCCGTTCAGGCGATTCTGGAGGCTGATATGGTGGTGATTGCGCCGGGTAATCTCTACGGTAGTTTGGCGCCGGCGCTGGTAATTGGCGAAATTCAGGAAGCATTGGCAGCGACGCGGGCGAAATGTGTTTTTGTTTGTAATCTAGTAACCAAACCCGGCCCGACGGATGGTTTGAGCGTGGTGGACTTTGCTAGCGAAATTGAGCGTTTGGCTGGTAGCGAGTTTCTAGACTATGTCGTCTTCAATACCGACGAACCATCGAGAGAGTTGATGGCGAAGTATGCTCATGACGGCGAGCATACGGTACAGTATGACATTAACGAGCTTAAACGCCAACATTATGAGTTTCGCGGGGCTGGTATCCTAGCTAAAAATATATGGGCGGGCGCGCAATCAAGCGACCCGATCGCCGCAGTGCGCAGTTTTATCCGGCATGATCCAGATGCGGTGGCGCGCCAGCTGATGCGGATATATTTTGCATAAGCAGCGTTTTCTGTCATGGCTGACCTCTATAGACGCTAGATATAGCGTCTATTTGCTTATATAAACACTATAGTTTTCCACGTTTTTGTGGAAAAGTAAAGAAGTTATCATTTTTAGTAAAAAAGGTATTGCACAAGCATGATGAAACGTTGTATGATAAAGCCAGTGGCAAGGCAAGAGATGAAATCTCGAGTCAAAACAAACACCACCGCGTAAAATAACAAAAGAAAGTAGGGTAGTCATGACTGACGCAGCTATTAGCCAATCTATGTACGGTAGGGCGGGCGTCTTGGTTTGTGTACCTGATGCTTACGTATCGCGGGCGACGCTGTCTTTGGGCGCGTAGCCGTATAGTTTGTGGTACTTTTACAATTTGAAGTTGGACATCCTCGAGATCAACAACCTGATAGTGAGCAGTGGAATATCGACCCACGCTAAAATTGTCGAAAGTTCTTTCCTCTAACACAACACCTCCCAAAAACTCCACCTCACACACAAGTCTCTCAAAGGTATGCTAAATACGATATGAGTTGTTTGACAGCTCTTGATTTTAAGCATACTTGACTAAACTAAAACAAACACCACCTATGCGAAAACAAACAGCTCGCTATCAGATTGGTGATCTCGAGTCCCTCGCCAGACCATATGGTATGATGGGGGAATGAGTATTAAAGAACATCCACCACTTCATGTTCCAGTATTACTTAATGACGTTGTGCGGCTGCTTAATCCTAAAGATGGCGAGAGTTATCTCGACCTGACGGCTGGATACGGCGGACACGCGCGCGCCATTGTCGAACGAACGCATAATTATCGCGGGATGACTTTGGTCGACCGCGATGAATTTGCACAAGCAAACCTAGCGGCATTTGTCAGCAAAGGGGCAGAGTTAATACACGCTGATTTTGTCAGCGCTGCCCGGCGGTTGATTGCTGCAGGTAAACAGTTTGATATGATATTGATTGATTTGGGGGTGTCGTCACCACAGCTTGATAGGGCTGAGCGAGGATTTTCTTTTTCGCATCGTGGTCCGCTGGATATGCGGATGGATCGGCGGCAAGCTTTAACTGCAGAGCAGGTGGTTAACACCTATTCGCAGGGCGAGCTGGAGCGGATTATTCGCGATTACGGCGAAGAGCGGCCAAATATTGCGCGGCGTTATGCTGCTGCGATTATTAAGGCTAGACCACTGGCGACAACTGAAGATTTGACATCGGCTATCTTGAGGGCGCATGTCGGACGGCGCCAGCGAACGCATCCGGCGACACGTACTTTTCAGGCGATTCGGATTTTTGTAAACGATGAGCTTGAGCAAGTACGAGCGATTATGCCATTATTACCCGAGCTGTTGTCGCAGGGCGGGCGAGTCGGTGTAATTAGCTTTCATAGCCTGGAGGATCGTATCGTTAAGCGATACTTTGCCGAACAGGCCAAAAACGGCTACGAGGCGGAACTTCGTATCATTACGAAGCATCCTGTCGATGGAGCCACTAAGGATGTTCACAATCCGCGTTCGCGAAGTGCTAAGCTTCGTGTCGCTGTGAAAATATAAAAACAGAAAGGAAGATGTAGCATGACTCGCCGCATCCAAGTACAAGTCCAAGCCGACGTTCAGCATGACATCACTGTCGTGCGCCGCGCCGCTTAGGTAAAAATACACAACTCATAGGGCAGAGGAGCGTAATTTTCGTTTTTCTCCTAACGTTCCTCTGACTTTTGAGTGTCAAAATAAATAACAAAAACAAATCCACCACATGTCATATTCACGAACTACACAATTTAATAGCCGGCGCCAAGGTAATTATGGGCGCAACCGCAATACAGTTGCTTTTGCATCGGCTATCAAACTCGGCCCGATTTCTAACGCGATTATTATTGCACTTCTCCTGACGCTGCTAGGTCTGCTATACTTAACACAAGCGGGGAGTGTTTCGGGCTATGATTATGAGTCAAATGACGTCAGCAATAAAATTTCGACGTTGACCGAACAGAAGAGTGATTTGGCGGTTGAGAATGCTCGCCTGACAGCTCTGCAATCAGTTAAAGACAGCAGCGTTGCTCAAAGGATGGCTACCCCGGCTGATACTCAGTATGTAAGCAAATAGGAGTTTAAGATCATGAGTGTATCGCCAACTCGTTTTATTCGACGCTCGAGAGTTGGCTTTTTGTTTGGTGTAGTATTGGTCGTCTCGGCCATTTTTGTAGTGCAACTTTTCGTGGTGCAGGTAGTGCGGCATGATTACTATGTAACACAGGCTGATAATGAGCAGATTAAGAAGTTCACGCTCAAAGCGCAGCGCGGCGAGATTTATGCTATGGACGGCAGCGACCCGAAGCCGCTGGTGATGAACGAGACAGTCTATAAAGTTTGGGCTGATCCAACACAGGTGTCTGACAAGCAGGCGGTGATAGATACGCTGAATAGCGTAGCTGGCGGCAACGTAGTTGATGGCTTCGCGGCGCTGATCGACAAAAAACCTAGCCGCTACCAAATTTTGACGAAATATATTACGCGGACTCAGGCTGAGTTAATCAAGAAGAAAAAGCTAGCAGGTATTGGTTTCGAAGTTGGAACGCGCCGAGTTTATCCCGAAGGACGATTGGCTAGCCAGGTTTTGGGTTTTGTTAATCACGAGGGTAAGGGAGTATATGGCTTCGAGCAAGCTAATAACCAAACTCTGTCTGGGCGCGATGGCATGCTCAAAACGGTGACGGATGCTCGCGATGTACCGCTGACAATTGGCGATAAGAATGTCCGCCAGCCGGCAGTAAATGGCCAGAGTATTGTTTTGACGATTGATCGTAATATCCAGACACAAGTCGAATCAGCGCTTGAGGCTGGTGCTAAGCGTAGTAAAGCCACTAGAGCAAGCGCTATCGTCATGGAGCCAAGTACTGGCAAAGTGCTGGCAATGGCTAATATGCCGACGTATGATCCGTCTAGTATCAATACTTCTGACGTGTCGGTCTTTAACAATGATACGATTTCGCATCCGTACGAAGCGGGCTCTGATGTCAAGACTTTCACGGTAGCGACCGGAATCGACAAAGGCGTTATCTCGCCGCAGAGTACTTACAACAATACTGGCAAAATCAAGGTCGAAGATATCACAATCAATAACGCTTCTAAAAACAGCTTCTTGAACGGCGATATTACTATGCAGACAGCGCTGAACTGGTCGCTAAATACTGGTATGGTAACGATTGCGCAGCGGCTGGGAAATGGTTCTTATATTACTCGCGGCGCTCGCGATACGATTTATGATTACTTTTATAATCGTTTCCGGCTGGGGCAGCTGACTGGTATCGAGCTAGCGAATGAGGCGGGCGGCACAGTTATTTCGCCAGCACAGCAAGAAGGTAATGCCGTACGTTACAGTAATATGGTGTTTGGCCAGGGTATGAATGTGACAATGCTGCAGGTGGCGAGCGGTTTTTGTTCGGTAGTTAATGGCGGCGTATATCACGCGCCAACGATTATTAACGGCACGATGGGCGATGGCGGCAAGTTCGCGGCTACGGCGGCAAAGACTAGCGCTCGTGCTATCAGCGAAGCTTCGTCGCAGACAGTGCGCGAAATGGTGCATCAGGCTCATTATGCGACATATAATCCGCATGACGACTCGGAACGCTGGCTAGTCGGCGGCAAGACCGGTACTTCGCAGGTGATTGTTAACGGCAAGTATGATGATAACGAGACGATTGGTACCTATCTGGGTTTTGGCGGCGAATACGGTAAAATTCCGCGTTACGTTATCATGGTAGAGATAGCGGCAGACGGCCGCGGTATGGGCGGCGGCTCGGATGCCAAGCCTATTTTCAACGAGATATCCAACTGGATGATAAAATACTTAAAATTAGCCCCGAGAGAGTAGGGTAGGGAGTATAATGGTAATATGTCGATTGTAACTTTTGGAAACGAATTGAACTCAGTTTTTCTAATGAGCTTGATGGCATTTCTACTGGCGATGCTGCTAACGCCAGTATATACATATTTTGCTTACAAATATAAATTCTGGAAAACACAGCGTACAGCAGCGGTAACTGGCGAAAAACTCAAGATTTTTAACTTATTACATAAGAAGAAAATCGAGCGGCATATTCCGACCATGGCGGGAATAATTGCCGTAGTGGCGATTGTGGCGGTGACGCTGACCTTTAATCTGGATCGAGCGCAAACTTGGCTGCCATTGGCGGCGTTAGTTGGCGGCGCGGCGATTGGTTTGATTGATGATATTTTGAATGTTTTTGGCTCTAATCGCAAGGATGCTGGCTTGCGCAGCTGGGTGAAATTTGCCATGATTATCGGCGTCGGACTGGTGCTGGGCTGGTTTTTCTTCTGCAAGCTCGGCTACTCGTCGGTGCATATCCCATATGTCGGCGATTGGCAAATGGGCGCGTGGATTGTCGGGTTGTTTGTGTTTGCGGTGGTAGCGACGGGTAACGCGGTCAATATAAGCGACGGCCTGGATGGCTTGGCGGGCGGTTTGCTGGTAACATCATTTTCGGCATTTGGTGTGATTGCGCTACTGCAAGGTCATTTGAAGTTAGCGGCGTTCTGTTTCACAGTGGTCGGCGCGTTGCTGAGTTATTTGTGGTTCAATATCTTTCCAGCGCGGTTCTTTATGGGCGACGTTGGCAGCTTTGCTTTTGGGACGAGCTTGGGTGTGGTAGCGATGATGACCAACACGCTGTTTTTGCTGCCGATTATCGGCATATTGTTCGTGGTCGAGGCTGGGTCGAGCTTGTTGCAGATGACCAGCAAGAAATTATTCCATCGCAAGATATTTCTGTCGGCGCCGATTCATCATCATCTGGAGGCATCAGGCTGGCCAGAGGCTAAAGTGACGATGCGTTTTTGGGTGATTGCTGGCGTGGCGGCGTTTGTGGGGATGGCGATGGCGATGACCGGGGGGCATATTGCTCCGTGATTGGCGCTCGGCACCGCGACAGGTACGTACAATTTACCGATGGCAAAATCCAACGTAAACACCGGCCTGATTATTGGTTGGTGTTATGTGCGGCGTTGTTGATGCTGGTAGGAATGATAATTGTTTATTCGGTCGGGCCGCAGTATGCTAATTTGCAGAATAGTGCTTATGGCAGCGATTATTCTAGTACATATTTCTTTTTCAAACAGCTTATGGGTATTAGCCTGGCAGTTAGTGGTTTTGTACTGTTGATATTAGTACCGTTTGATTATCTCAAGAAGTATATTTTTCAGTTAATGATAATTGGAATTGGCTTATCGTTTTTGCTCTTTTTGATTGGAAATATTCTGCATATTAATGCAATAGCGCAAAATACGCTAGGCGCTTATCGCTGGTTTCACTTGGGACCAGTTAATTTTCAGCCGTCCGAGCTGCTAAAATTAGCAATGACTTTGTATATGGCGGTGTTTTTAGGTAAACGCTACCAAGAGGGTAAGATAAACGACTTGAAAGAAACAGTCTACCCAGCAGCTGCGCTGGTCGGCTTTTTGTTATTTATTGTCGTAGTGTTGCAAAAAGACATGGGCTCGGGGGTGGCGATAGCGGCGGCTGCGGCGTCGATATTTATGGTGAGTACGATAAGAATGAAAACTCTGATGCAAATTGCACTAGTGGGCGTGCTGTTTTTGGGGCTCACGGCAGTAACGGCGCCGCACCGGTTGGAACGGATTACGACGTTTTTCGGAGCGAGTAAATCAGCTTCGCAAGACGATAACGATTATCATATCAAAAACGCAATGATTGCGTTGGGGACAGGCGGGTTAACTGGCCGCGGTATCGGCAAGAGTATTCAATCGACAGGCTACTTGCCAGAGGCAATTAACGATTCGATTTTTGCTGTAATTGGCGAGATTTTTGGTTTTGCCGGGACGGTGTTGGTAGTAGTGCTGTTTGCAGCTTTGTTGCTGCGGGTTTTGCGAGTTGCTGAATACTCGCCAGATATGACCAGGCGATTGGTAGTGGCGGGTATTTTTGGCTGGTTATTTGCGCACTTTTTCATGAATATTGCATCAATGATTCATTTAGCGCCGTTAACAGGTATAACGCTGCCGTTCTTGAGTGCTGGCGGCAGTAGTATGCTGTTTTCGGGCGCGGCTTTGGGGATTGTTTTCCAGTTATCGCGATATACTGCACATAAACCAATAGATATAGGAGGCCAAGATGCGGATATTAGCCGTAGGCGGCGGCTCGGGGGGTCACGTTACTCCAGTCGTCGCCGTGTTGCGAGAAGTTAAAAAACAGCAGCCAGATGCAGAACTACGGTTTTGGGTTGACCGCAAATTTAGCAAGCAAGCGCGCAATGTTATGGCTAGCTTTGATAGCTTGGTGCGCGTAGATGTCATTGCTAGCGGCAAATTGCGCCGCTATCATAATCTTAGCGTTGTGCGTCAGCTGTTACGCTTACGGACGATTGTGTGGCCAAATTTTGTTGATGCGCTGAAGGTGTGCGTGGGTTTCGTTCAGAGCTTAGTGAAGCTGATTGCCTGGCGTCCAGACGTAATATTCACGAAAGGAGGCTACGTTTGCATGCCGGTTGGTTTGGCGGCACATGTGCTGCGCATTCCGCTGGTAATTCACGACTCAGACGCTCATCCAGGGTTAACTAATCGCGTATTGGCACGTTGGGCTGATCGCATTGGCACTGGCGCTCCGCTAGAATATTATCCATACCCCAAGGCGATTAGCCGTTACGTTGGCGTACCGATTCGCGAAGGATTCAAACCATACAGCGAGCAACAGCGCCGCGTGGTTAAGGAAAAACTAGGCTTTCCAAGTAACAGACCGTTAGTGCTGGTTACTGGCGGCGGTTTGGGTGCGGAACGGTTGAACAATGCTGTGGCAGATACTATTAGCGAACTTACACAGTTCACTAGCGTAATTTTAATAACTGGTACTGGCCAGTATGCCGAGATTCGGCAGCGGTTGCCAGAGGATACAGATCAAGTTAAAGTTTACGATTTCGTTAGCGACGGTATGATTGATATGCTTGGTGCGGCTGATGTTGTGGTAGCACGAGCTGGTGCGACTACAATTCTCGAGCTGGCAGCGCTGGCCAAACCGACGATTCTGGTGCCGAACGGCTTTTTGACTGGCGGTCATCAAATTAAAAATGCTAAGGTGTATGAAGATAAAGGCGCTGTCAAAGTCATCGACGAAATGCGAATGGAAAAAACGCCGCAGCTGCTCGTCGACGAGATAAAAAACGTTATTGACGATCCCGCAGAAGCACGGCGAATGGGGCAGGCTTTTCTGTCGTTTGCGCACCCTGGTGCTGCTAAAGATATGGCCGATATGATTCTAGATGCTGCTAATAGCCGCCGAACGAACCCTGATAGCACTGCAAAATGATATAATTAATACCACAAGCATGTTTGGTATGAGATCGAAAAAATCTAAATCACGCCGCGCCGCACAGCCTGTGCGGCGCCGTGCTGTGGTTGATGATAGCTCGCCTAGTGCGGGAACACTATTTCGGCGTAATCGTACCTTGACTGGCAGCCTCATTTCCTCGGTGCCTAGCCCTAATGAACAATCGGCTAGCTTGCAATCACCGCGCGTGCAGGCGCACAACCTGAAGCGCAAACGCCGCTCTATCCGCTTAGCGTTGATTAGCGCATTAGTGCTAATTGCTGGTTTGGGGTGGCTGCTTACTCAGATTATTGTCGAGCCGAAAGTGCAAATTGTCGGCACTAGTAACGATTCAGAAGTACAAACTGCCGCCCGCGATTATGCAGCAGCAATTCAAGATTACCTCTCTGCTAATCCCCTCGAGCGGCTGGCTGTAAATATCAATGCTAATAATCTTAGCCGAGCCATTCAAAGTAGATACCCAGAAGTGTCTAGTGTGTCGCCGCCAGCTAAAGGTGCTCTCTGGTCGGCCGATTTTTCGGTTAACTTACGCTCGCCAGTGGTTTATTGGCAGTCTGGTAACATGAAAGCTTATGTTGATAGTACAGGTGTAGTATTTGAACGTAATATCCTCGGCACGTCAGTTATCGCCGTCGAGGATCAAACTGGAATTCGTGCAAGCGTTGGCAATTCAGTAATTAGCGGCCGTTTTCTGCAGTTTATCGGTAAGGTCGTGGGATATTTCAAAGAAAACAATTTTACTGTTAATAAAATGATTTTGCCAGCTAATACTACTCGCCAGGTGCTAGTCAGTCTCGACGGGGTAGGGTGCTCGATTAAAATGACAGTTGACCGCCCAGCGGCTGGCCAAGTCGAAGACGCGGTGCGTGCCATCCGCTATTTAACGAACAGAGGAATAACTGCAGAGTATATTGATGTGCGGGTAGGTAGGCGTGCTTTTTATAAATGAGTAAGAAGCTTTAGATAGTAGGCTACCCCTACACTGGTGGGCTATGTTCTACTTTTGTTCTATTAAACAGCTAAATAGGCTAGGTGAAAAAAACTATATTAAAATATCGAAAATATAAAAAGTCAAATAAAGCAGGTGGGGCGGGAAAAGTAGTAGGGGACAATATTTTTGAAAAAATGCAAATTTATTCTCATAGCGCTGAGATTTTTTCTGTGGATAACTTAAGTCTATAAACATGTGCTAATTACTACAATCTAAATTTCGAGTTTGTTTTCGAGTGCGTGGACTTATATCTATAGAACTGCTGATTGGCGGTATTTTTTATATAGCGAATAAATATAAAAGTAAAAGATGACTCTAGTAGCGTGGTTAATACTCCCCATTTTAGACCAAGATTAATAAACTGCGGCTTGTATCAAGTAAAATCGTTATTTGCGAACGTATGATTAATCATCCTGACAACGTAGATTATAAGACGTAAAACGGACATTGTGCGACATTAAAACTATCTACGAAACATGATTACTCCATCGTCTTTTTTCAAGATAAATTTATGTAGTTTGTAAACTTTTGGAGGTATCGGCGGCGATTAATTATGCTACCGCCCTGTTTGGGTCTGCCGGTATATTTATGTTCTAAATCTATATTTGCCATGTTCCATGTTTTTATTGCTATGAGCTGTTGATGGCTTTTGGCGCGCTAATTTGTGTTATTGATTATGGTTTGGGCTTTGATCGCTAAAGGTAGTGTTTTATGAATCTATGAAATGTTGGCAATTGTTAGATAATTATTCTGGCATGACTTTAAGAAACCTGCGGATAATTAGTTCGCTTTTTGTTCTATAGTTTTTCGAGAGTTGATTCTTTAAGAGCGCGGGCGACCTCTCGCTTGATGATTTCACTATTCCACTCATCCCCCTTAAACCGCAGCAGGGGCATATTTGCATCGCTTATAATTGAGTTAACGAAAATGTCGCGCTTTTGGCGGTCAGGATGATCATGGGTGTTGTCATCAAGTTCAATAGCTATGAGCGGTTTCATATCATTGGTGCAAATAAGAAAATCCACTGATTTGCCGTTGATTCTTGAAAATGCCCTGCTCCAGTTCTGTCCGTAAACCTTATGATCTAAAAACATGCTTAAGTGAGCTTGCGGGATGATTACGCAGCCGCTTATTGCTTCAAGCAGGGTTTTATAGAATATTAGCTCGTGCTGTGTCATTGCGCAGGCTTTTTTAGCGTATACGTATTCTCTCTTTGGTTTTTTGGCGATATTATTATTTGTTTTTACTCCGATTGCTACTAAGGCAAAAATTATGATTATGACAAATAGTACTTCCATTAATGTAAGTATAGCATGATCTTTTCTATGAGGTTTTTACCGTCGTGCTCTATCTTGGGGTTCGCAGATGTAGTGATGGTGTCTCAGGGTTCTTAATTGCTAGGGCGATTGCTCTAAATGTTTAGAAGCTATAAGCTATATTGTTGTCTGGAGTATGTTGTGATATGTTTATAAGCGGATTGGATAGTTAAATTAATTAAAGATATCTAGGAAAATAACAATGGCTATAAAAAAGTTTGGACAAATACAACAGAAAGAGAGCAAGAATAAGACCTCTACTAAGAAGTATAAGCGTGGCTGGCTTATCTTTGGCGGAGTTGTCGTTACTCTTGCTGTTATAGGACATGCCAGCAATGTAATGGAACAGTCTCGCCTTGAGAAGGACAATGTTCCTATCGTTATTTCCAATGTGGACGAAAACATTAAGCTTGATTACCACACCGACAAGCGCGAAATTTCTGCTAAAATATCAGGAGTCAGCTTACTTGCCGAGGTAAAGGTAGCTAACGGTAAAACTAGCATACACGGGCATAAAAATTCGGCTGGTGACATTAAGTATGAAATCAAAGACATAAAAGAGGGCGACAGCGATATTTCTATATCCGTCGTCGATGGTAAACGCCATGGTGATAAAACTATTAGGTTTCACCGCCAAACGAAAGCTGATTATGACAAACAAGAACTAGAAAAAGTTCTCAAGCGCGCCGAGGAATCGGTTAAAAAAGCCGAGCAGAAATCGAACGATGAGAATATCTCCCGCGCCAAGTCGGATGTCAATAAATTACCAGAGGATAAACGCGGACAATTCTCTGAGCGTATTACCAAATTAGAAAAAGCCAAGCAGGAAGAAAAAGAACGCGCCGAGAAAGCTAAAAAAGAGGCGGAAGAGAAGAAAAGGCAGGAGGAGGCAGCGGCTCTGCCACAGCTAAAGCTCGGCAGGCAACAGCAGCAAGCGCGACCGCAGCCTGCACCTCGCCAAGTTGCCCCTACTCCTGCCGCTCCGCAACCAGCTCCAACAACTCCTCCGCGTCCACGTCCACGCCCAGCAACACCTGCACCCGCCCCCCCGGCAGAATTACATTTTAGTAGCTGCAAAGAAGCGCGTGCTGCCGGCTATAGCCATATGCGCCGCGGCGAACCGGGGTATTCGCCGCATCTTGATGGAGACGGTGACGGCATAGCTTGCGATAAGCATAAGTAATGAGTATAAGCATACTTCTATTCTTCTTAATACCAGCGTAAGATACTAAGCCATTTTATTGCGCGTTATAATTCCCTAACAATTTAGATCTTCTTATCCTTAATATCTTTTTTATACCGCAAAAACAAAACCCCGCTCTCGCTCTCTTTCATGCGAATGTAATAGAATCCATTTGCTGCTAAGAAGCTCTGTAGGCCTGGCATTTTCTGGGGCGCTAGTGTTTGTAATTGGATTGCGCCGAGCGATCTCGCTTCTTTCTTGACTATTTCTATCAGCTGTGTGCCTACTTGCCGGAGCCGATATTTTTCTCGTACGGCGATTAGTTCCAAATTTGTTATTTTAGGATCGTTTGAGTCCTGGCTATAGATAATTGTGCCAACTGGTTTGATAGTATTGCTGCTTTCATCAATGTATCTGGCCAGTGCAGCGGCGCACTCACCCAAGTATAAACGCTGCGTTAGGTCGGTAGCTGCTTCCATGAAAGTATCTCGGCCTAGTATGTCTGAAATTGGGCCGCAGATACTAGGCTTGCATAATAGATCAATAATCTCGCCAACTTGAGCGTCATGAGCATGCGGCGTGGTGGCTATTTCTAACGGTAGAGGCATAGCAATAGTTGATTACGAATTGGAAGTAGCTGTCGCTGGAGTTTTGCGCCGGCGGCTGCGAGTGCGTTTGCGCTTTGGCTTGTCGCTGGCTGCGGTATTTGCTTTTTCTGGCTCTTCGTTGGCGGCGGGTTTGGCTGTTACTATATCTGTTCTCGCGGTGTCATTGTCCTTCGCGGTGTCTTTATTGTTTTGACCGTGGTCTATTTGTAGCAAACCAACAGCTCCTTTGTCAAGTTTGACCGAAGGCTGTTTGGCAATTGGCTGAGTCTGTTCTTGTGATTGCTTAGCGGCTTGGCGCGCGGCGCGATCGGCAGCTCGCTGCTCGGGTGTTTTTGGCGGCGTATAGGCGGGACCAGGTTTTTTGACGACTAGGTTTTCTGGCGGTAGGATTCGGTTGGCGATATCGGCTTCAATATCGCTGCGGTTGCGGCTATAATTATCGCGCGTCCATTGGATAATCCGGCCGGTGTTGTCGTCTTGCGCGGCTGGCAGATTAAGCGTCTTGGCACTAAAAGCTGGAGCCTTCTCGCCGTTGATGACCATGTTGATGATAAAGTTACGATTGTGCATCTGTAGTAAGTCATTTGGCTCGAACTGCGGCTCGAATTGCTTGGCGAGGATCGGACTATCATCGGCAGAAACGCGGAAGCTAATTACGGTGCCAACGTTGCCGAAAACGGCATCGCGGACGGTTTCTTCCATCTGGCTAATGTACTGGTTGGCAACGGTAAGGTTGAGACCGTATTTGCGCGCCTCGGATAGGATCGTAGCGAATGAGTCAGTAGCAAAGTTTTGAAACTCGTCAACATATAGATAAAAAGGCCGGCGATCCTTGATGTCAGGGATATCGGAGCGGCTCATGGCGGCGAGCTGGATTTTGGTAACCAAAAACGAGCCGAGAATACCGGCGTTATCCTCGCCAATGAGGCCCTTACTCAAATTGACGACGAGAATCTTACCCTCGTCCATAATTTGGCGGATGTTAAATGTTGATTTCGGCTGGCCGATGATGTTGCGGATGACTGGATTAGCGGTGAAAGCGCCGACTTTGTTGAGGACTGGCGCGATGGCTTCAGCCTGGAACTTGTCGGTCCAGCTAGCAAACTCGACATTCCAAAATTGCAGTACCACGGTGTCTTTACAGTAACTGAGCGTGTCTTTGCGAAACTTTTTGTCAGTGAGCATGCGAGTAATATCGAGCATGGTAGTCTCGGGCCGGTCTAATAGCGCTAAAATGGTATAGCGCAAGATGTACTCGAGGCGTGGACCCCAAGAGTCGCCGAACATACGCTTCAGCACGCCGATAACTTCTGATGAGATATTAGTTTTTTGCGACGGATTGGTGACCTCTAGCGGGTTGAAACCGAGCGGATACTGCGTATCGGCCGGATTAAAGTAAACAACATCCTGCAGGCGCGAGCCTGGGATGAAGCGCATGTTATTGATAGCAAAGTCGCCGTGCGGGTCGATGATGGCGTAGCCCTGCCCGTGGAAAATATCACTGAGGGCGAATAACTCCAGCAAACCGCTCTTCCCTGCTCCCGTCTGACCGATGATGTAAACATGGCGCGAGCGGTCGTAGCGCAGCATGCCGAATTGGTGGTTGATGCCACGAAAATTAGTCATACCAAAAGCCGAGATATTCTCGTCATGCGCTGGGTCGCCAGTTAGGACTGGTAGCTTCGGCGGCGGTTCGGCGGTTTTGGTGCTAGCCCAGACAATGTTCGGCGTTTCGACGTTAGTATGCGGCAAATGGTAAACGCTAGCGACTTCCTCAATATTCATCAGGTAGCCGCGGTCGGCAAAGAGGCGGGTTTTGTACTTGGCTAGCGCTTCTTTGGCGAAGCTATCGTTCGACATCTTAAAGCCGTTGAGATTGGTAGAGTTAAATTGCTTAAAGGTGCCGATGATACCTTGCATACGTAATTTGGCGTCGCTAGTGCGCTCACCTAGATAGGCGACGCGGACTTTGACCTGATAGCCAAGTTTGGTTGCCTTTTTTTCAGCCTCAGATATTCGAGTCTTGTCGCGTTCTGATAATTCTGGACCGCCGCTAGCGCCTGCTTGCTCAGGCGGTTGCCACAGGGCAGAAAATAGGCCGGCAATCCACTTGCCTATGCCATCAGTACCGAAGAGGTTGAAGCCGCCTGCTTTGACCGATTGAATCCAAGCGTCGGCTTCTTTGTGCCAGCTGTCGGCGACCGGGCGTACTAGCATCTGTATCCAAATTTCTTCGTCGGTATCTTCGAGCTTGGCGAGCGTGCCGGTGATGCCAGCTAGCGGGTCAACTTCAAAACTCTGAAAGGTTTTGATCGGCAAAAATTCCTTATCGGTTAAGGTAATCTCTGAAGTGTAGACTACGCTGTGGTGGCGTTCGTGAGCGACATAATCTTCTTCGGCCTTATGGATTTGTACTTGCGGGTATTGGGCGTAAATCTGGCCTTCGACGAAGCTTTGCAGCGATTTTGGAGTCCAAACGTAGAATTGAATTCGTCCCCCCACCGAGGCAATCTCGAAGCTTAGATGCTCCTGATAGCCATTGTTAGCTTTCAGCTCGCGGGCATCGCGCAAAATACCATGGAGGCTAGCGAACATTTGCTCGGCGGCCAGCTCAGACTTATCGTTGGTCTTTGGAATCTCGAGGGTTAACAAGACGCTCTCAACGTTCTTTATTACATCAATACTGCGATAATTGCGCCAAGTTAGATATAACAACACAATAACCAACGGCCCCCAGACATACCATTGCAACAATAGAGCAATAACAGAAGTGATAAATGACATAGCTATACTTTCATTATATCATACCTCTGTTATTTTTGCAAGATTAAGCGGAATCCGCAGATAGATTATTGCTGTGGTTCGGCGATGGTGTAAGTCGCTTTAGCGACGCGCTTGAACATCGATTTGCTTTGCAAATTGAGCAGAATGGTTGTTTCTTTGACTTGGCGGCTTTTGAGCACGCGCCTGACAATTTCGTCGCGGTGAAGCGGCTCGCCTGCTTTGCGTAAAATGTCGGCGATGATGTCTGAAACTGTGCCTTTGCTGTAGCCCCAGCTGTCGAGGGCGTAAATGCCGCGACCGATTAGGACGAAGCGTTTGTCTTTGATGAGTTCGTTGTGGATAGCTTGAGTGGTAACGTTTCTGCGCTTGAAGTCGCTTTCTTTGATGGCTTTAGAAATGTCGGAGAAGTGCATCGGCTTGCCATTGCCTGCCAAAATGACGTAGATTTTATCGCGGATGTTTTTAGGATTGACGGTCGGCCACTTAGCTAGACCCCAAACGTCTTTGAGATTGGCTAGTTTTTTGGATAAGCTGGCCAGGCCGCGGATTTGGGACGGACTTTCGAAAGTCAACATGCCATGCAAGCTCTCGATGTCGATTGGCTGGCCGTGGTTTTTGATAGTTTTAACGATACTGTCGATATCGCCGCGGACTTTCTTCTCATTACCGTTTTCGGCGATACTGATGCCCTGGTGGTAATTGTCGGTTTCGTTGATTATAACGAAGCGCGGCGACAGCTCGCCAATAAAGGCAACGTGAGCTCGGGTGTTATTGGAAGCTTTGTCTTTCGAGAGGCGGTTGGCGACGTCTTGGACGCGGCCGACGCGGCCGTTTTCGGAAAGGTCGCGGATAATCAAGCGCTCGGCGTCGCTAATGGCTGGAATTTTGCCGTCGGCGGCAGCGGTTTTGAGGCGGGCTAAGATGGCTTTTTCGAGTTGGCGGACACGTTCGCGGGTGATGCCGAGCAGCTCGCCGATTTGCTCAAGCGTTTCCCGGCGTTCATATAGGCCAAAACGGCGCGTGATAATTTCGCGTTCGCGTTCTTGGTCTATAGTCTTAAGAATATCCTCAATTGCTGTCTTGATGATCTCCACAGCAGGTGTACCGGTAGTTTCGGTCATGCGATCCTTATCCTTTTATCTCCACTCCCCGCCCCTCGAGAGTGATTTTAGTTTGATATCGTAATTTCGTATCTGATTATAATACATAGTAGTTAGATTGTCAAATCAAATACTAACTAGTTATATTGTATCACAATATAGACGCTTATGGTAAATACTTTTTTGCTACTTTTTTTAATAAAGAATAATGTCTAGGCTAACAATAATACCTATTTTTGTCAAAGTTTAAGGTGTTAAGGTGGTACCGATGTTGGTTAATTTAACAGTTTATCACAAAATATAATTGTTTATTGAGCAAAGCTTATTCAAAACACCAATGAATAATTAGCTGATTAAACAGCTTAATCATTGTCTAATAATATCTGGACTTTTTCTGGCGTGGTTTGCGCCTGAGTTTCTGACTGGTCGTTGTTGATATGCTTGAGGGCGAACAGTGTAAGTGTGCGGCGAATTTCGTCGCTGGTCGGTTTGGTACTGCGTCCACTGTCGTCGAAGCCGTGGCCGGCATTGGCAACGCGAATAAAGCGGCTGCTCGGCTGGTAGGCCAAGATACGCTGGTAGAACTTGTAAGCCTGATCAATCGACACAATACTGTCTTTGGTGCCGTGGAAAAACAAAAACGGCGGCGGCGTTTTGGTAATCGGTTGGTATAGCGGGCTGGCGACGCGGGCAGTATCGACATTGCGGGTGCCGAGGAATTTGTAAGCATTTGGGTTGCGCTTGGTGCGTTGTAATTGGTTGACCAGGTCGGTGGTACCATAAAAACTGATCACGCCGCGGACAGTAATTGGGCTGTCTTGGCGAGTTAAGACGTAGTCGATAGCTAAGAGCCCGCCAGCGCTGTCGCCAAAAAGAATTACATTGTTGGTGTCGATGTCATAAGAGCTGGCGAGTTTGGCGATGGTGTCGATAGCGCAGGCAACGTCGTTATTTTGTGTCGGATAGTGGTATTTGGGCGCTAGGCGGTAGTTGACCGAGGCGACCGCAAAACCAGCCGCTGTCAAACTAGAACCGTAATAGTCAAGCAGCGAATTGCGCTTATCACCCTTATGCCAGCCGCCGCCGTGGATATAAATAACTAGCGGGTACGGTGTCGTATGAGTATTAAGCAAGCTGTTGATTGGCGTGTACAAATCAAACTTCTGCTTGTCTTGGCCGGCGCAATACGGAATATCAGAGTCGACGTTAGCGACATTGCCCAGGCGTGGATGATCGTCGGTGCGGTACGACCTATGAACATTTAGCGAGAAGACAACGATAACTACTACTACGAGTAGCAAAATCATCATCCAGCGGCGGACACGTCGGACTTGTTGGAGTTTGATTGCCATGTTTACTTCTTTCGTCGTATTTGGCGCCGCGCCGACCTTTTTTGCGGGGCGTTAGCGAGCAATTCTACTGCTTGGTCGCGAGTGATGGTTTTGGGATCGGTGTCTTTGGGGATTTTGGCGTTTTTGCTGCCGTCGGTAACGTATGGACCGAAGCGGCCGTTGAGTACCTTGATGCCGTCGCCAAAGTCAGCGATATTTTTCTCGGCTTCGGCTTTGAGCTTGGCGGCGTATAGTTCGCGCGCTTGCTCTTGGGTGACTTCGCGCGGGTCGATATCTTTCAGGCTGACGTAGAGTTTATCGATTTGAATATATGGCCCGAAGCGGCCGACGTTAGCCTTGATATCTTGTCCGTCCTCAGTTTGACCGACTAGGCGCGGCAGCTCAAAGGCACGCAAAGCTTGTTCTAGGGTGACGGTTTCAATCTTGGCGCCCTTAGGCAGCGGTGCGAATTGCGGTTTGTCGGCTTTATCGTCGCTGGAGCCGAGTTGCAGCATTGGTCCGAAGCGGCCGAAGCGAGCAATAATTGGTTTGCCAGATTTCGGATCAATACCAACTTCCCTGTTGGCGCCGACAGTTCGGCGGTCAATATTGCCAGATTGCTCAATCAGCGCGTGGAATGGCGCGTAGAATTTCTCGAGCATGGTGTTGCGCGCCAAGCGATCACCGGCAATATCGTCGAAATCTTTCTCGACGTCGGCTGTAAAGCCATAATCAACGACGCGGTCGAAATGGTCGGTTAAAAAGCCGCTAATCAGCTCGCCAGCCGGCGTCGGCACAAGCTTGCCTTTGTTGGAGCCGGTCTTTTCTTGGACAATCTCGCGCTCGACCTTATTGTCGATAAGTTGCAATAAGATAACATCGCGCGGTACACCTTCGGAATCGCCTTTTTCGGCGTAACCGCGAGTTTGAATGGTATTCATGATGGTGGCGTAAGTACTCGGGCGGCCGATACCGAGCTCTTCAAGCTTTTTGACTAGCGTACCTTCGGTATAACGGGCTGGCGGCCGGGCGAAAACTTGGCGGGCTTCGACGCTGTGGCGTTGGAGCTGGTCGCCAGATTTGACGGTTGGCAAAATTGTGTCATCTTTACCGCCGCCATAAACGCGCAGGAAGCCGTCGAAGAGGACGACTTGACCCTTGGCTTCAAAGACGAGCTTGTCGTTAGTCTTGCTTGAGTTATTTTGCTTTTCCCCGTCGTTAATACCAATTGTAATTGTTGTGTTCTCTAGCTTGGCTGGCGCCATTTGGCTGGCTAGCGTGCGGCGGCGGATGAGGTCGTATAGACGCTGGTCATAGTCGCTGCCGCTGACTGATTCGCGGGTAATATCAGTCGGGCGAATTGCTTCGTGGGCTTCTTGGGCGCCAGCAGATTTAGTTTTGAACTTGCGGACATGCGAGTATTCAATGCCGTATAAGCGTTTGATGTAATCGGCGCTAGCAGCGATGGCCTGGCTTGACAAGTTGACGCTGTCGGTACGCATGTAAGTAATGCGGCCCTCTTGATATAGTTTTTGGGCGCTGGCCATGGTAGCGCGCGAGCCCATGCCTAGCTTACTGTTGGCCTCTTGTTGCAGAGTACTGGTCGTGAACGGTGCGGCCGGATTGCGGCTTGACGGGCTGGTACTGATATTGGCGACAGTGAAAGTCGCTCCAGCGAGCGATTCCAGAAAGGTGCGAGCCTCTTCTTCGCTGTCGAAACGCTGTTTTAGCTCGGCTTTTAATTCTTGGCCGCCAGCGGCGAATATGGTAGTAACTTTGAATTGCGAGCTGCTAGCAAAGGCGTCGATTTCGTGCTCGCGTTCGACTAGCAGCCGTACGGCCGGACTCTGGACGCGGCCAGCGGACTTGCCGCCGGGGACTTTTTGCCAGACGACCGGGCTAAGTTCGAAGCCGACAATTCGGTCGAGAATCTGCCGGGCTTGCTGAGCTTCGACTAATTTCATATCGACGGTGCGCGGATGCTTGATCGCCTCCTCGATAGCCGATTTGGTAATTTCGTGAAAAGTAATACGCTTGGTGGTTTTGGGGTCAAGCTTTAGGACCTCGCACAGATGCCAAGCAATGGCCTCGCCCTCGCGGTCTTCATCGGTGGCTAGCCAGACGTTGGCCGCGCCGACTGATTTGACGGCTTTCTTTAATTCAGCGATTACTTTTTTCTTTTCCGGGTCGATTTCGTAAGTCGTTTTGAAGCCGTGCTGGATATCAATTGGCGGCGTACCGTCTTTGGTTTTTTTGGCGATAGCGCGAATATGCCCCACGCTTGACAAAACATGAAAATCATTGCCGAGATATTTCTCGATAGTTTTGGCTTTGGCTGGCGACTCGACGATAACCAGATTCTTCATACTTATATAATAGTAAACCGATTTGCTAAAAATACCAAATTAGTGCTGGCTGCTGAGGATAATAAACCAAAGAAAATAGCCCGCCAGAAAGGCCTTGCGCCGAGGTTTGAGGTCTCTAGGTGGGCTATTTTCTGACGGGCTTGTTAAGCCCTTTTCTGCCGAGGAGGGTTACTCCTCGGTGTCGTTGAACTCGACCTCGATCTCTTTTGGGTGTGGGCGTAGTCGCCTGATTTCTGTCTGCCGTTATAGACTGACAGCACACCACAAAGATCAAAAACTGCAGTGCCATCTCGGTGTTATGTCCAGGGTAGGCCACAGCTACGGCCATTACTGCAGCGACGATGCCTGCGATGAGCTTGCGATTGGTGCACAGCCAACCACTAGCGGCAGTCTTACGGCGTCTCATTTCCCCTCCTAGGAAAAGAGGTTTCACTCAAAGTAAAAGGGCACTTCTTGCCCTTTTTTACGAAACTTTGAGTAAAAAGCTGATGGTATATGTCAATACTAGAATAAAATATCAAGATTTTTGTTAATGCTCTGGTATAAAAAATACCGCGACCTATGTTGTGATCATAGTACACCAGTAGTTATTGCAATAAGTTTTAATCCCGTTCTAATTCTCGCAAAGCTCTATCTGTCGCTGTCAATAATTTTCGCACAACCTAGTCATATTCTTCAAGGCTAATCTTTAAGTATATCTGGCAGCGGCGAATCAAAGGTGACGTTTCGTATAGAGGCGATGGTGTCGAATGGAGCCAAATGAGGATATTGTACTCGGTAAGCTGCCATAACATCGCCAAAAATCGCATCGCCCCACGAAAGACCGAGAGCCTCGGCGGTTTTTCTAACTATGTGCTCATTGTTCGCTTCGATTTCGATATACGGCGCTAGCCATGGCCATTTATCGATGACAATTTCGGCATCACCCAACCGCCACGTTTCACGTTTGGATTCCTGGAAAGAAGTATACGGCAGACCAGCGGCTTCTAGGATAGCGATGGTTTCTTCGAAATTATCAACGCTCACCTCGTGTTCTTTGGCGCCGTCAACAGATGGTTTGTCAAATTGCTTATAAGTCATCGTTACGCGGTCGCCCTCGTCGCGGACGCGCAAATAGCCTTTGTTCTGCTTCATTTTGGGGCTATCAATCGTCACTCGTCGCATTAGCCGCTCAGGTTTTTCGGATGATCCGCCAAGAGATCGCAGCTTCTGCCGAATCTCAGAGGTGCTTATGTTGACAAATTTAGCTTCATATTCGGTTTTCATTGTAGTCACACTCCTTGTGTTAAGCTGGTTTACTAAAAATTACGCTGAGAGTTCATCAAAGTTACGAATTCTGATGATACTTAATGGTATTTTTTTGTTACTGATGGTCACTTCTGTGGAATCGCCAACTGATAGATCAAGTATAGCTTTGCCAATAGGGCTGAATATTGTCACGCCTTTAATGTCACTGTTTCCGCAGAAGTCCTTAACATCGTAGGTTGCGCCAGTTACAAGAGTCGTTATAATATTTCCAGTTTTGTCATATCTGATATCGACAACACTGCCAAGCGATACCGTATTACCTTCGGTTTCATAGTCAAACTCCTTACCATACTGTAGAAGCTTTATCGCTTTGTCAGCTAATAATGCGGCAACTTGAGATTCATTTCGTATTGCTTCAGCAGGTGCGTTATCATGCCACGTCTCAGACGACTGGCGCATGGCCTCGCCTAGTGAGCGACCTAACTCTTCTTGTTTGCTAATTTGCTGCGAAAAAGATAGTCGTGCACGCTCTAGCTCAAACGGTAGTACGGGTATCTCGCCTTTATTAACGGCATCTCTAATTAGTTCGTTCCTCGTCATTTATGGATCCTTTCTATCTGTATCTATTAGACGATCACGGTAGTGCTGCTTGAGCAGGCTCAACTCTTTCTCTCTATGTTGCAGAATTTCACCTGGCATGGTGCTATTGATGAAATCATCTATATCCTGAGTAAGATCCATCCGTAAAAGACATATCCCAATTTTATATTTTCCGTTTGTATCAACATAAAGCCGAGTACCATAATATCCCTCCTTGCAGTCGGTGGGGTTATTAAGGGTGCAGTCGCCGCAAGTTTCGGGTAGCATAGTTTTACGTATTTGTTTGAAAATAATTACTTCACCAGTAGGCATTCTATACCTAACTCTTGCGTCTGAGGTTCCTGCATCAATCCTTAACTCCTCGGGCTCCGCATTGACCATCGCGAGGAATTTATAAATAGCCAATCGTGATTCACGTTGATTATCAAGATCATTTTGGATTCTGATCGTCACTTTCTCGCCATATCTATCTAAGATTCGAGCTACACGATCAGCGTGCGCGAGAGATGGCATAACGATATTTGCATCGACCTTCAGACCGTGGATAAGTGCTTCGTTTATGGATTCGTGGAGGGCATTAAGCTTCCTTGCGGCCAATGCAGGGTTTTGGTACCTTTCATGCTGTGTCATTGCTAGTTCTTCGGGGGTTGTTCCGAAAATACTGAAATTTATCTTTGATAATCCTGCGCTGGCGCATTCTGCGATTTGTCGCTTACCATTTTCGCCATTTGATGTCATCTTCACGTCTAGGCCCGCCCTTGCTGCCATTGCTACGATTTGAGGTAACATTGGATGGAGGGTCGGTTCACCACCGGTCAGATGGACTTCTTTGATGCCAAGTGCCTGCTTGGTTTGCAGTAGGCTACCTAGAAAGTTGTCATCAGGTTGCATTGTGCCAGGTATAAAATCTACATTATTAGTCTTCTCAAAAATAGACACCCGCCCTCCTCTGTATCGTGGGTTGGGTAGTAGAGTTGTTTTGCTGTAGGCGCTTGCGACAGGGGTTCCCTCATTATGACAAAAACTGCAGGTCATTCCGCAGGAGTCGATAATTTTAGGCCTAATACCTTCATCTGTACTGATCGCAACTGGAACAGCCCGTTCTTTAATAATTAAATCTTTGATATCTTGGTCGTCAATGCTGTCGAGATCTATCATTTCTGCAAAGCTCAGAGAGGCTTCGCTATCTAATCCGTGATCTTCGTGTGATTTGCTACCTATAAACTCCTTGGAATGCATACCGTATTATATAGCGTAGATAAAGGGGAAAGTCAACCTGCTCGTACTAACTCACCACCTTTGCAACAAAATAGCCAAAAATCCCTTTCAAGCTGCAAATCGCCAATTTTGCCTGTCTATTTATCATTTCGGTGTTTTGATTGCCGGGCGCGTTTGATGTACGAAAGCGTTGATTTAACTGCGAACGGCAGCGATACAGCGAACGCTAAATTGCCGATACCGCGAGCAACCCTGGCGAGCTGGCTCTGGCCGGTGGTTTCGAGACGGCTACCGACTAGGTGGGCTAGCAATGAGCTGGTTTCGAGCGCTAGCGCCAATTTGCCAGAGATTTCCGGGCGTACAGTTTCATCGCCAGCTTCAACTATCGTTTTGGCGCTGGCAACGGCGTTGATTCCATTGAAAGCTGTGATGGCAGCGATTATTTACGTTGGTGAGAGGTTTTTGCTTTTTATCTCGTAAAGGATAATGGCAGTGACAGCTTTGTCTAGCCCAGCATCAAGTAAAGCGCCGAAATCGCTTGTCTGCCCCGTTTTGCGAGCGACGATGCCGTCTAGAATGTCGATGAACCGGCCAGCGGCAACCTGTGCGATACCAGCAGCGGTATCGATGCGTTTGGCGCCGCGCCAGGCTAGAACCGCGCCAGCAATGCTCATAGCGTTGGGAATAGTAAGGATATCAGTCCTAGGATTGAATCTTGGAATCTTTTCACGGGGCTTAATAGGCATAATATCTAAGTTTACAATTACACGATGAAAATGACAAATTTGCGAAAAGCTTAAACAATATTAATTAGACAAGCGTCCACTGGTTGGCGCCGAGCGAGCGGATAGCGCCAGTTAGTTCAAGCATGGTTAGCGCAGTATTGAATTCGGTTGCTGGTAGCTCAGTGGCTTTTTGCAGCTGGTCACCGTCGCGGATACCTTGAGCGAGCTGTTCGATGATCGCTGTTTCGGCAGGTGTTGAGCCGAGCGGCAGCTTGGTTTGGTCGGTTCGCGAGTCTGGCATGAATTCTGGCGCGACAACCGATAAAATATCGTCAAGGCTAGTGACGGGAGTGGCGCCTTGTTTGATCAGCGCGTTGCAGCCGGCGCTTTGCGGGCTGGTGATGTTGCCAGGTACAACGAAGACATCTTTGCCTTGAGCTAGCGCGTGGGCAGCAGTATTGAGCGTGCCGCTGCGAGCACTAGCCTCGGTGATTAATACGGCGTCGGCCAAGCCGGACACCAAGCGGTTGCGTTCCAAAAAACTCCAGCGGCCGAGGATGTACGGTTCGGTGTCATCAGTAGAATGCTCAGACAAGATTGCCCCGCCCTTTTCGACAATGCGCCGGGCAAGCGCGCTGTTGCTGCGCGGATAAATATTCGGTAACTGGCTAGGTACGATGGCGATAGTGGTGCCGCCAGCGTCTAAGCAGGCGCGGTGCGCTAGCGCGTCGGTGCCTAGGGCTAGTCCGCTAACGATGATAAAGCCGCGGCTAGCCAGTCCGCTGGCAAACTGATGTGTTACCTCGATGCCGTAGCTGGTTGGCTTGCGGGTGCCGACGATAGCGATGGTTGGCTGGCGTTGTTTAGGGATTTTGCCTAAGTAATATAATGCTTGCGGCTTGTCGTCAATATTAGCTAATACCTTGAGATAATTGCTGCTATCTGGTGATACTTTATTGATTTTCATACAAATTCCTGTTAAAAAGTATTGACATGTTGTCAAAGGTGTGCTAATATTGGGATGATTGATTGACCCGAGGTGGTGAATCAAGCACCTTATACCCCCTATTCTAACTTATGTTAGGTTGCGCTAAAAGGCGCACGGCAGTAATCTACCCTCCACTTTCGTGCCTAGACAACTTTTTAGCGTATACTAACCCCTTTGTCCAGCGGATCACCGTATGTGTGAGGTGGATCACGTATACCCGATAGGGTGGGACGAAGGGCAGAATGGCGCTAGGTGATGCCCACCCTTACCTAGCGCTTTTTTGTTATCTAATAATATTGACTTTTCGTCATAAAAATAGTATAATGGAAGTATGACCGCTAACGACTTGAACTACGATCAGATGCGCCGCGAGGAGTGTCAAAAACTGATTCCGCGGGTGTTTCATATCGAGATGCCAGTCGATGAATTTTTGTTTGACGATATCGAGACGGGGCGCGATTCGTACGCAGTGATTTTTCGCAGTCGCGGTAGCGTGTATGCTCTGTTGATTGCTGAAAACGGTGCCGAGCAGACACTAGAGGATGTGCGCCGTATCGTCAAGAATATGGGTTTAACCGCCGAAAAGTTCTTGCCGCCAGAGGCCGACCCGCAGTATTTTTATCGCAATGGCGTGGAGCTTTTGAAAAGGGTTTATCCGTCGCTGCGACGCTGGAACTACGATGATGTGTGGATGTATAGCCGTAAAGTGCCATATAGTCCAGCATTAGTCAAAGTAGCATCGGTTGACGGCGAGATCCGGCGCTTTAATCAACGTGGTGCGTCGTGGCAGAAATTATTAAATTATTCATTTAGAAAGGTTCAGGTACGCTATGAATGATATCGATAAAGTATTTCCAGCGCGGTACAATCGTTTGCTTAAGCTAGCAGAGGTGCGTCCACTACAGTTCCGGCAGCAAGCGGCGGCCGTCTATGCGGCTTGCCCGCGCTCGCTGCGGCGGATGGCGCGGCGCTTTGATCGCAGCGTGCCGATGGCGCTGGAATTTTTCTTGTCTTGGCGCGATGATTGCCTGCCGCGATTACGTAAAATCGAAAGCGCGCCGCAGCAGAAGACGCTGATTAAGACAGTGAGCGACAATTTCTTGACAGACGATGAGCAAACTGCAACATTGTTGCAATACATAGCACAGCAGAGCCAAAGCATTGAACGAGCGCGTTTTGCAATGCAACATTATGCAGAAGGCGAAAAAAAGCTGCATCGTTTGGCGCTAGAGTTTGTTAATCAGCCGGCAGAAGTTTGTTCGCAGCAGGTCGAAGTCTACGTAGATTATTTGCTCTACCGTGCGGTTGCCGAGGAATTCGGCATGACAATCCGCGATCCGCAGGCGCGATTGATTAAGCGTTCATTCCAGTCGAAAGTTGAGCGCCATCAGATTCGCCGGATGACGCGCCAAGCGCGGCGGCGTTTGAACGAAATCGACGGCGCTACTGCCGAGATTGAGCAAGCGCAAAATGGCTTGGTAGCGCGGTTATTTGGCCTGAAAATTGATTATGTGTCGGTGTTGGCGGCGCGGCAAGAGTATGAAAAAGCCTTGGCGCGTCTCGGTAAAAAGTCAGCTAATAGTCCAGCTAAGCGGCTAGCTCTCTACGAGAAAAAGACCGAGGACCTTCGTGCGGAATATCTGGCTACTGTGCCGGGATTAGCTAATCTGTCGGACACGCAAAAGGCTGCCAAAGAAATTGATGGAGTGTTGTTGGCGGTGTTTGACCTCAGTAATGAGCAGCGCAACGATATTATGAGTTTGCTCAAACGCTACCGCGAGCTGATTCGCGAGCGCGAGACGCTGCTGACTATGATTGGCGATTAGTGTTACTTTGTTGATTTTGGTTCTGGCTTTGGCTTGTTTTTGCTAGCACTAGCGCTTTTAGCTAGCTGCTGTTTTTGCCGGCATTTTTGGCAGACACCCTCAAGTTCAAAATGGTGATCAATGACCAAAAAGCTGTATTTTCTGCTGAGGTAATTGATGAGCTGTTCTAATTCTGGGGTTTGGATTGGTGTAGCGTTTTGGCAGCGAATGCAGTATAAGTGGTGATGATGCGGAATGAATGGCTCGGCTAGCTCGTAGTAGTTCTTCCAACCAACGTGGACGACGTTAATGATTTTGAGATCGTTGAACGCCACCAAGGCGCGATAAACGCTGGTGCGGTTAATATCCTTGCACTTTTTTGCAATATCGCTGATAGTCAGCGGAACGTCTGATTTTTGCAGCGCGTCGAAGACTTGCTGGCGCGGTTTGGTTAGGCGCAGGTTGTGCTGTTTGAATAGATCGTCGAGGGTCATGATATTGCAAGTATACAACTTATTGCAACAAATTTGCAATAATTTGGAGGGTTTGGCATTATGAAAAGCTATGGATATAGCAATTAAAACAGTGATGAATTTGCACGATTTTGCACCATCGCCAGACGTCAATGCGGCTTTTTCTGGCTTGGTGGCTGCAGCTGTGCAGGCGACAAAGTTGCCGAATTGGTGTAATGATGAGGTGTGTCGCGAAGTGCAGCGGCGTTGTTCCCTGTCAGAATCAGAGATGGAAATGTATTGGTCGCGGCGAATTACCAGCTCAGCCCGTCCGCAGCAAGAGCTAGAAAAGTTTTGGTATATTGATAATTACCGTGAGCTGGTACGGCGTGAAGTTGGCTTACTGGCTGGGTCGGGTTTGTCCTTGACTGGTGGTAGCCACGCGGTGATGATCGGCAGCGGTCCCCTGCCTTTGACGGCTTGGTGTTTGTGGTGTCAGACTGATGCTACGGTTGATTTGGTGGACGTGGCGCCGGCTGCTTTGGCGCAGTCGCGCGAGCTGGCACAGGCGATTGCTTGGCCAGTTGGCGAGTGTTTGTTGGCGGACGGAGCGGCGGTAGCTTTGCCAGATAATACTTACGACGTGATTTATGTGGCTGGGCTGGCGGGCGATTCGGTTGAAGCCAAACAGCAAATTATTGATAATATTTTGCCAGCGCTTCGGCCTGGCGGGCGGATCATTGTGCGCGGTGCGCATGGTGCGAAAACGCTGCTATATCCAGCGTTTGATCCGAATAGTTTGCGGCGCGTACAGCTGCTGGTCGAGTATAATCCTGACGACGACATCATTAACTCAGTATATGTGTACAAGAAAGGCTAATATGAATGATAAGATTGCGTTATATTTGGTGAACGGTGCGCTGGGCGCTGGCAAAACCACGCTGGTCGATTACTTAGTGCAGCAGCCGCAGTTTGCTGGTGCGCGAGTGATTGAGAATGAGTTTGCGTCGGAAAGTATCGACAGTTGCACATTGGCGCAACGCGTTGATGAGGTGGCAATAATTGCTGGCGAGTGTATCTGTTGCAGCAGCGGCGAAGAGCTGATTGACATTTTGCACAATTTTGCAATAAGCGGAAAAGCACCAGTGATTATTGAATCGACTGGTGTCGCTAATACTTTGCGGGTGGTCGAGAAACTGCTGGCTGGCGATATCTTTGAGCAGTATGATTTGAAGCAGTCGTTGTATGTCGTGGATGGAGCTGAAGCTAGAGTTGACGGCCTGGCGGAGGCGCTGCTAGCGGAAGCTCGGGCTGCGGACACGGTTTTGATCAGCAAGCTGGATTTACTGGCTGAAAAGGATCGCCAACAGCTAATTGAAACATTGTTGCAACAAGGGCTAACCAACGTTGTGAATATGGATCACGGCAAATTTGATCTGGTCCAGCTTGGTGACAAGTCGCAGATTTTGGATTATTTGCTGCTGCACGAGCCTGCGGAAAACGCGGCTGAGAATGCTTTAAATTATAGCGTGGTTGATGTGTCTGGCTTGGTTATTAGCGCTGAGAAAATTGAAAAGATTTGGACGAATTCACGAAGTAAATACGCTTTGCGGCGCATGAAAGGCGCGGTTGCTGATGGTGACGAGATACTTCACATCGAGGCAACGCCGCAGCAAATGCAGGTCACGCGCGGTGCTATTGACGAGTCATTAAAATTAGTTATCATTGGCGAGCGGGCGCGTGAGGTTACGCGCGCAGTAATTACGGAGGAGCTGGGATGATGGAAAGTATGGATAGTGCGAGAGCGGCGGTTGATAGACTGCTTGATATGTATGATGAGTATAAGACTTTGACAGCAAAGATTACTGCTGCGGAGCGCCGTTTGGCGTTGGCAAAACTGAAGAATAGCGGTGTCGAACAGATACGGATAGAACTGGATGACTTACGGCATAGCCAGCAGCAACTGTCTGATGATATGACTTTTGATACGCCATTGATTTGGGTGATGTATAAATTTGAGGCTTATCAGGATGAGGCGCAGCCGATTCGGACTATGCACGATTTTCGCTTGCACTGTTCAAAGCCTGGCTATATTTGCACCAAGCGCTTTATATTTCTTAATGCACATTTGTGCAGTAACGGGCAACGTCCCCTGACGGACAGCGAACAGTATCCCGACGAAATGCTGCTCAGTGAGATTTTTCCGCTATTAAGTGAAATCGAGCGCGATAAAAACTTCTTATCTAACTGGCGCGCGCATGAATATTACCAGGAAGATGGCGCTGCTAAAAAGTGGCAAGATTATAAACCAAATAATTCGTAAGGGTCTTCTGGTTGCGGTATCGCGGTAGCGGTAGACTCGGTGATGACGTATTCAGCTTTGCCGTTAATTATTTTTTGCATCAACTTCCCTTTGACGGTTAACCAAGTGCCATCGCGGTAGCTATTGACAGGAGTTTTTTCTACTAAGATTTTCATGGGTATGCTATCGGCGGCGCAGCAGCTGATAACGTAGCGTGCCAGTTCGAAATAATCGTAGCCATAGTTTTGTAGTGTGCCACTCGAGACGAAACCAGTTATTGTTATGCTAGTATTGTCAAAATACGATAGTTTTTGGCAGGAGTTGAAAGCAGATCGCCAGCGGTTGATCGATACATTCGTCTCGCCTTCCTTAGGTTTAGGAATATTGCAATAGTTTGTTTGACTGGTGGCGATAGAATTTTCTCTTTGAGTGACGCTACTCGGCGATAACGGTTTTGGCGGCAGCAGATAGCCTGCTAGTAAAATTAGGATAGATAGACACGAGGCGAACTTGACATGGCGGAATTCGAAACGGTGGTGTGCAGTTAATGTGACGCTCTTTAATTGCAACACTATATCAATAACCAAGAAAACGATACCTATCGTGCTCAAAATGGCAGCAAAAAGATGGTAGCGCGGATGGATGTAGAAACCGAGCTGACCGCGGCAAGCTAGCAACAAAACGTATCCGCAGGCAGCAATTCCGCCCAATGATTTCGCCAAATTAGCCCGCATAAAGCAAGTTTACTCCTATACCTACCGAGAACGACAATGCGAAAATTATTAACATCACCACAGCGATAAATCGCCAACGGAAAGTGGTTCGCATTAATAAGATTAGTTTGATGTCGATCATCGGACCAGCTAACAGGAACGATAGAATCGAGCCTACTGTGAAACTGCGGGCATAGGCTAACGCAAAAAAGGCATCGACACTAGAACAGATCGAGACTACAAAGCTCAAGGCGATCATGGCGATAACCGATAAGATGATGTCGTTACCGACAGTGTTAATGATGGCGCGTGGTACGAAAACTTGAGTGGCGGCAGCGATGATAGCGCCTATACTTAGCATGGTTAATAGTTGCCAGAATTCGTCGCGTGAGGATCCAAGCATCTCCTTGAACTTAGAGCTGTGCTCGTGCGCGCGGCAATACTCTTTGAAAGCTGGGCGAACGATTTTATTTTCGTCCATGAAGCTGACGATCAAAGCGGTCAGTTGGACGATTATCAATGCAAAAATAATTCGCCACCAAACCATGTATGGCTGAAAACTGAAAGCGGTCATTGTTGCAATAATGGTGATGGGATTGAGAATCGGCGCGGCGAATAGAAAACTGACGACGTCGGCGGGTTTTAATCCGCGAGCTAGTAAGCTACGAGCGACCGGTACGTTGCCGCATTCGCAGACTGGTAATGCTAGTCCGGCTAGCGATAATGTAAATCGGCGCCAAAATGGGTTACGCGGTAAAATTTTAGTGAGTTTGGCTGGCGGCAAAAAGCGGCGAATCAAAGATGAAATGATAATTCCGAGGATGACAAAGGGTAAAGCTTCAATGACTATGCTTAGCGTGATGGTTAGGAAGTCTTGCAACATTGTTGCAGTTTCGTTGAACCAAATGTCTGACTTGTCGCTGATTAGCCATAGTCCAAGCTGGGGGCTGTATAAGTATATTACGACAATCAATACTGGCGCAATTATCCAGCCGGTAAGTATCTTGGCTGTGTTAATTAGCTTATTTATGTCGAAGCTTTTGACACGTTTTTTTGCCATACTTATAAATTATAACAGTAAGCTTGTGCTATACTAAATCATTATGAAACATCTCTGGCATTCGCATCACCCATTTCGGATTTTTTGGTTTTCGGCGTTGTTGACGCTGGCTTTGGGCGGGTTGATTTTCGGACATTTCGGCGCGAGCGGCCTGTGGTTGTTTGCAATTTTGGTGGTATTGGAAGTAACTTTTAGCTTTGACAACGCGGTGATTAACAGCAAGGTGCTAGCCGGCATGAGCCAGGTTTGGCAAAAGGTATTCTTGACGGTTGGAATTTTCGTGGCGGTGTTCGTGGTGCGGTTCGTGCTGCCGATTATCATCGTGATGGTAGCGAGCGGCCACGGCTTCATGGAGGTGGTCGATTTGGCGCTGCACAGGCCGGCGGAATACGGGCATATTCTGCATGAAGCCTCGCCGATGATTGATGCCTTTGGCGGCGCGTTTCTGATTATGATTGGCCTCAGCTATTTCATTGATTATAACAAGCGCGTGCATTGGATGCGGCATGTCGAGCCGTGGCTGGCCAAGGCTGGGCGGTTTGAGAATTTCAAGGTGTGTTTGATGCTCAGCGTGGCGGCGGTGCTGTATTTCACGGTTGAGCCGCCGCATCGGGCGCTGGTACTGATCTCGTCGGTATTGGGGATTATACTGCACATCGGGCTGGAATTGTTCGGCTCATTCTTTCATGAGGATGATGCTAAATCGGTCAAGGTCAAGACCGGCTGGGCGGCGTTTGCCAGCCTGCTCTATCTGGAGGTGTTGGACGCTAGTTTTAGCTTCGACGGCGTCATCGGCGCGTTTGCTATCACCAGTAGCGTGCTACTGATCGTGGCAGGTTTGGGTGCTGGAGCGATTTGGGTGCGGTCGCTGACGGTATATTTGCTGCGGACGGGTATGCTCAGCAAATATAAATATCTGGAAAACGGCGCGCACTGGGCGATCATGGCGCTGGGTATGATGATGATCGCCAAGCTGTTTCATCTGGAGCTGCCGGAGTGGGCGACGGGCGGTTTGGGGCTGTTATTTGTAAGTTTGGCGGTTGGTAGCAGTATGTTGGAGGCGCGAGCGATTAATTTGCAAGAAGCAGCCGCGGCGAAATTGCATAGCGCTGAGCGGCGGCTGAAGCACGGCGCGGCGAGAATTGTGCCGCGGAAGCGACGGTAATTGGTATTTGGATTTTTTCGTTTTGAGCAGAATCGTTTGCTATTGCGACATTGTTGCAATAAGTATTTTTAATTTTGCAGGCGTAATGGTGTAGTGATGTGTCGGGGGTTAGAGCTTGACGCTTATGGCTGAAATGTGATCGGATAAAAAGTCATGAATCATTGTTTGCGCCGTTGGGATGGCCCATTTTTTCAAAATAGTTAATTCATCGCTATTAAAATTCATCATAACAAAACGGTCGGTTGAGACTTGCCGGCGTAGTAAGTTGTCGGTACCGATACGAATATGCCAAAAGTCGGAGCCAATGTGAGCATGAAGCGATTTTAAGCCGTTGCTACCAGCGTCGCGGCCGCCTTTACGGACGCGGATTTTACCAAAATCAAGCGCCGTGTCGTCATGAATGATCAGTAGGTCATCAAGCGTTAACTTATAAAAATCTAAAATCGCCCGAGCGGAAATCCCAACCTCGTTATAGTAGGTGGTCGGTTTGACGAGGAGAATTTTTTCTCGCGGTATAGTAACAGGTGGTTTTGCATTAGCAGCTGAATTGACTGTAAAACTGTTTAATTCGGCAATGTCCGCAAAGAATTTGGGCTTATTGCTAAAATGTGCACCTTGCTCCGCCGCCAACTGGTCAACCACCAAAAAGCCAGCGTTGTGCCGAGTGTAGGCGTACTTTTCGCCAGGATTACCAAGGGCCAGAATGACTTTCATAGCCTTAGTATAGCACCTTGGCTGTGATGACGTATAATAGATGTATGGCGAAACGCGATGACGATTTGGAATTTAGTGTTAATGCGGCGTTCGACGAAGCGCGGGCGGTCGTTGACAGAGTACCGCTTTATTTGGTGAACGGCTCGCTGGGCGCCGGCAAGACCAGCGTGCTGGAATTCTTATTGCAACAAAGTGACTATAAGGGCGCGCGAGTGATTGAAAATGAGTATGCTAACGAAAATGTTGACGGCTATCGGCTGGAGGGGCTGGCGGAGATGGTGACGACGCTGGCTGGCGACTGCGTCTGCTGCTCGTCGAAGCATGCGCTGACGCGGATGTTGCTGGACTTTTGCCGGAATTCTCCAGCGCCGGTGTTTATCGAGGCGACGGGCGTGGCGCGAACGATGAACTTGGTCGAGAAATTGATAAATGCACAAATCTTCAATAAGTACGAGCTGATGCAGAGTTTTTACGTGATTGACGCGCACGAGATTTTGCACGGAATTGAGCCAGCGCACGAAGTTGAACTGCAAGCAGCAGACGTGATTTTGGTGACCAAGGAAGATTTATTGAACGATAGCGAGCGATCCGAATACGACATGAAACGGCGCGCCCTGCCCTATGCCAAGGTGCTCAGCGCCCCGCACGGCCAGTTTGACTTCAGTAAAATAACTACGCCGTCGGGGTTGCTGGCGTTTTTTGACACGTATGATGGCGAGTTGGCAGTGCCGGATAATCCGACTTATGCGGTGCTGGATGTTTCAGGTATGAAAATTACGGCGACGACGTTGGAGAAAATATGGCCGGAATTGTTCAGGGTGTATGGCCTACGGCGAATGAAAGGCTGCTTTATTAGTGACAACGGTGCGCGCCAGCATATGGAGGCGACCGAGCAGCAAATTCAGATAGCCCATGCCAGGCCTGAGGAGGCGGCAAAAATCGTATTCATCGGCGACCGAGCAGACGAAATTACGCGCGAAGCACTAGCGGCGCAACTAGTGATGTTTGGATAAAATTCGCTTTCGTCGTTTCCGACTCATCAGCATAGACACGCATCTATGGAGCGAATGCGACAAGCAGGTCAGAAATGGCAACGGAAAGATCCGCCTGCCGCACTCGCCAAGTTGGGGTTAGCGTTCGAGCTCGATCTCGACGCAGGCGTCATCGAGCTGCTGGAGCAGCTCAATGACGTCTTGAAGTTTCATAGTCACGATGACGGTAGCCATGGTGGCTCCCTTCCTCCTCATCTCAGCGTGGAGTGCTGTCCGCGCGTGGACACGCGAGTGTGTGATTTCTGTATCACACGAGACGAGGTCTCGGCTGTTAAGTAAAATTATTATCTTCGCCAGCCAAGATCTCATCTCGTGCTTACAACTGCTTGTCAAAATACACTTCTGGACAAAACGTCAAACATCTGTCAACAAAAGCTAATATATATATATATATATCACTAATAGAACAAAATATCAAGGGGTTTTGTCAAAAATGTTGTTTTATAGCTGTTTTTCGGCGTTTTTGGCTTGTTTGTGAGCTTTGGTGACGGGCGCTAGGCCGCGGGCGACGCGTTCGCGGTTGGCTTTGAGCTGCTTCTCGTCGCGGAAAGATAATTTGATCGGCGTACCAGTGTAATCGAAAATATCGCGAATTTGGCGCTCTAGATAACGCTTGTAGCTCCAATGGACGAACTTCAAATTGCTGCCGTAAATGACGAACCATGGCGGATTGGTATCGGTTTGTACGATGTATCGTAGCTTCGGGTGAGTGTTTTTCAGGCCAGCTGGCGGATGCTTTTGAACTGATTGCTGCAGGAGATCATTAAGTTTACGAGTAGTGGTTTTCTGCTGGCGGTGTTCGTCGATACTGAGGGCTAAATCGAATAATTTAGTAACATTCTGGCCGGTGACCGAGCTGGTAAATATTAACGGCGCCCACGGCGTAAAGTCGAATTGCGCCGAAATCTTTGGTGCCAGCGCGTCACGGGTGTAAGCGTCTTTGCCGAGAGCGATGTCCCATTTGCTAACGACGATGGCTAGCCCCTTGCCTGCTTCGGCGATAATGCCAGCTAGCTTTTGGTCGAGAGCGGTGCCTAGCTCATTGACGTCCATTAGCAAAAAGCAAATATCAGCCTCTTCGATGGCGGCGAGGGTGCGCAGGACGCTGAACTTCTCGATGCCGATCTCTTGCTTACCTTGGCGGCGGATACCAGCGGTGTCGAGCAGTTCGATCGCTTGCCCGTGGTATTGCAGGCGGACGCGGTTGACATCACGGGTGGTGCCGGCGCGGCTGGCAACGATGGCTTGCTGCTTGCCGGCTAGCGTATTAAACAGGCTAGATTTACCGACGTTTGGTCGGCCAATAAGAGCGATTTTGAGAGTTTCGCTAGGTTCGGCTTGTTGTTTGGCGGGAATATGTTGGCAGATCTCGCTAAGGACGTCAGTGATACCAGAGTTGTGCTCGGCAGAGGTGCGGATAATTGATTTGATGCCGAGACGTAAGAATTCGCTATCTGGTAGGTTGCCTTTCAGATCGATTTTGTTAGTGATGAGAATGACGGGCTTGCGGCTCTTTAGGGCGGTTTTGGCGACGCGGCGGTCTTCGTCGCTGGGGTACTTGGTACTGTCGACGACTACGAGAATGACGTCGGCGGCTTCGGCGGCCTCGGCGATTTGGTCTTGGATGCTGGCTTCAAATTCGTCTTCGGCGGGTTTGAGGCCAGCGGTATCTACCAGCCAAAAATCGCGCCCTTGATATGACGCTTTACCGATGACGTTGTCGCGAGTAGTGCCGGCCTCGCGGGCGACAATGGCTTGCTGCGAATGCATGATGCGGTTGAATAGCGAACTTTTGCCAGCATTGGCGCGGCCGATAATAGCGACGGTAGGAAGTTTAGTTGCCATAATTAACTTAATTATAACAGAGGTGAGTTGATTTGGCGAGCGCTAGCGGTATAGCAGAATTTATAATAAGCCGATTGAAATAGCGTTATGCAGTGTCGATAGTAATATTGTATCAGCATGTTGCAGAAATGCTTTGCCACTCCCCTCGTTTCATGTTGCCAAGCGAATAATTGCCGAATTGTACGCGGTGCAGTCGCACGACAGTATAGCCGAGCGCGGCAAAGGTGCGGCGGATTTGGCGGTTGCGGCCTTCGCTCATGATGGCTTGCCAGTTGAGGCGGCTATCGTCGAGGCACTCTAGAGCCAGCTGGCTGCGGCCGTCCTCGAGATTGACGCCAAAATCGCTAATCATCTGTTGGTGTAGCGGCTCAAGCGGCCGATCGAGGCGGACTTTGTAAATTTTAGTCTTGCGAAAACTCGGGTGGGTCATGCGGTGAGCAAAATCGCCGTCGTTGGTCAATAGAATCAAGCCAGAGCTATCCTTGTCAAGGCGGCCGACTGGCTTGAGGTGATGTAAATCGCGCGGTAATAATGAGTAAATTGTCGGCGCGTGGCCCTGCTGGCGCCGCGAGCAAACATAACTGACTGGTTTGTTGAGAGCGATATAGACTTTCTTTATAGCATGAGAGCTGATGTCGCGGCCAGCGACTTTGACGGTGTCAGTTGGCGATAGACGGGTACCAAGCGTCGTTGGCTTACCGTTGATAGTGACGGTGTCTGTCGAGATGAGATTGTCGGCTTCGCGTCGCGAGATGCCGAGTTGGATCGCTAAGAATTTATTGAGGCGAATCGTTTTGGTGCCACTAGCTGATTTTTGGCTTACCATAAGACGATTATTTTGGTTGGCTTGAGGAAATTGCGGTTTCTTCAAACTTTAACCCGGCTTCATCGGAAGAGGCTGGTGCTGCTGATGGTGCAGCTGGCTCTGGTACGCTAGTGTTTGGTGCTGGTATAGCTGGTGGTGTGGCGTTAAGCGCAGGCTGCGCGGAAGGATTATTCAAAGCGCTCTCAGCTGATGCGGTCATATTACTGATTGGCGTAGCAACTGCAGCTGGGCCTGGCATTATGTGAGGTATAGTCGACGCTGGTACAGCAGGAGTGATTGCTGGTTCTGGCTGCGCTGGTTGAGGGGCGGTTGGAGTTGCCTCTGCGGTAGTACTGGTAGACAGTGAAGCCGGCGCTACTGATGGCGCTGAGTTTGTTGCTATAGAAGCTGGCTCGGGTGCAGCTGGCGCTGGAGTTGGCGCGGCCGCAGGGGTTGCTGCTGGCGCGGCCTGAGGGAACACATTCGTAGGGTTGGCCTGTGGTGCCGGGATAGTGTTAAGGTTTTGATAGGTAGCTAGCTCCTCGCTCATGCGAGCAGTGTAATCAATTGGTTCTTGATCAGTTGGGGTGATTGGCTGGATCACTCGGCCTGACGAACCTGGCCGGTTAGTTGAAAACGGCGCGATTGGTTGCGGCAAAGTGCTAGTTCTCGGTGCAGTTGCCGCGCTAGCTGGCGGTGGCAAAGTAGCTGCGGGCGCAGCTTGGCTGAGTACTGGATTAACCGGAGTAGTGACTGGGATATTAGTGACGGCGGCAGGCGCGCTAGCTGCTGGAGTTTCGTGCGGTGCAGCAACTAGCGGATTTGGCTGCTGTGCCGATGGAGCTGCGGGAATAGCTGCTGGTGCTGGCTGTGCTGGTTGAGGGGCGGTTGGAGTTGCCGCTGCAGTAGTGCTGGCAGGCATCGTTGTAACGGTAGCTGCCGCCGTATCGGTCGGCGCTGGGTTAGCTGGTGTTGGAGCGGTCGAGCTGGCTGCTGGATTAGAGATAGAAGCTGGGCCCCCTGGAGTCTCGGGGTTTGGATTTAGTTCATTTGCTTTAGTGTTGTCGCTTTCAGCTTTTTCTGGAGAATTGTTAGCTGGCGCTGGCTCCGTTGCTCTAGCGCTAGGACCAGGTTCAATAGTAGCTCGTTTTGGCTCGTTGACAAGAGGCGCTGGCGTGTCGGCTGGCACTGAGGCGTCGCCGAGAACTTCGTGGACGGTGCGAACGACGTCCTCGATGCCGACTTGCGACTTGACTAGGTAGCGGTCGGCGCCGAGCGCCATGCCGCGTTGGCGTTGCTCATCGCTTGACAGAGCAGTCATCATAATGACATGAATACCGCGTGTCTCGGTGGTGCTGCGTAGGATATCCAGCATGTCGAAGCCGCTGATATTCGGCATCATAACGTCGCTAATTATTAGGTCGGGTACTTCTTTGATGGCAAGCGCCAAGGCTTGTTCGCCGTCGCTGGCAGATAATATGTCGTAGCCCTCGGCTCGCAGCCGTACGCTATAAATCTCGCTGAGGCTTTTGTCGTCTTCTACTAGTAATATTTTTGTCATCTTACCCCTATTTTAACGGTTATGGTTTAAAAATGCTATACCCTATAGTTTTAATTTCGCCGCGGCGGGACGTTTAATTTGATTTCGTTGCGCAATTGTTCAGCGTATTTGTCGGGTGCGGCCTCAATATCGCTAAGCGGCGTGTTGGTAAATTGCTTGGTTGTACTGGCTGCGTTTT
Source organism: uncultured Candidatus Saccharibacteria bacterium (assembly GCA_963549275.1). GTDB lineage: Bacteria > Patescibacteriota > Saccharimonadia > Saccharimonadales > Saccharimonadaceae > Saccharimonas. The sequence continues at coordinate 128,326 of CAUUYA010000003.1, forward strand.
GGGTTAAATCGTCTGGTTTGGGTGTTGGCGGCGGCGAATAGTTGAGTAAGCTGGTATCGGTGAAGGTCTGAGTCGGAGCTGCTGGTGTGGGTGTGTCGAGCGGCGTTTGCTCAAACTCGGCAGCCGCTGGCGCAACCGCTAGAATTTCTGGCGCATTGCTAGCTAGCATATCTTCAGCCGACAATTTGTCAATGCTGGCGTTATTTTCGGTTTCGCTGTTATCATTTAGAAAAGTGGCAGCAACATGATCGACTCGCGGAATAGCCAAGAAAAATGTACTGCCGTGCTGATATTCGCTTTCAACCCACAATCGTCCGCCGATAGTCTCGGCTAGTCGCCGGCACAAGTATAAGCCCAGCCCAGTACCGCCTATCTGGCGGGTGTCGCTGTTATCGACGCGGTAGAACTTCTGGAAGAGGTGGCCAACGTCCTCTGGCGGGATGCCGATGCCAGTGTCGGCGACACTTATCGTTACCTGGTCGTTGTTGCTAGTTACGTCAACGGTGATACTGCCCGACGGCGTGTACTTGATAGCATTTTCAATCAAGTTTTGGACGATTTCGCGGAGGTGGTCATTATCGACGTTAGCATATAGAATCGGGTTGATCCGGCGGCTTTGGACCTCCTTGCTAGAAACATCGCTAGTCGATGGTACGAAATTGACACTTAAGCCTTTTTCTTCGGCCTTCGGTGTTAACCCGTCGGCGATATCTTTGATGAAGTCGATGACATTAACGATTTTTGGATTGTTGCTGAGGCGGTGATCATCGGCTTTACTAATATCGAGCAAGTCTTGAAAAAGCCGGCCCAAGTGCTCGGCTGATTGATGCGCTTTGGTAATATAACCGCGAGCGCGCGTATCAATGGTGGCGGTTTGCGGGTTAAGTGCTAGGCCGAGATAACCCTCAATGCTAGCAACTGGCGTACGCATCTCGTGGCTAGCGGTGCTGATGAATTCGGCGCGCTGGCGCTCGTCGCTGCGCTCGGCGGTGATATCGCGAAAGACGATCACTGCGCCGTCGTTATGCTTGTTACTGATTGGCTTAACTGAAATGCTAGCCATAAAATTTTTGTCAGATTGGGTCTTGATCTTGAAATCGTCAGTTTTGAGCGGGTTGTTGGTGTTGAGGACGCGAGCGATGATATCGCCGTTATCGTTGTCTTTGATGGTATTATTGTCCTGGTCCATTAGCCTGATGACTGATTTATATGACAAGCCGATGGCGTCTTGATTACCCCAACCAACTAGCTGCTGAGCTGCTGGATTGATCAAGGTGATGATACCCTTCGCATCGACGGCTACTACCCCGTCGCCGATAGCGCTGATAACAATGTCAGAAGCTTGAGGGCCAGCCACGGTAGCTAAACTCTCGCGGATTGGCTCGCTGGCACCAACAGATTGATGTCGGCGCAGCCACAGTAAACTTGCAGCTAGTAAGGGTGTAAATAGCATCATAGCCAATGCTGCTAATGATCCCAAGGGTGTCTGCTCAATAATAAAACGCTCCGCCACCGCGGCCGCAGCGGCGATGACAGCTGTCAAGAGGCCGTAAGTCCCGAGTAGTGGCCCGACAGCGATGATTGCCGCAAATAGCGCTAGGTGTGGCGCTCCTTGATTGCTAGAGGCAAAAACTAGCAGCCAGCCCGTTGCTGTCAACAAGATATAGTTAACTAGCAGCGATTGGTAAAAGTTTCGCTTAACAGTAAAATATGATACCAAAGTAATTACGAAAGCAATCGCGGCTAACGAGCCTGGTAGCATAGACACGTACAAAGGACTGTCTGGTGTTCTTCCGCCGCCAATAGACCAAGCAAACAATCCAGCTATAACAGCGAGGACGAGCATAATTGCTTCGCTGGCGCGGTGATGCCAAAACCGATCAATATAGTTAGACGTGATGCCCCCTAATTTAGAGTTGCTTATGATTAGTATATATCGACAAGCCGTTTTGCTGCAACCCTCTGGTACGTTCTTTAAGATAGCTTTAAGGCAATTTGCTATAATAAGCTGCAGATATGAAGCAGATTTTCAAAACTACCCTACTTATGGCAATTCTGACAGGGCTGTTCATGATGATTGGCTATGCGTTTGGCGGCCAGCAAGGTATGTTGATGGCGCTAGGGATAGCGGCGGTGTCTAATTTCTTTATGTATTTTTTCAGCTCGTCGCTAGTGATCAAGATGCAAGGCGCCCAGCCGCTGGGCAATCGTTACCCGCAGGTCGAGCGTATCGTCCGCGAGTTAACAGCCCAAGCGAATTTGCCGATGCCAAAACTTTATTACGTCGAGACGCCGATTCCTAATGCCTTCGCGACAGGCCGCTCGCCGCAGCATGCTGCCGTAGCGGTGACGACTGGTATCATGGACATTCTGGATGAGAATGAACTGCGGGCGGTTTTGGCGCACGAATTAGGTCATGTCAAACATCGCGACATGCTAATCTCGACCATCGCCGCGACGCTGGCGGGTGCGATTAGTTATCTGGCGCAGCTGGCTTTCCTGTTCGGCGGATCGTCGGACGACGATGACGGCGGTAATGTCTTTGCGATGATTGCCTCGTTAATTTTGGCGCCTATCGCTGCGATGTTGATCCAGATGGCAGTATCGCGCAGCCGCGAGTATGCGGCTGATCAGTATAGCCACAGTATTCTCGGCACTGGCGATGATTTAGCGTCGGCGCTGATGAAGCTAGAAAACTGGAAAGCTAGCGTACCGCCGATTGCACCATCGCCAAGCCAGGAAGCTTCAGCTCATCTAATGTTTTCGAATATGTTCTCGCTGGGCGGCTTGCAAGCTCTCTTCTCGACTCACCCGTCGACCGAGGCGCGAATTGCTCGCTTGAAAGAATTAGACAAGTAGGCGTTGATGGCGGCCAAGCGTAAGTTCCGCGATCAAATCCTGCACAAGATGCTGCATGTTCCCTATCGATTGTGCGTCCGTTATAAACGTTTGCGGCGGCCATTCGCGGTGACTTATGTCTTTGTTCACGGTCTGGCGGATACTGGTGAGTTGTGGCAACCTTTTATTGAGAACGTACCAGCTAACTGCAACTATATCGTAGTTGATTTATTAGGGCACGGTGGCTCTTATTTAGCACGAACTCGGCGAATGTATAGCGCTCGTGAACAAGCCCGCCACCTGCTGGCTACCTGCTTGACGAATGGCTTGAGCGGTCCGGTAGTGCTGGTCGGACATTCGTTTGGCTCGCTGGTGGCGATTGAGTTCGCTAGTATGTATAAGGGTATTGTTAAGCGCTGCATTTTGGTGGCGCCACCGATTTACCGTGATAGCTCTCAAACAGGCGCGGCGCGATTACGCCAGGACAATCTACTACGTGAAATCTATCGCCAAGCGCTAAAAACACCCAAGGCGGTAGTGGCGGGCTACGATCTATACTCTAAATTGGGTCTGGCCGGCTTCTCAGAGACGCAGCTGACTCAGGATAATTTTAGCGCCTTTCGCGATACGCTGTTAGCTGGTATTATCAGCCAAAACGCTAGCCGTAAATTAGCCGAAACACGTATCGACACCGACATTATTTACGGCAAACTAGACCCGTTTATCGTCGAAAAGAATCTAAAGCACATTGCCGAAAAGAATCAGCGAGTTACATTGCATTCGCTAACTACCGCCACCCACGCCATCCGCCAGCGCACGCGCAAAGTTATCGTTAGCTATATGAAAAGGGCTATCAAACCAGAATCTAAGTAGCTTATTGTGGATGTAATAGCGGCTTCTTAGCGAGCTGCCTTTGAGTGTTTGTATATATAACCGATGAGCACGATACCGATGCTGGCGGCTATACTATCAATGATAATATCGCGCACTTCTCCGCTTCTACCACTAATGAATAGTTGATGAAATTCATCGCTGGCGGCGTAAAGTGCGCAAATAGTAATTGAGGACATTGTTGGTCGGTCAAACGGTAACTTTCTTAATTCTGCTCTCCATAAAGCGTTGAATAATAATATACCGAGTATGAAGTAAGCAAAAATATGTGCGCTCTTGCGAATCATGAAAGTCAGCAGCTGTTGGTCGATACTTGGAACAATGTGATGTAGTTGCTCTACAAATACGCTGCTCTGTCCGCTAGATATCGAGGCTGGTTGCTGTGAAAATATGAAGATAACCACCATCCAAATGAGCGGTAGAAGTAGGTGGATTTTGAGCAGTTTATCGGTCTGTGTCATTCTTAGGGCGTTATTCTTATACTAACCTATATACATCATATTACTAATGTACGGAATCGTCATCCTCTCCTGCGATTAAACCTATAATTTTATAAATTTCTTTCGCTTTCTCGTCATCGCTTTTTAGAAAATTGTCCATCTCATTTTCACAAAAATCAATTACATGCTCGATGCCTTTTAGTTTTCCGGTATACTGTTCAACAGCTCCTTTCTTCAGATAAAATTCACCAAATGGATATCTTGATTCTATTTTCTCATCTACATCAAGATGCTCTTCTCTATACCTATTATTCTCTTCATCTGTCTTTAATGATCTCTGCTCTTTATTTTCATAAATATCTTTCCCTGTAGCATCTAAATCTTTAATAAAATATACTTTTAGTCCAAAGGACTCAAAAAAGTCCTTGAACGAAAGGGAATTTGCTGATGATATATTATCTTTACCGTTTACTCCATATATAGTGATATTTTGACTGAACTCTGGCTGTAATCTTTTTACGACATCTCTAAAGAAATATTCATCATCTTGACCCTCAACCAATAATACCTTGTTTAAGAATAATACCCGCGCCGCCTGCGTATTATTTAATATTTTTATAAGACCCTTCTGGTCTTCTGTTATTTCAGGCGCATACATTACGGAATTATGCTCTTCATTTAGAGAGAACCGTTTTATGTATTTTATCGTGTCGTCGCTTATGAATCCCTCGGAATGTGTTACAAGAATGCACTGAATTTTTTGTTCTTTTGCTAAATCTTTAAGTATTTTTAGATATTTAGATTGGAACTGATAGTGTAAATGAATCTCTGGCTCAATAATAATAATAAGACCACCATTTACATCATCTCGACCGTACGCCTCAAATATCAAGTGTATAATCGATTTTTGTCCAGCGCTAAGACTGTTTATGTCACCCAGCTCTCGGTCATTTTTTATATCACGGAATCTAAATTCGTACGACCACGTTCGTATATTTGTCGGTTTTATAGAAAGCTTTAGATTTAATAATTTGAGCCTTTCATTTATATTTGTAATCAGCGGCAGGATGTTTATAGCGACAGTGGCGTCGTCGATATTTTTACCTTCCTGTATTAGCCTAAGGTGTTTTTCACCAAGTTTTAGTTTTACAATATTAAATATCAATGGCTCAATGCCAGATTGGTCGTTATTACTGCGATAAGAAGAACTGCGTTTTATATTTCGTAATTGACTTGCGGGATCAGATTGTAAAGAAGTTTGCAGGGCAAAAGTATCATAATTACGAAAAGCAGACAATATAGAGAAAGAATTTCCGAGAGGTGCCATATGATCGGTATGCTCATTATTGTATATTGCAATAGCTTCGTTAATCGCTTGATAGTATTCAAGATAAAACTGTACATGAGTTGGAACTGAGCTAATATAAACGGTATCGCATACATCCTCTTTGTGATTAAACGTAATATCTATATCAATATCCATGTCATTGTCTATGGGTGCAAAGTCTTCAGGGGTATTTATATGAGAATATGATCCCAATATGTTTTTTATATGACCATAGTTGTCTGCTATGTGATTTATGTTAGTCCTATCAATATTATCAAGTGTAGTTGATATTCTTATTTTTTGTGATTTCGAATCCGAATCCCAGTTGGACTGAAGTCGAAAACCCGTGCAATTAGGCGGATCGTCTACTTCGAGAGCATCCTTTCGATTTGCTGCTGACAATAAAAATTTATACTCGTCAACTTCACAATGCCTAAATAGGATTCTTGTGAACACAAAATTCATAGCCTCTAAAACCGTTGACTTGCCAGATCCGTTTTCGCCAATAATAATGTTAAGGTCTGGGTCAAATTCAATCTTAAAAGCGTTGTTTATGTCCTCCTCATATTTGAAGCTCAGGATATTTGATAATTGCAAATAATTAACTCTCATTATGCTAATAATTATATACTCACTAGCCCTGCTTTTGGTTAGGAGCTATAAAATATAGCTCTTTCGAGCTATATTTAAAACATGTATTTTTTGGAAGCTATTTTTATGCTTTCAGTTTCTTATCCTTCAGCTTCAACACCACATCCGCCTGCTTAGCCAGCTGCTTGCTGTGAGTGACGACGATGACGCATTTGTCGTTTTCGTGGGCGGCCCGGCGCAGGATGTCGATGATGTCAGCAGCGGTGGTTTCGTCCAGGTTGCCGGTCGGCTCGTCCGCCAAGACGATCGGTGCATGTGAGACGAGGGCTCGGCCGATCGCTACGCGCTGTTGCTGTCCGCCAGAAAGCTTCATGACGTTGCGGTGAATGTGATCGTCGTCCAGGCCCATGGCATGCAACGTTTCGTTGGTAGCCTTAGGATTAACCAATTTCAAGTTTTCCAGCGGCGTCAGATAATCGATCAGGTTATAATTCTGAAACACTAGCGAGATATTGTGCTTGCGATGGTGCGAATAACCCTGCTCGGCGATGTCTTGATCATCAAACAAAATCTGCCCGTCGGTCGGTGTATCCAGCCCTGCTAGCAGCCCCAGCAGTGTCGATTTACCGGCACCAGAACTACCGACGATAGCGTAGAACTTGCCCTTTTCAAATTGATAATTGATGCCGTTGAGCACATTACTGGTGCCGTCAGCGTATGAGTAAATGATATCGCGTAACGTAAGTATTGACATAATAACTCCTAACTTAATTTTGCTAAAATTTGCTTTGGTGATTGGCGCATGATTGGCGCGGTGGCAGCGATGGCTGATAGCAGAACGACTACGTAGCCAAAGGCGAAGGCCTCTAGGTAGGTCGCCACTGGCGCGGCGTGCACCACGGTCTTTTCTGTGCGCTGGTTTTGGTCGGTTTGCGCCGTGAGAGCGGTAGAAATTTGCGATGAGGCGACCGAACCGATGGCGAGCGCGAACACCGAACTAACTAGAGCGATAATCGCCAGCTCCGCCAGGAATTGCCCGATAATCTGCCGCTTCGACGTGCCGATGGACAGCAAGATACCAATTTCATGCAAGCGGCCGCGCACCCAGAACACCAATACTAGCGACAGCACAGCCAGCCCCGCCGCGGCTGCGCCAATGGTGGCAATCGTCAAAATGTTTTGAATGCCAGCGATGTTTTGGAGAACCCCGGCAAAGGCTACCTCGTTGTCAGTCAGGCTAAATTTTTTCCAATCGACGTTTGGTAGGCTTTTGACACGATCTGTTAGCGACTTCAGCTGATGTGGATTTTCGGCGAAATACGTCGCTCGAGTCAACTGCTGGCTACCTGTCAGCTGCTGCGCCGCAGCCAAGTTGGTGATGAGATGATTCTCCGCCATGTCGGACTGCAAGACCGCCGGCTTTTCGCCTTTACCGCTGAAGATTCCTGCGACAGTTACCGTCACGCGCCGGCCGTCTTTGGTGATGTCCAGCTTATCGCCTGGCTTGATATTATTTTTCTCAGCGAAGGTTTTGTGAATCAGCGCCGCGTTTTGATCATGCTCGGTCAGGTGCCTACCCTGCTCTAGTTGGTAAAATTTACCGGTGAACTCGCCGAGCAGATCGCTCTGTGTCACACCCGTTACTTTAGCCTCGCCAGCAATCCCAGAGTCCAGCTGCACGCCACTGCCTGCCACGTCAACCAACTGCTTGCCCGGCAGTCCCGCGGTAGTTTCTGATTGGAAATTATGTGTTTTGACCTTGTCCAGGCGCTGCACCCGCTGCGCGATGTCCATCGGCACCTCGCCAGACGGTTGCTTGCTGGCGATATTAAAGCCAGCGCGGATGTTACGCTCGACCGATTGCTTCAGCTGCGCCATCGTCTGCTGCACCGTCAGCGTGCCGATCAGCAGCGTGAAAATCAGCGTCATGATCAGGGCGATGGTCAGGCTGCGACGCCGCTTACGCGTCACAGCCGTCCAGGCTCGTTTGATAATCGTCATCATTCGCCCCTAGTCCACTTCGGTTAGTAATTCTTTTGGCGTTGATTGGGTAATCGGCCGCGAAGCCAGCAGCACTGCAATGATAATCACCGCCAGTCCAGCGCCCCACACCGCCAGCAGATCCGCCGGTTGCACACCAACCGTCACCTTATCCAGCGTGCGTGATGACGTCACCGAATCAGCGTCAGCACCAAGTGATGCACCGTTGAGGGAACTGCCAGCTTGACGTGTGGCATTCTGCGCTGCCTGCGACACCACATGATCGCCCATTTGCTGAGCAATCAGCCCTGCGGTAAAGTACGACGCACCGAAGCTCAGTACCGCGATCATCGCCAGCTCAGCGATGTATTGCAGCACAATCTTTGACTGCGGCACACCCGTCGCCAAGAGTACGCCCGCCTCACGCTTGCGCTCATTCATCCACAAGTACAGCACCATGCCGATCACTGCGACGCTGACCAGCGCCGTTGCCCACAGCATGCCGTCAATCAGACCGTACACACCGTTTACCGCACCAGTCACGCCAGCCAGTTCCTGGCTATTCTTATTCAATTGATACTTTTGCCAATTGACCGACAATTTATTTGCCCGCGCCATCACCTCGTCCAGCTGCTTGGTGCCTTTGGTGAAGAACGTAGCGTCCTGGTAAATCTCATTCTGCTCGGTATAGGCGTTCAATTGGCGGGTTGTCGTAAGATCAGTCAGGAACAAATTCTCGAACAGCTCCACCTGGTACGTCGCCTGCTTTGGGTTTTTGCCGTTAAATATACCGACGATTTCCACTTCCACCTCGTCCTTGGATGGATGCTCGTTGTCGGTGTCGTACTGATTGGCTTTCAGCTTAATTTTGCTGCCCAGCTTCAGGTTATTAGCCTTGGCGAAGTCTTCGTGCACCAAAATCTTGCGTGAATCGTTCTCGGTGATGTGCCGGCCAGCGATGAGCTTGAGCGACTCGGCCCGGAACTTCTTCTCGGACTCAGATTTATTGACGCCGATGATGGTGGCGGCGTTGCCAAACTGTTTGTCTTTCTCGGCATCATAGCCGCTGCCGCCACTCGGCAGTGGCACTAGTTTGGTATTGATAAAATCGACCGTGGCGTTCTGGCGCTTGACATAATCCGTCACGCCCTCCAGGTTCTTCACTGCGTCGATGTCTTTGTTTGATACCGTTCCCGAACCGCGGGCTGTTCCCGGATTGGTGCGCGGATTATTGCCCAGCGTGAAGCCGGCCTTGAGCGTTTTGTCGAGCGACTGCGCTGCCGCGTCGGTCGAATGCTTGATAGCAAATCCGCTCAGCATGATCGTCGACATACACAGCAAAATCGCCAGCAAAATCAGCGTTTTGAGTTTTTTCCTGGTGATATACAACCAGGCACGTTGCAAAAATGACATAGATCTCCTTTCTTGATTCTATGTCAGTGTAGCAGGGGTGTGTGAAGGGAATGTGAAATGAGCGGGGATTATCTGGCTATTTCTTCTCAAGCGCTACGACTCGCTTCTTCAAATCATCCAGTTCGGCGCGGAGTTCGCTGGTGCTTGCTGCGGGGCTGTTTGGTTCTACCTTTTTAGTTTTAGCGTCTTTTTCTTGCTGAGCTTTTTGTTTCTTGCTTGCTTTTACGGCAATATATGTAGAGATAG
>CAUUYA010000004.1:0-123858 GCA_963549275.1 uncultured Candidatus Saccharibacteria bacterium
GAAGCTTATCGCAGTCTTCCACGTCCTTCATCGGTAATATACGTCTAGGCATCCATTTAGTGCCCTTGAGTACCTTTTTATGCATTGACTTAACTAGTAATTGCTATCCGCAAACGATAATCTACCCTCCTGAATTAATAGCTCGCTATTATTTGGCCGGTATATCCGCAACTGCTATGCAATCACTTGCCGTCAATCTTTCTTTTACATCACTGAATTGTTAAGCAGCCTGCGTCCGTCTCGTTTCTATAAACTTGAACGCACATTTCGTCGCATCAACTAGAAGTTGATGACACTCGTCTGCGTTCAAGACGTGGTGGATTAGACTTTACTCATCATAACACTGCCAGACTGATTTGTCTACACTGTCATGCAAGCAAAATTGATGTTTTTTCGACCACAATCTCGCACATATGCCGTCGATCTTTGCCATTGGTTCATTACTGAACATCAGCTAACTGACAGTTGATTATAGCAGCTATCCCGTCCAATTACAATACCGAATTTACAAAAAATTACACAAAATAAAAACTTGCCTACCGGCAAGTCTAATGGTGGGCGGCGAGGGACTCGAACCCCCGACCCTCTCGGTGTAAACGAGATGCTCTAGCCAACTGAGCTAGCCGCCCGCAAACAATCCTACTTTTCAGCTAAAACCATGGTGGGCGATGAGGGACTTGAACCTCCGACCTCGTCATTATCAGTGACGCGCTCTAACCAGCTGAGCTAATCGCCCATATTTTGGTGGAGTGTCCTGGACCAAAAGCCCAGTCCACCCCATGCTTATAATGGTGGAGATACAGGGACTCAAACCCTGGACCCCCTGCTTGCAAAGCAGGTGCTCTAATCAACTGAGCTATATCCCCATTAAATTGTTAACAAACCATTAACTGTGTACATTTTACACTATGATTACGCGATTATCAAGTGTATAATATTAGGTATGGTATACGAATTTAGTTGGTTTTCATTTCTCATCGGTATAATAATTCTAATCTGCGGCGCTGCCTTGACAGTCTGGTATCAACAAATTGCTGACAACTTTGGCAGCGGCGTCGGCAGCTACGAGCGCTACCGTCTATGCGGACTAATAGCCTGCGCACTAGGATTTGTCGTTATGCTTAATCTGCATACACTTTTGCTAAAATTATTCTTCAGTTTATTCTTCAGCGGCATCTCGCGAGAATAGCTAGCGTAAACGTAATCTGTTGCTGTCGCTAGCAAGCTTTGTGCTTAGCGGCTAATTAATTGCGCATTTTGTGTTCTATCACCATGCATAATCAGGCTCGCTCACGCCGACCATCGCGTTCAACAACTCTTCTGGAGTAACAACTTTTAAACCACCATAAATCGGATCCTGAAATTTATAGTACGGATCTACATAATAAACCAGCGCAACATCTTTATTGTCTGGCGTAGCAATATAGCCCGCGCCAGCAACATTATGTTCAGCGTTTGCTATTCCAGGGTATATTTTGCCAGGATTAAAAGTATAATACATTGGATATCCGTCTTGAGTATTCTTTATGAGCCTCTGTTTAAATAGTTCAATTGATGCGCTATTAATTTCCCTCACCGTTTCAATCCGATAGCCAGCTTGATTAGTTTGAGGAAACTCATAACCGAACATATGTTTGTTAAGTATTCTTATGGCATCTCGATTATGCGTGCCAAAAGGTTCATAGGTTCCCATCTCTCTAGCAAGCGTAAATTGATCTACAATTTTGCCTCTTGAAGCTAGCATCATACTTACTGTAGCTGGCGCACAAAAGTTCCAACGCTGCTGAATTTGTGTCGTCACGTTTAATTTATTCCTCTTGCCAATAGGAATGCCATATAATTTCTCTACTTCTTTTGGCGAATTTGCCTGTGAAGCTTGGTTGTTGCTTGTCTGGGACTCTTTCCTTGCATTATGATCCGGCTGATCTTTTTTGGAATCATTCGCTATTTCTGACTTGGCGCTACTAGCTTGAGTGTCTTTAGTTACGCTGCTCGGTCGCATCCTCGACGCCAAAACGGCAATTGATATAGCTAAAGTGCTAATAATCGCGATTACTATAATACTCTTCTTTTGTACAGCCATGGTCTTAATCTTAAGTATACAGCATTTATATCACCGAAAAACCAAAAGACCCCTGCTAACAGGGGTCATACATGGCTTAACAACTTGATTGTGCAATCTATCTCAATCTGTGGTAAATTTTAGCCTTGCCCCTAAGGGCTGAATCCGAAAGCGAAATTTACTAAAACTTTCGAAAAGACCGACCTAGCTTCAAAGGCTGATTTCTCGAGCCTTTGGCATAACTCTCCCTAGAAAGGAGGTAATCCATCCGCACCTTCCGGTACGGATACCTTGTTACGACTTAACCCCAATCATGCCCCCCACCTTAGGCCGACGAATCGGACTTCGGGTGTTGGTCACTTTCATGGTTTGACGGGCGGTGTGTACAAGACCCGGGAACGTATTCACCGCAACTTGCTGATCTGCGATTACTAGCGATTCCGACTTCATGGAGGCGAGTTTCAGCCTCCAATCCGAACTGGGACTAGCTTTGATGCGATTTGCTTCACCTCGCGGCTTCGCTGCGCATTGTACTAGCCATTGTATCGTGTTTCTAGCCCAGGACGTAAGGGAAATACTGACCTGACATCATCCCCTCCTTCCTCTCCGTTACCGAAGCAGTCCAACTAGAAAAATCCAACTAGTTGCAAGGGTTGCGCTCGTTGATGGACTTAACCAAACATCTCACGACACGAGCTGACGACGGCCATGCATCACCTGTCACAGGGTTCCAAAAGGCACTAATTGGTTTCCCAAAAATTCCCTGGATGTCAAGCCCTGGTAAGGTTCTTCGTTTAGCATCGAATTAAAGAACACGATCCACCGCTTGTGCGGGTCCCCGTCAATTCCTTTATGTTTTAGCCTTGCGGCCGTACTCCACAGGCGGGATACTTAACGCGTTAGCTTCGCTACTGAAGGGGTCGATACCTCCAACAGCCAGTATCCATCGTTTACGGCGTGGACTACCCGGGTATCTAATCCGGTTCGCTCCCCACGCTTTCGTGCCTTAGCGTCAGAAATGGTCCAGTCACCTGCCTACGCCATCGGTGTTCCTTCTTATATCTACGGATTTCACTCCTACACAAGAAATTCCAGTGACCTCTACCACTCTCGAGTTTGCCAGTTTGAATAATAGCCTGTATGGTTGAGCCACCAGATTTCACTATTCACTTAACAAACCGCCTACGCAACTCTTTACGCCCAGTCACTCCGGATAACGCTCGGATCCTACGTATGACCGCGGCTGCTGGCACGTAGTTAGCCGATCCTTATTCATGATCTACTGTCAAATTCCTCAATCATAAAAGCAGTTTACAACCCGAAGGCCTTCATCCTGCACGCGGCGTTGCTCCATCAGGCTTTCGCCCATTGTGGAAGATTCCTCACTGCTGCCTCCCGTAGGAGTCTGGACCGTGTCTCAGTTCCAGTCTGGCTGGTCATCCTCTCAGACCAGCTACGGATCGTCGGCTTGGTGAGCCATTACCTCACCAACTACCTAATCCGACGCGGGCTTCTCCCAAAGCGGATAAATCCTTTAATCCGAAGATCATATGCGGCATTAGCCACCCTTTCGGGCAGTTATTCCTCACTTTGGGGCAAATTCCCACGCGTTACTCAGCCGTTCGCCGCTCGCCGCCAAGTAGTAAACTACTCGCGCTGCCGCTCGACTTGCATGTGTTAGGCACGCCGCCAGCGTTCATCCTGAGCCAGGATCAAACTCTCCATAAAGATGCTTCATTTGAAGCGTCTACTCAAAAATAGACTGACGATGATAATTGCACAATCAAATTGTTAAATTACTTAACCTGACTGCTAAGATGCAATTTGTAAGTTTACCTCTCGCAACCAGACTGTTCACTATTGTAGCGCTCTAACCTAATCAAGTCAACACCTTATCGCTAGTTTTTTGTAGCTAAAAACACAACGATACCCGCTAGCAAGCCAATTACAGCACCGACTACCACTTCCAAAGGGGTATGCCCCTTAGCGCTACGCGGCTTTGATACATCAAATTTCGAGATATCAATAACTTGCTTGATAGCCTCGCCCTGCTCGCCAACAGATCGCCGTACCATCAATGCGTCGTACATCACAATCGCTGCTAGAGCTAATGCCAAACCAAACAAACCACTGCCGACTCCGTCTTTCAAACCGATAATCGATACTAGCGACATCATCGTAGCACTATGAGCGCTTGGCATATTTCCCGATATGTACAGATGATCAAACACTTTCAAGGTACGCATCTTAATAGCAGCAACGACATACTTACCACACTGCGCCATAGCCCAACCGACAGCAAAAGCTATTATATAAGGGGATACTACCATCCGCTATTTTTCTCCTTCGTCTGTATCACGTATAATCCCCATTGACGAAACTGTATCTCCGTCATTAATACGCATCACTCGAACACCCTGAGTAGTACGGCCAAGTGCTGGAATATCGTCAAGCGACACTCGGATAGTCTGTCCATTTTGACTAATCATAATTGCCTCAATCGCATCCTTCTCAAGCGTTTGAACAGCAACTATCGGACCAGTTTTTGCCGTAACAACAGCAGCCTTCACACCAACGCCGCCGCGGCGGTGACTCGGAAAATTAGCTACCTTGGTTACTTTGCCGAACCCGTTTGCGCTCATCACCAGCAATTTTTGATCAGCTGAAGTTACAATATCCATACCTACAACACTATCGTCCGTTCGTAGTCGCACACCACGCACACCGCGAGCAGCACGTCCCATCGGACGACACTCCTCCTCACTAAAACGAACCGCTTGTCCAGCTGAAGTCGAGATAATCACATCGTTCTTGCCAGTAGTTTGCTTGATCCAACGCAACTCATCGCCTTCATCCAAATTAATAGCAATTAAACCATTGGTGCGAATATTTGAATAGTCGGCAATCGCTGTCTTCTTGACTGTACCCTTGGTTGTCGCCATAAATAGATAGCCTTCATCAACATTTACATCTTTAGCTAGATTGATAATTGAAGTAATTTTTTCCTCTGGCTGCAGCTGCAATAAATTGACCGCCGCTACTCCCTTCGCCGCTAAGCTAGCTGCCGGCACCTCGTAGGCCTTCAGACGAAACACTCTACCCCTGTTCGTGAAAAACAACAGCCAATCATGTGTTCCAGCTGGTACTAGCTGATCAATAACGTCTTCTTCTTTAGTGGTCATACCGCGTTTACCCTTGCCGCCGCGGTTTTGACGGCGATAATCGCTGGCCAAGGTGCGTTTGATGTAATTTTCCGTTGTCAACAGTACAACAGTATCCTCTTCTGGGATTAGTTCTTCATCGCTAAACTTACCGACTTCGGTGTTGATAATTTTACTACAACGGTCATCGCCGTATTTATCTTTAATTTCTAGCAACTCCTCTTTGATGATGCGAAGAATTTCGTTTTCGTCAGCCAAAACTTTTTCAAAATACGCGATCTTTTTCATCAACTCAGCTAGCTCATTCTCGATAGCTTCGCGTTCTAGACCCGTCAGCCGGCGCAATTGCATTGCTAGAATCGCCTTGGCCTGGATAACGCTCAGCGAGAACTTTTCGATGAGCGCCTTTTCGGCTTCATCTTGCGTCTTGCTAGCCCGGATGATTCTAATTACCTCGTCGATATTGTCCAGTGCAATTTTGTAACCTTCCAGGATATGCGCTCGCTCCTTAGCCTTGCGTAGCTCGTACTCTGTGCGGCGGCGTACCACTTGGCGGCGATGTTTGATAAACTCATTCAGAATATCATGCAAACCCAAAACGCGCGGCTGCAGACGTGTCGCATCGTCAGCACTCGGCACCAAAGCTAGCATATTGTAATGGAAGTTAGTCTGTAACGCCGTCAATTTGTATAATTGGTTAAGTACTTTCTTCGGATAAGAGTCTTTTTTGAGCTCAATAACTACTCGCACATTACCGCGAGCCGACTCATCGCGCAAAGCGCTAATCGCCGTAATCTTTTTCTCGTGCACCAAATCGGCAATTTTTTCGATAAGCGTTGCTTTATTCACACCATAAGGCATCTCAGAAACTATAATTTGATGACGGCCGCGTTTGGTTTCTTCAATGTTTGCCACCGCCCGTATCGTCACACTGCCGCGGCCGGTCGCATAAGCTTGGCGCATCGGCGCGCCGCCATAAACCACCGCGCCAGTTGGGAAATCTGGCCCCTTGATACACTTCATAAGGTCATCAAGCGTTGCTTCCGGATTATCAATCAGTGTAACCGTTGCATCAACCACCTCGCCTAGATTATGCGTCGGAATATTAGTTGCCATACCAACAGCAATACCAACTTGCCCATTCAACAGTAAATTCGGCAATTTAGCAGGCAAAACAATCGGTTCTTGGCGCGTAGAATCATATGTATCGCGAAAATCAACCGTCTCTTTATCAATATCTGCCAAAAGCGACTCTGACACCCGAGTCATTTTTGCTTCAGTATAACGCATAGCTGCTGGCGGGTCGCCGTCCATTGAACCAAAGTTACCTTGGCCCTGAACCAACGGATAGCGCTCCACCCAATCTTGAGCCATACGTACCATCGCATCATAAATCGAACTATCGCCATGCGGATGGTATTTACCCATCACTTCACCGACAATCTGCGCGCTTTTCACGGTCTTAGCTGTCGGCCCGATACCCATTTTGTCCATTACGTACACAATACGGCGATGAACTGGCTTCATACCATCGCGTACGTCCGGTAAAGCACGGTCAACGATGACCGACATTGAATACCGGATAAAGCTATCCTCCATAACATCTTCTACTGTTCGAATCTCGACAGACTTTGAATGGCTAACGTCGTTAGTCTGCTCGATAATCTCGCCTTCGACTGGTTTTTTTGACTCTGGTTTCATATTCCTATCCTTCTTCTCGTCCATTTACACATCTAGCTCATCAAGACTGACTTTATTAGCATTAGCTTGAATAAAATTCTTGCGCACTTCGACATCATCGCCCATTAACTTCGTAAAGATAACATCAGCGCGCTCAGCATCCTCGAGCTTAACCTGTACCAGCACTCTATTTTCCGGGTTCATAGTCGTTTCCCAGAGTTGACTAGCATCCATTTCACCGAGACCCTTATAGCGTTGTAGGGCCGACTCGCTCAGGCCAGCTTGTTTTGCCCGCGAATCGTTTAAATCAATCTGAACACCCTTCTCTTTGCGTGCCGCAATTAGCTCATCGTACCGCGCTTCAAGCGCCTCCTCATTATATAAATACTCTTGTTTGCTTTGAGACAATTTCAGCTTAAACAGTGGCGGTTTAGCTAGATATATGTGCCCGCCTTCCACAACTGGCCGCATATAGCGGAAGAAAAACGTCATTAGCAGCGTCGCGATGTGGCTACCATCGACATCGGCATCAGTCATGATGATAATTCTATGATAGCGCAATCCGCGAATATCAAAAGCATCGCCAATACCTACACCTACTCCTTTGATCAAGCTCAAGATCTCTCGATTGGCATACATTTTGTCTAAGCGAGCCCGCTCGGTATTGAGCACTTTACCGCGCAGAGGCAAAATCGCCTGCGTACGGCTATCGCGGCCAGTTTTTGCTGAACCGCCAGCCGAATCTCCCTCAACTATATACAATTCGCATTCCGACGGATCTTTACTAGAACAATCAGCTAATTTGCCAGGCAAACTAGCGCCGTCAAGCGCTCCTTTGCGAATTACATTATCCCGCGCTGCCCGCGCTGCCTTGCGTGCTCGCGCCGCCAACAAGGCTTTATTGATAATTTTTTTAGCAATAGCTGGATTTTCCTCTAGATAATATACGAAATATTCGTTCATTACTTGCTCGACATAGCGACGCACCTCTGGATTACCTAGTTTATTTTTAGTCTGGCCCTCAAACTGCGGATCTGGCAATTTTACTAATATCACCGCTGTCAAACCCTCGCGGATATCATCGCCAGTCAAATTATCTTCTTTTTCTTTGAGCAAGTTATTTTTACGGGCATAATCATTAATCACCCTGGTAAGCGCTGACCTAAATCCGACCAAATGCGTGCCGCCATCTGGTGTCAAAACGTTATTTGCAAACGGCTTAACGGTTTCGATGTAGGAATCGTTGTATTGTACTGCTATTTCGACAACCGAGTCGCTGACTTGCTTATCGACATAGAATATCTCATCGCCAAGCACATCTTTACCCTTATTCAAATTCTTGACATAACTCTTGATACCACCCTCGAAGTAGAATGCCTGGCGCTCGCGAGTACGCTCATCATAAACAGAGGTATAAACACCTTTAGTTAGATATGCCTGATGGCGTAAATAATTTACCACCCATTTATAATCAAATTTAATTGTCTCCTTAAAGATTTCAGCATCTGGATAGAACGTGATACAGGTGCCATCTGGCCGATCAGTTTTTCCTATTTTCTTGAGCGGTGCCACAGTTTTACCGCGAGAAAATTCGATACGATATAGCATACCGCTCCTAACAACTTCAGCAATCAGCTTAGTAGATAGAGCATTAACCACGCTAGAACCAACACCATGTAAACCGCTTGACACCTTGTAGCCGCCGCCGCCGAATTTACCGCCAGCATGCAACACAGTCAGGACTGTCTCAAGCGTACTAATGCCAGTCTTAGGGTGCTTATCTACTGGAATACCGCGACCATTATCAGTTACTGTCACGCCGCCATCCGCCAACAATCTCACATCAACTCGCGACCCATAACCAGCTATAGCTTCGTCTACCGAGTTGTCGGCGATTTCTTTAATTAAATGGTGTATACCATCATATCCCGTGCTGCCAATATACATTCCTGGACGTTTGCGTACTGGTTCGAGACCTTCAAGAACTTGGATCTGCGAACTATCATACGAACCATCATTTTTTTGTTTACTCATAACGAAATCACTCCCTATTTACAGTCACTCAGCTTGTCTATTAATACCCACATTATACCATAAAAAAAATTGTTCATTCAAGGTATTGCTGCGGTTGCCATAAGTATGATATTATAAAAGAGAGGAAGATATATCTCAAAATAACACAAAAAGGTAAGCAAAATGTTTAGAAAGCTAGTATCAAATCTCGCCTTTAGCCCCGCATTAGTCGGACAATTAGGTTTTTATGCAAAACGGTTGCGCAAAGAAGAATCGGTGCGCAGATTAGGACTTATTTTTACAGCTTTTGCACTCGTTGTACAGTTTTTTGCCGTATTTCAGGCACCAGAGCCAGCTACCGCTGCCGACGCTACTGATATGGTTTATGGCGGCGTATGGAGTAAGCAAGCCTTGCTAAGCACCTATGACAGCAACGTCAACAATATCCGAGACCTCTACGATGCCGTCGGCATTTCTCGCAGCGATATTGACCAAGCTGGTAATAATTTGGAGTATCACAGGAGCAACGAAGGCTTATATTCTTGGGGTATGAAACCTGTATTCGGCGCAAGCCAAGGTGAAGGCGGCTACACCGTAAAAACTGGCGGTGGTACGCGAACGTTTTACTACAGACCGCAGCGGCTTTGGGGTAATTCAGGCGCTTATTCAGCTTACGTAGCTCGTTCATCAAAGACAGGAATGTGGTTCGGAATTATGCGCAGCTGCGGTAATCTAATTACACTAACCGTCCCGCCAGCTCCCGCTTGCCCTCCTGGACAATCAGGGACCTATCCAAATTGCTACACTCCAATGTGTACTGTCCCCGGCAAGACTAACCTGCCTGCGAACGACCCGAGGTGCAAAGCTGACCCTGTCGCAGTATGTTCGTCGCTAGCAATCGTTAACAACAAGAATACCTACCAATACACCGCCTCCGGCAACACCAGCAATGGCGCTTCAATTACCGGTTATAGATTTGTTGTCTATCGAGATGGTAAACAATTAAAAACCATCGAAAGCAAGACTCGAACTGTCACCGACAAAGAAACTGAAGCTGGTAAATATACAGTTAAAGCTATCTTGAAAACATCTCTAGGCGACCGTACCAGTGATAGCTGTACCAAGGAATTTCAGATTGTAGAGCCAGCTAAGTGTCCGCAAAATCCTGCCTTGCTTGCCACAGATCCTAACTGTCAACCATGCCCAGGCGACACAACTTTGTGGATAAAAGATGCTAAGTGTAAAGAAGATATCATTCAAACAAAAACCGCCCAAAACACCTCGCAAGGCAACGCCGATGCTTCGACAACTACCGCCAAGGCGTCCGATCAAATTATTTACAAAATTACTGTTACCAACAAAGGATTGAAAGCTACCGATTACACCATCACCGAGAATCTCGCTGACGTCCTCCAATATTCTTCGCTAGAGAACAAAGGAGGAGCTACCTTAACCAAGGACACCTCTGGCAGCCAAGACACAGAAACTCTATTGGTATGGCCAAAAGTCACGCTAAACCCTGGTGAAACTCAAACTCGCGTATTCAGCGTGAAGCTCCAAAGCACGATCTCACCAAAAGCCACTGGCACCGGCAACCCTAATTCATACGATTGCAAGATGACCAATACTTTCGGCAATTCCGTAACCATTAATGTAGACTGTCCGGCACAAAAGCAAGCAATTGAACAAACTGTTGCTCAACTTCCACACACTGGACCTGGCGAAAACATGCTATTTGCTGGAATCACCTTCGCTGTTGTCGCATTCTTCTACGCACGATCGCGTCAGCTGAAAAAGGAAGTCCGCTTAATTCGTCGAGACTTTAACTCAGGTACTATATAAATTATAAGATTATATAAACAAAGATGAGGTAGCTATCAATGAATAATGAAAAAATACCATCACTTAGTGATAAGCATAAAGAGCAGTACACTAGCTCTGAAGTAATCCATCGGAAAACTCAAGAGAATATTAACGCTAAAAATAAAACAGAGAAAGAAGCTAGCTCTGAAGCCTCTCAGGAACAGCTGAAAAAAGCACGCCATGAAGCCTTAAACCAAGCTAGAGAAATCGCCCAAGAACGTAAAGAAAACAAAATAAAAACTAATGAAGTCAGTCCAGAGAAGAAACGCCGCGGCCCTACCTCTAAACAAGAGCGCAAAGCCGCCTTCGACAAGACTATGACCGAGATTCAATCCGAAATGTCACCTGCCAGCAGAACTTTCAGTAAAGTTATTCATAACCCCGCCGTCGAAAAGAGCAGCGAAGTGATTGGTAATACTGTAGCACGTCCCAATGCCATATTGTCAGGGTCGGCTGCAGCTTTTATCCTTACAGCTGGTATATATTTAGTCGCTAAGCACTTCGGATATTCGCTATCTGGCACAGAGACCATTGCCACCTTTGTCTTAGGGTGGGTTATCGGCTTGATTTACGATTACATTCGCGTTCTAATATTCGGTAAATCCAAGTAGCTTTTGCCAACTAACGTAATTTTATCGAAACTTCGCCGCTATTGTCGCTGTCGCGCATATTTAGAGTATTACTAGCAGGCTGTTGTGGTGTCGAAATCGGACCATTATCTGCAATTGGCTCTGTCGGCAAATTAACACTTTGCGTGACAGAATTAACATTAGGAGACTCACCAACTTGCGGCGGTACAGTAACTGCTGGCGGTACTGCACCAAGCTGTGACTGTGTCAAATTTATTGGATTATTTCGAGACGGCTGCTGCGGAATCTGTTGTAGCTGCGACTGAGCTGGCAAGGTACTGCTAGAAGCACGAGAATAAGCGTCAGTATAATCTTGAGATTGAGCGGGTCCAGCGGCCACTGCATTGCCAGTCGAAGACATCGGCGGTTTAGTATTAGCTGGTAGCGGCGAAGATACTGGACGCGGCGTAGTGCTATTTCTACCGGTTACTTGCTTGCGTTTCGCTAACCATTCATCCAAAAAAGATGAACTACTACTCGGTGCTATTTTATTAGGAGTACTAGCAGCGGCTCCAGCTGTATTTTTCAACTGTTTATTATTTCCAGAAGATTGATTCATGCTAGTACGCGCCGCTATCTCACGCTCAACTTGAGCCCGCGGATGTCCGTATTTTGCAGCCGACAGTCTGCGCAAAGCATCGCCCAACTGAGCATTTTGGTGGCCCATCGGGGGAATCCATGCCATACTAAACGGCGCAGACGGCACACCTTCAATCTGGGCGACACAGACAGATTCAAAGTTTGGCAATTTCGTCAAATCTTCTGCATCAAACACTGGTGTATAGCGCTTAACCATAATTTCTGCGTCGGTTATACCAATCCGACCAGTGATAGTTGTACCAACGTTACCGAGAATAGCCTCGCGCAGTTCTTCCTTCAACTGCGTCATGAACTGGTTAGCTAATACCAAGCTCAATCGATACTTGCGAGCCTCGCTCAAAATAGTCTCGAAGCTATCAGTCGCAAAGTTCTGAAACTCATCAACATACAGCGTAAAATCTTTGCGCTCATCCTCTGGAATCTTGGCCCGCGCCATCGCTGCAGCCTGAAACTTCATCACAAAGACAATACCAAGCAATTTAGAATTAAGATCGCCTAATTTACCTTTCGATAAGTTCACCAGCAAAATCTTGTTATTATTCATAATGTCTTGAAAGTCAAAGCCGCTTTTTGTCTGGCCAATAATATTACGCATAGCATCATTGCTAATAAACGGACCAAATTTAGCAATAACCCAGCTGATAACCTCGCCTGCCTCGCTTGATCGCTGCGATGCCGGAAACTCCTTTGTCCAAAAATCTAACACCTGCTGGTCGGTAACGTATTTCAGCTTGTTATTTCTGAAACTATCATCAACCAAGAGCTTCGGTATATCGACAAAAGTACCGCCCGCCGGATCGCTCATTAATAACAGCGCGCAGTTACGGAATATATGCTCCAAACGCGGACCAACGATACCAGTATGTCCTGGGTCATACAAACCATAAAGCATACCGATAGCCTCTTGCACCAAAAAGTCTTTTTGGTCTGGGTGGTCAAACTCAAACATATTCAGACCAATCGGATTGTCCATATCGCTTGGGTTGAAATAAATAATGTCTTCAACGCGCTCCTTTGGCACCTTTTCTAGCAAATGCTCCGCAAGGTCCCCGTGCGGATCAACTAGAGCAAAACCCCGCCCATCCAGCATATCTTGGTAGGCTAGATTTTCCTGCAAAACTGATTTACCAACACCCGTCTGTCCAATAATATGTATATGGCGCCGGCGGTCTTTATCGCTGAGCCTAATCGGCTTCTTAACACCGCGAAATTCGTTGTATCCTAACAGCAAACCAGTCTCCATCACCTGCGTCGGTCCATCGACTTGCTTACTCATCTGGCGCTTGACTTGCGAGCTTGGAATACTATTCTGATCTGGCAAATGAAAAATTGTCGCCAGCTCTACGCTATTTAATATATTCTTATTAACCTGCTGCGGGAAGAAACGAAAAATATAAGACGAAGTTAGTTCTTCAATGTTTTTTGCTAACGTGAATTTAAATCCGTTAAACGTCGGCGAATCAAATAATGCAAATGCTGCAACAATATTTTTCAATATTACCTGAGAACGGGCTGCTGTATTAGACGAAACAACAGCCCGTATCAGTACCTCGTATCCTGGGTAACGAGTTTTCTCTTGGATAGCATCAACGGTCGCCTGTTCGACAGAATTAAGCGGCTTTTTATCCTCTGGCTTTTTGTCGTCGCTCTCTGGCGGTTTCCATAGAGACTCCATAATTTCGCTCGGCGAGAAGAACACCGAAAGTCCGGTCTTTTTTTTGTCTTTGTCTTCTATGATTTTTTCAGAGACAGAAACTGCCGACTTGGCCCATCGCTCATTAGCTGGACGAATTAATATTTGGATACCTATACCATCTTCGCGAGTCGCTGCTGATAAAGCATTCAGCAATGCGCGCGACGCATCACGTTTAGATTCCATGTATGTTGCAATAGGATAAGCAAAGTTCTTCCTCAGAGTAAACTCGCCACCAATCGTACCGCTCATCTTACCGACCTTACTAAAAACAGTATGCTCCGACACCTCTTCTAGCCGAGCCGATGGATAGGCTGCTGCAATTGCCTGGCGAACTACCTCGGTGAGCACCGTAGGTACAACAGCATAATAGAACACCAAGCCATCGCGAGCCACTATTTCAAACGACAAATGCCTCTGCCCATAAATCTTGCTCTTAAAACCTTTAGTGGCAGTACTGGATATAATATTGTACATAACCTGAGCTTGCGACAACACTTCTTCCGTCAAATCTCGTTTATCACGCCCGTCGCTAACAATATCATCGCTAGCTGGCGGCAGATGAATTAATATCGGCACCATCTTAAGCCCGCGCTCATAGTTCTTCGCCTCACGAAGAGTATTACGATAGACCATAAACACGACAAAAGACCCTAGCCCGATCACCAAAGCTATTGCAAACAATGTTACAAGAGTGCCTATCCCGCCGCCAGACACTACCTAATCCTCTACTTTCCCTATTTCGCGCCCGTAGCGTTTCCTTATATATTCTATCTGAAGTTTGCCAATCTCAACCTCGCGACGATACGGGTCGTCTTTGGTCTCTGCGATAATTTTCTTAGCTTTATCAACCCACTCCTTTTCAATAAGGTCATCATCATTGGCTATCAGCGCTGCGACGTCATCAGATGTCGCAGACTGAGCAGCGCCAGGATCCACGGTTGGCTGAACTATAGGAATTGGCTGAGGTAGCACAATTTGAGGAACCGCATTAGCAACAGCCTCTGCAGAAGCAGCATTCATCACTTCTCTAGAAGTATTTTGCTTCTCAAGATTACCGCCATCTATGCCAAAAGTAGGTGTCTCGTAACTATTCTGCGGCAGCACCTCTCTCTGCACAGGAACTTGTTCTCTTATACCCGGTTCCATATTAAGTAAATTATACCATATGCGTTTACAATTTTTCTAGGCCTCAATCCTCACTTCACACGCTTCTGATGCCGAACATACAAAAGAGCCAACAATACAAAGAGCGTAATTAATACATACGTACCTGCTTGAATTTGTCCTATTGATTGCACAGCAACAATCACAGTCGGCGCCAACGCTAACACTGCACCATACATTAAGGTATACATGTCATCAGCACTCCGCTTAGACGGCTCAGAGTTATACTTACTCGCAATCTTGTTTATAAATAGAAGCAAGAGAGTCAATGTACAAGTAAGAAAAATATATATTAATATAAACACAACGACTACAATAGCCGGACCAACTTTAGACGGCGCGGTCGTCTGCGTTATCGCTAGCAACACCACTAACGACAAAAACATCAAAAATGCAATTAAGCGTTTATACATGATTTAAATAATAACACCTAGGAGGCAAAAGCAGCGTCACAATATAACGAAGCACCTTTGTAAACAACTATTAGGGTCGCTGCAACAACTGCTTTTTGCCCGATTGACCGCTCGCACTTAGCGAGCAAAAGACTTGCGATCGCGCGGACCTGCACCACACACCTGATGGTCACTGACATCGCAATCTCAAGGATTAATCAGGTGTGTAATGCGCGCACATATCGCGCGCTCAACGCTTTTGTTTAATAGGCGGAGCTTAGGTGGAACCACAATTATTTGGCGCCACCTAGTTTCCGTCGATTATTATGTAGGCTTATTTGGTTGGTATTGTTTTGCTTTTTTTGTTTTTCTAAAAGCTTACTCACACTATAGCAAATCAATGATAAAAAGTCAACATCTATCGTAATATAAATATTGTTATTTATACTACAGCTCACTATTTTATTATACGTACCTCTGTTATTATTGTAATGTTGCGTTTTTATCTACAGTGTAATAATTACAATGATAGCTATTTTATCAAGCTATTATTAATTATTTATTACAACAAATAGACTTTAGATTATATCGAATCTAAAAAATACAACACTATATCAGGCTCTACACTGCGAATTTAACTTATAACAACCAGCTAACTGCGATACATTTATACAAACTATTTTTCATTAAAATTCATTACACTATTTGTGTTCAAAGATCCTTTATATAATTAACGTTTATACAAAAACTAAGCAAAATCTTGAGTACATTTTATGGCATCCGAAATGCGACAACTATACATACGGCATGGCAAAAATTATATTAATGCCATTCCACGCGATGAAAAATCTACTATATAATCTATCCTGCAATGTACCGTATTTACAGCAAAATAATCCAGCAACAAACCAGAATCAGAGACAACCCAGCACGTCGAGCTATGTGCATGCAAGCAACAATATACTTTAGCTGCAAAAACAAAAATTCAACAACTTAATTCATAAGAATCCTTTTAATAGACACAACACAACTTACACGCAAATACGTAATATCTATTGGGCTAATAGCGCCAATGATTGATATCTAGTCGTCAAACTTCGTCTGCCAAAAAAATAGTCACCGTCAGTTTCAGTATCGCCTTCTATAACCTGTCTATGAAACCGGAAGAGCTTGGACTGAGCCCCCTTAGCCAATCGCTAACATTTGGACACGATAAGCATAGGATTATTTTTATTTTGCCGACGCCACATTTATGCTGCCAGCACCAGCTTAAGGTGCAGATTTCCTTGCCCCCGCATTCTTTACACGTTAGACCTCCCCGCACCATACGATAAAATTTCTAGTGATAATTCTGTTAAGCTATTCACCAGAAACAGCCCTTTCTACATTTAGTCGTTAGTTGCTAACCGATATTTACAGAATTACAAATCAACATATCTAGCACATCGTTTCAAGACATAAAACACATTTATTTACTCCAATTATCCCGTTATCTAGTGTGGTATTTTTTACCTAGCAATCTTGCTAAAAAACATTGACACAAGCATATTTTCACATTACTATAGAGATAGTTCCTGAATAAAAAAATTATACAGGAACCAGAAATAAACACTTCAGAAAACTCCACAACCATTAGAATGACTACTACTCGCAGGTAGTCATTCTTTTTTATCGCATAAATCAAAAAGAGCCCGAAAGGCTCTACAACAAACGATGTGGTGGAGCTGCCGGGTACTGCCCCCGGGTCCGCAGAGTAACCTGTTGTTTGTCTACGCACATAGTCTAACTCGTTAAATAATCGCTTATCCGCTCAAAGCTAGACAAAAATACGAACTAACGATCTGCTTAAAATCTTAATTAATGATATAGCAGAAATATCAATTAACCGATCTTGCTAGATATGACACACCTAGCCTATAGCAAGAGTCTAGGCGGATGCGGCTGCCAGTAATATTACGCAGCTAGCGCAAAGGCTGTCTGTCGTGGCATCAATGATGCAACAAACGCCTTCGCTTTGTTTGCAAAGTTTGCAACTATTAATTCTGATAACGTCAGAAGTCGGTACGCAAAACAACCTGTTAAATTCTCTACGTCGAACGCTATATCAGCCCCGCGTCACTCTTGACATTATATCACTTATTTACATCATCCGTATAGTATGATTAACTTTTAACTATATGGTCATGGCATCAACCGCTAAAATCCTTACGGTTTCACCCGTTGGATACGATGGTAGTATCGTAGAAGTAGAAAGTGACATATCAAATGGGTTACCTAGTATACGCATAGTTGGTCTCGGTAATAAATCAATCGACGAATCTAAAGAACGAGTCCGCAGCGCCATCGTCAATTCTGGCCTAGAATACCCAACTAAACGTATCACCATCAACCTTGCGCCTGCCGAAATTCCAAAGGAAGGTACACATTATGACCTACCTATCGCCTTGTCTATCTTGTTATCAGCCGGACAACTCCGCGAACAGGATGTTGCAAATTCTATATTCGCTGGCGAGCTAGCGCTCAACGGAGACATCCGCCCCACTAGCGGCGCTATCAATATCGCCGAAACCGCAAAAAAATCTGGTATTAATACTATATACTTGCCCTCTAATAACGCTAATCAAGCGTCTCTCGTAGGCGGCATAAATATCATACCTGTAGATAATATCAAGCAGCTTTACCTACATTTAAAGAAAGAAAAAATCATCACCAAGGATGCTGTTTGTCCGCACATTTATTCAGAAGAAAGCGAGCCCAACAAACAAACTCTGCTTGATGAAGTGGCCGGTCAAGAACAAGCAAAACGCGCCCTCATAATCGCAGCGGCAGGACATCATAATATATTGTTATCCGGACCTCCGGGAGCCGGAAAATCAATGCTAGCAAAAACCCTACCCAACCTACTACCTCCGCTCTCGCCTGAAGAAATGCTAGCAGCTACAAAAATATACAGCATAGAGGGTTCCTCGACAGAATCTATTATCCGTCAGCGTCCGTTTCGTTCCCCGCACCACACAGCCAGCCAGACATCGCTTATCGGCGGCGGATCAAGTCCGAAACCTGGCGAGATTAGCCTAGCGCACCTAGGAGTACTTTACTTAGATGAAATACCTGAGTTTTCGCATTCGTCTATTGAAGCCCTGAGACAACCCCTGGAAGACAAGAAAGTTACTATTACCAGATCGCGTATGCGTGCCACCTACCCTGCTAACTTTATGCTGGTTGCTACCATGAACCCTTGTCCTTGCGGGTATTTTGGCGATCAAACCAAGGAATGCTCCTGCACTCCAGCGCAAATAGCTAATTATCAACGCAAGCTATCGGGTCCGCTTATGGATAGAATTGATTTAGTCGTACATGTCTCACGCGTACCGAACAGTACATTGTCTTCGTATAATTCGTTGTCTTGTAAACAACACAAAACTGCAGCAAACTTGATTAAGAATGTCCTCAATATCCAATCAATAAGATACAATTGTAGCGATAAATACAACAGTAACTTAACAAATAGAGAAATAAATACGTTTGCTAAACTTGATGAGAAATCAAAAAATATGTTGTCACAGGCTTCGGATAAACTGAGCTTGAGTCCGCGTAGCTACTTCAAAATTATCCGTGTCGCCCGCACTATTGCAGATCTAGACAATAGCGCCAAGATACAAACTGCACATATCGCAGAAGCTCTCCAATACCGATAACGAGCTTGATTTATTATCGGTAATTTGCTACCATGTACAGCGAGTATAGACTCAGTAAAACAACTGTTCTAAAGGAGAACTACGATTAATAATTCAACTCGCATAAATAACGCTATCCGCAGCAATGAGCTTCGCGTGATCGGGGCTGATGGTAAGCAGCTTGGCGTTATGTCTTTAAGAGAAGCTCTAGATATTGCACAAAAAGCAGGCGTTGATTTAGTAGAAATATCGCCTAAAGCTAACCCTCCTGTAGCTAAGATTGTTGATTGGGGAAAATATCAATATCAGAAGATGAAGGAGCAGCAAAAAGCACGGCGCAATAATAAAGCCAACGAGCTAAAGCAAATGCGATTTGGTTTGAAAATTGGTAGTAACGATCTAGAGATCAAGCTGCGCAAAATTCGCGCTTTCTTGTCGGACGGACATAAAGTAAAAATCCTTATTTTCTTCCGCGGTCGAGAAATAGCCCATAAAAACTTAGGTTATGACTTGATAGACAAGATGATGGAACAGCTAAAAGACGAAGCTACGCTCGAGCAAAAACCAACGATGGCCGGGAGAAATCTCAGCATAGTAATAAGGAGTAAATAATGCCAAAAATGAAGACCCACAAGGGCACTGCTAAGCGCATAAAGCTAACCAGTACCGGCAAACTTACCCGTCGCCGCGCATTCGGGAACCACATGCTATACAAAAAAAGCAAGTCGCGCAAGCGAAATATTAATACCAGCGCTATTATTAAAGGCGGCATAGCAAAAAACGTTAAGCGAGCATTGGGAGTCTAATATATGCGAGTCAAACGAGGAGTCGCCGCTTCGGCGAAACATAAGAAGACCTTAAAATTAGCCAAGGGAATGCAGCATAACCGCACCCGAAGCTTTCGCTTAGCTAAGCAAGCCGTAATTCGCGCCTTGCAGTACGCATATCGCGACCGCCGCAACAAAAAGCGCGATCTGCGCAGCCTGTGGATTGCTCGTATCAATGCAGCTGCCCGCGAAAATGGCACAACCTACGGTAAATTGATAGCAGGTCTTCGCGCGACCAACATTGAAATCAACCGTAAGGTCCTCGCTGACTTAGCCGTCAACGAGCCGGAAGCTTTTTCTGAGATCGTCAAAGAAGCAACAAAGCAATAAAAATTCTTCTTCTACTTAAAACTTAAGCCTAATAAAAGACCGCGAGATCAACTAGCGGTCTTTTATTAGGCTATCTATAAGCCGGGTTCTGTTATCGGTAATCATCTATCTAGGCTGTACATTGCTGTACAGCTCAAGCGGATGTTAGTATTATCAAGCGAACAACTTATACGATAATACACCTTGCAGCTGGCAGGGTTTACCCTCCTTCTATGTCACCATAGTCGGCTACGGTCTCTTACACCGCTCTTTTCACCCTTACTATCAGTCATCGTACATTAAAGCAGATTTGAGATAGCGGTATCGTTTCTGTGGCACTTTCCCTAGAGTTACCTCTGGTCGCCGTTAGCGACTGCCATGTCCTACGCTGCCCGGACTTTCCTCTTGTTCTGTAAAAAACCAGCGATTACCCGATAGCCTAGCGTAATTATATCACAAAAAGCCTCCAGGCTAGCGACTGATATTCCCCGCTTATTGCAAGGTGGGTTCTCTCACAATATTCCCACGAGAATACTGCTGTTGAGATCCCTATCAATGATTTGTTAGGAAAATCATATACGCTGGTGCCTAAGAGGCTAGTTATATTGTACCACGACTACCCGCCAAAAACGATAGAGAATCCTTTTAGTATATTTACGATTATAAAGTTCATATAAGTAACCATTAACGAACCACCAACCATAACTATGGCGAAAATTAATAAAACACCATATCTCTCTATAGTATCGAAAATACTCCTCACAAAATCAGGAGCAAGCGCGTACAGTACCCGCGATCCATCCAATGGTGGTATCGGAATTATGTTGAAAGCAAAAAACCCTAAATTCACCATTGTAAAAGCCGTTAATACAGAGTTCAACAAAGAACCTGCCTCGGCCTTAGAGACTACAAGTATTGCGTACGCTACAAACGCTAAAAGGAAGTTCACTAACGGACCGCTTATAGCTACCAATGCCACTCCAATCTCGCCATACTTTATGTTGCTTGGGTTAAAAGGCACTGGTTTTGCACCACCAAAGATTGGCACGCTAGCCCCAGTCGTCATGTTTGTGATAATTATTATCATCGGCAGTAATATAGTCATATACGGATCTATATGTTTTATCGGATTCAAAGTTAATCTGCCAAAATCATACGCAGTTCGATCACCCAAACTATTTGCCACCAAGCCGTGAGCTAATTCATGCAACGTCATCGACACAAATATCACCACCAAAACAATAATTATATACAGAATATCCATCTAATCTATCATTGTACCAGCTCTTGACGAAGAATCAAAACCAGAGTATACTAGGACAGATTGATAATAACCGTAATTAAGAAGTGGAATCTACAATGGCAGCACGATGTGAGCTGACTGGCAAAGGCAAGCAGTTCGGAAACAAAGTAAGTTTCTCTCTGCAGCGCAACAAGCGAGTATTCAAACCCAACCTCCAAAGAAAGACTTTAGTTGTTGGTGGTAAAAAAATCACCATGGTACTTTCAACGAAAGCTATACGCACACTCAAGAAAAAAGGTATCATAGCTTCAGCCTAAGCCACAAAGTAAAATCCCCCTACAACAGGGGGATTTTATTATTTAACCTTAGACTATATTATCTCGTTCGCGACAATATATACGTCGTTAATACCGTTGGTAGCGAGGAGTCATTCTTTACTTTTAGTTTAGATACATTTTCCACAGGCGCACCCATTTCTTTAACAAAAACTTCGGCCGAGTCCTGTGGCACTTCGTAAGATATACCGCTATCAGCATAATGTATCGGCACGACAATCTTCGGGCTAATAGTACGGACCAGAGCCACAGCGCTCGTGGCGTCAAGCGTATAGCCAGATCCACCGACTGGAACTATTAGGATATCTATCACTCCAAGATTTTCTAATTGATCATCGTTTAATTTTGGTTCGATGTTACCAATAACACCTATAGCAACATTACCGCATTCTACCCGATAAATTGTATCTAGTTTTTCATCGCTACCGCTATCAAGATGTCGAACAGCAGCAATTCCTTTTATAACAAAATCTCCTATTTCGTATTCGCCAGGACCATTAACTACGAGCTTTGCGCCATCCGCCTTAACAGCGAAGCGATCCTCGGTAGCAAGTTCAACGCAACCGGTAGTTTTGGCATCTTTTAGTCCGATCAACGACAATTTCGGATCTGTAATAATAGTAGTCTTTTTACCCGAAAGTACAATCGTGTTTCCGCCTTTGTATTCTATGTCAAACACTATTTTTTCCTCCTTCATTTCTATCGCTGCAGAATATTTTCACTATCTACTACAACTTCGTGTCTGCTTGATAATATATCATTAATGAACCTATCATGCACGCTCAAGCGATAATAGAATTCGTCATACAGCATTCTACTAAACGTTAGCTGCCTACCAACTTTTATTTCTATTTTATTTACTACATCCGCTACACGTTTAGATTCGACATTACCGACGATCAATAAATCAACCTTGCTCGCTGAACCGCGAACTAATACACCTGCTGCTATCACAATTTTTGCTTTAGGCAAAGCCGCCAGAGCAATTCGCCAATCGTATGTCTCGCTACTAGCAGATTGTTTTGAAAATCTTTTTGGTTTTTGTTTGCTAACATCATTATTAGTAAAAATCTCTTTGAGCGGTTTGTAGTGAATGTAAGAGCGGTTAATCTCGTAATATAATTTATTATCGTTTGTATTACTCAGCAGCACGCCAGCATCAAGCATATTAGATAGCTCTCTGCGCACAGAATTTATCTGTTCGCCAATCAACCGCGTAATCTCGCGGACATAAAACGACTTTCCAGGATTGTTAAGAAAGAGATGCAGAAGTTTTACCCTCGTTTTTGAACCAAATAATGCGTCAATCATGCCGTAAACCCTTTATTATAAGAGTATCATATCTAAGAGCTCTTATCTAGATTGTTCACGATGTAGGTCCATGTTTCATCAATGCTAAACCATTTAATATCCTTATTCCGCCTCAGCCAAGTAAGCTGGCGTTTAGCCAACCGCCAATCTAGTACACAAAGTTTTCGCTCAAGTTCAATCTCGTTAATTGTGCCATCTAGATATTGTTTGATAAGCGGATAGACATTCCCAGTCATTGCCTCGTTGTACCAGCCCCACTTCTCTGCCGCGCGTATAGCTTCATTTATTGTTGTATTACCTACAATATTTTTTGCCCGCTCTTCAATTCTGCTTCTTAGGATATCTCTGTCTGTCGCTATACCTACTAGTATAGTATTGCTAATTATTTTATCATTTTTGAGAGGATCTTCCCCCCTGCGTAGAATAGCGTTAATAATATGTCGCTTATTTTTTATATTTTTCGGCAATTTAATGTTGTTTTTTTCGCAATGATATATAAGCTGCTCTAACGATTTATTCTCAAGTTTACGCCGTTCATCAAGATTGTTTGAACATGCCGTAAATTTAAAATCGTACAGTACGCTATCGATATACAAACCAGTACCGCCAGCTATAATCGGCAGATGCCCGCGTGAACGAATTTCGCTAATCTTTTGCTGAGCATACACCTTAAAATTTGCTGCCGTAAACCTCTCTCCTGGATCGACCATATCAATGCCCCAATGCGGTATCCCTTGTTGTTCTTCAGACGTAGGTTTAGCTGTACCGATATCGAGTCCGCGATAAATTGCTCGCGAGTCAGCCGAGATGACCTCACCGTTAAATTTTTTAGCGATCCGAATCGCTAGCTCAGTTTTGCCGCTAGCAGTCGGACCAGCAATAACGACTAGCGGCAAATCTATTACGTCAGCTGCTGCTAGCAATTTATTATCGCGCTCAACAGCGGCAGCTAATTTTTTCATTATTGGATGCTCTGAATGTATTCAGCTAGTTGATCAATAGAAACCTGCTCCTCGCCCGCGCGAGTACGAACGCTAACGACACGTGCAGCCTTATCCTTTGGACCAACTATAATTTGTACTGGAATTTTTACAACAGTCGCCTCACGGATTTTTTTACCTAACGACTCATTACGCGTATCTGCTGTGAATCTTACTTCGTTGTATTTTATAGGACGCATCAATACCTCTGTTTTTAGCACTGATGCAATTTCATCAACATAGTCATTTACTGTATCATTGACTGTAAGAATACGGACCTGTTCAGGTGCAATCCAGAATGGAAACCAGCCAGCCGTATGCTCAATGAACACGCTCAAAAAGCGTTCAATTGAACCAAGCAATGCACTGTGAATCATTACTGGACGCTCCGAATCGCCAGACTCATTTATGTATTCAAGGCCAAAACGTTCAGGCTGGACAAAGTCTAACTGCACTGTCGCAACCTGATGTTCTCGTCCAATCGCATCGGTCGCCATGAAGTCTATTTTTGGCCCATAGAAAGCTGCTTCGCCTTCCTGTTCAAAATAATCAAGACCTTTAGCGACGACCGCAGCTTTGAGTTGCGATTGAGCTGATTGCCACAATTCTAACTCGCCCAAATAGCCTTCGCCATCGTCGCGGTAACTTAATCGCACGCGCAACTTCATACCAACGATATCGTACAATTCTTGCGCGCAAGCTAGCAAATTATTAATTTCTTGTTCGATTTGGTCAGGCCGGCAAAAGACGTGGCTATCGTCCTGAGTTAACGAACGCACACGGCTCAAACCGCCTAGCTCACCAGTTTTCTCGTCGCGGTAGTCGGTCGTTGTTTCTAAATAACGTATCGGCATCTCGCGATAACTGCGCGGCTGCGAGGCAAAAATCTGAGTATGATGCGGACAGTTCATCGGCTTGAGCGCCATCTTGTCGCTAGTCTCTTGGCTAGTTACCAAAAAAAGTTCGTCGCCAAATTTTGCCCAATGTCCTGATGCTTCGTATAAATCCTTCTTGGTGATATGCGGTGTCCAAACTTTCGTGAAACCGTATTTTTGGCGTAGCTCGTTCGATAACTGCGCTGCCTTTTCGCGCAGAACCGTACCGCGCGGTGTAAACAACGGCAAACCGATGCCAACAAGCGGCGACATAGTATAAAGATCGAGTTCTTTACCGAGCTTACGATGATCGCGCTTCTTTGCCTCTTCTAGCATATCCAAGTAACCGTCAAGTTCAGCTTGAGTCGCAAAAGCGACGCCGTACAAACGCTGCATCTGCGGGTTGTTCTCATTACCGCGCCAATACGCACCAGCAACGCGCATTAACTTGAAAGCTCCGACCTTGCCAGTGCTATCAACGTGACCGCCACGACATAAGTCAGTATAATCACCCTGCGAATACAATGATACAGTGTCAACCTTGCTTTCATCATCGCTGGCAGAACCAAGCTTCTGGCCCGCTAAGTCTTTCGCTATTGTCGTACCTGACCGTTTCAAGTCGTTAAGCAATTCAATTTTGTAAGGCTGATTGTTTTCTTTCGCCCAAGTTATCGCCTCATCAACCGGCACATCTTGACGCGTAAACGGCAGATCGCGTGCAATAATACTTCGCATTTCTTTCTCGATTCGGCTAAAATCATCCTCCGATATCTTTACATCACCAAGATCAATATCGTAGTAAAAACCATTATCAATAGCCGGCCCAACACCGAATTTAGCCTGCGGCCATAAATGCTGCACTGCCTGCGCCATAATATGCGCTAGACTGTGCCGCATTGATTGTAATTGCTGTTCGTTCATAATGAACCTCCTTTTTAGAAAATATAAAAGCACGCAAGCGTTTTTACGCGCGTGCCTCGGTCCCAAAAACGGGAGGTTCCACCTTGGCTATTACTCTTGCTCCGACTTTTTACGTGCGCCGCAACCGCCAACACGAGACTCAAGAGGTGGTTAGACTCCGTCAACGTCTACTTAGTATATTACTGGCTATTCTGTCATATTGCAATACGTATTGATTTCTGCTACCATTAAGTGCAGCTGGGCGATTAGCTCATTTGGCTAGAGCGCTTCATTGACGTTGAAGAGGTGAGAGGTTCGAATCCTCTATTGCCCACCAGAGCAATCATGTAACTTGCCGTAATTTAGACGGCAAGTTTTTTATTTTGCATAATATTTTATGCACAAATATTAAAAGTTTTCCACGTCGTTATTCGGTGTCTAATCAACATTTCTATGCGTCTGGTGATATATCATTATGAATTATCTAACTTGACAGAAAATGTTACTTATGCTAATATAGAGGTATGACTAAACAACATACCAAAACAAAATCTACAACATACAAAAAGCAATCTCGGCTAAGCCGCTATACCATTTACTACGAGCTCAAATAACACAACAAGCTGAGCTGCTTTGCTTGGTATTGTAATCACGTAAAGTAATTCAGTGTCTCGCGATCAGTGTTGGTAGTCTCAGCTAAAAGACTAATCTTTCGTTTACTATAATAATTTGTTTTTAATATAAATTCACCTGTCACCCATTTTTATTTAGCTTAAAACTTAATGATAATTTTATAATTTTGATTTACGTCTAGCTTTCTTGAGAGCATCCTTCTTGGCCTTTGTTTTAGCACGCGACGACAACGTTGCCTTGTCGGTTACATCAAATTTCTCAAGATATTTACCTAACAACAAATGCGTCTGCGCTGCCATTGATGCTGCAGAGCTATAACAGATTGATGTAACAGGCATCAGAAACCATTGCAAAACCATAAAAACGGTTCGCGAACGCTTATAGCGTTCTGGACGAGGAGGCAGCATCTTCAGCATCAATAGAATCGTAATAAATATTCCGATAACTGCTACCTGTTGAATGTGACTAACTATTAGCGGCAGAGCATGCGCAGAAATATTTCTGGAAGCTTCGGGATTGGTTAATAATGGCACCCACGCGCCAAAAGCAACCAATATTGACATCGTAGCTAAGCTAACATGATTATCAATTAGCCGTATGAATCTTGCCAATGTTTCCCAAAAAGGAGCTGTTCGCTGGCGCGTAAATAATCTGACTGCTACATATGGTATATCCGAAGCACCATACCCCCAGCGCCGCAATTGTTTAAACTGACTGATAAGCGTTGCTTTAAATGTGTCTGATAACACGGCATCTTGATATACAGGAACATGGATTGGCATAACACTATAATCGCCTTTAAAGTAAAAATAACTGCGCCAATACTGATGCCCATCCTCAACAATACTACGCTTACTCCAGAAATCCATACTCACAAGCGCCGAAAGCGGCTGACTATGAGCTGCAAAATTACGCAAAGCATGCGGCCGCATACTACCAATAATAGTCCAAAACGAATTGCCCGTTGCTAGCACCCGCATTGGCGCTGGTGCATCCCAAATATTACCAAAATACAAGGCCACCGGCTGATATGATAGTCTTTCGCGGTTGGGGGTAACAGCATATTTATACGCCACATAATCAAAATAGGTTGAGTAAGGTCGATTATCGCTATCAAGGGTTGTAACAATTACTTGGTTATATTTGATCTTTTTATTGTCGCACCACTGCTTGAGGTCATAGCCTGCATATGTAATATTTGGACCCTTGCCCGGTATCTCGTCCGGCAAATCTTTAGGGTGTTGAATAATCCTAAAGTCGCAAAATACGCCGGTGTACTCATCACGAAGACGCTTGGCAGTCTCTGCCATCTGCTCACCGCCGCGTTCTTCGTAAGCCAAATATACAATCAACCTCTCGTTCGGATATGTTGTATTATTTACTGACTCTACCGTCGGCTTCAATACTTCGTAAGACTCGTTATAAGCAGCAATTAGTACCGCATGATAAATCTCTCTGGGATCTATGATCTGCAACTCACCTTTTTCGATAGACAGAATAGTTTGCTGATGTACATCAGCTTCAAAATCTTTTTTATTAATTTTAATTTCGGGTGACTTGCCCGCGGCAGCCTGCGATAGATCATCAAGTCGAGCACTCCAATCAATTTTCTCGGCCCGAACAAGTTGCCAGTGGCCCAGCAAAGTTCTATAAGAAATGCCTATAGCCTTAACAAACGTAGTTAGCACCAATAACAATAAGTAAATAGCTGCCAGAAAAGGACTAAGTACTGATAAAACTACTAACAAAATTAACATGCCATAGCTTATTAACGCTGGCAACATCTCAAAAAAACGATAAAGCCTCGACCTTTTGCCAAGAGGAATTTCTAAGTCTGGACAACTCATGCCGCCCGTCCTAAAGATAGGACGCCAAAAGCGTACATAGCAGCAATCAGCATAATAACAAACGCGCACCAT
Organism: uncultured Candidatus Saccharibacteria bacterium; assembly: GCA_963549275.1. Taxonomy (GTDB): domain Bacteria; phylum Patescibacteriota; class Saccharimonadia; order Saccharimonadales; family Saccharimonadaceae; genus Saccharimonas. Next base: position 28,270 of record CAUUYA010000004.1, read on the forward strand.
CCAATTGCCTTAGCAGTTGTTGTTTTTTCCAATAGATAAAACTTTATCATTAGCGCGCCGTGGATGATAGTTACTAACGTGAAAAATCCAGAAAATAATAATAAATATTGCCAGTGGTCTTTGTAAAAATGTACTTGCCCGAAAGCAGTATAACGCGAATAAACCGTAATCTCGCTGGGCGTAATCTGCATAGACACGGTAATTGAACAAACTATATCTAAAATTAGCATCGCCACGAGAAAAAGAACAAGAGTCCTATTCTTGAGAACACCTAATAACGACTTAATGATTTCGCTTTTCATAACTTATTATAAACTATGGAGCCGTCTGCCGGGATTGAACCGGCGACCTGCGCGTTACGAATGCGCCGCTCTACCAACTGAGCTAAGACGGCAATACGTCTATATTATAACAAAAGCCAAACAATCCTACCATAGAAAAAGCCCCACTTCGTGGGACGCTTTCTATGGCGCGCCCGACCGGATTCGAACCGGCGATCTCCTCCGTGACAGGGAGGCGTGATAGACCAGCTTCACTACGAGCGCAAACTATTCAGTGTGCATTATATATCATTACCTAGTTATGTGCAAGCGAAAAACGCCTACTGGTTAACTACCGCGCCGCCAGTTTGGCTGTTATCTGGAATGGTTATATATTCGCTAATCTTACCACTCTTTTTTAGCTGCTCAAATTGCGACTTAAAAGCCGTCAACGGTACATGAATATATTCAAAGGTTATCTTCTTGTCAGTTTTCGCAACAACTTTTACTATATAGTAACCATCGTCATTAGTACTCCTTGTAATACCGGATAGGCTGCCGACTGGAGTTTTTGAAATGTCCGAAACTCTAAGTCCATTAAATTTACTGCTAATATCAACCGATCCGCTATTGCCAGCTGATAACTTGCCCTCGGTCGATTGTTTATTGATAGTTTCAACCGTTTTGGCAAAGTCGCCATTAGACTTCAGTAAAGATAAGGCTTTATCAGTCTGATCTTTTGCAGTTGTATCCATAGCAAAGGCAACTTTATTTTTTAGCAGCCCGTTTTCAACAATTAGCCGATAGTCGTCAGCGCTCTCTCCATAAAGCATACGAATCGACGCATCATATGTTTCTTGCGACACGCGGCCGTTAATCGTCGTACGTTCCTGGTCAATAAAATCGTTAACGTCTTTTCGCGAAATACTAACATTATAGCGCTTAGCTAGTTTGCGAGCGTAAGCTGCTTGTTGGGCTAGATTCATTGAACGATATTTAATGTCGTCAAGCTGAACATACCAGTCTTTGGAGTTGACCTTAACCTCACCATATTTATTTAAGTAATATTCAGAAGCTCGGTACTGCACCAAATAATCGCTATACCGGACTGGCTCGCCGTCAACACTGCCAACTGGCAACATTGCAATGCGAGAAATTCGATAAGCTATAGTGCTAGTATTCTGCATCGGATACATTACCGCCCAGCAACCAACTAATAGCAGAATGATACTGGCTATCGAAATAAGTACTGTATTAATAATCAACTTATGCTTGGTGTATTGAATCGGATATTTAAACCTGCGGCCGCCAGCTAAAATCTGTTCGCGATGCTCAGCGATAGTCTCATTAGTAATACGGCTCGCCGCTGGAGCTGGTTGTTTTTTACTTCGCTTCAACTTTATTTTCTTCATATATTTTCTGTCTCCTTAGTTCGGCTTCGTGAACTGCATCTTGCAACTCATTATATATCTTGCTAGGATGCTCGACTAGCCGAATAACCAGATCGCCAACGTAAGTACGCATGATGATGGTGCCAAACTTGAACACTTCGCCGCTAAACCCAGGTATATTATAACTTATACTTTGGACCTTATCTAGATTTATTTCTACAACATCCCGGCCAAAGAAGCCGCGCTGAGTAATCTGGCGAATGCGCTCGTTAGTCACCGCATACACAGTATAAAACCACATCAAGAAGTGATAAATAAACAAGATTAAGCCAAGCACAAAACCGCCAAAAAATATCCACAGCAAATCAAGATTAGTCTGCCAAATCAAGAACGGTATTGCGCCGACAGTCATCGGAATTAGCAGCGAATAGAAACCCTTCCGCATAGCAATGATGTGCCGTCGAAAAACTAGCAATACTTTCTCGCCGTCGTGTAATCCTTCAAATTCTGCTGCCATAGTAATATCCTGGTACCCCGGACAGGAATCGAACCTACAACCATTTCCTTAGGACGGAACTGCTCTATCCAATTGAGCTACCGGGGCCCTGGGATTAGTGTAACATCGCAAGCACTAGCGAGTAAAGCGCTCGCTAGTTCGATGATAACTATATAACTCATCATCGCTAAACCAATGCGATATTTCTTCTGCAGCTTCCTCGATGTTACCGCTAGCATGAATTAGATTAGGCACTCCCTTGCCTTCGCTATCAGCATACTGGAAGCTCATGTGCGAAAAATCACCGCGAATGGTACCAGGGGCAGCACTTTTTGGTTCTGTCGCACCGACAAGTTTGCGAACCAGATCAACCGCTTCAACACCCTCAAGTACCATCGCAATCACTGGACCCTGCACCATCATCTCTAGCGTAACATCAAACTTTTCTTTACCACGACGAGTAATCATTTTACCGATCTCTTCGTAGTGACGGTAGTAGTGCTGCTTGTCGGGCGCAATCATTTTAGTAGCGACTATTTTCAGTCCAACCTGCTCGAAACGCGTCAAAATACGCCCAACTAAGCCCCGCTGCACCGAATCCGGCTTAAAGACAATTAGTGTTTTTTCTACATCACCCATCATTTATACCTCCTATTTATACGGTTGCTTTACCGCTATTATATCAGATATATCTAAGTTATTTACTATAAATATTTTGAATAACTTTTTTGTTCGATATATTGTTTATCCACCCTTAACGACGTACAATACTCTTATGGATATGTCAGAGCTGATTGAAGATTTCATGGAGTATCTCCAAATTGAACGCGGACGATCAATCAAGACTAGCGAGGCGTATCGCCACTATCTAGAGCGTTTTCTAGAATTCGCTGGGTTCGACTTAAAGGTTGATAATATCCGCCCAGAACTGGTCAGAAAATATCGCTTATGGCTCAATCGCTATCAGACAGATCGCGGCGACACTTTGTCGCTTATTACTCAGAATTACCACCTCATTGCCCTGCGAGGTTTCCTGGATTACCTAAGTAAGCGCGATATCAAAAGTATGGCGCCGAACAAAATAGAATTGCCGAGAGTTCACCGCAAACAAGTCACTTTTTTGTACAGCGACGAGGTACAGCGTATGCTTGATGTAGTACCTAATGATGATAGTTTGCCAGCACTTCGCGATAGAGCCATTCTCGAACTTCTCTTTTCTAGCGGACTGCGCGTATCGGAACTCGTTGGGCTTAATAAAGATCACGTCAATATGCAGCGCCGCGAGTTTACTGTCCGCGGTAAAGGACAGAAGGACCGCCCAGTTTTTATCAGCAAACGGGCAGCTGAACGCGTCCAGGATTACTTATCGGCGCGAACCGATTCTTTACAACCTCTATTCCTGAGCTATAGCCGCAATAGCGGCACGACTAACACTTCTGGTGATTATCGGCGGCTATCGCAGCGCAGCATTCAGCGAATCATCGAAAAATACGCTAAGCTAGCTGGCATCACCAAACACGTCAGTCCGCACACTATGCGGCATAGCTTTGCGACCGATTTGCTAATGAACGGCGCCGATATTAGAAGCGTACAAAGCATGCTCGGACACAGCAGTATCGCTACCACTCAAGTATATACCCATGTAACCGACCAGCATCTCAAAGATGTTTACGAGCAATTTCACACCGACACTGAATAAATTTTTTATTCAATTATCTCTATTATTCTACGGTTTTACTGCTCTTCTGGAATAACTTTGCATGTTAATGCCGAAGGTACCCCTTGATTAGTTACCGAGAAGTCTTTACAAAGACTGCCTGTAATATCAACTGCATATTCAGGATAATTGATATTGCTAGACGAGCTAATCCGGCTAGATACGCGACGATATACATCACCGGCTCTGCCAGTTGAATCGACTTTTGGCTGCACGCCGTCAAATTTAATTGTACCATCGCCGATATTATCAAACGATAATCTAACATCAGTGTCATTATAAATACTGGTGATTCGCAAAAAAGCCATTGGATTGCCAGCAACAAGATTGCGCGGCAATGTGACATAGGCCGAACAAGCATATTGATGATTATCAAAAGCTTCCGCTGAACACGTAATTGGCGAGACGCCTGCCGTCGCGTTTGTAGCGCTACCAGCAGCACGAACCGATTGCGGCGCCACTACATTAAACGTAGTACTATCTAACAAATTTCTCGGCGCGCGAATACCAGACGGACGCAAGAAGGCAGTCGAGACAATTGAGCTATCAAAACTTTGTTGCCCATTAACTGTCGTGCTCTCTGGAACAACCGCTTGAATGCGCAATAGCGCTGGCGCATCAGCCGGCCATTCCACGCGTTTTGGTAAAGTGTCGCCGCCATCAGCAGACGATATTGTCGACACTTTATCATTTTTCATCATCCATTGAAGCCTAATCATAGAGGTATCTTTGTTGACGCGCAGCGGCACAACACGCGAACTGCCCTCCTTGAGACTATACACCACATCGCTTGTTTGCGAATCAATCAATACACAAGTATAAGCCTGTCCGCTAATGTATCGTAAGTTAGTACCACTCTTGATAGTGATAGCGGTATTACTTATGCTACTAATTATGCCAGCATCTTGTATTGTACTGCAACGTTTAGCAGCAATCGCCTTACAAGCAGCGCTAGCCGAGCCGCTGCGCTGGCAAGCCATAATCGCCCGCTTGCCATCCTCGACGCCCGCCACCGCAGATTCGTAGGCGGTGCGCGACAAGTTATTATTGGAAGCGCGCGATTCTTCTTGAACCATGATGCGAATAAAGCCAGTTGATACTACCATTAATAATATGGCTGTAAACATTACAACAATAATTGAAACTAGGCCGGATTGCTTGGAATGCGTCATGATGCCCTCTCTGTAATTATAGTTTCCGCAAACTGATTAATCGCGCAAAAAGTATAGTTATTGGTTTCTTCAGACTGCGCCAAGCACTGCGCATCGCTAGAATTAATTATACCGTTACGATAAGTGTCCTCTTCATAAGTACCAAGCGTATAACCAATCGTATAACCAGCCCGGCTATTACTATCGACGAATAGATCGGTCAAAGAAATATTGTGAATTGCTAGACCGGTATCTTTATCGCCTAGTACTTCTACAGCATTCATCGGAGCACCCTTAGTAATCACTTTTGGGTATTGCCCTCTCGTCGCCTTGCATAGAGAGCCATCCGGGTCAGCCACGCGGGCAAAAACGATTTTGCTGTGGCTAGGATCATCGTCGTAAACCACGCCAGCACTAGCGTCCCTTGACCTCAAGTTCTCTGGCGTATTCCAAACATAAGTATACGAGCCAAAACACAATCGGCCCAAACCACCGGTACCGCTATCGCTAGGAGCCACCTGAACGATGTCTCGGCCCTTTGCCGACAAACCATCACGCTTTATCATATCGCCAACCTCGCGGCCAGCAGAATTAATAGTTTTAATCGTGATACCTTTGTGATACATGTTCATCAGCTGTATTGTAGTAGTTGCCACTGCCACCAAAAGTATCGCCACCCCAGTCATAGCTAAAAGCAATTCTACTAAAGTAAAGCCCTGTGTCTGATTTGTATTCTTATTACTTGTCATATATCCTCGTCACCGTTCCTATGGTTAACGGCGCTGCCGCACCAACACTATCCCAGCAAGCATTCACATACACATCGTAAGCTTTAGCAGTATTTACGCCTGAGTTCTGCTCGGCTCGAACAATTTGGGCAAAAACACCGTATGTTTTAGCGTTAATTAAATCAACATTAGCGTAAACTGAAGGCGACGAATATGTCGTGTTCAAAACGCGTACTGGCAGAACTGTATCATTCTTTTGATCAACCGACATAAAAAAGGCATTTGTGCCAGTGGCTAAATCAACACGGCCGCCAGGCGCAGGGCAGCCATCTGAGCTGGCACTCACAACATCAAGTGGATTATTGACCAAAAATTTGCTGCTAGTTAACTCCGCCCACTGCGCAGGATTAGTATCTTTAATATATCTAATGAGTGACACTTGAGCGTCAAGTTGCTGGCGGACAAGCGTAATCTCAAGCGAACGCTGGGCAATCTGCGTACCGCGATTCATAACTATGTAAGTTCCTACGGTCAACAAGCTGAATACCACAAAACTAAACATTACCTCGATAATGGTGTCGCCGCGGCTATAACGCATCTAGCAGCCCTCCCCGACAACTTGTACTGAGCTTTCTAGTGCTGCATCGCGGTCAATCCGCACGCCTAACCGCGCGCCAGTTAGCCAGCCGCTAGGGTCAACGCAAAGCCTCGCCTGATTTAACCCGCCTGCCGTTATCGTGTCGCTAACGCTTGTCTTGTTAGAAAAGTACGTGTGGATAACACCGCTGACTGGCGACCGTACGATGGCAATCGAGATTATTCGATCAGTTTTACTCTCATCTATTCGAGTATCCCAGCCGAGCGCATAATTATCAACAGAGTGGCCAGTATTTGATGTGGTTAACAGCGCCGACTTAGTAGCCGACAACGCGTTCCTATCGGCTGCCCTCTGCAAAAAATCGTAATCGCCTTGCGATAATAAAGCCTTGTTCATTTGGTCTTCGTTTTCTGTCGCTATATACAGCGGCCGTGCTGTAAAATTAGCGCCATCAACCGACGATATAAAACGTCCAACAATCATACACACGCGGCTAGTGCCTGCCAATACTGTACTGCTATCGCTAACGACTATCCGGTCTTTATCGGCATTAAGCCCACATTCGTTATGATTTTCTGTGTCATTTTGAACATTCACGGTTTTGTCATATTGGCCTTGGATAAAATCAGCAAACGAATCAACGGCATCGCGATAACGCTGAGCGCCAATAGTACCGCCGACTGTCGCCAATATACCAGCAGCCAACACCCCCGAAACAGCCAGGAACAACATTACCTCGATAATTGTGAAGCCCCCCGACAACTTATTCATATCACTATTTTAGCATAAGCATCATAACATTGATACTAGAAAAACGATGCAATCACTAGCCAGTCCATAATTCGCGCACCAATAAAAAACGAAATAAACGATCCTAAGGCCAACAACGGGCCAAAAGCAATCTCGCTATTAGCTTTGAGTTTCTTGCTAGCAAGTCCTGGAATCACCAAGACGCAGCCAATTAAGTTAGCTAGAAACAGCCCAACAAAAGCCGTCTGCCACGAAGCCAATATCAACCCCAAGCCAACACCTAATTTCACGTCGCCTAGACCGATCCACTTACCTTTCGATATCAAGTAGAGCACGCCATAAACACCCGACATAATTATTAGCGCTATTGCCAAACTATATAATTTAACATCATTAACTATAAAATAACGCAACACCACAAAGACTAGCGAGACCAGGCCATACGAAACAGTAAGAAAGTCTGGCAGAATTCGCCACTTGATATCGTAAGCAACTAACATGATTAGAGCTACCAACGATATACACCAAACAGCAAATAATACCCACTGCAACCCCGCCAGGTGCCATGGCCAGGCCAAGAACGACACCATAAATGCCACGGCGAGAGATAATTCCATCAACGGCTCAAAGTAGCCGATGCGCTTACTGCAATATCGGCAACGACCGCGTGTCGATAGCCAGCTAATTAGCGGAATCAAGTCGCATAAACCGAGTTGGTGCCCGCAGCTCAAGCAGCGCGAGCGGTCTTGTTGTTTCTTGCCCTTCAGGAGCGGCGATAATTTTTTGTATTCGGCCTTGTCGTACGATTCGCCGGCCTTTTTGTCAGCAACAAGTTGGCGAGCTCGCAGCCGCCAGACTTGCGCTCCAGCAAAGCTGCCAAGCACTAACCCGAATACACTGCACACTATAGCAATTGATACAACTATCATACGTCTAGTATAGCAAAAAGGTTACGCTTTTGCGCAACCTTTTTGCTAATCCTAGCTAACTCTAAAGTTTTAGCTACGCATCTAAGCAGTATGCTGCATTATTACCACTTTCTAGCTTAGTAATCGTTACGTATTGGCGGCGCGTACCTTTGCTAAGTTTTTGAACACCCTCAGGTTGTGAGGCGTCACATTTAGCCTCACTGATTACTATGATACTTGCGTCACCGACAGTCACTGTTTCAGTATACCGTCGTACTTCAATCTTTGTAATATCAGTATTATCAGAAACACCATTTACGAATCTCCGCAAAACACCAGAATCAACTGAAGTAGTGCCGCGATTACTACCAACTGCGCTATTGTAGGCAGCTGACACGATACTAACATCGCTCTTGCGAGCTGTATCGCGCTGGCTAGCTTGCAGTGCTGGCAACGCAATAAACACCATCAAGAAAATCAGTGCAGCAATCGCCAGCACCAAAACGACCTCGATGATTGTAAAACCGCGATCTTTAATCTGTTGTTTTGTCATAATTTAGTTCCACCTTTCCCTTTGAACTTATGCTCAACTGTATTCAGTATAGCGTAGGCCCTTTCAGTTGTCTAGACCTTATCGTACACTGCCGACTAGACTGTAAATTGGGAATAATACCGCCCCAATCAACACGCCAGCGAATATAGCCAGAATTACCATCATAATCGGCTCAATCATTGTCGAAATCGCTTGAATTTCTTCGTCGAGTTCGTCCTCATAAGCTTGCGCCGTCTTACCCATCATCTCGTCAATCCTACCCGATTGCTCGCCAATTTTAATCATCTGCGGCACCATCGGCAAAATATAATCCTCTGTCTGCAAAGCAGCCGAAAGCGCTTTACCGCTCTGCACCTTACCGGCAGCTCTAGTAATCTCTTCGGCTACAACAGCGTTATTAACACCCTCAGCGGCAATAGCCAGCATATCCAGCATCGGTACGCCAGTAACTAGCAAGGTCTGTCCCATACGCGTAAACCGCGCCATATAAAGACGGCGGAACATACCTTTGAACGGCGGCATATTAAGCTTCAGATTGTCCAGCAAACGCGAACCCGCTTCGGTACGAACATATTGCCGCGCAAAAAAGATCGCTAGCGCTAATAGAATTAAGGTTAACCACCAAAAATTAATCACAAAATTAGATATTCCGATTAAAATTGATGTCAAAACCGGCAAGGTCTTCTTCATGTCAGAGTACAACTTGGCAACCTGCGGCACGATTGTTACCATCATAAATACGCCAACCGCAACCATCACCGCTAGGACAATGCCAGGATACACCATAGCACCGCGAATTTTACTAACCATTGCCGCATCCTTTTCTTGCTGGTCGGCAATCCGCTTTAACGCATCATCAAGCGTACCTGATGCTTCGCCAGCGGTAACTAGCGCAATGAAAATTTTGTTAAATACTTCTGGATGTTTGCCAAAGGCCGAAGATAATGTCTTACCGCCTTCAACGTCGGCAATGATTTCTTGGACTATCTCCTGCATTTTTTTGTTGGCAGTCTGTTCAAATACCGTATGCAGGCTTTGTGTCAACGGTAATCCAGCGCCAATCAATGTTGCCAGCTGGCGCGAGAAAACAATCTTATCCTTGCTAGAAATCCGGTTGGTAAAGCGCGCTAGCCAGCCGCCCTCGACTTCTTCCTTGATTGATAGCGGCATATAGCCCTGAGCGGTCAGCGCTTTAGCGGCTTCGCTCTCAGATTCAGCTTGAACCAGCGATTTGACAATGTTTCCCGTCGCTTTATCGCGTGCTTCGTAGGTAAACTTTTTCATTAATTATCCCCTGATTAACCTTTCAAATTCGGTCAAGTCAACAGCGAATTCCCGGGCGCTATCGTAAGTAATCGTGCCGCTTTGGACCAACTGCACCAATGTGCGATCCATCGTCTGCATACCTTGGTCGGCACCAGTTTGGATAATCGCGTCAAGCTGATGAGTCTTGCCTTCGCGAATAACGTTACGAACAGCCGGATTAGCAATCAAAATTTCAGCCGATACTACCCGACCGCCGCCGATCGCTGGTACTAACCGCTGCGAGCAAATTGCCATCAAAATATTACTGAGCTGCGCGCGGATTTGCGGCTGCTGATGCGGCGGGAAGACGTCAATCATACGGTCGATTGATTGCGCCGCCGAGTTGGTGTGCAACGTCGCAAACACTAAGTGTCCGGTCTCGGCAATGGTAATCGCCGCCGAGATCGTCTCGAGGTCGCGCATCTCGCCGATCAGTACCACGTCCGGGTCTTGGCGCAAGCTAGAGCGCAGTGCCGCTGAGAACGAATAGGTATCGTAATGGACTTCGCGCTGCACCACTACCGATTTTTTCGACTTGTGCGTAAACTCAATCGGGTCTTCGATAGTAATGATGTGTTGCGATTTTTCAGAGTTGATCTTATCAACCAGCGCCGCCAAAGTTGTCGACTTGCCCGAGCCAGTCGGTCCAGTCACTAACACCAAACCGCGCGGGTAATCGGCAAAATTCATTACCACTGGCGGCATGCCGAGCTCAGTCACCGACTTGATCTCATTTGGAATTAAGCGCAGCGCTGCTGCTAGGTTACCGCGCTCATGGAAAGCATTAACCCGGAATCGTCCGAGCGTACCGAAAGCAAAGCTAAAGTCAAACTCTTTGTCCTTGAGGAGAATCTGCTGCTGATCTTCGTCGAGAATTGCAAATACTAGCGACTCGACTTGCGCTTCATCGAGAGCATCAAAGCCAGCAATAGCTATCAATGTGCCGTCAATTCGCAGCATCGGCGGCAAACCAACTTGAATATGCAAGTCGCTAGCTCGGCGCTTGATAACTTCCTCTAGTAAAACTTCAATCCGTAATTCTTGTTCTGGCATTGTCCCCTCCTTTTATGCTGTGTCTGCCGACGTTACACGGTTTACTTCTTCTAGTGTAGTAATTCCTTGCAAGGCTTTCAAGTAGCCGTCTTGGCGCATTGTAATCATACCATCCTCGACTGCTTTGCGCTGGATCTCGTTGCTAGTGGCCCGGCGAACAATTAAGTCTTGGATACCTTCATTTACATCCATTACCTCGTACAGCCCAGCCCGACCACTATAGCCATGCGGCGTAGCTGGCGTATCGCGACCTTTAACCAGCACGTAGGCTCGTTGATTGGCTAATGGCAAGTCCTTATAGCCCAAATCCTCGGACACGCGCGCTACATCCTCTTTGGTCTTCGGTAATAGATGCCCCACCGTCTCGAGAATCATCTGCGTCTCAAGCGGGTTCGACCAATAAGCATCGCGATGCGGCGACACGCGGCGCACTAACCGCTGGCCAATTACTGTGTTGACCGTGCTAGCAATCAGGAACGGCTCGACATCCATATCGAGTAAGCGTGGCAACACTCCGGCCGCCGAATTGGTATGCAGTGTCGAGAACACCAGATGTCCCGTCAGTGCTGCTTGCACGCCAAGGTTAGCCGTCTCGCTATCGCGCATCTCGCCGACCATCACTACGTCTGGATCTTGGCGCAAGATACTGCGCAGGCCATTAGCAAACGTCAAACCAACGTCGTTATTAACCTGGATCTGATTAACGCCGTCTATCTTATACTCAACCGGATCCTCAAGCGTCACAATGTTAATCGCGTCAGTTTTGATCTCTTTAATCAGCGCGTATAAGCTGGTTGATTTACCGCTACCAGTCGGGCCGCTTGTTAGAATCATGCCGTTAGGACGTTTGATGCCTTTGCGAATCATTCGTAAGGCTCGACCGACATAGCCCATTTGCTCGAGATCGAACGTGTTGCCAGTTTTGTCAAGCAGGCGAATCACTACCTGTTCGCCCCAAACAACTGGGCTAACAGCAATGCGCAGATCGACTTCCTTGCCAGCCACATTAACTGCAAATTGACCGTCCTGCGGAATGCGATGTTCGTCGATTTTCAAATTGGATAAAATTTTGATGCGGCTAACTAGCGCCGGCTCAATACTCTTCGGCAGCTGCATGACCTCGCGCAGTACGCCATCGACGCGGCAGCGTATTTTCAGCGATTTTTCGAGCGGTTCAATATGCACATCGCTAGCGCGGCTCTTGACTGCATACTCTAGGATAGTGCTCAATGCGCGGCTAATCGGTGAATCCTGGACGATAGTTTTGATATCGCTTGACGATTGAATCGCCTCGGCCTGAGTAGCCTGCGCCGCTTCGTCAACGGTCGATAAGTCGGTTTTATACTGGTCGAGAACATGACGGACACCCGCTTCCGATGCCATAAAGACCTTGAGCGGCCGCTGAATACGGTTGGCTAAATAATCCACCGCCTGGACATTATTAGCATCAATCATCGCTACCGCCAAACGGTTATTCACCTCGGCCAACGGCACTGCCATGAAGCGCTCGGCGATATCGCTCGGCAACAGTGACAAGATACTCTGATCAATAATACTAGCCGTCAAATTAACATACGGCACGCCCGAAACGTGGGCTATAGCGTGAGTCAACAGCTCGTCATCTATCTCGCCGATATCTTCCAAAACCGTCAACAACGGCTTGTTCGTTTTAGCAGACTGCTTAGTGGCTCTATCAATAACCTCACGAGAAACCAAACCCTCGTCAACCAAGAGCTTGATGAGCTTCTCCTGAATGTCATCGGTCATCAGCGCCACTAGAAAGACTCCTACCTATTTTGATTCTGACTACGATCCCGGTTTTGGCTCTGGTTGGCTGCGGCATCGAGTGAATTAGGCGAACTAGACGAACCAATTATTGTTTCTACTGTCGGATTTATGGCATTAGAATTAAAAACTTCCGAGCTTGGCTCTTTGACATCACTGCTCATTTTCTCGATAGTGCTAACACTAGTACCAACCCGCGGCGCCTTAAGCGCAGGAATATTGTTACCAATAGTAAACGCTATTAGCATAGATAAACCGGCAATCAGTACAATCATCGCTATATCGCTCTTCTTCACGGCTTTATCCCCTTCTTGTTAAGTTGAACTGTTTTACCTGGCAAGTAATAAGCATGTCCAGAAATTGACATCGTAAACTTAGAATCTGACGCTTCAATCGTTGATTCGTCAATATCAATTACGCGAATCGACTTTTCAAAATTTCGCAAAACACTGCGCAGTATATCCGCATTGCTGGCTGATAATTCCATCGTAAAGGCTATCTGTTGAACACTTCTAGAATTATCGGCATTGTTGTCGCTTGACGAGCTGTTATTTTTGTTATTGTCAGAGGAATTTTCGTTCGAAGAAACTGTTTGGAAAGACTCAAGCTTAGCGCCAGGCACTCGGCCAACTAAATTCTGCACAGAGGCGCCAAGTGCTAGCGAGTTGTCGTCAGCTGGCAAAGCATCCAAGATAACACGCAGCGGATCTTCCTTATCGTTAAGTTTTGCAGAGCCGAGCGCCGAATTGGTGTTTAACACGCGGATATTATCGCGCAAACCGTCATACGTCTTAATATTACTATCAAGCGTCGATGTCGTTTGATTCTTTTCGGCTAGAACTTTCGTCTCAAAAACTATGCGCTGTACTAGAAAACCGCCAATAACCAGCGCAAAGCCAACCAAAACCGACGCGCCTGCCACCCAGCCGAACATTACGCGGCCGCTACGATCAATTTGCCGGCGCTTATTTAGCGAGGTATCTTTCTTTGCTTCCGCCATTATTTATCCTCCTTTTTGTTTGAATCCTTTGCCTCAAACAGCGAATCTGGCACATGCTTTTTTGAATCAGTCACGTCTACCGAACCAGTCGGCGAAACGATTACTAAGCTTTTAACGCTGTTCGATAACAATTCTTCGGGATAAGAAAACGTCAGAGTAAACGTCAGTTTCTTCTCTCCGCCAGAATCTTCGGCATACGCCGTGTTGGTAATTCTCACAGAGCTAGATAGTGGCGTTTCTGCAGATTCCGAATCTTTCGTGTATTTCAATTTAGTATTAAGAATGGTTTTTTTAAGCGCGTCTACCGCATTAAAACCGCCAGCGGTTGAGCCTTCTATGGTAATCGTTTTTTCTGACGCGTTATAACGTACCGTTGACATAGTCACGTTGTTTGGCGCCTGTGGATTAACCGCGCTCAAAGTATCAAAGATGCGTGAATTAACACCTCGATTGCTACTGATCATATCAATCTGAGTTAGCTGATTCTGAATGGTCAAAAGATCATTAATATCTGGTTTATCGCTAAGTTCTTTATATTTGCTTTTAATAGAGTTATCAGCCTGGCCACTAGCAAACTGCAGCGACCCCAAAGCAAGCCCCAGCACAATCACAGCACCTGCCGCAGCTGCAGCCACTAACATTGATACCGATATCACCGTATTACGAACCCGCTGAGCGTGCAAATATTCCCGCTTAACGTCTGGTATTAGGTTTACTTCAATCATGACAAGTTTCTCCGTTTCGCCAGGCCAACCGCCGTAGCAAACTCGTTAGCAATCGGCGCTAGTTGCTGCTGCATGCTCTGCGAGACATTTATATTTTGCCAAGGGCTAGTTGCAACCGCTGATATATTAATCTTGCCCGCCAAATACGAATCAATTTGCGGCACAGTCGCGCCGTATCCAGATAACAAAGCTTGAGAAACGGCCACATCTTCATACCTATTCTGGAAGAATTTAATCGATTTTGATAATTCAGAAGCAAAATTATCAAGCGTCATCTCGACAGCACGGAAGACTTGCCCTTCGAGGCGACTTTGATCTAGACCAAATTTCAGGATAAACTGGCGAGCCTGATCCTCTTGGACACTCAGGTTCTGAGCTACGGCCTTAACTAGCGAGTTCAGCCCAGTCGGAATCGTTCTGATTAACCGCGGCGTATCGCCATAAGTCAAAGCGATATCTGTCGATAACTCGCCCATATCGACCAGCATATAAGCTGAATTGCTAGCAGTCGCTGGCACTAACGCTCGCACCATCGCTAACGGATCTGGCTCTTCAGCTATCACATTCAGGCCAAGCGATTCAATTAATTCCAGACGCTCTTCGCTATACTGCTTGGACACGCTGGTGATTAATACTTCGTTTTGGTTTTGCGACTTTAGCGAACCGCCTAGCAGTGCCCAGTCAACTTTCGCCTCGTCACTGCTCATCGGAATATACTGATCAACTTGGTATTTCATAGTTGCCCGCAGTTCCGCTTCGCTCATCGCTGGTACGTCAATAACCGTAGTGAAAGTCTTACTCGACGGCAAGCCAATCGCTACATTTTTAGTACGAATACCAGACTGGCCTACCGCCGTCATCGTGGCCTCGCCGAGCCGGCGCCGTGCTTCTGGCGAGTCGCTCGCGGTAATTTTGTGATCGACAGGCACATATCCGTATGCAACCAGATTCCAACTGCCCTGGCCAGAAGCAGCTAGCTGCAATACTCGCACCGCGTTGGTACCGATGTCGAGTGCAAAGAAATCGCCCATCCCTTTTTGAATTTTCATATACCTTATATTATGCATAAGCAAAGTAAAAAACGCAAGCTTTTTAGATAATTACTTTTCGGACAATACCCTTTAAATGCTATAATGTAGGATTATGAGTTTATCTATCGGAATTGTCGGTTTGCCGAATGTTGGCAAATCCACGCTTTTTAATGCTTTAACTAATAATAATATTTTGGCGGCCAATTATCCTTTTGCCACTATCGAACCAAACACCGGCATCGTGCCGGTACCCGATGAGCGCCTAAACGTCCTCGCTAAAATGTACCACGCCGAGAAAATTATCCCGGCTACCGTGACTTTTGTCGATATTGCCGGGCTAGTCGCCGGAGCTTCCAAAGGCGAAGGCCTGGGTAATAAGTTCTTAGCTAACATCCGCCAATGCGACGCCATTGTTCATATCGTCCGTGCTTTTGAAAGCGACGATATCGTTCATGTCGATAATATTATCGATCCAAAACGCGATATCGACACTATCAATACCGAACTGATTCTGGCTGATTTGCAAACGCTAGAAGCTCGCCTGGCTCGCCTCGCCAAAGAAGCCAAAGCCAGCCCCAAAGCTAGCGCTATCAAAAATCGTTTAGAAGTGCTTGCTGAAAAACTGCGCGCTGGCACGCCAATTAACGAAATTTCCGGCGTCGATCCTGACGATATCGCTGATTTACACCTTTTGACCGCCAAGCCAGTAATTTATGTGTTCAACGTCAATGAAGAAACCCTGGCTAGCGAAGATAAGAAGCAGAGCCTGCGCAATCTCGTGCCACACTCTCGCAGCCTATTCATCTGCGCCAAGCTTGAGGACGAAATTAAAGGCCTTAACCCCAGCGACGCTCTCGAACTGTTACAGAGCTACGACGTACCCGAAGCTGGGTTAACCCAAATGATCCACGCCGCCTATGATTTGCTCGGACTGCAAAGTTACTTAACTGCCGGGCCGAAAGAAGTCCGCGCCTGGACGATCCACCAGGGCTGGACCGCTCCGCAAGCCGCCGGCGTCATTCACACCGATTTCGAAAAGGGTTTTATCGCTGCTCAAGTTGTTAATTACGACGATTTAGTAGCTGCTGGCTCAGAGGCTAATGCTCGCGCCGCCGGCAAAATCCGCACCGAAGGTAAAACTTACGTCATGCAGCCAGATGATGTAGTTGAGTTTAGATTTAACGTTAGCAAATAATTTAGCATTTAATCGCTTAGATTTGATATAGCTTAGACCAATTTGCCAGCGAATCACCGGCCAGCCGCATAAGCCGCTAACAACTTCCAGCTTTTCTCAATATATAAAACCGCTCCAAGTTGCCGTGCGCACCTTTCACTTCGCTATCTGCTTTATTAATAATTATGAAATTAGCACGCACCCACTGCTCGAATTCGCGCAAGATTGCCCGCCGCACGCCGTCATTCTTGACGACACCGCCGCGAGTCAGCTGTTGGCGTTGCGCCTCAAATTGCGGTTTAACCATTGCTACTATAGTTGTATTTTTATCAACGATTTTCGCAACGTGCGGCAAAATTTGCCTCAGACTAATAAACGACGCGTCAATCACCACTATATCCGGAATTTCACTTGGCACAAAATCCCGAACGTCAGTTTTTTCATATAATTCAATTCGTTTATTGCCGCGTAAGCTCGGGTGCAGCTGATCGGTGCCAACATCCACGGCGTATATTTTCTTCGCGCCGTGCTGCAGCGCAAAATCAGTAAAGCCGCCTGTGCTACTGCCAATATCCAATACCGTCTTGCCATGAAAGTCCAAATTAAAAGCTTTCGCCGCGCCCGCCAATTTTAGTCCGGCCCGCGACACGTAACGCTCTGACGCTGCTAATTCAATCGGCGCCGATTCATCAACGAACAATCCTGGCTTGGCTGCCGTCTGTCCGCCAACACGCACACGTCCCAAACGAATCCAATTCTCGGCTTCCGAACGCGAACCTACCAATCCGCGCGCCAGCATCAATTTATCTAACCGTTGCTTCATTCCTCAATTCTACTATGGATACATAATCCGCTCAATGTCGCGGGTCATCGCCGCAATTGCCGCATAGGATTTACCCTGAGTCATGATCGTCATCACGTAAGTACCGCGCGGATGCCGGACAATAGCCGTGTCGTGCACGTAGTTCCACAAAAAGCCAACCTTATCATAAACTTCGCGCGCTTGGCTACCCGTCGGTATACCATAACGGTAAGGATGGTGCGACAAAGAATACAACAGCCGCTCGCGCTGCGCTCCGCCAATTAGCGAGCCAGTCTCCAATCCGACCATGAACTTCGTCAGATCACCCGCCGACACATGAGTTGCCTGCGCGTGCGTGAAAGTCACTGCCCGCGAAAACCCTAGTCGGTAAACAAAATCGTTCAGATTTTGCCGGCCAAATCTATCTAGCCATGCCACCGCGCATGGATTAGTACTGGCAATAGTCATCCGATCAAAACAGCCCGACACCGTCGTGTCAAGCATCGGGTCGCTCCAGCTAATTCCCCCGGCATTTATCTCATCAAACAAACGTTTAGCAATAAATAACTTATAAGTACTAGCGCTAACAACACTCTCCTCGGCATCGGCATCTGCCGACCAACCGCTGCCGCCCAGCTGGCGAATCGAGAACCAAGCACCATTACGCGCCTTATCACGTACATAAGCTCGCAAGCCATCTTCGGTAGGAGTATAGCGGTTATTATAAATTACGCTCGGCTCTAAATCAGTCATCGCCGCCAAGATCACGCTACTACCTTGACCTCTCAGCAGATAATCAGTGACTGGTTGTACTATTGAAGCCGCATCGATTTGGCTACCTTTCTCACCAGTGGTTCGCGAGACTTCTCGCCCGTTCTCAATATTGATATTTGTCTGGCCAGCCGGATGCCCAGCTGCTTTTGACCAATTATCAATTGAGTTTTGTAGTTTTTGCCTGTTAATCACCAGGTTCGTGCCACCTTCTGTTGTTTCGCCAAACTCTAGCCACGAAGCTTTCTCAGCATTGCCAACTGCAAACGTCTGATTGGCAGCGAGAATCGTCAAAGGACGAGCCAACGCTTGCTCGGCTTGATTACGGACAGAAGCGAACGCCATACTGCGCCGCGACGCCTCTTGCAACTTAGCATCAATTCGAAGCTCCGTCATGCCAGCAAATGAATACTTGGTTGTTTGCAGCACGTTTTTGATAGCTTGCGCACTCACCAAATGTCCTGGCACATCATTAACCGCCGTTAGCTGACCGTCTTTAAACGCCACGCCAGCGTTTATTGGCGGCCGCGACAGTTGCGAACTAGTTTTTTGTGCAAAAACCTCTAATGTCGGCAGTGCGAAAGCTAGATCTAGCGTTTGCACATTTGGTAGTTGCCAAAATATCGAAAACGGCACCAAACGTAGCCAAAAGGGATAGTTCGCCAGTCGACTCGCCATCTCTTCAGCCTTGATATCAGCACCAGCTTCACTCAGCGTATAAATACCGCTCGGTTTGCCGCCAATAATAAATTTAATTTTCGACCGCTGAAATACTAACGTCGCTTGGTTAGCCAAATCTGTCTCGTTCTGCCAACCAACCCAGCGTCCATTCATCCGCGCTAGCGGCAGCGCTCGATCAAGCGGATACAATATTTGCACAGCCAAAATCGCCGCTACAACAAAAAACGCCACCCAAACTAACATCCGGTGGCGTTTTTGCTCGGGCATTGCCGAACGATACGTTTGTTTAACTTTTTTGTGCAGGCGTTTAGCACTTGCAGCGGCACGCGCTCGCTTGTTAGTCATATTTACATTTTAGCACGCTGCGAAACACTTATTTTAGTTTAATAAGCTATTTCTTGCGTTCGCGATACTCGCCTGTAGACGTGTCAACCGAAATAATATCGCCAACCTTTATAAAAGCTGGCACCTTAACGACCGCGCCCGTCTCAAGCGTTGCATCTTTCAAAACGCTACTAGTCGTATCACCTTTAACCACCGCCTCTGTATAGGTCACTTCCAAATAAACATTTTTTGGCATCTCGACGGTAATCACCTTACCGTCAAAGAATTGCAAAGCCAGCTCGTCGCCCTCTTTCATGAAGTTTTTAGCTTCGTCAACCAAATCGGCCGACAGCTCAAACTGCTCAAAACTATTCGGATCCATGAAAAAGAAAGCTGAACCGTCATTGTATAAATATTGGACAGTTTTGCTAGTCACCTCGGCTGGCTCAATCTTATCTTGGCCTTTAAATGTTTTGGGAATAACCGCACCAGTAATTAAATTCTTCAATTTGACATTAACGATAGAACCGCCGCGGCCCATCACTTTCTGATTATAGTCAATCACTCGATACGGTTGACTGTCGATTTGGCATACTACGCCTTTTTTCAAATCAGTTGGTTGATACATTTCATCTCCTTTTGCGTCTTTAGAAATACCCTTCAGCGCACGACAAAGCATTTCGTACGCTGGAAAATTCCCTAATCTCGCGTCACAAACGGTAGCAGCGCCAGATGACGCGCCCGCTTTACCTCGCGAGCCAGCATCCGCTGCAATTTAGCACTCAAGCCCGTCTTGGAAATTGGCTCGATTTGGCCGCTCACCGGACTAATATAGCGCAACAGTGTCTTCACTTCTTTATACGAGAATACTACTGGAGCATCCTTGCGCATTTTTTTTGCCATATTTTATAATCCTTTCTAATCGTTAAAATGGGATCTCGCTTAAGTCGATTGGCTTATCGTCGATATCCTCGACGACCACATCTTTGGTGCTAGTCGCTGGCGGCGGTGTCGATGCCGGTGCATTACTGTCGTTGCGACCGCCAACAAAGTTGAAGTCTTCGACAACCACCTCGACAGCCGACCGCTTATTACCATCTTTATCTTCGTAGCTACGCTGGTCGAGCCGACCGCTCACCAAAAGTGGCGCGCCTTTTTTGACATATTGCGAGATAATCTCGCCCGGCTTGCCCCACGCTACGCAGTTAATGAAGCTGGTCTGGTCTTGCTGCTGGCCGTCTTGGTTGCGCCAACTACGGCTGACCGCCAAACTAAAATTAGCTACGCTCTGGCCGCTCGTCGTTGTTCGTAATTCAACATCGCGCGTCAGATTTCCCATTAATATTACTTTGTTAAACCCCTTTGCCATGATAGATCTCCCTCCTATTTATGGCTTAATCTTCGCCGCTTTCAGTCTCGCGCTCAGCCGCGCGTTTCTTGGCCTCTGCCAAAGCAGCACGTGCCTTATGATCTATTTTGACCAATAAATATCGAATAACTTCGTCGCTAATATTCAGTGCGTTGCTAATCTTGAGTGGCGCGTCCGCTGGCAGCTCGACATCCATCGACACATACACCGCAAAATCTTCGCCTTTGATGTTGTAAGCGAGGCGATTTTTGCCCCAATTGTCCTCAGCCTTAACCGAACCGCCGTTATCGGCGATCAGCTGCTTGACTTTACCAAGCACCGCATCCAAATTCGCCTCCAAATCAGGCCGAATAAGAACCGTCAGCTCGTATTCTCTCATACATTACCTCCTTGGTATCCGTACGGATGGTTACGTTGTCTCACGCAACCTTAGGTTTAATATCGCTTAATATTATACCCTATCTGCTATGAAAAAGCTAGCTAAAGCCAGCTTCTATACTAGCTCACCACCTCTACGCCAGCCCGTAAGTACGAGGCTTGCTGGTGCCGGCATCAAAAATACCTGCCATCAGGCAGGTATTTTATTCTAATTCTTACTTACTTTTTTTGATTCGTCATCACCCCAATTGCTTTTCACAGTCTCAATTACTTTCTGCACTTCTGCCACTGCGCTATCACCTGTAAAAACATTTCCTATTTCATCACTATCTTCGTATCCGCTCGCACCATCTTTATTATTTACCTCAAGCCCCCAATTGTCATCTCCGCCATTGTAAACATTATATTTTAACGTCTCCGGCGTATGTTCTCCGTCTCTGTTAGAGTCCTCATGCGACTGAATTTTACTGACATTAACATCAGGCCTTCCTAAGAATTCTTTAACTTCAGACCAATTAACTTTATTATCAGCATTTATTTTATCTAATGCAGACTCATCTTCTGTGCTAAAAACAAACCGTGTCGACGTACCAACTCCGCGTTCACCAGAAGATTTAACATCGGTTATGGATATTTCAACATTAGTCCCGCTGCCTTTAGCAGTGTCACCATCTGGATCGCCGTCGTATACGTAAAAGCTAGCCATGTTGCCGCCTTCGCCTATAAAATAGCTACCATCATTATCATTAAGATCAGGGTTGCTGTCTTTAATCTCATTAACCTTGTCTAAAGCAGTCGTAGCTGCTATACTTGTCGCTTCGCGCATTTGCTCACTATTCATCGCAGGCTTATGTGCCTCATGCCAGATACCAACGGCTGCTGCAACAGATAGAGCAAGAGCGCCTAGTTTCTTCACGCCACGTTTCAACTTTTCCTTTTTGTCAGGCCGCTCAGCGCCTGCAATAGAACTCTCTTTAGTTTTATTCATATATTTATCGTATCCTTTTCTGTCTATAGACGGTTAATGATGTAAACTGCTTATGATTATACTCCATATTTGATAATTTGTCAATGTTTTAGCATTACCTAAATAAACAGCCATGCACCACCCTACCTAACAAACAGCACAGCCACATGAAAGACGATGAAATATATCGTAGCCAGCACAGCGACAATAGTACTAACCAACGGCACGTAATTTTTCAAGCGTTTGCCCTGGTCGGCGACAATATCGAGCTGCCGATTGCCAATTCGCTCATCGGCATAATAATCCGTCTGACTATACAGCTTAGCACCCATGATATTCATGATATGAAATGCTTTCCACACAAATTCCATTTCTTTTGCGTAATCGAATTTATGATAGGCGCTATAAAAATATATCTGGTTATCCACTATCTCGACATCGCACCACGTCGCACCATCAATCAACAGCGCCATCAAATCAGGCGTGAAAATATAAAAGGCATCCCGCTCGTAATCTTTTGGCGCGTACAGCGTAAAGTAATCGTTAAAATTCCCCTCCAAACTAAGCCGCTGGTCAGGATCAATATCGTCCGGCAAATTATTAAAAACTTTACCAAGTATATTAACATTATCGACCGTTGAATCAAGAATAATATGCGGCAAATTCCGATTCATATCAATCCGCAAATAGCGCCAATAATGATCGCCTCCGCTACTCTCCGCACGATTTTCTGCATCTTTATGCTCATACCAGCCCATTTGGAAGTTAAGTTTGCCGCCGAGCGTACCGAACAAAACATTGCGCGAAATCTTATCATAAGCCCACTCTTGATTAAAAATAACGCCGGAGTTATCAGGGTTTTCTACATACGGCATGAAATCAAGCTGATTTAACCCAGCAAATTTACTTAAAGCTGCCAGCATATATCGTTCGCCAGTCGCCCTTTTTGTATCAACTAAACGTCTGAATTGGTACACAATAAAGATAACAAACGATACAATTACGAGAATCTGCATCGGAGCTATCAAAATACGAGTAGCAACAGAGTCCGATGTCGGCACAAAAAGCGTAATTATACCTGAGCCTATCATAAAAATGGTAAAAAGTATGCTCAGTACTTGTATTAAAACTCCCTCAGGTTTCCGCTCGACATTAAAGTTCTGGTAATACTGCCGAAACCACTGCACCTCAGACTCGGACATTGGCGTATATAACGGTGAAAAATCTAACTGCTTCATATAAGTTATTATAGCCCGAACTAACCCAGCCTACTACGGCATTTAATCTTTTTAACCCCTCGCGCCAATCTTTTTGCAGCCCAAATCAAAATTGTGCTATGATGCTAGAATGCATGTCGCAATCCAGGGCCAAGCTGGTTCTTTTCACGACCAGGCCGTCCGCCAATGGTACGGCGCTAGCGCCAAACTCATCCCCTGCACAACGTTTAGCGAAGTTTTCGCCGCCTACGACGATGGTAGTGCCGACGCGATCGTTACAGCGGTCGAAAACACCCTATTTGGCAGCATTAACGAAGTTTACCGTTACATCGAGGAATGTAGTGCGCCAATCGTCGGCGAAATCAAGCTGCCCGTCGAGCAAATGCTAATTGGTTTGCCAAACACCAAAATCAGCGATATTACTGAGGTTTATTCTCACCCGGTAGCTCTTTCTCAATGCCGCTATTTCTTACAGAAACACCTACCGCAAGCAACACCAATTGAATTTTTTGATACAGCTGGCGCCGTCGAATTTATCAAGCAAAAAAATTCCCGGCATTGCGCCGCTATCGCCAGCCAGACTGCCGCCGAATTATATAATTTGCCAATACTACAGCGTTCCATCCATGACAATCCCGATAATATCACCCGCTTTTTGGTAATTGAACCGTCTAATGCGCCTGCTGATGCTAATCGTGCTTCTCTGGTCATCACCACCGACCATCAGCCTGGCGCCCTCGTCGAGGTATTACAGATATTCGCCAAACGCCATATCAATCTCGCCAAATTACAATCGCAGCCAATCGTCGGTCAGCCTTGGAAATACAAGTTTTTTATTGTCGTCGACTGCGCTAGACAACCGCTTTACCAAGCTATCCGCGACATCGAGCACAGCAACCACGAGGTGACTATCCTCGGCGAATATGTCGGTGCTTAGTAATCCTAGAAATCACCGCCAGCGCTAATCTCGTCCACGCTAGATATCAATACCTCGCGCGGCCGCGAACCATCAGCTGGACCAATAATTCCTTGCTCTTCCATTTCTTCAATGATCCGTGCTGCTCGCGAGTAGCCGATTCGTAGCTTCCGCTGCAATAACGACGTCGAGGCTTTGCGCATCTGCACTACCACTTGCACTGCATCTTTGAACATATCGTCGCCACTATTACCACCGAAGTCCATCACTACGCCGCCCTTACCGTTTAGCTGCACTGGCTGGCTAACGATTTCATCATTGTACTGAGGCGGCGCCTGCATCCGCAGCTGATCAGTAATTTTGTTCACCTCGCTGTCCATCACCCAAGCGCCCTGAATACGCTTCGGCTTCGGCATACTAGCAGTTTTGATCAGCATGTCTCCTTGGCCCAGCAATTTCTCGGCGCCAGCCTGGTCGAGAATTGTCTGGCTATCGGTCTGGCTGGCCACTGTAAAGGCAATTCGCGCCGGCACATTTGCCTTGATGAGACCGGTAATCACATCAACGCTCGGACGCTGCGTCGCTAGCACCAGATGAATACCAACCGCTCGCGCCTTCTGCGCCAAACGAACAATTAAGCCCTCGACATCGCGCTTGGCTACCATCATCAGATCAGCCATCTCGTCAATCACAATCACAATATACGGCATGGTACCCTCATCGACTTGCTGTACATTGCCTTTTTCATCGGCAACGCCAATTTTCTTACCTTTTGCCTTAGCTCGTTCATTATAAGTTTTGATATCGCGCACCCGCTCTTCGGCTAGCAAGCTATAACGACGTTCCATCTCGTTAACCGCCCACTTTAGCGCGCTCATTGTCTTCTCCGGCTCGACAATCACCGGCGTCAACAGGTGCGGAATATCCTGATACGGCGCCATCTCGACCTGCTTCGGGTCGACAAGAATCAACTTCATGTCGCTCGGCGCGTTGCGGTAAAGCAAACTACTTAGCAGCGTATTAATCATCACCGATTTACCAGAGCCTGTCTGTCCGGCGACCAGCAAGTGCGGCATTTTGTTAAGTTCGCCGACAAACGGCAGTCCTGAAATGTCTTTACCAATCGCAAAACTCAGCGGCTCTTTGCGGCGGCGCCATTCAGCGCTCTCGAGGATTGAACGGATACGTACGTCAGCCGCTTTCTTGTTTGGCACTTCGATACCGACAGCTTTTTTACCTGGAATCGGCGCTTCCATGCGCAAGCTCGACGCCGCCAAATTCAGCGCAATATTGGTTTCTAGCGCTGTAATCTTGCTCAACTTGATGCCCGCCGGCGGACGCAGCGTATACTGAGTCACTTTCGGGCCGATATTAGCGCCTTCCATATCGACATTAATGTTAAATTCACGCAAAGTATCTTGGATAATGCGCGCGTTCTGCTTGATATCGCCCGCATCAGCTGGCGCTTCCTTCTTCTCTAGCAAATCAAGGCTCGGAAATTGCCAGTTCGGGTCGCTAACCGCCAGCATCGCCATTTTGTCGTCGCGATCGGCTTCGGCTTTTTTATCCTGCGGTTTATTCTTAAGCTTGGCATTTTGCTTACTATCATCTTGCGACACCGTCGGCACACCTTCATTAAGCTTGAAATCATCCATCTTGCCGTGATCATCCTCGGCAGCTTTGCGCATAACCTGGACATTAGCTTCGTTCTCTGCCTTTTCGTTGCTAGCTACTGCTGTCTTGAACATCTCTGCGATATCGCTAAACCGCATTTGCAACACAAACAAGAGCGTAATCGCAATCAGCAAAATATAAATAAAAACACCGACTGGTATATTGACCAGTGACAAGACGACCGAATTCAAACCATCGCCAACAACACCGCCAGTCGACGGCGCACCCTTTTCGCGAAATAACCCGAGCAAACCGCTGAACCAAACAACCATCAAAATTGAGGCAAATTTCATCACTACCGGTAATCGGTTGTTCTCGGCGCCAAATATTCTAATCGCTACATACAAGCCAATAAACGGCACTGTATAAACCGCCCAGCCAATTACACGTTTAGACACTTCTAGCATCTGGTTAAGCAGCGGACCGCCCGCCCGAAACCACGATACCACCAGCAGTACCGATAGCGCCATCAATAGCACCGCCGCAACTTGCGGCCAAAACCCAGAGGGTACTTCATGCTGCGGTGCTGGTGCTTTCGCTGCTTTGCTAGCGCGTGCTGTACGAGTTGTTTTAGTCGATTTTCGAGTTCGCGTCGTCTTTTTCTTTGCCATAACCGTTACCTATTGTACTCTGTTTATATCTAAAAGGGTATACTACTATTGTAGCATAAATTACTACAAAAAGCAATAGCGCTATCTGTTAGTACGAGCGGCTGTCTGAGCGGTCGCGCGGCACTACTGTCTCGGTATCAGGAGTCTGTTTGCGCGGGAAACGCTTGCCTGACGGCTGCGGCATCAACGGCTGGCCAGCAGATTTAGCTTGCGGGGCGCGGCCGTGCGCTTTCGCTGCGCCGCCAACTTCATTAACTACTGGAATGACAATCGGCGTTCGCCGCGTCTGATCATACAAAATATGCGTTACTTCGTCTTTGATTTCTTTTTTGACCACCTCTATGTCATACTTACCAGAGAAACTGCGCGCCGCTTTCTGCTTGAGATATTGGCGAATCATTCCCATTAGCTCTTCATTATCGCGCATGTAAATAAACCCGCGGCTGATAATGTCTGGACTAGTCAAGAGCCGCCCCGTACCGCGCTGAACCGTCAATATGACTATAAATATACCTTCTTGACTCATGTGGATACGGTCTTTGAGCACCACTTCGCTGACTACCGCGCCGGCATCATCATACATCGTACCGCCAGAGTGAACAATGCGGCCAATTTTGTGCGCGCCATCGCTAGTAAACTCAATAATATCGCCTGGATCACAAACAAATATATTTTGCCGCGGAATACTGCATTCTTTCTCGGCCAAGCGTGCATTATGCACTAGCATATGAAACTCGCCGTGATTTGGCAGATAATACTTCGGTTTGACCGCATTAATCACCCGCACGTGGTCATCGTAATAGCCGTGACCCGATAGGTGCAGCGGCCCGATACCAGTTAGGTGTGTTTTGCCATTTTGAATAATCTCACCGCCCTCGCGCATCAGGCCATCAACTGTCCGCACTACGTATTTTTCATTGCCAGGAATTGGATTCGAACTCAGCACCACCACATCCGAACCTTTAATTTTAACGTATTTGTGTGCCCCCGTCGCCATCCGATTGAGTACCGCATTGAACTCGCCTTGGCTGCCAGTACAGACGATTGTTATCTTGTTATCAGGCAATTTAATCAAATCTTCCATCTTAACGACGGTGTCTTTCGGAACTTTAATCACGCCCGAACGCAGCGCCACCTCTAGGTTCTGAATCATACTAAAGCCAGCGAACGCCACTTTGCGGTCATGCTTTTTCGCTTCCTCGAGAAGTAGCTGAATTCGATGCAGCTGGCTAGAAAAGCTACTGACAATAATCCGGCTCTTCGACCATTTATCCATCACCTCGCCCATGCTATGCTGAATGTCAAATTCGCCGTGCGTATGCGTACCGTCGCTTTCACAGTTAGTCGACTCGTTCATAAACAGCAAGAAGCCTTCTTTCTCAGCGATTTCGCTAATCCGATTGAAATCGAATCTCTTGCCATCGACCGGATTTTCTTCAATACGCCAGTCGCCGCTCGAGAGGATATTACCAACTGGCGTCCGCACCACCACGGCAGCTGCATCTGGAATCGAGTGATTAACGCGTACCAGCTCAACGCTAAATGAATCACAAAGTTGTACAGTATCATGATTTTCTGGATTTAATTCGTGGTATTCTGGCGTGAAAGCGCCGTCTGTCTCTTCCATCGTCCGCTGCAGCATGCCAAGCGTGAACTTCGTGCCATAAACTGGTGCTGGCAATTTCGGGATGATATGCCGAAATGCGCCAATGTGGTCGAGATGGCCGTGCGTAAAGACGTGCGCTCGAATCCGATGCTTATTTTCTTCCAGCCACTGAGTATCAGGAATTATATAATTTATACCCGGATAATCGCTGCCTGGAAATAGAAATCCCATGTCAATGACGATGATATCGTTGTCGTATTCGATAGCCGTCATGTTCTTACCAATACCCATCTCGCCAACACCGCCAATCGGAATCACCTTCAGTGTTGGCCGCGGCGCCCGCGGACGTTTCGGCTGGTCCTTCAAGCTAAATTGCTTGCCGCCATAGCCGTTATATACCGACTTGTTGACCGGCACATTAATCAGATGTTGACTAGCCTGCGCATTCACACCTTCCGACATCCGCCGCTGTGCCCGAAAGACTTCGCCTTTGCGCGTAGTTGTCGCGTTCAGCACTGTGTTATTTGATTTTTGTTTAGCCTGCAAAGGGCGCTTACTCGTGTCATCGCCTTTGGGGTTTGCCAGTCGCCGCTGACCCATATTGTTATACTCCTTTTTTATTACAATAATCTAAAAACCAGGTAGAGAGGTGCTTTTATTCGCTAGAAATCCCTCTCGTTAGTAGCTTTATTTTAGCAAACTGCCCGTATTTTGTCAAAAATGACCGCGTATCAACCAAAATGCCAGCGCCGTTTCCCTAAAGACGCTGGCATTTTCTAAAAGCTTCAAAGAGGATTAATCGTCGCCATCCACCGAAGTATGAGCGAATTTACGCTTGCCACGGTAGATAAAGAAACCGATCGTCAACAGGTTAGCTGCCAACAAGAATCCCGCCAGCACCCACATGCTATCGCTATAGAACGAACTGCCTAAGCCTCCCGAAATAGCCTGGCGCAGCGCCCGAATAGAATAAGTCATCGGCACCAGCGGATTGACTGCTTGGAAAAAGCCATTGGCTGTTTGAATCGGGAACGTCCCCTCGCTTGAACCCAGCTGCAACACTAATAGCACCATCGCTAGGAAGCGTCCTGGGTTGTCCAGCACAATCACCAACAGCGACACGATCGACATATAGACAAACGACGTCAAATAAATCGCCCCGATGAAGTTCACTGGATGATCTGGCACTAGACCCAGGCAGTAAACCATGATCAGCATCAAAATCGTTGCCTGAATGAAAGCCGCCATACCAGTAACCGAAGCTTTAGCCAGCCACCAGCGAAAAGCGTTTTCTTGCTCGGCAAAAGTTTTGCGGATTGGATAAATAATATTCAGAGCAATCGCCCCGACAAACAAGCTCAGCGACAACACATACGGCGCCAGCGCGTAGCCGTAATTCGGCACGTCGCCCTGCTTGGTCGTTTCCGACTTCACCGGATTAGCCATCTGCTGCTGTGTGGCCGCGCCAGTTGGTTGTATTTTGAGTTGCCGAGAAGCGTCCGCCAACTTCGTAGCCAAAGTATCTGCACCGCCCGCCAATTGCGAGGTGCCATTCGTTAGTATACTGGAGCGGCTATCTAACAGCCGCGCGCCATTCGCCAGTTGTTGGCTGCCAGTTTGCGCTTGCGCCAGACCGTTTGTTAGCGATGTCGAGCCGGCCAGCAATTGATTGTTCGCCGTCCGCAGATTGTTATAACCATTAAGAGCAGTGATTGCATTCGGCGCCAGCTGGTTAACTCCATTAGTCAGCGTCGAAACGCCAGTTTGCAATTGTGCTTGCTGCGTTGACAGACTTTGAGTAAGTATCTGCAAATCTTTAAGCAGCGCAGCTGCTTGGACGCTAATCGTTTGCGTTTTATTAAGTGCCCGGGAAAGCTGGTTAATTTGCGGCAAAGTTATGGTTGTCGAACCGCCAGAATTTGCCGCATTAGCTCCCAGTGTCTGCAGCGTCCCGCCTGCTGCCGTCAAATCCGCTGCTGCAGTTTGCATCGTTTGCGCCAAAGTTTGCGCCAAAGTTTGCGCCTCGTTCTGCACCTTATTCTGCTGACTGACGAGCATTGGCGATGGATTATGAACGCTGGTATTTAATTGATTAAGACCTGCCTGCAACTGTTTCATACCGTTTGTTAACTGCGCAACTTGCGATTCGCTTGGCAAACCGTTTGACAATTGCCCCAAACCTGCCTGCAATTGGCGCGATCCATCGCCAAGCCGCGCTAAACCATTAGCCATCGCCCGCTGATTTACCGCCAATTGCCGGACACCGCCAGTATACGTCTGCGCGCCCGCTCGCAGTTGCATCAAACCGCCATGCAGGGTGGACGCGCCACCCGCTGCCGTTTCCAGACCATCGCCGAGCTTATCTACATTTTCCAGCACACCCTTAGCATACGCTTGAGTAATTTGCTCGGCCACCGACGTTTTGACTTTTTCAGCCGCTTGATTACTGACCAGCGAACCGATATAATTTTTGGCTGGCGTGGTCGTATAGCGAATCACCGCCTGCTGCGGTTGAGCAGCAGTAATCGACGCCGCTTTTGCCGAAAAATCCGTCGGAACAGTCACCACCGCATAGAAATGTCCGCTATCAACACCGCTATCAGCTTGCTGCTTGGTTACAAACTCCCAACCCAAATCGTGATTATTTTTAAGTTTTTGCTCGATTGACTGCCCGACATTTAACACCCGGCCATTCAAATGGGCGCCTTTATCTTCGTTGACAAACGCTACTGGCAGATTCTTCACTTGTCCATATGGATCCCAAATTGAACCCAAGAAAAAACCGCTGTACATAATCGGAATAAACGAAATAACCGCCATCGATAGCAGTAATATTTTGTTTTTACAGAGGTGCTGCCACTCAGCTCGCACCATATTAACGCGGCGTCTGCTTGACAGCCGTTTTAATTTTTCAACCATGCATTACCTCCTTGACAACGTCTTCTAACGTTACCGTCTTTAGATATTCGCTCCACTTCTCTTGCGCCTCGGAAAAGACTTTTTCAATCATATTCATGCCAATTTCCACCTGGCGAGGCCGCGACGCAAATACCCGCTCGACAATTCCTTGAGGCTGAAAAAACGGCGCTTCGCCTTCAATCGCCAGCACCACATCATGCAACGTCACTTGGCCCATTTCCCGCGCCAAAATGAAACCGCCGCCAGCGCCCTGCGTCGAGGTAATCAACCGTGCTACTACCAGCTTGCGGCTAATTTTCTTCAGATACGTCGGCGATACTGCCATCTTTTCCGCTAAAGCGTCATTGGTCATCGGCGCTTTTCGCTGCGGATCAGCTAAAATCGCCATGATACAGCAGGCTTGTTCGATAGCTCCCGATAGTTTCATATTAGTCCTTCCGTAAATTAGATATAGTGGATATCGACTATCCACTATACTACACTAGTCTAGTTTTTGCAAGAGTTTAATAAACGAATTGAGAATAAGCCCAAACCCTGGCTTTTGAGCAGATACCTATAGGTTGCCAGCGTGTCAATCTTACGATTCAGGATTATTCTGCTGCACAAACGCCGCCGCCCGCATAAAATCATCAATTAGCGTCTGGCGCATGCCGCCGTTATATAGCGCTGCTGCCGGATGATACAGAGGAATCACTGCAAACTCCAACTCATGCAAACGCACCCGCCGCGGTCGGCCATGATCATGGCTGATCCGCAGCCCAGGGATAAAACCGCCGCCACTGTGCCGCCCTAATGTTAACACCGCTTTTGGCTGAATAATCTCTAATTGCCGCATCAAATATGGCCAAAACTGGCGCTTTTCTTCTGGCAGCGGGTCGCGGTTATTTGGCGGCCGATACTTCACAATGTTGGTAATATAAACGTCTGGGCGCTGCAAACCAGCTGCCGCCAGCATCTCGTCGAGGAATTTCCCCGCTGCACCGACGAATGGTTTACCTTGCAAATCCTCGTTCTTACCCGGTGCTTCGCCGATAAATACGATATCAGCATCAGCATTGCCATCGCCCATCACCAGCTGCGTTGCTTGAACCGCCAATTCCGAACAAATCCCAGCTTTTATGATTTCTGCCGCCAATGCGTCTAATTCAGCTTGCTTATCCATAATTACATTTTACCAAAATAGTACCCTCTGCTGATACAGAGGGTACTACCGGCGCGGCGAATATTAACGCAGTGCAGTTAATTTTTGATTGACAACGCTTGAAAAGTCGTTGTAGTACCGATCCATTCCGCTATCGGTAACCTTGCGGCTAGCGTTAGTAATTAACGTATATCCAGTAGTCGACGGTTCTATTGGACGGCGCGGCCGAGCGCTGAAATTACCGCTGGTATAGGCTCTAGCGTATTCGACGTAGTATTTCTTCAACGAAGTGTAGTAATCGCTCCATTCTTTACCGAAATTAGCCACATTGCTATTATTTGATTTGCTCAGTTTCTGCATCAAGGATGTGCAATCGCCGTATTTTTGACTGACTTCCTTATCAACTTCATCTGGCTTCTTGCTTATATGGCCAAGATAAAATACGTTATCGCATTTTTTTCTGACCTCGCTATAAACCTCTACGTACTGCGACAAGCCTTCCATTTCGGGTTTAGCGACGTCGTAAGCTTTCTTGTATTTGTCGTAAGCTTCTTTGACATCTTTATCGTGCATAATCTTAGATTTCGATAATTTGTCATTTAGTTCATCGCGACTCTTGATAGCGCTATTAACCGTTTCTTTGTAGGCTTCTGGATTACGTACAGATGAATACTGCAAACTGTTCAATTTCGAGCTTTCATCATTCATCCACGAAACGGCTTGACGGTAATCTTCTTTGCTCGGCCCCATATTAAGCAGCAAAACAACCACTATTACGATAATCAGCAATAAAAATCCAACAGAACCGCCAATTATCCCCCACAAAGCCCCTTTACTAAGACCTTTTTTGACCGGCATTTGCGGCGGCATCGCTGGCTGTTGCATAGGCGGCGCGGACATTGGAGCTGGCTGCGGCGCAGGCGGCACTGGCTGCGGCGATTCAGGTGGTTGCGGTTGATTGTTCATAGACTTCCCCTCTTTTATAAGTGTATCTCTATTAAGTATAGCAAAACTCAAGTTGTTCCGTATAGTATTCGTTTACGTAGAAATATTATCGCTGTTCAATTCCCTTCATTGTCAAGCTTAGGCGCCCGCGGTTATCAATCTCTGTTAATTTAACACGTACCGTTTGGCCCTCTTTCAAGACATCGGTTACTTTGCCAACTCGTTTATCCGATAGTTGTGAAATATGCACCATCCCGTCAACTCCCGGCAGAATATTCACAAACGCTCCGAAATCTTTGATACTGACCACCGTGCCTTGGTAAATTTTGCCAACTTCTGGCTCTTCGACCAGGCTTTTAATCCAGGCAAGCGCCTTCTCAATTGATTCGCCGTTCGGACTGGCGATGGTGATCAAGCCGTCTTCCTTGATGTCGACTTCGGCACCAGTCTCGCTGGTAATCTTGTTAATCACCTCGCCGCCTTTGCCGATGACCGCGCCAATTTTATCCGGATCAATCTTTAGCTTTTCAATCCGCGGTGCGTACGGGCTAAGTGCTTCGCGCGGCGCTGGCAGCACACTCAACATATGCTGCAAAATATGCGCCCGGCCCGCCTTACTCTGTTCAATCGCTTGGCGCAGCACTGTCACCGGTAGACCATGCACCTTCATATCCATCTGCAGCGCCGTGATACCCTTGGCTGTACCGGTCACCTTGAAATCCATATCGCCGGCAAAATCCTCAGCATCGGCAATATCGCTCAATACGTACGGTGTATCACCGTCCATCATCAGACCCATGGCAATGCCGCTAACCGGTGCCGAGAGAGGCACGCCAGCGTCCATCAACGCCAGACAGCTCGAACAGGTCGCTGCCATCGACGTCGAACCGTTCTGGCTCATAATTTCGGTGACGGAACGAATGGCATATGGAAAGTCTTCTTCGCTTGGCAACACCGGCGTCAAGGCTCGCTCCGCCAAGTAGCCATGGCCAATTTCGCGCCGGCCCGGGCTGCCCATCCGCTTGACCTCGCCAACCGTATAGCCCGGCGCATTGTAATGATGCATATAGCGGCGCTCGCCGTCATTGACTTCCATGGTATCAACTAGCTGCGCGTAACTAAGCGGTGCCAAGGTCACGATATTCATGCCCTGCGTCACCCCGCGAGTAAACAAGCTCGAACCGTGTGCTCGCGGCAGTAAACCAACCTCTGAGCTTAACGGGCGAATTTCCGTCAAAGCGCGGCCATCCGGGCGCTTGCCGTCCTCGACGATACCGCGGCGAACATCTTTGTGTAGCGCCAAGGTAAATGCTTCATCGTATTCGTCGCGTACTTCGTCGTATTCCTCAGCGCCCAAACCCAGCTTTTCGGCCATCGCTTCGTGGAATGCCCAGCGAATCTCATTAACCACTTCGTTGCGCTCTGGATACGGCCGGCGGATTTTCTCGCCTAATTTGCCATCGACCCACTCGTCAGCCGTCTGCTGAATTGCTTCATCAGGTAAAACTAATTCATATTCCTGCGCAGCTGGCGCCACTTTAGCTGCCAACTCTCGCTGCAAGTCAATCGCTGGCTGCATCATCTGGTGCGCCCAGGCCATGGCATCGACAATTACCTCTTCTGATACTTCCTTGGCGCCGGCCTCCACCATGGTGATGCCGCTCTCGATACCGGCTACCACGAGATCCAGATCAGATTGCTCACGCTCCTCGGGCGTCAAAAAGGCCTTAAACTCGCCATTCACGCGGCCCACCCGCAAGCCCGCCACCGGCCCGTCAAACGGCGTACCGGTCAGCATCAAGGCACTCGACGCCGCAATCATCGCCACCACGTCCGGGCGGAAATCCGGATCCATGCTCAGCACCGTCGCCACCACTTGTACTTCTTGGCGGTAGCCCTTTGGAAACAGCGGCCGAATCGGACGGTCGATTAGCCGACCGATCAGTACTGCCTCGTCACTGGGCCGGCCCTCGCGCTTGATAAACCGCGAGCCAGAAATTTTACCCGCCGCATAAAACCGCTCTTCATAATCAATTGACAGCGGGAAATAATCCAGCTGCACCGGCCGGCTGCCTACCTGGGCGCTGCCCAAGACCACCGTATCGCCGTAGCGAACCAGCACACTACCAGTCGTCCGAAAACCAACGCGGTTGACCTCCAGCGTCAGAGGTCGGCCGCACAGCTCGGTGGTAACGCTAAAAATCTCCTTGCCGCTCGGGTTAATAATACTCATAAAAGAGCTCCTTTCTTCGCGGCAAGTAACAGGGATGAAAAATCGTCTTGGCTAGGCTTGGCGATTCAAAGCCGCGCGCCGCAAATTCTCGTCTCTATCACTTCCGCGTTAACAATAACTACTTTATTATAGCAGACAACAAAGGTTATTTCATCTATATCACGTCATGCTATTGCTTTTTTATCATGTTTATGCTATAATAAAAGAATGAGCACGCTTCCTGTAGTTCAGCTAAGACGCCGCCAAGAGTTCTGGCAAAAAAGCCAAGAGACCGCGAAAGAATTACGGCGAGAAGCGCATACGATTGATCCAGAACGCCCGCGGCGCGGTATCAGCCAAGCTGCACACAATCTACTACGCGTGATGAATCAGATTGAACACCCAACTGCTGAAACTAACCAGCAAAAAGAGTTCTACATTCTCTACGGCACCTATCGCGACTGGATTGCTGCCGTAACTGCCGAAAAAACAGCTAGAGACTCAAATAGGAGACTTTCTCCTAAAGATCACGAAAAAATTGTTAGTGTGCATTCTTCATTCAACGACTCGCTGCGCGAAATTTTTAACCGCTGGGGCACTACTATCACGCCAGCTGATATAATGCAGATTCTAAATAATTTTATCCCTATAGCCGACAAACCCCACTACCGCAAAAAAATGGAAACAAGCATAAAAGGTGTACGTACAGAATTACTAGCTGAGCTAGCTCTCGAAAACATGGGCTTTGAAGTGATCCGTGCGACTACCGAACAAGACAAGAAAGGTATTGATTATCTTATAACTGACAGCCAAGGAAAGCAGACAGCGATAGATATTAAATCTTCAAGATTTAAAGCGAACAAAACCAATGATCGAAACGCTAAGTATTATAATGACGGTACTATAGCTATCTGTCCATTTTCGCCCGAAACCCTCGAAAGTATTCATACGGTTTTGCCTAAAGACCCGTACGGAGAAATGTTACAACCTTCAGAAGAGATGCTTGCAAATCTATATACTTCTGGTATTGTAGATAAGCATGAATATACTAGAATTATGAATGAATTAGAGAGACAGATGAAAGATCTGCGTGAGAGAAATAATAATCCGGCATCCAGAGGAAAACTAGTTCATGTCTAGCGAAACCAGCTCCTTAGAAAGAGGCGGCTCAGCAAGCTCATGGCTTACTCAATACGATCTGGTTAATCCAGAAAAGGCGTATGACGACATTACCAACTCAATCAAGAACAGAGAAAAGGTTACACTGGCAGCGATAGTGTCCGCTGGTATAGGGGAAATCTCGGTTAGAGCCACTATTACTCAAGTTGAAGTTTTATTTAATGGGCTCGACCGAGTAGAGGCAGATAGATTGTTCGGGTCTGACGGCTCGCCTCAACTCGAGGCTAGAGGCGTAACCAAACACCCTAACTCTCTGGACTCAGATGATGGCGATAAAAAACCTCTGATCGTTGTTTTCCAGCAAAGCGATGGTAATAATATTGATTCCGGACACTTTTTCCTGGTAGCCGAATAATATCCTTGATATTATATCTTAATGCTAGCCCCTGCTAAATTAAGCTAATCGCAAGCTATTCAAACTTAATCAACAAGGAGGCCTTATGCCACAAACCGAAAGTCTATATACTGGGCGGCGCATTAATGTCCGCGCTATTATTTATCGCGAAGGAAAAATACTCGCCGTCAAACATCGCCGCGGCGACCAAGCGGCCCCTTATTACGCCGTACCAGGCGGCGGTCTTGACCCGCACGAGTCGCTAACTGAATGTTTAATCCGCGAATTACGCGAAGAAACTGGCGTGACCGCCAAACCTGGCAAACTGCTATTCATTCAGCAATTCCCATCATCGCGGGCTGGCTACGAAGAGGAACTAGAGTTCTTCTTCGCGGTCGATAACCCTGATGACTTTACCGATATTGATATTAGCCAAACAACGCACGGCGCTCAAGAATTAGCCGTTTGCGAATACATCGACCCGTCGCAGCATGTTCTTTACCCAGAGTTTCTGCAAAGCACGGATATCGCGCGATATATCAACGGCGAACAACCGGTTCTCGTCGTCGACAACTTCAACGAGCAGCACCAACAGCTACTCTAGCGTCACGTTTTGCCGCGCCCAATCAACCGCCGCTTGCGCCCGTTTGCGCGCCTCCAAGCTTTTTCGCGGCGGGCGATCATCGCCCCACCATTGCCGCCAAGCCCAATCTGCCGGGTTGAGACACTCCAGGCAATCCATGTGGCGCAATCTGCCGTTCACAAACTCTTCATTGCGCTCGGTGTAGACAAATTCGTAGCCGCACTTCTCAAGCGCTCGCCAGCTCGCCGCGTTGCCGTGGATGACTGCCGACTTAATTCGGTGCAGGCCTAGATTTTCGAAAGCATACCAGGTTCGTGCCCGATGGCAAGCACTGGCAATCCCCTGGCCCCAATATTTCTTATCGGCAATAACTATACCGCTTGTCGCATAATGAACGTGATCTTTGGTTATTTCGGTAAGCGCTGTGTTGCCGATCAGCTAGCGCTTGTCGCCATCTATAACCCAAATACCCCAGTTTAGGCTGGTTTTGTTCTTGATCATTTCATCATACCAGGACTGCTCGGTCTCGATTGTCTGCGCTCGGTGCGCTGATAAGTACTGTGTTACCATGCCGCGCGCAAAACCCTCGACAAACACCGCTAGATTATCGCGCGCAAACGGCGCCAGTTCAACCGATAAGCCCCTATCGGTTGTTAATTTCATCATCAGCCCAAACGCCATCGCGCACTCCTTTCGCTTAATTGTGTTTACATTATACACAATTGCGGAGGTTTAGTACACAAATAGTTATAAACTATAAACTTTCAATGATACTCTGTAGATCTCTGCGAGCTTTGCCAGCAAATTGCTGCAAAGCCGAGCCGCTGCCTGGTTCAGTTTGCCATACTGGCGACTGCGGGTTAGCTTTTCTCACTAAGTCAGACATTGCTTGAAGAGTTTTTGCATCAACATTTAGTCCGCCTTTAGCTTCTAGCCTACCGACTAGCTCTGCCCTAACCTTTTGGCCAAGAAATCCGCCATAAGCCCTCAAGAAGTCTCCCGCCCATTTGTTGGCTTTTTCTTGGCGCTCGCCAGGTTTTGTCGTATTTTGCTCTCCAGCGTCCTGTTTTCCGTCTGACTTTGATACGTCTGCTTCAGATTCTACCGTATTTTTTTGATTGCCATCTGATTGCTCTACTGGCGATGTCTTATCTTCTGCTGGCTGTGCGACCTGTTCTGCCGGATTTTTCTCGGCGGTGCGATTACTTGTGGCAGGTTTAGCTTCTGTAGCCTCTACCTTTGGACTTTCGTTTCTAGCGGTTTCTGGCGGCACACTTTCTTTCGGCGCTTTAGGTTCTGGTTCGCTAGGCGGCTTGGCGGCATCAGTTTCTGCTTTCGGAATCTCAGCATGCGGCGGTAACGGTATTTCTTCTACTTTGGGCACAGCATCGCTAGCACTGGTCTCACGCGAAACCAGTTCCTTTGGCTCCTCATGTGTAGCTGGCTGCTCGTATGCTGCTTGCTCAACTGGCGGCCGTGAGGCATATTGGACTAGATTGTCGCCTCTGTCTTTATTATGCTCGCCCATAACGATACTATCAACCATATCCCCTGGAACACCATTCTCTATCAGTTGAGCACGCCGATCGAGCATTTCATCAACACTTTGCGGCCCTCTCTCGGCGTCAGCATGCGACGGTAACTTACCAGTTATTTTCTCGCCAGTCATGAAAACCCGGCGAGTAGAAGCACGTTCGTTGGTCGGCGCTATTCCGCCGTCAGTAGCGGCTTTGTAAGCCTCGCCGACCAGCAACTGCCTGCCGGTATTCGACTCTTGGCGCGCCAAAGCGGGCGGCTTATCGCCGAAAGCAATCGCTACCGCATCGCGAGCATCATTGACTTTCTCGGCCCGGCCAGCTGGCGTCCATTCGTGCGGCGTACTAAAATTATCACCATCAAGAGAGTTAGACTTAACTGTCGGCTCAATATCGTACTTCTTATAGTCAAACGGCTCGCCGCGGCTGTTAGTCACCTCATGAGAAGATATTGGAAAGCGTTCTTTTGTGTTCATTTTTGTTTTGCCGTTTACTTACCTTTTTATGCTAGCATAGCTTATGCTTTTTGTCAATAATATTACTTAGATTAGTAATTTTAGCAATCCGGCAGCTGCGATCTACCTTTACAAACCAAAAACCGCCTCGATACGAGACGGTTTTTGGCCCAGGCTGCACGTTTATTTGCGCAGACCGAGCTTCTCTAGCGTTGCCTTGTAGGCCTCAAAGTTCGTCTTCTCAAGGTATTTCAGCAGGCGCTTGCGCTTACCTACCATCTGAATCAGTCCGCGGCGCGCCATACGGTCGTGCTTATTGGACTTGAGATGTTCAGTCACCTCTTTGATACGAGCCGTCAAGATCGAAATCTGCGCTTGCGGACTGCCGACATCGTTCTCGTTGACCTGAGTCAAAGCAATAGCTTTCGCTTTGTTATCCTTTGATATCATAACTAATAACTTTAGCAGAGATACGCTAATCAGTCAAGTTATGCGAACTCCTTATCATATCTATCACTCTATAGATTTTCTCAATATCGTCAATCGTCATCTGACGAGACTGATCTATCCAGCTTTTAATAAGTTTGGTATCTAAATAAGCAAATTTCTATGCTTCTTATGATTCAATACCAAAATCAGCTAGCTTTTGCGCTTGGCTAACTTGCCAATCGGCAATCTGCGTACGGCGCAACTCCTGGCAGTAAGCGCCCGTATTTAGCGCTTCACCGATATCAGCCGCCAGGCTACGAATATAGGTGCCGCTAGAGACATGGGCCCGAACTTTGAGCAGCGGATAAGCGTAATCAAGCAGTTCTAGCGCATAAATAGTCACTGTACGTTCTGGTATATCAACTTTTTTACCGCTGCGAGCTAATTTGTAGGCCCGCTGTCCGTTAATTTTGATAGCACTGAACGCTGGCGGACGCTGCTTGATATCACCAACGAATTGCGCTAGAACATACTTAACTGCTGCTGCATCCGGTTGTTTGAGTAAAGGTAAAGATTCAGCTCCTTGTAGTTCGTCGCTTACAGCATACGGCATAATTTCGCCTTCCGGGTCGCCAGTTGTACTAGTCTGTCCCAGCCGGAACGTCGCTTCATACACCTTATCAAGCTTGGTATAACGCATCGCGTTGCGGCATTCCTTGCCCGTAACCAAAATCAACAGGCCCGTCGCAAACGGGTCAAGCGTCCCGCAATGACCGACTTTGACTTTTTTGCCAGCCCGATGGCTAAGCACGCGGCGAACTCGCGCCACTACCCCGAAGCTAGTCATGCCTGGCGGCTTATCAATCAATATAACCTTGTCATTCATACTTTAAGTATATCAGCATACCCCGTAGCATTGATTCTAAAATCTTTTCAGAGTCAATCTGAAGTCTATCCGCAAACTTAAGCTTGCCCTGGAATCTTGAACTGAGCCGGATCATTTGATGTTGGTGCCGAAACTGCTGGAGCTGGCGGCGGTGGTAGAGTAGATTCTAAAGTGTCAGCTCCGACCCCGCCATTAGCTGGTACTGGCGGCAAGGATGAAAAATCTGGCAACGGCGGTAATGGCGGTAGTGGCGGCAAATCGTCAACCGCGCCAGATGGTGGCGCAGCTGAGGCTGCCGACAGAGCTGCATCAACGGCAGACCGCGCTTGGTCTTGATCTGAACTAGCAGGATTTGCGGCTGGCGCAGCTTCTACGCTAGGTGCTGGCATTGCTGGCATACTCGGCTGTACCGTTACCCCTTTCGAAGAAACCGCCTCGGGCGCCGCGTCAACTGGCGCAGCTTCTGATAAGACATCGCGAACTGTCGGTTCTACCTCGGTCTTGTCGGCTACGGCATTAAATGGCGATTGCATTGACGGCGGCTGCGACGCCACCGCGCCGCGATCGTGGCTTAAAATGACGCGATTATGCATATCTTTTTCAGCTTTTCTAGCTTCCTCGGCAGCCTGTTCGGTTGTCGCGTTGAAAGTACCGCCAATCGACGGCTCGCTCGGGCTAACTGGCATCGCTAGACCTGGCCCTGGCGCAAATGGAGCAACTGGCGGCAAAGTTAGATCTTCTTTGGCCGCTTCATCTACTTCTGCTGAGCTGGCAGCAATATCGCGCTGTAAATCGGCGACCGACGGCACATCTCGCCTATCAGCTTCAGGCTCAACAGCAGGAATTGATGCTAACTGTTCGGCTAATTTCTTTTCGGCGGCAGCGGCGGCATCTCGACTACTTCGCTTCTCTAATTCTTCATTGGCAGCCCTCAGAGCTTCGTCAGAATGGCGCCTATCAATTGCATTCTTGACGTCGTCAACATCACCAACTGGCTCGTGCGAAATCGACAATGCGCCAATGTCGCCAGAATTTTTAGACTCATCCTTTTTGGAGGATTTCTCTTCGTCCTTGCTTTTTGCTTCAGGCACTGGAATCGGCTTATCGTGCGATTCTTTGAGCTTAGTGGCAATCAGCTGCTGGTTAGCACCGTCTGCCATCAATTGAGCAGCCACGGTCATCGCCGCCGAGCTAGTATGCGCATTGCTGAAACGATCGGTTGCTGCCACGATACCTGTCAAAAACGCCGTAGCGATTTGCTCGTCAATCAGCCGGCTCTCGCCTCTTAATTCGTTAGCCAACCGGCACAAAACCTCGCTATAACAGCTAGCTCGCGGATTACTCCACTCCAGACTACCGAGCTGGGTTGACTCGCCAAGCGATACGCTTGCTACAACCGCATCGTGCAAAATTCGTCCATGGCTCTCGAGCGCATGATCCAAATCAGCTTCGTCTTTAACACCAATTGCCAACACCATCTCGACATTATAGTCGCCTTGGCTAAAGTCCAAATCTTTCTGGTTGATTGTCGTACGGTACGGCGTAATAAAAATCTTGACCATATCATCGACAATCTTGTAACGTAAGTGATCAGCCTTTTCCTTATCCAGCGCGATGATAAAATCACGCAAACTATCAACTGTACTTTCAAACGTTTTCTCGGGCTGTAGAAATTTAATCGCTGGCGGCACCGCCCCGCTGAATACTGCCGTCGCATGCTTATTTAACTTATTGATTAGCAGCGTGATACCCAAAGCAGCGCTCAATTCGTCGACCGACGGATTGGCGCTAACCGTAACGAGAATATTATTACTTTCTTTGACTTTCTCTACTATCTGGTTTAGCACGTCTGCCATATTTTATCCTATTTGTTTTTATTCGCTATAGACTTTATGTACTATAACATAAGCATCACGACAAAGTCAATACTAATTTACAAAATAAGCAAGCGCCACTTTACAAACAGAGGTGTATAAGTTATAATTGAAAACTGATTGTATACACTAAATCAATAACAGAGGTAAAGGAATTTATGCCACTCATCAAATCAGCCGTTAAGCGAATGAAGCAAACCGCTAAGCGCCGCCAGCGTAACATCGGTATCAAGCGCGATATCAAATCTGCCACCAAGGAATTTTTGGCCAACCCGAGCGCCGCTACCCTAAGCAAAGCTCAAAGCGAGCTAGATACTGCCGTCAAGAAAGGCCTGCTCAAAAAGGCAACCGTCAGCCGCCGCAAATCAGCCCTAGCCAAGATCGCTAAAACTGCTGGCGTCAAGCTAGAAAAGAAGGCGGCCAAACCCGCTACTAGCACCAAGAAAACCCCTGCAAAAAAGCCAGCTGCCAAAACCACAGCCAAGAAGACCGTAGCTAAAACTGCTTAATTTATAATAAAGAAATTAAAGCGCTTCGCAAGTCGGAGCGCTTTATTTTTGCCGCGCGAAGCCACCCGAAACAAAAAGTCCTCCAACGCCGCCCACGGATCGACTGATGAGGTTTTCATTTGATAATCGCGCTCCGCCGCTAATTCGGTTAATTCCGCCAAGTCCTTTGGCGACAGCTGCCGAGCAAGCGGCCGCAACTTCTTGGCAACAAACGGATGCATACCGAGATCAATCGTATCGCTAGCGCCAGCTGCTTCGGCCTTGGCTAATAACACCAGCTGCGACCACTGCGACCAGACCAACGGCGCCACTTTATAAACATCGTCGCTGCGGCGAAGTTCATCAAGCGCGCTCCGTAGATTTGCCGTTTTGCCGCGCACTGCCAATTCAATGATATCAAACACCGAAAACTCACGTGCTGGCGGCAAAACCGTTGCAATCGCTGCATCGTCAATTTTCACGGCATTTTTCAAGGCAGCTACAGCATGCGTTAATTGTAATTGGTCAATTTCAGCAGAACGCGATTTTTCATCGTCGACAATTGCTCGCGCTACCATATTACTAGCCTGCGCTTTCGTTAATATTATACCGTGCTCGCTTGCATAATCTAGCAGCCACTTTTCGGCCGCTGGACGCTGGCGATCAGTCAGCGGCATTGCTTCAACTAGCTTTGCAGTTTTTTGCAAGATTTTGAAAGTTTTAGTACGCTTATCTGGACGCGGCTCAATCAATACCAAGTAGGTTTCTGCCGCAATATCACTAGCCCATTCGCCTAGTTTATCCCACAAATCCTTTCGTTCTGAGAGCCGTTCAATAACAATCAGCCGCCGTTCTTGAAATAAACTCAAGCCGCGCACCGTATCGGCTAATTTATTCAAATCAAGACTGCTTGCGTCGATTTTCTCAGGCCGAACACCTAATGATTTCGCTAACTGCTGCAGCTCATACTGCGCGCGGTAAGTGTTCGTGCCAATAATCAGATAAATCATTTAACCTCCACCTGGCAGACCGGACAAATATGCGTACCACGGCCACCGACTTTTAGCTTGATAATTTCTTGGTCGGGATGGCGATGGCAAGCCTGGCCTTCGCGGCGAAACACATGAGCAAATGTCAGATAATTTCCTTTTCGACCCTCGGCATCAACGTAATTTTTATCCGTCGAACCGCCCTGATCGATACTGAGTTGCAAAATTTTTCTAAGTTCCGTAAATAATGTATTCAATTGCTGGTCGCTAATATTTTTTACCCGCGTTTGCGGATGAATACGTGCCGCCCACAACGCCTCGTCAGCGTAAATATTACCAACCCCAGCGATCACCGCCTGGTCAAGAAACGCTGGCTTAATCATCGAATTCTGGCGGCGGCGAATCCGCTGGATAAAATCCTCGGCGCGTGTATTGGGATCAAGCGGCTCCGGCCCAACTTTTTGCATAAACGGCAAGTTCTTCACCTCATCAGTCGGCAGCAACTTCACCCAGCCAAACTTGCGCTGATCGTTAAAAAACAGCCGCGACCCATCGGTAAACTCAATTTGCACCCGCGTTGAGCGATCAGGTAGTTCACCAACGAGGCTATCGTTCGGATGGCCGCCAGCAAAGTCGTCGACCTCGCGAGCGGTATCCGCAGAAAAATCTTGGGCAACTTTACGTGGGCCCCGAGATTTTTTTGGGGATACCCGAGCGTTGTGACGAGAGTTTTGGCGAAAAACTAGCTGCCCCGTCATCTTCAAATGCACCACCAATGTATAACAAGTATCCAGATCAATCATCAGCACCTTTGCCCGCCGCCGCACCGCCATCACGCGAGCGCCATACAAAAATTGTTCGACATCAGCCGGCGCATTCGGAAAACTCTTCGGCGAGTCAAACACTGCCACTCGCGCCACCACTCGGCCCGGCAGTAACTCCGCCAACCCGCGGCGAACCGTCTCGACTTCGGGAAGTTCCGGCATTTATGACTCCAACAGAGCGTTCAAACGCTTA
This sequence comes from uncultured Candidatus Saccharibacteria bacterium, assembly GCA_963549275.1. GTDB lineage: Bacteria > Patescibacteriota > Saccharimonadia > Saccharimonadales > Saccharimonadaceae > Saccharimonas. Next base: position 73,197 of record CAUUYA010000004.1, read on the forward strand.
ATAAGCAGTTCGTTATCGGTGTACTGCAACGCCATCATTCCCGCTACCTCGGCGCCTTCGCAATTTTCGACACGATCGTCAATCATCACACATTCGCTAGCTGCGACACCTAAGCGGCCAGCTGTCAGCGTGAAAATTTCTGGGTTTGGTTTGGCCAAGCTTTCCTCGTACGACAACACGCACACATCAAACATTTTTTCTAATTCGCCTGGCGCAAATAGATATTCCAGCGTACCGCCGCCAACATTACTCAACATCGCCATCTTCAAATTAGCGTACTGCTGGCGTAAATTCACGATATAGTTTATCAATTCCTCGTTGCGAATCCGCTTGTGCATCAAGAAATCATGCGTCTGCTGCTGTGTCCAGCCAAACAACTCAGCAATTCCCGATTCATACTTGCTGCCGCTAATAAAACCGTAATCGTGCTGTTTACTGAGGTCGCACAGCATTACCTTGCCCTCTGGCTCGGCCATTCTTATTAGCGTATCAATACTGCCTCCGTACAGTACACCAAAACAATCGAAAATAACTGCTTTTATTGCCATGATTAGAAAATATTATTAAATGACGGTTTGAAATCTGGAATCTGATTGACAAAAAGAGCTTGGAGCTTCAGAGTATCAGCGTTAAGCGTACCAGGCGAGTCTTTGCAAGTTGAAGTCCACAAATTGGTATCGGTATTGTCGCCATCGCGCGTCTCGAATACGTAAGCCAGCCCTTTGGTGGCACATACGCCGCGAATATCATCGTTTGATTTGTTATCGGAGGCCTGAATGTTGACCTTGACTAGCGCATAAGTAAATTGTTCATAAGCATTGCTATTATTAGCATATTCCTTCTTGTCCAAAACTCTATCCAGATAACCCGAATAAATAACGTATTTACGCGATGTTGGACTAACTGTAATCTGGTAGCTCTTGAATTCTTCATCGGCAACAATCGGACCGCGCACTGTCCAGCGCACGCTGCGAATTGGGTCTTGATTTTTGATTTTGCTCTCTAACGATTGTTCGGGAGTTTGCGGCTGCTCGGTCTTTTTATCCGGATTCAGCAACGATCGCACAAGTGTTACCAAAATAGCAATAACAACCACCACAGTAATAATAGTAATGATTATCGGTAAAATTCTCGGTCGGGATCCTCTGTACATGTTTGTATTTTAACACACTTATCACGCAGCTACGCGTACCATGGTAGAAACAGCCGTAGCACCTAAACCATCTTTTTCAAGAGGCCCAGTTATTTCTTTAAAACGTTTATCTGTATCGTCCTCTTTATTATCAGCTGTTATTTCTTCAGGTCGTCTATTATCTGTATCGTTCTTTTTAGCGATTAATTCGTCAAGCGGTAAAAATTCTATACCGCGATTATCTGCTACTGCTACTACTGACCCTTTACCTTTACCTTCATCTTCATCTTTGTCTTTGTCTTCTTCCCATAAAACATTAATGCTGGGACCACCACAAGCAAGATGAAGTATATCAACAGCCTCAATGCCAATTGGCAAAAAAGGATATCTTTCGCGCTCAGTTTTTCCTACTTTGCTTATGCCTTGTTCTTCTACTTTTATTTTTGGTCGATTTTCATCACTCTCGTTAGACGCACAGCGAACCACTAACCAATCACCAGATACCATGCCGCCATATCTGTTTTTAATACCCCAAACAGCACCATCCGGACCAACAAACATACCAACTGAGATATCATAATCGACTCCCCTAAGATATTTATATACGGCGTCGCCCTGCTCAATAATAAGTTCTAGTTGTTGTTTGTTCTGCCTTAGCTGCTCTATACGCTCTTGCCTAGATAAAGGCCTAACCTCTTCAAGTTTAGGGTTGCTATTTTCTGGTGACATACTCCGTACCATAACATCCGCCTTTTTTGCTTAAGCTAACTGTAATTAGATTATACCACAGTTGCAGTTATTTGTCCATATTTATCCGGGTTTTCGCTAATTTTCAACAAATTTTAATTTTTTACACTTCGCCCCAGTTATTGCCTATTTTAACGTCGACTTTGAGCTTAATACCGAGCTGCGGATAGATATTTTCCATAGTCTCTACCAGCATTTTGCTGACTATTTCGGCGTTTTGGCGCGGACATTCAACCATGATACTATCATGGATTTGCAAAATTTGGTAGCCGAGCGGGGTATTCTTGTCTGTAGATATAGACTTGCTGCCTGAAGAGACTTGCCTTTCCGGCAAGGCGAATTCGTTCTTTTCGAATTTGCCGGTCTCTGAAGGTAGCAAATCTGGGCTTGTCATTATCGTCAGTCGCTTCTCTACCGCCAGCATCGCCAACTTCATCAAATCCGCCTCGGTACCTTGTATCGGCATATTAGCTGCTGCGCGCTCGGCAGCCGAGCGAACAGCAAAATTATTCGATCTGACATCGGGCGTCGGCCGGCGCCGGCCAAACAATGTCTGCACAAAGCCGTCGCCGTGCGCTTGGCGAATCGTTCGTTCCATAAATTCTTTGATGTGCGGACGGATACGATAATATTCGTCGATGAAATGCTGCGCCTCGCCGTAACTCATATTAGCGGCTACTGCCAAACCATGCTGGCTCATGCCATATAATACACCAAAGTTCACCACTTTAGCGCGGCGGCGCTGGGTTGGCGTCACTTCATTAATCGGCACATTATAAACTTCAGCTGCCGTCTTGGCGTGAATATCAACGTCGGTATTAAAATCTTCAATCATCTGTTTTTCGCCAGCCATCACCGCCGCCAGGCGCAGCTCAAATTGCGAATAATCAGCATTTACGAAAACATTGCCAGGTGCTGGCACAAAAGCATCGCGAATCTGCCGCCCCAGCTCAGTACGAATCGGAATGTTCTGCAAATTCGGGTTAGTGCTCGACAGCCGCCCAGTCGCTGTCGCATCTTGGTTAAACGTTGTGTGGATATAGCCGTTAGCGTCCGTTTGCTCTGGTAAGGCTGCCACATAGGTATTCTGTAATTTCGACAGTTCGCGAAAACGCTCGACCAACTCAATAATTGGATGTTGCCCGCGCAGCTTATCGAGTTCCTTTTGGTTGGTTGAATAACCAGTTTTGCCTTTTTTGATACCGGCTGTCGGCAAGAGCAGCTTATCAAATAGCGCGCTAGCCAACTGCGCCGGGCTGGCGACATTAAATTCGTAACCGACCATATCATAAATATTTTGCTGAACCGCTGCAATCTCTTGCGCTAATGATTTATTCATTTTTTCGAGTTTGCTGGCATCAATCTTGATGCCTCGAAATTCCATTTGCGCTAAAACATTAATCAATGGAAAATCCATCGTCTGCGCCACCTGCTGGAGGTCGGGCAGCTCAGCAAACGCCGACTTTTGTTGTTCATAAACTGCCCACAGCGCTGCCATCGCCAATCTTGGGTCGTCCAAAGATTCTACGCCCGCCAAATCCGCTAATTCGCGCGATTTGCGCAAAGGATTTAACAAAAATGAGCCCTGCGCGGTATCGTGTTTAACAATCGGCAATTGCTGGCAACCAGCACCGAGAAGTGCTTTGAAAAACTCCTTGGTATCGTGGCCAACTATCGAAGCTTCTGCTAAAATAGCGCTTGCTTTAGCCAGCGGCAAGCGGGCGACCTTGCCTTTTTCATGGCTCAGCCAAACCATATCACCATCCCAAATTACCAGTAATTCTGGCGCCATTACCAACATCGGGATGACTTTATCGCCCGATATTTCAACAGCCGGCGCAAGAATATTATTTGGAGTCACTTCCGAAGAACTGTCGCGCATGTGTTGTGGTAATTTTCGCAACAATGAGCGAAACTCCAGCTTTTCGAGTAACTCTCGCAACTTTGCCGTGTCTAAGTCGCGTACGTCCATCGCTACCAAATCAAGTTTCACTGGAGCATCGGTGAATAGCCGCGCCAACTCCCTACTCATATAGGCAGATTCTTTGCCGGTTTCTAATTTGCGGCGCAAACTGTCTTTAATCTGCCATAGATTCTCATAAACACCGTCTAGCGTTTCAAATTGTTGTAGTAATTTGACGGCTGTCTTCTCGCCGACCCCTGGCACCCCAGGGATATTATCCGACGAATCGCCTTTCAAGCTTTTCAAGTCGAGAAATTGGCCAATCCGAATACCGTAGCGCTTTTCAAATGCTGGAATGTCAAATTTATCAATGTTAGTCAGGCCTTTTTTGAGTGCATAAAGATATGTATTTTGATCGAGAATTTGCAGCGCATCCAAGTCGCTAGTGATCAAATATGTTTCGATGCCGCCGTGCTGTTCAGCCTGCTTGTCTAGCGTTGCCATGATATCGTCGGCCTCATAATCATCAAATTCATATAGCGGCCAGCCAAAAGCCGCCAGTAGCTCGTGCAAAATCGGAATCTGTGCATAAAAATCTGGCGGCGCTGGTTTGCGCCCGGCCTTATAATCAGGATAAATCGCCAACCGGCGGCGAATATTCGTTCCTCGTTTATCCCACGCTACGCAGACATAATCCGGGTTAAGTTGCTTAATTAATTCCAAGCTCAGCGCCGCGAAACCATACACGCCGCCTGTCGGTGTCCCGTCTGCGGTCGACAACCCAGGCATAGCATAATAACCGCGATAGAACACGCTTTTACCGTCGATAATCACCAAGCGTTTGGCCATATTTATATTATACGCTATCTAAGGGCCGTTACTTACAAGCGAATATAGCCATAATCATGTATACTAAGGTTATGACATCACAAGAAAAACCAGCCAAGATTTTGGCATTCGTCGGGCTGCCTGGCGCCGGCAAAACCGAAGCAACCAATTTCGTAGCCGCCAAAGGTTTTCCCAAAATCTACGGCGGCGGCATTTTGTACGACGAAATGCGCGCCCGAGGCGTTGAAATCACGCCCGAATCGCAAGCCGAATTTCGCAAACAGTGGCGCGAACGCGACGGCAAAGACGTTATCATCCGCCGCGCTGCCGAGCAATTACACCGCTTAATTGATGCTGGCCAGCATCGTTTATTGTTCGACGGGCTCTATTCCTGGACAGAGTACAAGTTTCTAAAACACGAGTTTCCTGGCGAGCTCATCGTTGCCGCCATTGTCGCACCAAAACATTTGCGCCACCGCCGTCTCGCAACTCGCCCCGAGCGGCCATTCACTACCGAACAAGCTAACCAGCGCGACTGGTCAGAGATTGAAGATATCGAAAAAGGCGGACCAATAGCTATCGCTGATTATTATTTAATTAACGACAGCGATATCACTGCGCTATACGCCAAGATTAATTCGCTACTCAGTACAACTGGTTTTGTTAACGTATAACACCTAAAACCAAAGTTATTGCAAATAAGTATAAAGTTTTTTGGCGTCTTTATGCTTGCGTAGCTTCGCTAGCGCCTTAGCTTCAATCTGGCGAATTCGCTCGCGCGTCACCGCAAATTCCTGGCCAACCTCTTCAAGCGTATGGCTCTTGCCGCTATCTAACCCAAAGCGCATCCGGACGATCTTTTGTTCGCGATCGCTCAGCGTACTTAGCAAATCTTTAACTTGTTCCTTTAACAGCTGGTTCGAGGCCGATTCCTCTGGACTAATCGTACCTTCATCCTCAATGAAATCGCCCAGCACCGACTCGCCTTCGTCATCGCCGTCGCGGCCGACACCAGCATCCAAGCTCGAAATGTCCTGCTTGATTTTCATGACATATTCGACTTTTTCTGGTTCCATCTCTAGCTCTTTAGCTAGCTCTTCAATCGTTGGCTCGCGATTCAGCTCCTGCGTCATGCGCCGCTGCGTGCGCAGCAATTTATTGATGGTTTCCACCATATGAACTGGAATACGAATCGTTCGCGCCTGATCAGCAATCGCCCGGGTAATCGCCTGGCGAATCCACCAGGTGGCATAAGTCGAGAATTTAAAGCCTTTATCCGGATCAAATTTTTCAACCGCGCGCAACAAACCAGTGTGGCCTTCTTGAATCAAATCCAAGAAGTCTAAGCCGCGGCCCGAATACCGCTTGGCGATCGATACCACCAGGCGCATATTTGCTTCGGCCATTTTATCTTTGGCTTTTTTGTCGCCTTCTTTGACGCGTTTTGCCAATTCCAGTTCTTCTTCGGCGCTCAGCAGCGGGATTTTGCCAATCTCGCGCAAATGCAGCCGCACTGAGTCGTCCGAAATATCGTCGAAATATTGATTAGCATTGAGTACATCTTCAGGAGTATCTTCGTCCATCAAATCGTTGATATCAGGCTCATTGATGTCTTGATCTTGTATGTTGTCGTCAGATGGCTTCTGCGCTTGGTCGTCGTTTGTCACGAGCTTTCTCCTTGATTATGTTATTGAGTGCCGCACGCAACTCTCTAGCCGCTGCCTCATCGCTAGCAGCTTCAGCATCGCGTAACTTAGCTAATAATTCTTGTTGAGTTTGTTTGTTATGTTTATCCTCTTTATCCCGCAGCAGTTGGCACATCGCGACATAGCGATCGCCGCTATTCCATGCTGCATAACGCTCCTCAGCGCGCAATGATACCATTTTTACATAAATATCAGCTTTTTGCAACTTTTTAGGGCGATTTTGCGGATTATCTTCCTCGAGTAATACCGTCGCTAATAGCTCTCGCTCGGCACTACTCCACTGCTGGCGGCTGGCGCGGCGCAATTCTTCCAAGCATCTAGCATCATAAAGCGCCAAAGCCAAAATGTTATCCTCTAGCACCGCCTGTTCGTTCTTAATAATCGATACATCTGCAACAACGGGTTTGAAAGTTTGTTTCTTGACTGGCTCACCAGCTAATTTTTGGCGCACCGCCTCCTCGCTAGTATGCGACATAGCAGCTATCCGCTTGATATAGTATTCGCGCTCGACGGGGTCAGCTAGCCCGCGCACTACTCGCAGTGCTGCCGTAGTAAAAGTTCGCCGGCCAACCGCTGTATCCAAATCACAGCGCCCGGCATGCTGGCGCAACACCCATTCGACAGCCGGCTCGCTGCGAATTACCGCTTCGCGCCACGCCTGAACACTCGATTTGATCAATTCATCTGGATCTTTAGCGCCATCTGGCAACGAAATAATTGTTAGCTCGACACCCTCATGCGAGGCCAGCTCAATTGCCCGCTCGGTCGCTGCCACACCCGCTTTATCGCTATCATAACAGAGTCGAACATCGCTGGTCAGCCGTTTGACCGCTTTGAGATGATTTTCAGTCATCGACGTGCCAGCAGTCGCTACTGTTTGCGCTACGCCCGCTTGGTGGCTGCTAACTACATCCAAGTTCCCCTCAACCATCACTACGAAGCCACTTTTGCGGATCGCCTCTTTGGCTTGGCTCAATGCGAAAATATGACGACCTTTATCATACAGTAAAGTCTGCGGCGTATTCAGATATTTCGGCGCATTCGGCACATTGCCAATAATCCGCCCAGTAAAGCCAATTACTTGCCCGCCCTGATCCATCAACGGAATCATCATTCGACCACGAAACAAATCCTTGCCATAGCGGTTTAATAGCCCCGCGTCGTTGATCTCCCGTTTAGTAAAACCTCTTTTTTCGAGCGCCGCTAGCAACGCCGTGCCGCTATCCGGCGCATAACCAATCTGAAAACTTTGAACAGTTTGCCGCGACAATCCTCGCTGCTTAAAAACATATTCAATCGCCTGCTGGCTACGCAATAAACTCTGTTGGAAATATCGTGCTGCTAGCTCGTTGGCTGCCAACAGCCGCTTTTTGTAGGCGCTGCGCTTCTTGGCACCAGCCGATTGATATTCGCTGAGGTCAACTCCAGCTTTGCGCGCCAAAAATTCCATCGCCTGGCGAAAATCCATCCCCTCAGCCTCCATCACAAAAGCGAAAACATCGCCGCCTTTGTTGCTCGAGAAATCATGCCAAATATTTTTTTCAGGACTTACGAAAAAGCTAGGCGTTTTTTCGCCGGTAAACGGACTTAACCCCTTATAGCTGCGCCCTGCCCGCTTCAGCTCAACATATTCGCCAATCACATCTTCGATATTGAGCCGCGAACGAATTTCCTCCTTGGCATCCATACATTTTAGTATATCACTCTTTACCTCTGTTATCGGTTGTGGTTAAATATAGGTATGAATCAGGACCCTTACACCAATCCGCAACAACCGTATTCGCAGGGTTCTGCTAATAATTTACCACCAGAAAACCCGCAGCAGCCAGCCGCACCGTATAATCAAAGCTACGGCCAACAAGTACCCGGACAGCAAACATCTAACCCGTACTACTATAGCCAAGCCGTCCAGCCGCAGCAGCCGACATACTCACAGCAAGCACCCAGCCTGGCAACTAATCAGCCTGATCAACTACCGCAAATTAACCAAACCGCGCCATCGTACGACACTGGACCGCAGCCGCTAAGCACCTTCCCAGTTTACGCCAGCAGCTCGGATGATGATTATAATACCGTTGACTACCTTAACCGCATCGCTCCGCAAGAACAGCACACCATCAATCGAATCGCTATATTTGCGCTCATTGGCACTGTTATTGCTAGCGTTATCATCATTTTGATTCTAATCATCAACCCTGGCGCATCTGATGCCAACAGTCTGATCCAGCCGATCCGCGATCGCACCGATACGCTGAACAAAGTCGTCGACGAAAACGAAGGCCGCCTGACGCAGACTGAAATTGCCGAGGCCAACACTGCACTCAACAGCACCCTGACGACCATGCAGACTCGGCTAGACGCCATCATCAAAGAGCGCAAAATCCAGAAAAAATCCTCTAGCACCGAAAAAAGCTACCTAGAAGCCCTGCAGAAAAAGCTCAACGATTCCTACCAAAAAGGCAAGCTCGACAGTAGCTACGCCACCGCCATGACTTACGAATTAACCATTTTAAAGTCGCAACTCAACAAGCTTAAAAAGGTTAGCGACTCCAAATCAATCCGCTCGTTCTGCGACGAATCCATTAATAATATCAATGTTATTCTCAAAGCTTACCACGACTTCGCTTCAACCAAGCAGTAGCAGCTATTCCGTCACCAGCCGATAACTTAACCGCGCCAGATCAAAAAGTTCTTCGTCGCTGAGCTGGCCGCTGCAAATCACCGTAATCCAGTGTTTTTTATTGAGATGAAAGCCTGGCTGAACCGATTCGTATTTTTGTTGTAACTTTAACGACAATTGCGGATCGCATTTCAAGCTAATCCGTAACGGTTTTGAATTTTCGGCTATCAACGCAAACATCTTTTCGCTTTGGCCAGCATCTTTGCGGCCGACTTTGTACACAGCCACCTTATCGCCAAACGGATAGTCCAACCAGGCGCCTGGCAAACTTAGCAAAAACTCTTCAAACTGTTGGTGCATCATAGCCATTTGCTCCGTACAAAGTATACCAGCATCAATATCGGCAAAACGACCAGCAGCGCCATCGTTATCCAAAACATTACATCGCTATGAAACGGCAGCTGCGAAAAATTCATGCCTGCCAGACCCGTCAAAAAAGACATTGGCATAAATATCGTCGTTACAATCGTCAAACGCTTCATTACATCATTCATTCGGTTGGACACCACCGACAGATACATATCCAGGGCGCTAGTTAGCAGATCGCGCATGGTATCGATCAGCTCGTGAACGCGCCAAGCGTAATCGTAGCTGTCGCGCGCATAAATCGCGCACTTTTCATCAAAAATACTATACCGGCCGTTACTCAAGCCATTTAGCATATTCATCAGCGGCAAAATCACTTTGCGCAAATCCGCCAATTGGCGCTTATACACAAAAAGCTGCTGCAACTGGTGCTTGCCCGGATCGCGAATCATTGTATCTTCTAATTGATCGGTTACGTCGTCAATTGAATTAAGAATCGGCATATATTGCTCGACTGTAAATTGAATCATCGTTGCTGCGATTAGCGACGGCGACAGAGCGCCTGGCCGGTACGCTTCAATCCGCTCGGTAACCTCGCTATCTAATTCGTCGCGGTGCAAGGTGATAACTTTGTTTTTGCTGAGCAAAATCGTCAACCCCTGCCAATGGACATTGCGGCGTTCAATGCTCGGGATTTCCGCCTTAATCATTAGCCAATCGCCGCCTTCGACCGCTTGCGGCAGCCAACGGTTTTCAATCAAAATCCGCCGCTGCAACTCCGATAAGTTTAATTTTTCAATTAAACTTTGCCGTACTTCTAGCGAATCCTCGCTGATATCATGCCATATTTTATCTGTCACGCTTTCACCTTCTTCAAATAATATTGTAACTCCATGATACTACCGCGAATATCCTTCAGCGCCCGATGATCCTCTGGTTTAGCAAATTTCTTGCCATATTTGCCCTCAAACACTACTTTCCAAGCACTGACATCCAGCATCCGATAGTGTAGTTTTTTTGACAACGTAGGCCACCACTGATCGATGAATCGCCGGTCTTGGTGAATAGAATTGCCGCCCAGTAAAATCCGTGATTCGCCCGCAAAGTATTCATCGCAAAACGCCAGCAAATAATGCTCCACCTCGGCCAGCGGCTTACCCGAGGCATTTTGTTCCTCCAAACCACGGCGCGCCTCCGGATGTTCATTCCAAAAGCTGGCGTTCCGATCCAGTAGCTGAGCCAGTTTCGCCGGATCGTGCCGCACCACGCCCTGATACGTCGCCATCTCCGTAAAATCCCAATCGGTAACGATCGCCGCCACCTCCAAAATCTCATCATGCACCGGATCCAACCCGGTCATCTCCAAATCCACCCATAAAATCTTTTTTGGCTTGAAACTAGCTTTCATACTTCTAGTATACTACTTTTTGGTATCGTAGTAATCTCTAGAAAACTGTTCCGGCACCTGCTGCAGCAAACGCTCTAATACAAAGAAAATACCCCTCCTGGCGCGAAGAGGGGTCTGCCGCCCCGGCGAGAGTTGCGGCCAAGAAAGGCCAGGCAACCCCCGCCGGGGCGGGGTGGGAGGTGGTTATCGCATAGACTTAGGCGGCAGAAGCCGCCAAGTCTCGTGGATGACCCTCCAAGGATCGAGGCCGACGTAGAGAGCCGGCACCTCGATCCCCTCGTAGGTAATGCTTCTCAGGCATCCAATGCCTGAGAAAGAGAATTTCACCCTAATGAAGCCGTCACCCAAAGACGGCTCCATTAGGGTGAAAATATATACGGCGACAGGCCGGCGTACACCGACCTGTCGCTTAAGCCCCAAGCTCGGCACCCCCAGGTGCCGAGTCGGGAGTGCATCAAGAACCCCCTCAACAAGGGGGGGGAGGAGTTCCTGATCCTCCTTCTGCTCTTCGGCCATCTCGACCCCTTTCTGCCCCGTCCGGGGCTATAGTGGAGCTCGATCCGTTACCGAGCTCTCTTTAGCGCCGTGAAAACCACCATTTCACAGTACTCAAGAGAGCTCGAATCCTACCGTCTTATGCTATATTCTAAAATGCGCCAGAGGCCGATCATCGACCAGCCCCTCGTTAATATTATAACACACTATTGTAGGTATTACTAGAATATTTACCAATATTCGCTGGCGGTACTCAACCCGCTTCTCAACATCAGACTACATCCGCTTCTTGCGCCGGAGATTCTCATCTAACCAGGCATAGCGAGCAGCTAGCCATCCTAAATACTCTTCTGCAGTAGATAATCTTGGATATCTCTCATCTATACCACCCTCTCGGCCGTCCACAATAATTGCCCTATCAGACCACAGTCTTTCAGCTTCTGCTCTTTGTTCGGAAGTGACTAACGACGGATCACCCGGTTCGCCGCCTCCCGCACCGCCAGTGTGAGCGGTTGCTACTTCCCAAAAAAGGTTGTTAGGACTGTGACTACCGACACCCCTTAGCTTGGTAACTACTGTTACATCGATTGTTGTCTGAATATCCCCTTCAGCAACATCTTCTTTAGAGATCAGCTGCGAATAGCCTGAACGACCTTTTCTTACTGCATAAAAAACGCCACCTCTGTTGCTATCATCAATGCAAACTAGTCCGTTACTGAACGTATATTCAGTTTCTTTGGTGTGAACAATTTTTCTATCATCTAGCTACGGTTGTATTTCGGCAATCACCCTTGGCAAAACGACTTCAAAATTTGCTCGCTCAACAGGGTCTGCTGGATAATGTATATGTGAACGTGCTGAGTCAAACCTGTCGACGACAGGCTGTCCATCTCTGAAGTAGCCAACAACTGGCCGGCTGCGGCCGCTGATAATCAAACTTTTACGTTGTTCCATGCTTTTGGCCTCCGATTATAACGACTGATATTCTCCGCAGGCTGCGCACCACGAGGTTACTTTTGTTATCAACTCGTTTAGTTTTTCAGCAGAGTTTTTGTCTCCGTAGGCAATATACCTCAGATCAATTGTTAGCGCCAACCGTTGTTTTTGAAGCTCGGCTGGAAGTTCATTGCCAAAAGATTCCATATAAGCTACAAGATTCTCCACCTCTGTGTAAAAAGCTCGTTCGCGCTTGGCAGCCTCTTCTTGTTTTTGTTGTTCAGCACGGATTTGGCTAGCTTTTTCACGCACCTCCTCTGGCGAAACAATCACAAGACTTGTCCAGGTTTCGTAACCGATGGATTCCTTCTTCTCTACTTGGCACATAATTTGCTGCCCGCTCGGTATTTCAAAAGCTTCCGGATCTATATCAAGAATATTATCGACATTAACTGTTCTGTAGCTGAAATACGGGCCCGTGTATTTTTCGTTTCTTTGATATTCTACCTCTAGTTTTTCATCGCCGCTCGTGACGTAATCAGGGTAGAGACGATTAATATCGTCAACAGTCTCTTGCCCGCAAGATTCTGCGGCAGTAAAGCTAGCAACTCCTTCAGCAATCTCGCTGATTCTGCGAAGTTCGCCGTTTTCATCTGTCAAACCGACTGCCGCGAGATGCTCGGCAATCCGCGTTTCCAAATCTTCATCACTGAATTCTCTAAACGGTTGACCCGACTTTCTGGTAAGCCTCGCCAAATAGGTATTGGTACGACCCATGAGCCTTGTCCTATTATTTTTTGCGATGTATTCTACGACGAAATTAGCCATTTCCTCGCTAGGCTCAGCTGCAATCCGTTGTTCGCCCAACTGGAGCAATCCGTTGTCCAACACGGATTCTACTAACCTAACCGGCTTATCGTCGCTGCCTACCACAAAACCTCTGTCTTCATCAGCAAACAGCTGCGGAGCAACCTCCCGCAGGTCGCTTAATTTAACATTGGTGATACCTTTTAGAACTGGTATTTTAGCCTCTTTACCATTCTGTCGAAAACATATATCCTCTGGATCAGCCACCACCAGCTGGCCCATTTTAATCAGCGATCGCTGACTCCGTTTTCTTTCTTCGCCTTCACTATTGCGATAAAGCCTGCCTTTATCTGTATCTACTAACCTACGAGTATCTACAGCAAAAACTTCAGATCGCCACTTATAGCTAGGCACCAAATCCCTAATATTCATCTGGTGCCATAATTTATCGGCGCTACCCGCTATTATACATTTCACTATTTGTTGGCGCTCTTCATCAGATGGAAGCGTTAAGTCGCATTCAGTTAACCCTTGCTGATTTTTCAAGCGGCGCAATTCGCGCTTAACCTTACCAGGAACGCCTGGCCGTATATCGTATCCGAGCGGTTCTTCTCTCGGCATATTTTGTATAGACGCCAGTACTTCTAGCTGTTTCAACCAATCGGAATCATTATGTTCTGAATCTATTAGATTTCTCCAGCGTTCCTTGCATGGTCTCTTCTTGCTGCCGTACACGACCAAGTCTGCCGGTGTTTTCTGCAAGGCTACTATAGCGGCAACTTGTGTTCGCACTGTTTCAGGGAAACGTTCTGCCTCGACCAGCATACGAGCGTGCTCAGGACTTTCATCGGCGAATTGTTCCATCCGGCGGCCAATTTCTGTCAATTCGCCATTTTCGTCTAGGGCGCCGAGGCGCTGTAATTTTTCTGCCGGCACGTCGTCTCTAGTGTGATCCAGTACAGCCGCGCTAGCTACTGTGTCGTCCGGGTTTGTGCCATCGCTAGATTCTTGTGCAGCCACCCCAGAATCGGGACGCCTAGGAGCGCCAAACAAATCTCCTGGAGTTGGCATTTTTCTTCTTCCACTCATAGTAAGTTTCTTATCTTTCAGTCTATATTAATTATTGAATTTATTCTGCAGAGCTGCTAATAAACTACCCATATCTTGAGAATTTATCTCTGCGTCGCGTTTGGCTTGCGCTTCGTCGTTTAAGTCTTCTGCTGTAAAGCCCCAGCCATCACCAATTGGCGGCGACTCCCTGCCAGACATACCAGTTGCACCATCCCACTCTTCAGCTATAGATTTCTGGATAGCTTCGATTTGATTAAGCTGCTCTTCGGTGATACCCTGCGGCGGCTCGTAACGCACGCCAAATTCATGCGGAGCAGCTGTGTAAGCTTTCTCGTGCGTAAGAATCACTACGCCTTCGTTAAGAACTTCCGGGCCCCACGTTTTATAGTCATCGCGGCGATAGCCAGATTCGCTAGGTTCAACAAGCTCGCCGTCAGGACTTATCACGTAGGCTATGCTTCTACCAGTCATACCATTTGTACGCGTAAAAAACGAGAATCTATGCGGTAAATCGTGGCGCGTCTCGCGCTCGCCAGAATGGCTAAGGCCATGAAGCGGCACTATCTGCCATACCTTTTCATACCATTGTTCTGCCAGTCTACCTGCTGATTGGATAATTGCCGAACGCTGTTCTGGCGGCTGAAAACCGCGCTCTGCTTCGTCAAGCCTCGCTAGAATATCAGCCGCCTGCTCGCGCAGAGATGGATCTCGAATATTATCTATATATTTACCTAATTCTTTGCGTATCGACAAAATTTCTTTCTGCGCCTCAGGAGTAATTGCTTTTTCTTCCAGTTCTAAGGCCTTGATTCTGATAACTTCGCGGCTAATTCCTTTTGTATATAATTTACCGCTATGCGTTACTTTTCGCTCTGTTTGCAGCCATCGATTATCGTCATCAGGCAAAACTGCATTGCCGCGACTCAAGCTCGCTTCTGCAGACATATCTATTCCAAATTCTTCGCCGATAGCTTGCCGCATATCTTCTAGCTCGCCGTCGCGCCAACTGATAACCCGGCGGCGGCTGCCATGCGATCTTTCGTGATGCAACCTGTACAAATTATTTATTCTAAGGATTGTCGCTAAACCCGCCACCGATAATTGGTCAGACACTATCACTAAATTAGGATGTCCCTCATCTTTTTCGTCTTCGTTATAATACCAATCGGCTGGTTTAATAGTCTGGCGAACTGGACTGTTTTCGCTAGCGTAGCTCAAGAGTCCACCGTAAGGGACAAGTTTCCAATCTACTCGCGGAACACTATCTAATTTATAAGTCACTGGATCGCGTACATAATCCGGTTTTACTTCAAATCTTTCATGACGCACTGTAGCCGGATTGCCAACCGCAAAATCTGGCAATTGATATTCGTGAATGTCTCTAGCTTTTCCATATGCTACGCGCGCAGATTCTTGCTGAAAACCGCTAATATCGCCTAGTAATTCTGGCGTGACGCGGCTTTCTGGATTTAGCCTCTTTGGGCTCATCGTAAGTATACTCCTGTCTCTCGAGCCTTGACTACTCGTTACCGCCGGCCGGATCGGTCGAAGATAATAAACTTTCAAGGAATAATCCCCCGCATTTTACTGGCGCGGGGGAAGCCAGGTAAGGCAGCGCGGCGCTAACTCGCCAGTGCTGCATGGAAATGGTCCCGAGTTAGCGGGAAGAGATAACAGTGACACGTGATTATAGGTGGCGAACCACTTCACACGTGCTCAACGTTTTTAGCTCTCTCCAGAGCGAACGGATTTTTCGGCCGAAGCCTACTCAATCCGCTATTTCCCGGTTACTGCCGGTTCAGTTTGACTGGGAAAGGGCTAGTCGAGCCGGATCAGCCGCTTAAAGCTGAATCCGATCTCCCCGATCTCCTGCTCGCTCAGCTGCACCCCATTCGGGATGCGACCATTGAGCTTAAAGACCAGGGCGACCTGACCGACCTGGTGGGTAAAGAGACCCCGGTTGTACGGGATCTCCACCCCCAGCAGTCGGGTCAGAACGTCGTTCGTCGGCTGGTGGCCAACGAACGACGTAATCTTACCCTTTACCATCTGACGAGCCTCCTCGAGGCTAACCGTCTCGAGGTCATAAAGCCCGTCCGCGGTGGCGATGCACGAACCGAGCACCGCCACCGGGTGGTTATAAAGCGCCATTTCACCTCCTTCGGTGAGCGTGCGTGACTCTGTAAAGCGCTTTGGGAGCCCCAAAACTGTCATTACAGCGCACAAATGATCGCCATTCCAGCCAGGTGTCGCACCCAGCCAGACTGCCAGCCTCGACATTTCGAGACCGCTAGTCTGACCAGGGCGATAACCTGCGCTATACTGAACCAGATTCTTCCATTTTAAAGCGCTAGCTTTCTAACGAAAGCCCGTTATGCAGCGCTATGCTGCCTAGGGCTAGCCGTCTAGCAATCTGCTTTCCGTCCAGCCACTGAACATAATAGCACACTATTTATTTTATGTCAATACTATTTTATAATAATTATTAACAGATTAGCATCTAGTCTGGCTAACCTATAGCCGCGCTTTGCGCAGTGTTATTTTCTAAGCGCGCCATGCTATACTAAGCCTATGACCAAACGTATCCTCCTCAAACTCTCCGGCGAGCAACTTCAGGGCGAGTTCGCCAGCGGCTTCGACCCCGCTCGCGCCCGCTGGATCGCCGAACAAATCAAACCAGCCTTGAATAGCGGCGCCGAAATCGTCATCATGGTTGGCGGCGGCAATTATGTCCGCGGCAACCAAATCATCGGCCACGGCATTCAGCCTGTCTCGGCCCATAATATCGGCATGCTCTCTACCCTGATGAACGCCATCGCTCTGGCTGACGTTTTCAACGACGCTGGCTTGCCAACCCGCGCCCTGTCCACCGTCGAAATTAATCAATTTATCGACCAATACACCTTTCGCCGCGCCCTCAGCCACATCGAAAAAGGCCGCGTCATCATCGTTGCCTGCGGCACTGGCCGGCCGTTCCTAACCACTGACACCGCCGCCCTGAACCTAGCTTTAGAAATGCAGTGCGACGTTGTGATTAAAACAACGAAGGTTGATGGTGTGTACGATAAAGATCCTGCCAAATTCCCTGATGCTGCCAAATTTGATCAGCTCAGCTATCACGAAGCCCTGACCAACCCTGACATCACCGTCATGGACAAAGCCGCCATCGGTCTAGCCATGGACGAACATATCCCAGTTATCATCTGCGACTTACTCACCGACGGTAATATCGCCCGAGCCGCCCGCGGCGAGACAGTCGGCACGCTAATCAGTTAGATATAGCCAGTCGCCTCAGCTACCGAAGCTTAAGCGCTAATCTTTTTTCTTGTCTAATTTATCAAGCTTAAACAGGTGCACGATTGCATACACCACAAAAGCTACCGCCAGCAATGTAATCAACGAGCTAATAAACGCCCCGTACAGAAACTCACCCTTACGCCCGGCAATTTCCAACGTAAATGATGCTGACTGCAGCCCCTTTTGCGAGCCAACAATCAGCTGCACCAGCGGGTCGATAAATGCCGTCACCATTTTCTTAACTGTGTCGCCAGCCGCCGTACCAATCGCCAAACCGACAGCCATACCAACTACACCTTGTTCGCGAATAAAATTGACAAATCCACCCATATGGCTATCTTTGATTACCTCGCGCACGACCTTTTTATCCTTAGCAGACACCGCCTTCACAACAGCTTTGGCACTGCTGGCAACCGACTTTTTAGCTGGTTTATCGGCAGTAGTTTTTGCCGTTTTAACATTCTTGGCAGTCGACTTTTTCGACTCAGTAGATTTTGTTACCATAAAAACTCCCTTCAACAACAGTATTCACGTAAATTGTACCATTAATAATATCATATAGTTATTGCAGACTTTAATTTACTACCGCGCAAATCTACTACCTAGTAAGTTATTCTGCAAATGATTTTACAAGCGCTCTGGCGCCGCGATGCCCAAAATCGTCAGCCCCGCCTTCAAGATATCAGCGTATACCGCCACCAAACCGACACGGTGCGCTTCTTTGTCGCTGCCGACAACTTGGTTTTTCTCGTAGTAGCGGTTGAATTCTTGTGCCAGCTCAAACAGGTAGGCGCAGACGTGATGCGGCTCCAAACTTTCGGTGGCGCGGTTAACTGCCTCAGCATATTCGCTCATTTTCCTGACTAGCAGCCGATCTTCGTCAAACAATTCCGTTGGGAAAGTAACTGCTTGCTCAGATTTTGCCAAAATTCCTCGCGCCCGAGCGTGCGCGTATTGCAAATAGCTACCGGTGTTACCGGTGAGACTCACCGCATCATTGATATCAAATACCACGTCGCTACCGATTTTCACCTTCAAGAATTGATAGCGCAGCGCACCCGCCACCACCTCGTCGGTCGGCTCGCCGCCAGCCTGTGTGATGGCCTTTTTGAATTCGTTAAACAGCCAGTCAATGGTAATCACCTCACCGGTGCGCGAACTCATCTTGCCGGTCGTTAATTTAACCAGGCCAGTCGCATAATTAAACAATTTACCTTTCAATTCTGGAATTGCCAGTTCACTAGCGGCAATCACCCCGCGGAAATACGCCGCCTGCTCTTCGCCGTTGACCGTGATCGATAAGTCCAGGTTCGGATAATCTTGATGCTTCAGCTGAATCAACCCCATATCGTGCGCACCATACAGCCCGTTGCCGTGCGAACCGATGAACACGTTATCAAACGCGCCATACTGGCTGCCCTTGAAAATATACGCACCGTCCGACTTGGTAAAGACCTCTGGGGTTTTTGCTTTGATCAAGGCCTTGCCTGGCACTTCGGTTTCGCTCTCGACATAGCGCCGCTCAATTGGCACATTACCTAGCCGCGCCACATTGGCGTCAATTTCATCAAAGCTCCAGGCCTTACAAATCTCGTACACCTGCTTATATAGCGGATCATCCAGCACAAACGATTGCTTGGCTAGTTCATCAATTTCTGCCCGTGCCTCTGGCGATTCCTTGGCTGCCCGCGCGCCTTCGACGTACATACGACTCATAAACTCGTTGCGCTTGTCAGCCGGAATGGCGTCTAGCTTGCTGACATCGCCGTCAATTTCGCGAAGAATCGCCCACATACTCTTGCCGACATGCGTGCCGACGTCGCCGTGGTAACTCACCCGGTGTACCGCCGCACCATCCACTGCCAGCAAATTCGCCATCGTGTCCGCCAAAATCGAGTTCAAGGCGTGGCCGATGTGCATGGCTTTAAACGGGTTCGGACAATTGGTCTCAATAACGACCGTCTTGCCTGCACGATTAGTCGCTGGCCGCACTTTCAGCAACTCCAACACCGCTTGGTCGCTTAACGTCACGTTGATGAAGCCCGGCCCAGCCACACTAACCTCGCTAAACTCCTGGCGGCCGCGCAGCTCCTCAGCAATCGCCTCGGCAATCTCGCGCGGATTCTTACCCAGCGGCTTGGCTAACTGCAGCGCCACATTCGTCGCAAAGTCGCCGAATTTTGGATCGGGGCGCGTTAACTGCACATCAACCTGCTGCTGATACAGTTTGTCAATTATTTTCTCCAGTGTAATAACACAATCAATCATAGACCATATTATAACACTTTTACTACAGTTAATCTTCCGTGCCGTCAAAATCTGGCTGGCGATACACCGATACTGGCGTAATATTACGAGCATGATCCGATTGCAGCACCGCTCGCAACATCGCTGTATCGTCGCTGCTCTCGTTGTAAGTTGGCTCGAAATCTTCTACTTTTTGTTTTTCTTCTTCTGCCATATTCTCATATTAGCATAAGTAGTATAATTTGTCAAGAGACAGCCGCTCTAATCAGTCCAGCAAACAGTGGATGCGGCCGCATTGGCCGCGAACGAAACTCGGGGTGCGCTTGCGTTGCGACAAAATAGCGGCAATTTGGCGCCTCGACAAATTCGACTAGCCGCCCGTCTGGCGATAAGCCCGACACCGCCACGCCACCGCGGGCAATCTCATCTAGAAATTGCTGATTCACCTCATATCGGTGGCGGTGGCGCTCCTCGGTATGATCCGACTGATATACTTTGGAAGCAAGCGACCCTGGCGTGAATACTGCCGGATAATTGCCCAGCCGCAACGTACCGCCAGTCGATTCTTTGCCCTCTTGGCCAGGCATAATATACACCACATCATGCGTCGTAGCATCGTCAAACTCCGTGCTGTTAGCATCGTCGAGCCCGGCTCGCCGCGCCGCCGCAATTACCGCTGTCTGCAAACCTAAGCAAATCCCCAAATACGGCACGTCGCGCTCAAGCGCATACTGCGCCGCCGCAATCTTGCCCTCAATCCCGCGCGGACCAAAGCCGCCTGGCACCAGCAGAGCATCAACCGTCTCGAAATCGCGCTCGGTAACTGTTTCGGCATTGAGCCACTTGATGTGCAGACCAACATTCTCGTGCCAAGCCGCACTCTTGAGCGCCTCGGTCACCGACAGATAAGTATCCTTGTTTTCCATATACTTAGCAACTAAACCGACAGTCACGATATCAGTTGGCTTTTTGCTTTGCAATTGAGTTAACGCTTGCCATTTCGCGAGATTCGGCTGAGCAAAATTACCAGTGAACTTATCGAGAATGGTCATCAATGGGCTAGCGGCTATCCGCTCGGGAATCATAAATACGGTATCGAGATTTGGCAGCATCAGCACTCCCGGCAAGTCAACACCACCGTACAAAGCAATTTTTTGAGCAACTGACTCAGGCGCTGGCTCGTCGCTGCGGACAACCACAATCTCTGGCACGATACCGAAACCGCGCAAATCGTTTAAGGCATTTTGCGCCGGCTTGCTCTTGAATTCCTTACTGGTATCAATAAACGGCACATAAACCACATGCGCGTATAAACAGCGTTCCTTACCAATTTTGTGAGCAAATTCGCGAATCGCCTCGATGAAGCTTAACCCCTCGTAGTCGCCCACTGTACCGCCGATTTCTACGATGTGCACATCGCTGCCTTCGCCAGCCGCAATGATTGACTCTTGAATGGCATGCGTTAAGTGCGGGATTAGTTGGACAGTTTTGCCGTGAAATTTACCGGCGCGTTCATCGGCAATCAGCTCTGACAATAAGCGTCCCGCCAGCGTAGCGTTTTTCTGCGTCAACTCTATATCTAGAAACCGCTCGTAATGGCCGAGGTCAAGGTCGGTCTCGGCACCGTCGCGCGTCACGAAGCATTCGCCGTGCTCTGCCGGGTTAAGCAAACCCGCATCCACATTGAGATACGGGTCGCATTTCTGAATTGAGACTTTGATACCCTTGGCCTGGAGAACCGCACCGATGCTCGCAGCGGTAATTCCCTTCCCTACCCCCGAGAGAACGCCGCCAGTTACGAAGATATATTTTGTCTGTTTGCCCATGTATGATTGCTCTTTCATGGGCCCTTATTATAGCATAACCGCTTAGAGTACGCTATATGTAGCGTGTCTATTGGCAACCCTCGCACATAGTTAGTGTTGCCGGATCAATTGGCGCTGATGGTAGGCCGTCAGCTTCAGCTTTTTGATCGGCTTCAGCTTGCGCTTTGGCTATCTCGCGTTCAATCGCCTCGAGTTTTTCCTCGAGCGTCATGTCGTCGTTAATTATCGCTGATGGATTCATTATTTCCCCTTTACTTATATTCATTATAGGCTAATAGACCGCTTATTCAATTGCTAAAACTGTTACTTTACGGTGTTAACTTCATAGTTCGTATTGGTGCTTTCAAAGAAATTGACTAATTCAAGCGTATCGTTGGCCGCCGCCATCCACTTGGCTGGATTAGCTACATTGTATTCTTTCTCGAAGCCTAATTCTTCTAAACGGCGGTCAGTCATAAACTTGACATACTGGTTCACATAATCCGCATTCAAGCCCAAGATACCCTTTGGCAGCATGTCTTTGTTATAAGCCTCTTCAAGCGCCACCGCCTGCAAAATCAGATCGCGAATCTCGTCGGCGAATTCTTGCGTCTGCAAATCTGGGTTCTCGTCAAGAATTGTCAACAGCAGGTTAATACCGAAAGTTAAATGCAGATTTTCGTCCTTGGTAATCCAATCTAGCAAACTGCCGACATTGCGCAGCAAATTGCGCCGGCGGAAACTCATGCCGACCATAAAACCGCTATAGAACCAAATGCCTTCGAGTACAATATTATAAGCTACCAGATTGCGCACAAAATCTTTCTTACCCTCGGTAGTAGTAACATCCAGCTTATCATTCAACATGCGGCCGACATACTTAGTCTGGAAGTCAGACTTATCTTTCAAGCTTTTCTTGCCGTAGCCTGCCGCGTAAATTTCTTGGCGGTCAAACGGAAAGGTCTCGATAATGTATTCAAAGGTCATAAAGTGGTTAGCTTCTTCCCACATCTGTTTCGATAAGTACAAGTGCGCCTCAGCAGCATTGACGTATGGATAAATACCAAAAGCTAACGACTTATTGATAAGTAATTCGTTTGGGTTTAAGTAACTAATCACCGTTTTCAGCGCATGTTTTTCGTCGTCGGTCAGCTTCTCAAACGCTGCCAGATCTTGCACTAGCTGTACTTCATTCGGAAACCAAGTGTTAGCAACTGCCTGATTGTACAAATCCATCGCCCATTGGTAGCGTACTGGCTTGAGTTGCAAGCCGTCGCGCAGGCCTGATCCCAAAATACCTTGCGGTTGTGTTGTTTGCGTCATATTTCCTCCTTATGATTGTGATTTTAGCAACGTTTATGATTGTTTGCGCCGAGCAAAGCCGAAACCGCTTACCCTTTTCGCGCTGTCGGTACGAACTTTCTGTACTGATTGCGACGTGACGGTGGTTTGCTCGGATTGATGGCGCGGCTTGACATGCAGATAATATGTCGTTTTCAAACCGCGGCGCCACGCTTCTGAATAGATTTCGATATATTCATCAATATCGCGCGACTCCAGGTACATATTGCGGCTAATTGCTTGGTCGACCCATTTTTGCGCTCGCGCCGCCACCTCGATAAAGGCGTATGGGCTCAGCTGAAAACTAGTTTTGTAGACATCGCGGACTGCTTGCGGAATTTGCTCAAAACCTTGGATATCGCCCTGATTCGCCAGCAAGTCGTCTTTGAGCGATTCCCACAGATTAAGTTGTTTGAGTTTACGCACTAAATTAGCATTAACCTCTAGGAATTTGCCGTTAAGTGTACTACGGCTAAAAATTTGGCTAAACTGCGGGTCAAGTCCCGGCGTCGTACCTGCTACATGCGAGATATTGGCTGTCGGTGCGATCGCCATCAAAGTTGCGTTACGCATGCCTTTTTTGACTTTTTGGCGCAGCGCTTCCCAATCCAAGCGCGATTTACTATCAATTTTTACCTTAACGCCGCGCTCTGTTGTAAGTTTATCAACAGTATCGATAGGCAGTAAGCCCTTGCTCCAGCCGCTGCCAGCAAAGTTCGGATAGCTGCCGCGCTCAGCCGCTAGATTGGCTGATTCATCAATGGCATGGTAGCTGATAAATTCAGTTAGCTGGTCAACCAGATCGTAGGCAGCTTCGCTTTCATAACTAATCTCTAGCTTCTCCAAAACGTCCGATAAACCCATATAGCCGAGCCCGAGCGCTCGATTCTGCTCATTACTATGCATAGCTTCGGTAACTGGCGTGTTCGTGATATCAATCAAGTTATCTAACTGGCGCGTGGCGGAGCGCACTGATACCGCCAAACGATCCCAATCCCAAGTCTTATCAGCATTGAGAAAAGCTGACAAATTCATACTAACCAGATTACAGGTCGCAATATTATTTTCGTCCTCGGGCAAAGTTATTTCGGTGCACAAATTACTGAGATGGATTGTCCCGGTGTTATTGTTGAGCGCCCGCAAATTGATGGCGTCTTTCCAGGTTAGCCAAGGGTGTCCAGTCGCTTGTAGACTACTGAGAATCTGGCAGAATTGTTGGCGGGCCGGCACGACTTCGAAGCGATTAATTTTACCGGCTTCTGCTAGCTTGATATATTCTTGGTAGCGGCGGCTAAACGCTTCGCCGTATAGTTCGTTTAAGTCGCCGACTTCAGCTGGATCAAACAAATACCAATCCTGCCCATCTTGCACGCGCTTCATAAACTCATCCGAGATAAACACCGCCGTATCTAGAAATCGCGTCCGCAAGTACGGATCGCCCGAATTCTGGCGCAAATCGAGGAATTGCGAAAAATTAAGGTGCCAGTTCTCCATATATGCCGCTGCTGCGCCCGCTTTCTTACCCTTGCGCGACACTGCAAACAGTGCCGTATCAATCATTTTCATGAACGGAATCGGACCGGTTGACTCGGTATTAGTAGTTTTGACAGGACTGCCGGCGGCGCGCAGCTTATTCATACTAATGCCGATACCACCAGTACCTTTAGCAATGAACATAGTGTCGCGAATGCTTTTGGCTATCGAAGCCATATCGTCCTGAACCTCCATGACAAAACAGTTGCTTAGCTGCGGAAACGAACCGCCAGCGTTAACCCGCGTGCTACCGCCCGGACTGTATTCCAGATTAGCCATGTGGCGGTAAAAATCTATCGCCGCCTCGGTCGGATTAGCTTCGTTGAAACTCAAACCCATAGCAATACGCATATTAGTGAATTGCGGCACCTCGATTGGATCACCACTTTGGCGCCGCAGCGCGTAACGATTGCGGTTGGTCACTACGCCGAGATACTTACTGAGCGAATCCTTGCTCGGATCGAGCGCCGCCGCCAGCTTTTTGAGGTTAAACAGCTGCGAATCGGCCATTCGTTTATCTAGTAAACCCTCTTTAGCAGCTTGGCGAATATAGATAGGGAACTTTTGCGCGTGCAGCTTTTTAAGTTCGATTTCGTTAGTATAATCGCCGAGCACTTGCTGGTAGATAGTTCGCAGCAGCAACCGCGCCGCAATCGTATCGAAGTCCGGGTCGTCTTTGACATTTTGGACTGCCGTCTGGATAAGCGCTTCATCAAGTTGCTCGGTAGTAATGCCGTCAAACAGTGTCAACTGCAACTCGGCCGCTATTTGCGCTACCTTCGCAATTTGGTCTGGCAAGCCTTCGCTAGCTGCCAGCAGAGTTAAATTAATTTTGTTAGCGTCAAACGGCTGCTGGCTACCGTCGCGCTTCACAACTGTAATATCTGCCATCGTTTCCTTTCTTATTTTTAGCTGCTATTTTTGAGCGCAAAAAACTAGCTAGACCATCTGGGTCTGCTTTGCGCAATTTATTTGCATATTTGTCTATTTTACTAAACACTATACATATAGCGTCTGTATACCAAGCATAAACGCTAAATATGGATTTTTCAAGCATTTTTGCTAGTAATTTTCACAACTGGCTTGGCCCATGCTATCATGGAAAATATGGAACCTATTATTTCTATTGCTCATTTCAAGATGCAATTCGGCAAAACCGAAGTCATCAAGGATCTAAGCTTCGAAGTCAAGCGCGGCGAAACATTCGGCTTTCTCGGCAGCAACGGCTCGGGCAAAACTACCACCATTCGCGCCCTACTCGGCATTTACCAGCCAACTGCTGGCGAGCTATTAGTCGGCGGCAAGCCTTATTCGGTATCAAGCGGCATCAAACTAGGTTATCTACCCGAAGAGCGCGGCCTTTACAAAAAAGAGCCGGTTATCGACATCATGACTTATTTCGGCCAGCTCAAAGGCATGAGCCGCCTCGACGCCCGGCAAAAATCGCTTGATTTTTTGAAGCGCGTTGACCTGCTCGACAAAGCCAAAACTCGCCTCGATAAGCTCTCGGGCGGCCAGCAGCAAAAAGTCCAGCTCGGCATCACAGTCATCGACAACCCAGAGCTGCTAATTCTCGACGAGCCAACCAAAGGATTTGACCCAGTTAATCGCCGGCTACTGATGGAAATCATTGAAGAGCACCAGGCCAAAGGCGCTACCGTCGTCATGATTACCCACCAGATGGAAGAGGTTGAACGCCTATGCGACCGCATACTGCTGCTCAAAGACGGGGCGGCACATGCTTACGGTACAGTCGCTAATGTTCGCAAACAATTTGGCGGCAAGTCGCTCGACGATATCTTTGTTCAAGTCTACAGCCACAACAACGAGGAGAAGCAAAATGCATAATTTATCAACTGTCATTCGTTTCGAGGTCGTTCGCGCCCTCAAGAAAAAATCGTTCTGGATTCTAGCAATTAGCTTTCCATTGATGTTTGCGGCAATTTTTGGGATGGTCTTTTTGTCCAATCAAGCTACCAACGACGCTGCCGAAAAGCTCAAAAACCAGTCGTTCAGCATTGCTATTACCGACGAATCAAAGATGGTCAAACCGCAGCTAATCGCTGCCTCGAAAGCCACCGAAATTAATCCCAGCGACAAGCAAAACGCTATTGACCGCGTCAAAAATGGCCAGCTTGACGCATACATCTACTACCCAAAGAATCTCGACCAGCAATCAATCGAAGTTTACGGTAAAGATGTCGGTATTTTTGACAACGGCCGCTACGGCAGCCTGGCTAGCAGTCTATTAGCCACCTCTGTTCGGTCAGACGTTAATCCGGCTATTCAAAAAATTATCCAAGGCAAAATCAACTCGACCAGCACTATTTACCGCGACGGCAAAATCCACGACAGCGTCCAAGAGATGATCTTGCCGGGTATCTTTTTAATCCTCTTTTATTTCCTAATCACTTTCTTTGGCAATCAAATGCTGACCAGCACCACCGAAGAAAAAGAAAATCGCGTTATCGAAATGATTCTCACCACTATCGAAGCGCGAACCTTAATCGTCGGCAAAATTATCTCGCTAATAATTCTGGCAATAGTTCAAGGCTTGCTGGTGGTCTTGCCGGTGCTTATTGGCTACTTGTTTTTCCACGACCAACTAAAGCTACCGTCAGTCGACCTCAGCAGCTTGCCAGTCGACCCTCTACGTATCGGCATCGGCTTTCTAGCCTTTGCTAGCAGCTTCATGATGTTTACCGGCCTGCTAGTAGCTATCGGCGCTGCCGTGCCGACCGCCAAAGAAGCTGGCAGCTTTTTCGGCGTAGTAATGATCTTACTGTTCGGCCCGCTTTATGCCGTTTCAATGTTCATATCAATGCCAGACGCGCCGTTAGTAAAATTCTTGTCGCTCTTCCCGCTGACATCGCCAATCCCGCTGATGCTGCGCAATGCCGCTGGCAATCTAGGAATCGGCGAAACAGTGATCGGTATCGCCCTGCTGGCCGTTTCTGCCGCCATCATCATTGCCATCGCCGTACGCATCTTCCGCTTTGGCGCGCTCGAATACAACCGCAAACTCAGCGCCAAAGAAATCTTCGCCCGCAAGTAACGCTCGCCGCTTATTGAGCGAATATTGCCAAAATTCTCTTAACTTTGCAATAACGTATAATCGGTCAATCTAGAAATTTTCGCCAAGAACATAATCGGTATAAAAATTCATGCTATTTCCTGGCGGAGAGGGCGGGATTCGAACCCGCGATACGTTGCCGCATACACGATTT
This sequence comes from uncultured Candidatus Saccharibacteria bacterium, assembly GCA_963549275.1. Taxonomy (GTDB): domain Bacteria; phylum Patescibacteriota; class Saccharimonadia; order Saccharimonadales; family Saccharimonadaceae; genus Saccharimonas. The sequence goes on from CAUUYA010000004.1 coordinate 100,666, forward strand.
CGAGTCGTGCGCCTTCAACCACTCGGCCACCTCTCCTTGCATAGGTAATTATACCTTACGCTGCTCTTTTTTGCTAATATGTTAAAAATATGTAAACTACATACATATACTTTACATATTTTTAACATTACCACCATTTCCTCGCACGCAGAATTAAACGCCATCTCTCGCCAAACTGCAGATAAAGATATAAAAGGTCTCTTGAATCTAGGGTTGACCTTTTCTGTCAAGCAGGGGGCTTCCGTGCTGTACTACGCGTCTGATAAACTAAAAACTATGATAAACAAGGAGTAATCATGGACGATTCAATTTTTACCAAAATTATCAAGGGCGAGATTCCTTGCCGCAAAGTTTACGAAGACGATGATGTTATTGCCTTTCTCGATATCAACCCGCTCAGCGACGGGCATGTGTTAGTGGTGCCCAAAGAGCAAATTGATTTGATTTGGGACCTCGACAACGAGACTTACGCTCACCTCTGGCAAACTGCCAAAAATATCGCCCAGGCTATCCAGGCCGAGCTTAATCCTATGCGCGTCGGCGTAGTCGTTGAAGGCCTCGATGTGCCGCACGCCCACATCCATCTAGTGCCGCTGTATGACCGCGACACCTTGCAGCTCCATCACGACTACCCTGTCGATATTTCAGACGAACGGCTCGATAATATCGCCAACAGTATCAAAGAGCGCTTGATTGCCATATGATCACTGTTGTCGCCGTTGGTAAAAAGCATGAGGATTGGGTATCCGACGGCATCAAACGCTACCAAACGCGCTGCAAGCAGCCTTGGAGTTTTGAGTGGCAATTGATACCGCATAGCAAGCTAGATGGCCAGCAGGCCCGCCAAGAGGAGTCTGAGCGAATTTTAGCGCGTTTACATGCCCAAGACTTCATAATTCTGCTCGACGAACGCGGCCAGACGTTTGACTCGCCTGCCCTATCGCGCCAGCTAAACGAGCTCTTTGTGCAAGGTAAAAATATCACGATAGTTATCGGCGGCGCCTTTGGTGTCAGCGCAGCACTGACACAGCGTGCTAACCTGGTTTGGTCGCTGTCGCCGCTAGTCTTTCCGCATCAGTTGGTACGGCTGATTCTCGCTGAGCAGCTATACCGAGCGCAAGAAATTGTTCGCGGTAGCAAATATCATCACCAGTAGATGGCCAACCTGCGCGCTAAAACCTAGCGGTAATCTGTTTGCGAATCGTTCGAACACTATCTCAGACTAACTTATAATCTTATTTTTATGACATACTATTGACTTTTTATCATACTTGTGCTATATTTGTAGGCATAATACCTTAAAATAAACATGATTATGACACATTTAACCTACATCATTAACACCTTATTCGCCGCACTTAGTCTGCTGATAGCTAGCGGCGTTGCTGTCCACGACGGGCATTTCGGGCATGCAATTGATATCAGTTTGACGCATGATCATTCCGTGCAAAAGCTCAGTTCACAAGATTTGCGAACCATCAACGAGTCGCGAATGCAGCACACCCATTCCGAGCATAATCTCTCAGAAGGCATGCTCAGCAATAGTTTTCGCTACCAATCGCCTAGTATTTCGCCAGATCGCCGTCATCATCACAAAAACATTTTAGCCTTATTAGAAGAAGGCGGCCGGCACGCTTTTGATAACGCAAATTTGCCAGTTATCGACTAGCTTTTACTTATTCGACACAACTTGCAGCTCGTTCTGTAGCCGGGTAATTAGTTCTTGTTTTTCACGGAGTGTCTTGCGCGACTCCTCGACCAGAGCCGCTGGAGCTTTGGCTACATAGTTATCGTTTGCCAAGCGCGCCTCAAGCGTCCGGATATGCTGGCGTTCTTCGGCTAAACGTTTCTCGAGATTAGCTTGATGCTCGTAAAGCGTTTCGTCGTCAATGTCTAGCCAAACGTCTCGCCCGCTAGCAGCCAAGCGTAGTCCCTTAGCCTGATCAACATATTCTACCGAGGTAGCACGCGCTAGCTTCTTGACAAGTTCGATATTATCAGCCACCAGCGAATCGTCCATGTACAACAGACCATAGCGTTTATTGCCCGGCAGTTCGCTAACTACGTAGCGTGCTTCTGATACTAAATCTTTCAAGCGGCCGAATGCAGCAGCAGCGATATCGTCGTACTCCAGGCGGTCTGGCATAGTTTCGCTAGCCAAAATCGTATCGTGCCACGGCAAAGCCTGCCAAATTGTTTCGGTCAAGAACGGCGCGAATGGGTGCGTTAACCGCAAAATTGTGTCTAAAACATACGCGTTCATATCGATATTTTGCTCAACTTTGCTAGCCTCGATATACCAGTCGGCTACATCATCCCAAACGGTGTGATAAATCGTCTCGCCAGCCTCAGCGAAATGATAGGTCGCAATCTGCCGATCTAGCGACTGTGCTGCCTCGTCTAGTTGGCGAGCAATCCAGTGGTCAGCCAGCGATTGTAGTTGCGGGCTGACCGTTGGCGTGCGGTCGCCAACCAAATTTTCAGTATAGCGAGCAATATTCCACAGCTTGTTGCAGAAATTACGGGCTGCTACTACCTTGCCAGTATTAAACGCTTGCGGCTGGGCAGCACTGCGGCTAGCAATAATACCCATACGCAGTGCATCCGAGCCATATTTCGCCACTGTCTCCATCGGATTGATGACATTGCCCTTGCTTTTGCTCATCTTGATACCCTTTTCATCAAGCACTAGACCATGCAAGTACACATGCTTGAACGGCACCTGGCCAGTCCGATACAGGCCCAGCATAATCATCCGCGCTACCCATGCAAACAAAATATCGCCTGCTGTTTCCATGACGGTATTCGGATAATACTTGGCTAGTTTGCCAGCATCCAAATAATCGGTAGTTATATACGGCCATTGGCCGCTACTGAACCAAGTATCAAGCGTATCCTCCTCGCGACGATACGTTGTACCATCTACAACGATTTCTTTCTTATCGACTTCGGTGCTGTAGCGCCAATCGTCGAGATTGGTCTTGGACTGAAACATTGGAATCGGAATGCCCCACGGTATCTGGCGGCTGATATTCCAATCTTTAATGTCTTTGAGGTATTTAATGACAACATCGCCTTTATTTTCAGGGGTAAACGTCACTTCCTTGCGCTCAATCGCCGCGATAGCGTTATCGGCCAATTGGCGCATTTTGACGAACCATTGCTCTTTGGCAAGCGGCTCTATGACCGAACCGCATTTGTAGCAATGCCCAACCTGGTGTTCGATGTCTTTTTCGCCGCGCAGCAATTCGTCTATTTCAAGCGCTGCTAAAACGCGTTTACGAGCTTCTAGCGCCGTCATACCAACAAATTGACCTGGCACATTGATCATTTTGCCGTCAAAATCGATTACTTGAACTAATTCTAAATTGTGGCGCTTGCCTACTTCAAAGTCATTCGGGTCGTGTGATGGTGTAATTTTCACCATACCAGTGCCATAAGCTGGATCGACATAATCGTCAGCAATGATTGGGATTTCGCGCTTAACGATCGGCAGCAACACTTTGCAGCCGACAAGATCTTTGTAGCGCTCGTCGTTTGGATTGACCGCTACGGCTACGTCGCCAAACATCGTCTCGGGACGCGTCGTAGCGATAACAATTTCGCCGACTTTATCGATTAGCGGATAAGCGATTTCCCACAACTTCCCTTTTTCATTTTTGTGAACAACCTCATAGTCCGAAAAACTCGTCTGATGCTGCGTACAGTAATTAACGATGCGTTCGCCCCTATAAATATAGCCGTCCTGCCACATCTTTTCAAAAGTATCGTAGACAGTTTTGATAACTTTATCGTCGAGCGTGAATACCAAATCGTCCCAATCAGCGCCCACGCCAATCGCCCGCAGTTGTAATTCCATATCGCCGCGGCGTTTAGCTACGAAATCCCATACCTGCGCGTATAATTCTTCGCGATTGAAGTCAAAGCGCGTCTGGCCGTGCTTTTCTAGCTCGCGCTCGTAAACTACCCAAGTTTCAAAGCCAGCATGGTCAGCCCCCGGTATATATACAGCATCATAGCCTTGCATACGGTGATAACGTACTAAAATATCTTGAATTGCCGACCCTAAAGCGTGCCCGACATGCAAATTGCCGTTAGCATTTGGCGGCGGCATCACAATCGCGTACGGCTGGCCCTGCCCTTTCGGTTTAAATACGCCAGATTCTTCCCACAAGGCGTAAATTGACGGTTCATATTCGTTCGGAGTATAAGTTTTAGCTAAGCTCATTTCATTCTCAATTCATTTCACGTGAAAATTAGCAAAATAACCAAGCATAGCAATTCCACAGTTTGCCATTCCTCACCTCTTGCTGTTTTTATTCCACGTGTTTGTGTTCTATCCTATTATAACACAAACGATGTATACTAAACATATGATTAATACAATACTGTGCGACAAAAAAGCTGCTTGGAACAAGACTATAACTACACTTGGCGGGCATCCGCTGCAACTCTGGGGATGGGGTGAGGTAAAAGCCGCTCACAATTGGCGCGTTCAGCGAATTACTATAGCTGATGACAACAAAACAATTGGTGCTGCGCAAATATTACTGAGAAACCTACCTAAACCGCTTAATCAACTGTGTTACATTCCGCGCGGACCAGTCTGTAAACAAGGCAGGGAAGAGGATATTTTGACGGCAATTGTTAATTACGTGAAGCATCATCTGCCATGCACCGTACTAACTATCGAGCCAGATACTGAAAACCTACTCCGCGCCAAAGGTTGGCGTCAATCTCCAAACAATATTTTGCTATCGCATACTTTGATTTTGAATTTGACTAACACAACCGAAGAGCTGCTAGCCGCGATGACTAAAAAAACCCGCCAGTATATCCGTAAATCTGGCCGGGTTGGACTTAGTATCAAACCGATAAAAACCCGCCAAGACATCGCTGCTTGCCTCGAAATTTATCGGCAGACTGCTAAACGCGCTAAATTTGCTCTGCACGACGACCAGTACTATTACGATATTCATGACAAACTAGGGGAGAACTCGCAGATTTTTGCTGCTTACGAAGACAATCGCCCGGTATCATTTCTCTGGCTAGCAACTAGTCCCGAAACTTCATTTGAGCTATACGGCGGTATGAACGATCGCGGCCAAGCTTTGCGCGCTAACTACGCGCTAAAATGGCACGCTATCACCGAATGTAAACGGCAGGGAATTAAGCGCTACGATATGAACGGCCTGCTCAACGACGGTGTTAGCAACTTCAAGCGCGGCTTCGCTAGCCATGAGAATAAATTAGCTGGTACTTATGATTATCCGATGAGTCCATTTTATCCAGTTTGGCGGCATGGGTTACCGCTAGCTAAAAGAGCTATCCGCAGCACCAAAAAATTACTCGGTAAATAACCGATCAATATCAACAGCCCCGCGACGAAATATAACGATATTTGCATGCTCATCAAGGCCGATAATGGTTGACGGCTGATTATTAGTTATAGTGCCGCCGTCGACATAAAAATCGACCTTGTCGCCAAAATAGGCTTTAGCTTCAGCAATTGTCGACGAAATTGGCCGGCCTGGCAGATTAGCGCTAGTAGTCATCAGCGGGCCAGTCCGTGCCAAAAGCCGCGACAGCGAAGGGTCGTCGGGAATGCGCACAGCCAAGTTATCTCGCGTTTGTTTGAGATAAGTAGCGACATTATCGGCATTAACAACCACGCTGATTTGACCGGGCCAAAACTTAGCTGCTAATGATAACTGATTAGAGTCTAGCCCTAATTTCGCCAAATCATTAATTGAACTAGCGATTAGCGTTCCTGGTTGGCTAGCGCGCTTCTTGGTGTCGTACATTTTTTGGATCGCTGCTGGATCAGCGGCCCGTGCTACAAGGCCATAAACTGTGTCGGTAGGCAGTACGCCAATACCGCCGCCATTCAAAATATTGATCAATTCATCGTTATCAACAGAGGTAAATAGTTGTGGCATTTACAACGCTCCGGTCTTATTCCAGGCAGTTTTGACCATTGACAGACTAGGAACCACCTCGAGAGTATACGGATCAGCCGGGCTGCTTAACCGCGCCTGCTGATAGCCTAGCGCCGCAATCATTGCCGCATTATCAGTACACAGCTGAATCGGCGCGTACTCAATGTTAATCGGTAGTTTCTGGCGCAGTTGGCGGCGCAGTTCTTGATTAGCAGCCACGCCGCCAGCAATTACCACCGATTGCGGCTGAAAGTCCTGAAAAGCGCGCAAGGTACGCTCAACTAGCGTCTCGACGGCTACTTTCTGGAAGCTAGCTGCAAAATCGTGCTGCTGCGAGCTCGTGACAAGCCCTGGGAGCTCGTGCGATGGAAAAGTGAAGTCTTTGCCTACTTCGCGCTGTACAGCCCTTAGAACGGCTGTCTTGAGGCCTGAGAACGAAAAATTGTACGGATTATCGAGCTTAGCTTTGGGTAAATGGTATCTATCAGGATTACCCGACTCAGCAGCGCGCGCAATCGACGGACCGCCAGGGTAGGGGAGGCCGAGAATTTTGGCCACCTTGTCAAAAGCTTCGCCGACAGCGTCATCTTGAGTTTGTCCCAGCAGCTGATAGTCGCCGTGGCCGCGAAAAAGCACAAGCTGCGTATGTCCGCCCGAGACAATCAAGGCCAAAAGGGGAAAGCGCGGCTGAGATTTTGGCAAGGCAAGCTGAACAGGCCCGGGCGCTTGCTCGGTAATAAAATTGGCGTAGACATGTCCCTCGACATGATGCACCGGGTAAAGCGGTTTGCGATGTAAAATCGCTAACGTTCGCGCCGCCAGCGAACCAACCAGCAGCGAGCCAATTAAACCTGGCGCGTAGGTCACGGCGATAGTATCAATGTCGTCCCAAGTACAGTTTGCGCGGGCGAGAGCTTCATCGACGACTGGACCGATGGCCTCGATATGGCTGCGCGCTGCGATTTCGGGCACCACGCCGCCAAAATGCGCGTGGATGTCAATCTGCGATTGCACCACATTTGACAACATCCGAAAACCGTCCTCAACCACGGCTGCCGCGGTTTCATCGCAGCTTGACTCAATTCCCAAAACCTTCATCTACTTAATTGTACCACTGTTAAGAGGTCGATGCTATAATATCGGTATGAATTCACTCAAGAAAACTTTGAAAAAAGCCATTCCCGCTAGTTTATACCAATCAATTGAGCCAACTTATCATCTATTGACAGCTACCGCCGCTGCCACCAAGGCCGGTTATCCAGCGCACAATATGCGCGTCATCGGTGTGACTGGCACCAATGGCAAAACCTCGACCTGCTTCATGATCCACAAAATGCTAACCGAAGCTGGCATCAAAGCAGGGTTGATGACTACTGTCGCTTACGGTGTCGGCAATGATATTACGCCGCAAGTTGCTCATATGACAACAGTTTCAGCGCCGCTGCTACAAAAACGATTAGCGGAATTCAAGAAACAAAATGTCGAATGGGTAGTTTTGGAAGTGACTAGCCACGCGCTAGCCCAGCACCGTACCTTTGGCGTACCAATCGAGATTGCCGTCATGACTAACGTTACGCACGAACACCTCGACTATCACAGAACTTTTGAGCGCTATTTGGCTGCCAAAACCAAACTATTTAAACTAGCCAGCCGCGTCGGTGTTATTAACGCCGACGATCCGTCTGCTGAAACTTTCCGCCAAGCCGTCAAACAATCGGTCAGCTACGGCCTCAAATCTGGCGATTGGCGGGCACAAGATATCAATTTGAGCGCCCACGGCAGTGATTACATAGCGTTAATTGATGGCGATTCTTACCACATTCATGTTAATATTCCAGGCGAGTTCAATGTTTATAACAGCCTAGCGGCGGCTGCCGTTGGCCGCGAGGTTGGCTTGACCAAGGACCAGATCGAGCGCGGAATTGCCGCTTTAGCGGGCGTAGAAGGCCGCATGACAGTGGTCGACGCTGAACAGCCGTTCTCGGCGATTGTTGATTTCGCGCACACGCCAGACTCGTTCGAACGATTGTTGAGTGATGTTAGAAACACAACAAAAGGCAAGCTAGTGGTATTGTTCGGCTCGGCTGGCCGCCGCGACGAAGCTAAACGCGCCATCCAGGGCGAAATCGCTGGCAAATACGCCGATGAGATTGTCTTAACCGAGGAAGACGATCGCGATATCGATGGCAATACCATACTATCGCAAATCGCCTCGGGCGCTGAAAAAGCTGGCAAAAAACGCGAGGAAAATCTCTTCTTAGTGCCAGACCGCACTGCGGCCATTAATTTCGCCGTCTCGCGAGTATCCAGCTCAAAAGATACTGTTATATTCCTAGGTAAAGGACACGAAAAAACTATTGAACGCGCCGACGGAGCTCACCCTTGGAACGAAATCGAAACAGTGCGGCAAGCAATTTTGAATATTAAAGCTAAGTAGCGACGATTAGGGCTGAGAATGCTTCTAAGTGGCCTAATAGTATGATTCATGATGCCGGGCGAAGTATAATCGGCGCACTAATCGTTCGATATATTTGCTCCAAAGCCGCGACTTAATAGGCGAAACTGGAATCTCGAAAGCGCCAATATAGTCAGTGATATGCTTATTGAAGCTAGTTTTGAAGCGCCCCAGACCATAGCGCGGATGATTCGGGTTACTCATTTCGTCAGAAGCTGGCGTACCACAGAGGTCGTGTTCGAGCGAGCCATGCTCTTTAGCCCATTTGATTACTTCCCATTGCAGGCGGTGGCTAGCGCCGTAGGCCGTACGTTTGCGAACCGAAGCACCGTCTTTGTAAGTACTTTTGGTACCTAGAATCACCGCAAAAGCACCAGCTACCAGCTGATCTTGATAATAGGCAAAAAATAGCTGACCTTGATTGGCATCAGCGTATTGCTGGTAGAATTCACGGTAGTATTGCGGCGAACGAATCGTAAAGCCAGCGCCATCGGCCGTTTCTTTGAACAAATCATACATCGCCTGGCAAGTTTCATCATTGACCGGCACCCGCTTAACAACAACACCGTCGCGATCAGCGCGGCGAATAGCGTGGCGGCCCTTTTGCGGCAGATCCTTAAGGATTGTATCAAGATCACTATGTAAATCGACTATCACGGTCGAGGCATTATATTGAATCGGCCGAGTAGGCAATAGTTCAATCGCGGAAATATCGGTGCCACGCAGTAATTCCGGCTCAATTTTGATAGTAAAAACGCCTTGCTGGCGAGCAAAATCGCGCAGCACCGGCACTATTGAAGCTAACTCGCTAGCGGTTGCTACGCCCGGACCTTTCGGGATATACCATACTTTACCGAATAGGGGAATATGCTTTTCGATAGCGCCAATTGCTAACTCGCCGCAGATAATAAAACGCGGCCGCCAATTAGCTAGCCGTTTCAAATTTAAAAAGACCGACCCTTGTAGCATATTGCCGCGATCGCTGTTATGAACCACTAGATCATCCCAGCGGTTGATTTCGTCATCAGTTGCAAAACGAATAGTCATAACTATAGTATAACACCTCCGAGGAGGGCTTGCGGAGGTGTTATCGCATGATTAACAGAGAAAATCTATTACGGCTGCGGGTTTGATAAGAAATCAATCTCTTTGATGACATCAAGCAAAGCCTGAGCGCGGCGAGATTCATCAGCAATATTTTTGGCGGCTTCATGCGCTGGTGCAATCAAGGTTTTATCGTCCGTCGAGCGGATCAATAACAAATAAGTGTCAAATTTTTCTTCGGCAGAGATGTTGAGCTTGTCCACCAGCGGTCGAAGCTCTTTGATGGCTTCGTTCTTGACATTATCAAGATCGTTGTCAGCAACTGGCGTAACTGTAGCTGATGTTTTAGCCGGTTTTGGCTGTGCCACTGGTTCCGGCTCCGGCGCTGGCTCTGGCGGCAAATCAGGCAGCGGCGGCAATTGTGCTGCTGGTTGTGCGCTCGTTGCGCTCGCGCCGTTACTTACGCCAGCCAAAACCTTAGCGAGATCCTGATCGTCGCTAATTGGCTGCGTTGTTTGCGGTTTTATATCCATGTGCCCACCCTCTTCATTACTTTTATGCTTTATTTAGTATATACTGTATCATAGTTATAGGAAATATCGCAAGAGAAAGGTGATTTTACATGCTAGATGACTCTAATATTTTGAAGCAAAGAGACAACGGGGGCGCTCTCGAAGTTGCAGCTAAGCTTTATCAACAAGCAAATTTTGACTGCCAACTGCGCGACGCCGAGCACGACGGCCGCGAACTGCGCAACATCATCGTCGCTGGCATGGGCGGCTCGGCGCTAGCGGCCGACCTCGCCAAGTCGCTACTCAACGACACGCTATCAATTCCTTTCGACGTCGTCAAGGACTATGATTTGCCGCATTACGCCGATTACAATACCTTAGTTATTGCTAGCAGCCATTCAGGCAACACCGAGGAAACTCTATCATGCCTCAAGCAGGCAATTGAACACGGCTGCCAAATTGCTATCATTGCTACTGGCGGAGAACTTAACGAGATTGCTCAACGAGAACATATCCTATCAGCACTCATTCCCAAAGATTGCCAACCGCGCATGGCCGTAATTTATTCGCTGCGAGCGCTATTTGAAGTGCTTAATGCTTTCAAGTTGATTGACCGCACCTACATTGACGAACTAGCGGCTATTAGCACTTGGCTAGAGAAAGAAAGCGCGCTCTGGGCCAAAGATGTGCCGACCAAGCAAAACTACGCCAAGCAGCTGGCCTTAATCGCTGTCGGCAAAACGCCGGTTTTCTACAGCGGTAGTTTGATAGCGCCGCTAGCTTATAAGTGGAAAATTAGTTGGAACGAAAATGCTAAAAACGTTGCATTCTGCAACTATTTGCCAGAATTCAGCCACAACGAATTTATTGGCTGGACTAGCCACCCGGTCGAGAAGCCTTTCGCGGTATTTGATTTGCTAAGCGATCTCGAACACCCGCGCATTCTCAAACGCTTCTCGCTCAGCGATCAGATGCTATCTGGCAAACGCCCGAAATCAAACGTGGTACCACTCGCAGGCAAAACACCGCTACAGCAGATGCTGTGGGGTTGTATTTTAGCAGATTTTGCCAGTATTTACGTGGCAATCCTCAATAATGTCGACCCAACCCAGGTTAACTTAATTGAAAAGTTCAAAAAAGCCCTCGAAAAATAAACGCGCGTGGAGATAAGTAAAAATAAAATAGACAGAATAAGTGCTGTCTATTTTATTTATCGTCTATCGGTAGAAATTCGGACTCTAGTGGTATTGCCGCAGCGATTCAATAGTATTCTTGCGCGCCGCTTTCAGGGCAGGGTAAGTACCGAAAATTACGCCAGAACCAACCGCCATCAACAACGCCGCAATCGCCGTTGACCAGGTCATTGTCGGCCCAAAGCTCATTTGCGAACTAATGATCACAGCTAACAAACAACCAACCAGATAACCGCAAGTGCCGCCCAGCAGGCTAATCATCAGCGACTCGACTAAAAACTGCCCGATAATCGTCCGCTGGCTAGCACCAACTGCTTTGCGGATACCAATTTCGCGGGTGCGCTCAGCCACGCCAACCAGCATGATATTCATGATACCGACGCCGCCCACTACCAGCGAAATCGCTGCAATAGCTGCCATCACCGCTGTTAAAGCACTAAACAATTCACCAGTCGGCCGGCCAATATCAGCGCCACTTAGAATAGTAAAGTTGGCTTCGCCTAGGTGTTGTTTGAGGATTTTCTCTTTTAATTTATCTTTAACAGCCGAGACATTATCCTTGTCCTTTGCCAGAACATTAATTTGTTGAATCTGCGTACTGCCTTTGTGCAGCAATTTACCTTGATTATAAGAGACAAAAATCGCATTACCGTAATCAACAGTATTATAGTTAACCGGGTTAGCGCCAGTTTTGACAACGCCGATAACCGTAAACTGCTGGCCGTACATCGTGAACATCTGGCCAACCGAACGATCGGTATTGAATAGTTTAGTTGACAGCTCGCTGCCGATCACCACCGCTGAATCGTCAGTTTCTTCGCCGAGAAACTGGCCAGCGTTCATTTTGATATCTGCCGTCTTGATAAACGCAGGAGTAGTAGAAAGTACAACATTATTAGCCGCCTCAGCTCGAGAGGTTTTAGCGGTAGCATTCAAAATCATTAGCGGCACCACCGCGTCAATACCGTCAATTGACTTAGCAGCCTCGATATCAGCCTCGGTCAACGAGCTAGTACCAAATAACTGCTGTCCAGCTGGATTGAGATAGGCGTTCAAATCGCGTGTCTGCGCGCCTGGACGGACGATCATTAACTTGCCGTCATAGGTATTAACTTGGTTAGAAATCATTCCGCGAGCACCGTCGCTAATCGCCAAAATACACGTCACGCTAGCCACGCCGATAGCAATACCCAGCGCGGTCAGCACCGTACGCGCGCGGCTGCGCCGCAATGTTTGATAAGCATCGGTGATGTGTTCAACTGTCATTAACCTCATTTTTCGTCGTCCTCGCTCTTTTTGGCTGTCTTTTTAGGCTTATCTTTGGTAGCTTCTTTTGTTTCTTCTTTGGCTTTTTTAGTGTCCTTATCCTTGGTATCCTTAGTATCTGCGTCATTCTTGTCTTTGGAAGCGTCTGATTTGTGCAGCGGGATTGCTACTTCCTTTGATTCGGTATGCGCCTCAACCGTCACGCGACGGTCGCTAGCAACCTTGCCGTCAAGCATGTTAATCACGCGGCTAGCATAGCTAGTCAGATTCGGGTTGTGGGTCACCATGACGATAGTATTGCCTTTTTTATGCAAGTTAGCCAGCTCCTCCATGATAACGTGGCTAGAGCGGCTATCAAGGTTGCCGGTTGGCTCATCGGCTAAGATAATGCTCGGTTTATTCACTAAAGCCCGCGCAATCGCCACGCGCTGCATCTGGCCGCCCGATAGCTGCCACGGCATGTAATATTCGCGCTCCTGCAAATGGAACGACTTTAGAATGCTACTAGCCATTTCCAGACGCTTGACGCGTGGTACACCTTTGTAAATCAGCGGTAAAGCGACATTTTCGAGCACTGTCAAGCGATTAATCAAATTAAAGCTCTGAAAAACGATGCCAATCTTGTTAGAACGAATTTTGGCGTACTGCCGCTCTGATAGGCGAGCGGTCGAGTGCTCCTCGAACAGATATTCGCCCTGGTCAGGCCGATCCAAAAAACCAATGATATTAAGCAAAGTCGTCTTGCCGCAGCCGGACGGCCCCATCACGGCGATGAACTCGCCCTCGCGGATGGTCAGATCAATTTCATCGAGCGCATCGTGCGCCGCGTCACCTATACCGTATATTTTTGTAAGTTTTTTAAGTTGAATTATCGGCCTTGCTGTCTTTCGCGCTGTCATATTAATCTATTATAGACAAGTGACGTTTAATAAATCAACCGATGAAGATTGTGTAAAATACCACATTTTTAATTAGTCAGGCACAGAGTGAAGCGCAATTCATATTTCTGGCGTTTTCTGGTAGAATTGTAAGCGAAGGAGAGGTGACCGAGTGGTTGAAGGTGCACGCCTGGAACGCGTGTGTGCGAGCAATCGTACCCAGGGTTCGAATCCCTGTCTCTCCGCCAAATATCACACCGCTTGGCTCGACGCCAAATCAGGAAACTTTGCCTCTAGTCGGCGCAAGCGCTTGTCCAATGAACCATACAAAGTATCGTCCACCAGCTCGCGGCTGCCAGATTCGTGATAAAATTCAAGTCGCAGACTAGCAATCTCGGCATGAATTTTGCCGTCTTCAGCTTTTAGCTCATTGAAGCCCTTATCCATTCGCAAATCCATATCTTTCACGATATCAACCAACGTTTTATGGTCGTTGCGAATATCAGCGAGCTGTTCATCAATACTGTTGAAACGTTCGTCGATCTGTGCAAACTGCTCGTCGTTTTTTTCGAAGCGTTTGTCTATTTGAGTAAAGCACTTATCGATTTGCTCAAACCTCTTGTCTATTTGAGTAAAGCGCTTGTCTATCTGCTCAAAGCGTCTGTCAATTTGCTCAAACCGTTCGTTCATCGTTTTCGCCAAATTGGCAACGATATCACTCAGTTTTTGTATCTGATTGGACAATTCCTCATTAGTCATACTTCTATTTAATCACAAACATCAGCAGCATAGCAACTGTCCGCCAAACGAAAAGCGCCCGCCCAGCAGGGTAGACACTCTCAATCATCAAACACGAACCATCCGATCTAGGCTCGTATAAAAACATGTGGTACACCCGGCGCGATTCGAACGCACGACCTCTGGTACCGCAAACCAACGCTCTATCCAGCTGAGCTACGGGTGCTAACTAGCTGATAATAGCATACTCAAACACTTTTCACAAGTGAAGCTTGGCTAGTATTCGGTCGATAAAATCTGGCTTGACCTCTTTCATCGGCAGGCGCGCCGCTAGCATGTCGACAATTTTCTCGCCTGATTCCTCAGGAAAGTAAATATTCTGCCCTAGCTGGAAGCGCTTGCGCGGAATTAGCGCAATATGATGAACATTATTGATAGTGACAACATCAAACGATTTAAACTGATCATACTGCATTAGCCGGTCGCGAGCATACAGACCCTTGCGGGTCAAAGTGTAATCAATAATCTCTGGCGGCCGATGCGCGTACACGCCCAGCGCCACCGCCATCACTGGCAACAAAATGGTGAATGTCAGCGAATTAAACGCAAAATAAGCAATCGCCATCATTATGAGCGTCGCTAGCGCCAAAGCTGCATACCACACCATCGAACGCTCGCTATAGAGATGCTCTGGACCTTGCCAGCGCACAAGAATTTCGCTATCGTCAGGCTCGACCGCTGGCGTTGCATCATCGCCAAATGCTGGAGCGTCGTTCTCTGCTGAATTAAGATCAGTTGGGGTAGTTGAATCTGCCGCCTCGGCATCAACTGAAGCTGGCTGGGTCGGTTCTGCACTCGTATTTAACTCTGCTTCTGAAACAGCCGCTTGAAAAGGCGCCCCAGAAGCTGTCTCTGCTGGTTTTTGCCAATCTTGCGATGAGTCGTCTTGCATAACCGCATTATATCATGGCTGCAGTGATTACCACAAAAAAATAGAGGACAACAAACGGCCTCTACTTTTCTTGGCGGAGGAGGGGAGATTCGAACTCCCGCTACAGGTCTCCCCGTACTAACGATTTAGCAAACCGTCCCCTTCAGCCACTTGGGTACTCCTCCGAACGAAGCTATCACCAATAGTAAAGCTCCAATCGCTACCAGTTTAGCATATTTTACCATTGCTGCATAGATTTTTGATGATAACCATGTATACTAATAACTAGAAGGACTTCAAAAATCATTATGAAAAGCACTAATATTATCATTAGAATCCTAGCTTCAATTACCATCGCCGTTGCTGCGCTGTCGCCGCTGCCGGTAGCAGCTATCGGCTCAATCGCAGACGGCGCTAGTTCGGCGCGCGGCGCCGACCAGCCAACCACCTTATTCGGTGAGTCTGGCGTATTTTCACGAGTGAGCAGCGTCTTGCTATTCATCGTTGGCGCTGTTGCTGTAATCATGCTCATCATCGGCGGGCTAAAATATATCGTATCTGGCGGCGACGCCTCGAAAGTTCAATCAGCCAAAAACACCATCCTTTATGCGCTAGTCGGTATAATCGTGGCAATTCTGGCCTACGCGGCCGTTAATTTCGTCATCGGCAATTTTATACCTAGCCCATCAGGTAGCGGCATTGGCGGCAGCGGTACTACTACTGGCGGTTATGGTGCCTCCAGCCGCTAAAATAATTTCATTTTTATAAAAGTAAGGCATTTTCTTGGCGGAGAGGGCGGGATTCGAACCCGCGGTGAGTTGCCCCACGCTGGTTTTCAAGACCAGTACCATCAACCACTCGGTCACCTCTCCAGCGAACCTATTATATCAGAGATTAGCTACCCTGGGTAGGCTGCCGCGCTACTACTGCTACCGACACTTTTTCGACTCCGCTATCCAGTAGAGCTTTGGCAGCATAATGCAATGTCGCTCCAGTAGTGTAAATATCATCGATCAACAAACAGCTAGCGGCCTCTGAGCTGTCGCAAACAAAAGCCTGCTTCGCTTGCTGCCAGCGCTCGCTCTTATCGGCAGTATGCTGGACTGATGAGGTTCGCCGATGCAGTATCGTACGACAAGGGAGCTTTCGGCGCCTAGCAAACTCCTTGGCTAACCTCGCTGCGTGATCGAAACCGCGCTGGCGAACGTGCGACGCAATCGTCGGCACTGGCACCACAATTGTCTCGGCAGGTAATTCTGATACGCGCGCATCTAGCAAATCAACAATCTCGCAATAAGCACCGCCAACTCGTTCGAATTTATAAGCACCAATCAACAGCTTCAAAGCACCGCTTCGTTCGCCAACATACCAAGCATTTTCAAAAGGCGCTCTCGGCTGGCAGCGCTGGCATAAACCGCTGGAATTACGAATAGTTTTCGCGCATAGCAAGCACCGCTGCGAAGCTCGCGAGATGATGTTATTTTTACAATTATCACAAATAATCCTGCCAATTTCACCGCAAGAACAACAGTAGTGGGGCGCTAGTATATCGAACAGGGAAATCATCATTGTGTTTTTTACACTCTTATGGTTTATACAGTTGATTATACGCTATGCATAGTCTATAATGATAGTATAAATTTCAATCAGCCAACGAGAATAGTGGAGGACATCAATGGCACGTAAACAAGATGACGATCTGTTGATCGGAGACGAGCTGGCTGCAGCATTTCTCAACGATGACAGTTTAACGAACGATAATAACTCGCCAGCCGCGGCAGCACCTCAGCAGCAGACCGATGATAGCGCCTGGCAAGAGCAGGAAGAAGACTTTCCAGGCCAGCTAGCCGTTGATGTCTATGAGACTGACGAGTTGCTAGTGATTAAGGCTCGTACCGCCGGTGTCAACAAAGAAGACCTCGATGTTAGTATCTCTGACAGCATCTTGACCATCAGCGGCACGCTATCAAGCGGCGACGACACCGCCGTTTCGCGCTGGCATATCCAAGAATGCTATTGGGGCGAGTTTAGCCGCACGCTAGCATTGCCAGTAGCTGTTAAAGAAGACGAGGTTTCGGCAGTACTCAAGGATGGCGTCCTGACGATTAGCTTCACCAAGGTAAAGCAAGAACAAGCTAAAAAGATTGCTATCCAATAGAGCAGGGAAAATTAGATAAAATAACCCGCAAGCAAACGCACAAACGCAAGCGGGTTTTTTGTTTTATAAACCAAAAACTAGCGTACTGGCGGAAGAAAGCGAAACATATAAAATAACCGTGCCAATTCAAGCACGGTTATTATGCTTTGAAAGCAACAGGTACTATTCTGACTTGACGAAGCTGGAAACCACGAAGTTGACCGCCGCATAGGCTAGAATAGCTACTACGATACCAACTATCGAGTACAAAATAGTATTTTTAGCCGACTGCACCTGCGTCTGGTCGCCTTGCGAGGTAACATAGCGAAAGCCGCCGATAATTAGCATAATCACCGATACGGCACCGATGACAAACAATAGAACGTTAGTGACGATGCGGAAAATAGGCGTCTGATCAGTACCTTCACAACCAGATTCATTACCAAACAGACAAGCCGATTGATCGGTGCCTTTAGCTGACTTAGCTCCACCCGACACAGTCAAAGGTGGCTTTTCAGTTGAAGGGTCAGCAAATGCTGGCGTCGCTTGAAACATCACGCCTGCCACCGATAGCGCCAGTGCTGGCACCGCTAGCAAACCGACAATACTATCTTTATTTAGTTTAATTCTCATACGGTCGATCCTTTCTGTATGATTTATTGATCTTATACGGATTATTATACAACATTTGGTAAATAATTGGGATTGCTTTTACGCTACATTACTAGGTAGTAACAGATATAGTAAGTAGATCAGCCCACAAACTGAGTAACGACAAAACTAACAATCGCATAAGCAGCTATCGCCACTATCAACCCGATGACAGCATACAAAATGGTATTCTTGGCTGATTGCATTTGCGTTTGGTCGCCCTGCGAGGTGACGTAGCGAAAGCCGCCAATAATAATCATAATCACTGATACAGAACCCATCAGGAATAAAAGAATATTAGTGATCTTACCCATAAGACTATGAATAGACAGAGGGGTACTATCAGCGCCAGATGCATGCAAACCTTGATTTATGCAATCACTAACACTACCGCATGCCGCAGCAGCCGGCAAACTGAATCCAACAACCATAGACACACCTAGCGCTATAGATAATATTGATAATTTTATGTATTTTTTCATATTCTTGTCTCTCCTTCAGTTTAATTCATAATAAATGTAAATTATCTGCAATAAATTGAATAATCGGTCCAGCAACTGCTGCTAATACCAACCCAATTACGGCGTATAGAATAGTATTTTTAGCGGACTGCAATTGCTGCTGATTACCTTGCGAAGTAGCATAGCGAAAACCGCCGATAATAACCACAATTATCGATATAAACCCCAAAAACCATATCGACCACATGATAGGCTCCGTGACCGTTTCGTGATTGTTATCAATCCTATTATCCTTGACTAGGTCGCAATCTGGACCGCTATATCTACCGATACGACAGTTAGTATTCAACTCAGCAGCCCAAGTCTGCGATGACGGCAACACGGTTACCGCTGCTAATACGGCTGTTACAATTGTCACTACTGCTACTATTCTATATCTCATCATATATCAACCTGGAAACGACATATATACAGTTAATATTACTCCTGCCGCTGCGAGTACGACAACTAGACCAATAATAGCATACAATATTGCATTTTTGGCTTGAGCAACTTTACCGGGATCACCTTGTGATAATGTATAAGTAAAACCAGCTATCACAACCGCAACAACCGCAACAACTGTTGCCCAAAATATAGCCGTTCTCACCACACCAGGCAAAGTATCGTCCGTTCTAGTTGGAAGATAAACACCACCGTTAGCATCAAATTTATACGCGGCCAGTATAATCTCTGATTTTATCATCTATTTATATAATGTCTCCTATAACATTAACGAGTTGTACAGAAATCAAGGCGATCACGAAACCAATTACAGCATTCTGGATTGTTTTTTTGGCACTACTGATGCCCTCAGGCGAGCCAGCGCTTAACATATACATGAAGCCACCCTTAATGATGAAGAATAAAGACACATACACCGATACTACTAAGAAATCCCGAAGAATATTAGCGCCTATCTTGAAGCCGGTATAGGCAATATCTATTTTGTCGCCGTTTTTTACTCCCTCAAATTCGCAGTCGCCGCTAGAGCCTTTCGTCATCATACCGTTATACCAAGCAGGCATACCAAAAACAGTAGCATCGCACGACTCATCAGCAGCATAGGCTGGCAGCGGCATAGCCGCAGAGAAGAAAAAAACACCTATTATCACCGCTAGGACCAAAAATATACGTTTCATTAGTTGAAAACTCCTCCTGGAATTAGCCAGTTCAATCCCAAATACATCAAACCAAAAGCAATAATACCAACAATTGTATTAGTCATAATTGTTTTAGCTTGGGCAACCCGGTTACTATTAGCATCACCGCTAGCATAGAGAATGCCTGCCCAGACAAACATGCACATAGCAACAATACCGACCAAAATAACGCATATATCAAAAACGAATTTGAGCAACTCAAACACAGCTTCACCTTCTCCAGCTTTCGAACATATCTCATCAGGCAACACCGCGCAATCCAACGCATAAACCGACCGGCTAAATAGCAACAGCGCGCCAACAGCGCTGGTTAGAGCAATCAGACAGTTTGTTAGTTTCTGTTTCATAACGCGTATAGCTTCCTGATTAGAGTATAGCGCTGGTAGTCCATATTTGCAAACATTTTTGACAAACATTAATATTCCTGATAGCGCTCATTGACTTTTTGTAGCAAAAGTGCTATAATGAATAGTAGTATGCGGGATTGGGTAAGAACATGCCTGCAGGGTAGGATATCCTTGCGGCAAGGATTTTTAGTGCTCTCGGCAGTAACGATAGCATTATTTGCTAGTGTTCTAGCACTATCGCGACCGGCCGCCGCTGCCGATGCCGAGCGTTCTACCAAAAACGATACCGTTATTTACCAGAAACACACCTATACCAGAATCGACAAAGCGTCGTTTGCTAGCGGCGAAAAAACCAAAAGTTTGCCGATCGCTGGCTACGACGGCTACAAATATGAAGACAACGAGGGTATACACCTCATCTTGACCGAGGGCGATGCCAAAACTGCCACCGAAGGCCAGGCGGTTAGCTATCTTTTGCGCAGCAGTATATACGATCCATCGACGCAATCCTCATCAGCCAAAGTATCTATCGCCAACGCACCAGAAGCAGACGGCGATGACGACGGCGACAACTGCAAAGTTAACGTCGGCTGGTTCGTCTGCCCGGCTACGCAGCTTATCGCCGACCGGATGGACGGCGTACTCGACATCATCAAAAGTTTCCTGATCGTCCACACGCTGCAAACCGACACCACAAAAAACAACCCGATTTACGAAATCTGGCAAAAAGTCCGCGACGTTTCCAATGTCTGTTTCGTCCTGGTGTTTTTGCTGATTATTTACGCGCAAATCACCAACCAAGGCCTGAGCAACTATGGTATCAAATCAATGCTGCCGCGCTTAATCATTGGGGCCATTTTGGTCAACGTTTCGTATTGGATATCTGGCGCTTTAGTCGATACCTCGAATGTACTCGGCTCGTCAATACAACAGTTCTTTACCGACGTCCGACACGGTTTGTCTAGCCACGGCCGTCTCGGCGACGAGTTATCATGGACTGGCGTCACTGGGGTAGTTCTAGCTGGCGGCGGCGTACTCGGCAAGGTGGTCGTCGCTAACGGCGGTATCGGCCCGTCGCTGACACTACTGACCACAATGTTAGTCGGCGCCATCGTCGCAGCCATTGTGGCGATGGTAGTTCTGGCTATGCGCCAAGCGCTAATCACCCTGTGTATCATCGTTGCACCGCTAGCTTTCGTGGCTTACGTATTGCCAAGCACAAATAAATATTTCGATAAGTGGAAAGATCTTTTTGCCACCATGCTGCTAATGTTCCCGCTTATATCGTTCATTTTCGGTGCGGCGCAGCTAGCCGGCTACGCTATCATCGCTAATGCTGGCGACTCAATTACCCAAATCATCATCGGCCTAGCTGTGCAGGTTGCACCGATCGCCATCACGCCGCTTATCATCAAGCTTAGCGGTAATTTGCTCGGCAAACTCGCTGGTATTGTCAACAATCCGAACCGCGGCATCATCGATCGCACCCGCAACTGGGCGCAGGAACGCGCTGCTTACCAAGCTGCCAAAAACCGCGCCGGCAAGAGCCTAATCAACACCGACAGAGGTATCTTCAGAAGGTCGCCGAAGCTAAAAAGAGCCGCCCGCGCCATCAACAGAGCTCACGGCAGCCGTGCTAACTTTGTCAACTCGGCCGTACGGCGGCAACATCGCCGCACACAGCGCCGCAAAGGCTTAACCGCCGCTTACGAAGCCGCCGCTAGCAACAACGCCACTGAATGGGATAACGACCGCTACGGCCGGCGCTCTGTCCAGACAGTCGAGGGCGAGAACGAAGCCCGCAAATCAGAAATCGGCAACACCTTCTACGCTACGCCGCACGGCCAGGCGCTTGAAGCACGCCGACGCCGGGCCAGTATCCACAAATCCGAGCTTGACAACGCCTTCGACCGCGGCCATCAAAATCTGACGCACCGCCAACAACTCGCCGAAATCGACAAAGCTCGCGTCCAAAATGAATTCAACGAAAGCAGAGCCGGCCAAGAAGTCGATACCGCCCGGCGCACCGTCGAGGCGCACAAACAGCGTATCAGCAACGACCAGCAAGCCCGCTGGGATACCTTGGCACAAACCAGCCCAGGCTACAAAGCTCTAGAATTGAGCGTCAAGAAGAGTGAATTCGACGCTGCCCGCGCCAAAGAAAAACTTGGCAAAATGCACGCCGAAATTATCGCCCAGGGCGACCAAAGCGAACATGTCGTCAACCTGCGCGGTGCTAACGCCCCGACGCAAGACTATGTACTGCACGTTGCCCGCGACATCAAGCGCGCCAACATCGAAACTAACCTGACCGCCGCCGCCAAACGCGCCGCCGAACAGGCGCTGTCCAGCGAAGTCAACACTATGATGCTCGACAACACCGTCCGCGTCGACGGCAAGCTAGTCCGCGAATACGCCGCCGGCATCGGCAGCCAATCAGCGGTACTGGCCGAATACGTGGCTAAATCGCGCAAAGAAGCTGGCGAAAAGATCGCGCAGCAAGCCGAACTAGCACACCACTTCAAACTCGACGCTGGGCAAATTGAAGCGCTGGCTACCGGCAAGCTAGGCACCGACGCTGCTGGCCAACCAATCACTCAACTGCGCGTTACCGACGCCGCTGGCCGCAGCTATTCATTCGACGCCCGCGACGACTACGTCCGCGACATGTCGATCGCTGAACTGTTCGACGTCGGCTCGTACGAACAAAAGATGAATGTCATTAAACAAACCGGCAGAGTAGTCGACGAGCATGGCAATGTGATAGCCACTGGCTACAACTACGACTTCCGCCGCTCGGTCGAGCAAGCTATTATCAAAACTAAATTCATGCAAGCAGCTCCAGCCCTCAGCGACAAATCACTCAAGGCTGTCCTCAACGGCGAATTCTACGGCGACGAAAGCCTGCAATACCAGTCCTTCCGCCAGATTCTCGAGGGCCGCATCAAAACCAGCACTATCGCTAATGCTAACGCTAACGCCCTAGCCGTGATGTTCGCCGACGTTGAGGCAAGCGACCTAACCAGGACGCAATTCAACAAGCTCATCGAGGACAGCATCAGGTCCGAGCAGAAGAAACTCGGCGATAAAGGCCTGCCGAACAGCGAAGCAGATGCACGTCAGAGCCTGATCAAGCGGTTCAACAAGCGGCGCCGGAATGCCCGCAAGATGGCTGTCCAAATCCTCAACACGCCAACCGTGCGCCAGCCTATGACCGACCAAGCCGTCGACGTCCTCAAGGAATTTGCTGGCGATTTGTACGACGGCGACGACGATGAAGACGATGATGATTAGCAATTCGATAATAATTTAGAACTGCCGGCTTGATTATTTCGCCATAAAGATGTATAATAATACCACGAATGCGAGGTGGGTCGCATAGACATCATAAGCCACTAATCCCGAAGGAGGGGATTGAAGTTTTATGGTAAAAAGTCCA
>CAUUYA010000005.1:0-9829 GCA_963549275.1 uncultured Candidatus Saccharibacteria bacterium
TCAATCCCGCCGATTTTGCTAATCTAATATTTTCTTCTGTAGGGTAAGGTATGATCGCGACAATACCGCTATCTGTTTTTGTCCCATGAAGATCAATCACGACATCAAACTTCTTGCCGTATTCAATTAGTTCTGCTGCGCGGCGCACTTCATATATAGGACTATTGCTATCACCCGGAGCACTACGATTGAGGTCTTGCTCTGTGAAACGCACATTGGCTGCAAAGGCTTTTTCGTTTCCTATAATCCAATCATAGCCGTATTCTTCCTTAGGCAATTCCTTTTCAAGCTGCCGCATTACCTTGACACCGTCTTGCTCATTGCCGTGGGTAGCAGCGATAAATAAAACCTTACGCATATCGCCTCCTATACTCAGCAGCTGCCGCAAAGGCTTTTTTGACTGCCTCTTCTGGCGACACTGCACCGATTGTCAATATTCGATTACGAGTGTCGAGGTATTCATCAGCGAGTTTATCAGCCCAGCCACCGTAACCCGTTAGTGCTACCATCGGGATATCGGCCTGATAAGCGACAGCCAATTCGGTGAGTGTGCCTGAACCGCCGCTTATCACAATCACCGCATCGCAACCAGTTACTAGTACGGTTTCTCGACCGCCGCCGCGTTCCAATCCGCAGGGAATGATAATGTCAGCATCTTTTTCCCAAACGTCTTTTCCTTTGCCATATGTAATGCCGACCGTTAATCCGCCAGCATCTTTTGCACCGCGACATGCCGCCGTCGACAGGGAATCGCTATCTTTTTCGGCTCCAAAAAACAAGATCCCGTCTTCTTCGGCTATTAACCTGCCGACCTCGTATGCCGCTCTTTCAACTTCTTTGCTATATTTTAGGTCGGCCGCCGAACCCATTACGCCGATTTGAAATTTTCTTGCCATATTCAGATAAAAACCTCCTCAGGCACAATAAATTATTATTTACCCAAGGAACGAGAGATCAAAAAAGAGACCTCCCGCGGTCCCATCCTTGTTCTATAGTTCATTGCTGAATTATAGCGCTCAGTACCGGCTCTACGATGGATCGCGATTTCGGTTGTGTGACTTTACGGCTTCACTCCCGTGGTGTATTTGACACCCAGCTCGTTCCGGCGTGACTGGAACTCGGACGCTTTATATTACATTATGAGTAGTAACAGGGTGGTGACGGATAGTCAAGAGGCAACCCTGTCGCGTTTGACTCTAAAATATCTTATATTTTATACTTATAAAAGCAAAAGCTTTACCAGAATAATATGCAAGAAAACACTCCTAACAACCGTAACGATTCTCTAGATGAGCAGCACCAAGCAATTATCCAAGCTAATCATCTAGTCAAGCGATACAAAACTGGCAGTCAAACAATTCTCGCGGTCAACGATGTTTCGTTGGCGATTAACCGCGGCGAGTTTGTGGCGATCACTGGTGCCAGCGGCAGTGGTAAGAGCACACTGTTGCAGCTTCTCGGCGGACTTGATAAGCCGACTAGCGGTGACATTATTATCGACAACGTCAAGATTAATAAAATCAGCGATAGCGAACTATCAAGATTCCGCAATCAAACTATTGGTTTCGTGTTTCAATCGTTTTACTTGCAACCATTTTTAACTCTGCAACGCAATATCGAAATAGCTGCCATGCCTAGCCGGATGAAACGCAATCAGCGCAAGACTCGTGCCGAGAAGTTGGCGCAGCAAGTTGGCTTGGGCGACCGTCTCAGACATTTTCCGCGCGAACTGTCTGGCGGACAAATCCAGCGTGCTGCCATTGCTAGAG
This sequence comes from uncultured Candidatus Saccharibacteria bacterium, assembly GCA_963549275.1. Taxonomy (GTDB): domain Bacteria; phylum Patescibacteriota; class Saccharimonadia; order Saccharimonadales; family Saccharimonadaceae; genus Saccharimonas. The sequence goes on from CAUUYA010000005.1 coordinate 1,770, forward strand.
CACTACTTAACAATCCCGATATCATACTTGCTGACGAACCAACCGGCAATCTCGACTCACAAAATAGCCGCAATATCGTTGCATTGTTTCGGCAAATTTGCGATACTCAAAACACAACTGTCGTTATCGCCACTCACGATCAAGAAATTGCCGCCAGTGTCGACCGTGTCATCGCTGTTGCAGACGGGAGGATCATATGATCAAGCTAACTGATGTCGCAATTCTATCGCTCACCAAGCTTCGATCCCGTCCGGTTAGAACCGCAATCACAATCATCTTGGCTAGCTTGTTATTTGGCATTTTAGTTGCCGTGTCACTGGTCTCGACCGGTATATTTCATAGTATTAATGATTTCCGCAAAGACGGCTTGACCAGCCGCTATATTGTCAGCGTATCTAACGCGCCAAACGACAACCCGCTAGCCCTGCAAAATACCATGCGAGACCCAGCTTTAGTTACAGAGGCGAAAAAACGGTACGAAAAGTTAGTGCAAGCCAAAACCGCTGAAGCTAAGAAATTAAACATTTCGTATTCACAAATCAACGACCAGCCGCCGTACAAGCAGACAGAGAACGGCAGCGAATCCTTAGCACTCAACGATCCAAACGGCATAACTCGTGAACTACTGAAAGAAAAGTTTAGCACAACGCCAGCCTTCGACGATAAAAATCTAAGCGAAATTGCCAAAAAATATCACGCCGCCAAGCTATTTAGCGAGCAGCAATTTGCTATCGCCAAAGGTTCTTCCTTAGCGCCTCTAGCAGACGGCAAAGAAGTTTTTCGCGAAACATCAAACGAGACAAGCGCCAACGCAAACAACCCGCAGCCGCCAGTCAATAGCTCAAGCCTTACCATCACCCCGCCAGAAATATCTAATCCGTTCTTGCTAGCCAACGACGGCGGCTGGCAACCTGACGGCAAGAGCTTGCCGATAATTTTGCCGCAAAACACCATTGAACGCTTGCTTGCTATGGATAAATTGCCAGACAGCGCTAGCGCCAGACAAAAACTCGACCGCTTAAAAACCGTCCGCGAAAGAGCCAGCGGATTAACCTTCCAAATGTGCTACCGCAACGATGTATCGCAAACACAAATCCAACAAGCACTCCAGCAGCAACGAGAAATTTCCGCCAACAAAAACAAAAAAGACTACCAAAAACCGTCGTTAATTTACGCGCTGCCAGATTCTGCAAAGTGCGAAAATGCGCGCGTCGCTAGCGATACGCGAACCGCAGAAGAGAAAAAGCAAGATGCCAATCAAAAGCTTTTCGATAGCAAATTTGGCAAAAATACTGAACCATCAAGCCGCTTTATATCCTTCAAAATCGTTGGCGTCTCACCAACAACCGAAGACAATTTAAACCCTGAACAGATACAAAATAGCCAGCAAGCCCGCAATGCTAGCGATATCATCAATAACCTGCTGAAAACCGACGGCATCGGGCAGGCAATTCCGCGTTCGCTTTACAACAAACTACCCAACAAAGCCGATTACGCCGACGTCTTTACCTATACGCCGTTATACTTATTCGGCAACGAAGATAATATCAAGCGCTATGTCGAATTTACCAGCGCCAAAGACGCGCAAAAATTCATCGACGAGCAAAGTTGTACCGTGCAATACGACAACACCTGCCAACCCAAAGGACGGCAATATCAAGCGACGCTGGCCTTTAGTAACAGCGCCGCAATCGATGACATGCAAAGACTAGTCAACAGCTGGCTAAGTTACGGCATGATTGGCGTGATGATACTAGCAGCTATCATCATGTGGACTACTATCGGACGAACTATCGTCGACGGCAGACACGAAACAGCCGTCTTTCGTGCTATTGGTTTCAAGCGTATTGACATAACTGCAATTTATATTCTGTATACAATAATTTTATCTACATTCATCGCGATTTGTGCCGCTGTTATCGGCTTTGCGTGTGCTCATATTTTAGATAACCAGTTTTCGCTAGACTTAACCGCTCAAGCGCAGTATAGCTTTGGCGGGCTTGATCTAGCTAAGCGAATCAACTTGGTAGGGTATGACTGGAATCAACTACTTGCTATAATAACGGCATGTCTTGTTACGGGTTTACTCAGCGTCGTCTTGCCGCTAATCCGCAATGTTAGACGCAGCCCGATTCAGGATATGAGAGAGGAATAGCCACTAAGATTAACTAAACATGGATAACTTAACAAAATCACAGATTCTTCTCGTCGAAGACGAGCCAACGGTGCGCACTGGCACTGAGCAGTTCCTCCGCCAGCGCGGCTTTATGGTGGTGACGGCGACCAGCGGCGAGGAGGCGCTAAAGAAATTTACTGAGGCGGATGTGATTATCCTCGACATTATGTTGCCGGGGGTAAGTGGTATTGAGACACTACACCAAATTCGCCAAGCGAGCGATGTGCCGGTACTCATGCTGACGGCACTACATGATGAGCCGACGCAAGTTGTGAGTTTTGACGAGCTGGCGGATGATTATATGAGTAAGCCGTTTTCGCTGGTGATTTTGGAGAAGCGAATTAGGGCCTTACTTCGCCGCCAACAGTCTGTCAAAAAAACCTTGTGGCAGCGCGGTCTAGCCTCGGTGGATTTCGCGGCTTATCAGGGTTTTTATGATGACACTGACGCACACCTCAAGCCTAAGGAAGTGCAGCTGCTCAAGCTGCTGGTGGACAATCCAAACATGGTCTGGAGCCGGCAGGCTATCATTGACAAGTTGTGGCGCGATGATGAGGTGCCATTCGACCGAGTGATTGATGTCTATATCAAAAACCTACGCAAGAAATTACACCTCGACTGCATCATCACGGTGAAGGGAGTGGGCTATCGCTATGAAGCGGCTTAAGTTATTTCCCAAAACATTTTTGGTGTCAATCGGCCTATTCGCGGCGTTGATCATCCTGGTGCATGCGCTGGTCTACACCTTGATGCCGCAATTTTATTTGCAGCAGAAAGAGCGCGAGGCGGCAGATAATCTCACGGCGCTGACGACCAAGCTACGTGGTAAATCTATCGAGGAGATGAGTCGGGTCAGCCAAGAGTTTGCCAGTATGAAAAACGTCAATATCACGCTGACGATTGACGGGCGCGACCAGTATTTTCAAGGTTTTCAATCCATCAACATTGTGACGGATAGCGGTAAATCGGTCGACACCAGCGTGGTGAAAATCGCTGACGGACAAACGATCGATCCGCGCTCGGTGATTTTGCGGCAGGGTAGTGTGGCAGATAATCGCGGACAAACGGCCAGAATTAAGCTGCTGGCCGACGTGGCACCCGTTACTCAGGCCAAGCGCGCTACCTTGCACGTATTGCCATATACCATGTTTGGCTCGCTATTGGTGGCACTGCTGTTTTCCTACGTCTACAGTCGTTTTGTGACGCGGCCGATTCGTCAGATGGCAGCGGTGACCACGACCATGCAACGGCTGGAAAAGGACGCGCACTATCCAGTAAATAGCAGTGATGAAATCGGTGTGCTGGGGCGAAATATTAATGAACTCTATCAAAATCTGTGGAAAACGATTCGCTCGCTAGAGCATGAAAATAAGCGGATCACTCAGCTGGAGAAAGAGAAAATCGCCTTCCTCCGCGCGGCCTCGCATGAGCTAAAAACACCGCTGGCGGCGCTACGGATCATGCTTGAGAATATGCAACTCAACATTGGCGAATATAAAAATCGCGATCAGTACCTGGCGGAATCGGTGGCGCAGGTTGACCGCTTGGCAGCGATGGTGAATGATGTCTTGCGCTCTAGCAGTGTCGCCGAGCAGGCTTTGCGTCAAGAAAAAAGGCTGAGAATTGATAAGATGGTCGCTGAGGTAGTTGACGATTATGTGTTGCTAGCGAAAACTCGCAACATGACTTTCGCGGTTAATACAGAGCCGACGACCATTCGTGCCAACCGCGACATGATGCGCCACGTCATCTCGAACCTGGTGTCAAACGCGGCACGCCACGGCGACGCCGGGAGCGTGATAACGATTACTTGTGACGAGCATGAACTGGCCATCGAAAACGCCTGCAAGCCACTCACTAAACAACAGCTCCAGCACGTCTTCGACCCGTTTTATCGCAGTTCTGACGGCACGAAGCAACATACCGATAACAGTGGCATCGGTCTCTACACCGTGAAAATGCTGCTCGACGCCAAGAGCCTAGACTACGACTTCACGCCGCACGGGCAGGGTATGCGGTTTGTAGTGAGGTTATAATTTTACTTGTTTATCGTAACTTATAATCTCCACACCCTGCCGCGTCAAAAACCCTCGCGCCTCCTCGTCTAGCCTACAATTCACGAAACGTGATCGTGCCGCTAATTCGCCGTTGCCATAAACAAATTGTGTTTCCTCGTCGTATTTCATGCCGCGAAAGTCGCAGCCCTCTGCTTCAATAATAGCTTTGACGCCGCAAAAATCCACATTCCGAACCGACGAATTGATGAAATAAATCGGCTGCCCGTAAATATGCTTTGCGCCGTCCAGGTTACAGTTCTCAAACATAAAAAATCCCATGACAAATTGCCCAAAGTCAACACCAGAAAAATCCTCATCTACAAACCGAACAATCTCGCCCTCTTGGATGGCGGGGTAGCGCTCGCGCTGGTAAGCTGGCAAATCATTAGCGCGAATAGCGGCGGCGATTCGACGAGTAATAGGGTTCATAAATAAAGAATAAATTAGTTTACCATGCTGCGCAACGGCCTAGTAATGCCAGCCTTCGACGGCCTATATTCAGTCGAGCCCTTTGCTCAGCCCAATCATCTCATCCAACTTACCAGATTTTCCTATCTCGGCCAAACTCATCGCTTCTACCTCTGTCGCTAAGTACCATATCTCATACAGCGGGCGGTCATCTTCGGTAATATCATAATGCGCCATTAGGTTAACAATTTTATACGCTATATCATGGGCCGGCCACGTCTTCATATAATCGTCCGACAAAAGCACTTTAATATATTTGACAACATTTGACCTAGACGTTAGATTTATGTCTATTTTGTTAATCTCTTTCTCATACCCAACCGTTTTCACCAGCTGCTGCCAAAGTTTTAGACGCACACTCGTATCGCGCTCATTATAAATTAGCTTCGCCAGGGCGGTTATTTCAGAAACCAGTGGCTGTACTTTCGCAATATCTATACGCTGAAGCTGTAGGATAGCCTCAGTAATTGACGTATCATAATCAATACTGAGTAACGGCAGATACTCGCACACAAACGACCGCACACCGGCCGCACTATGAATTAAACCTAATCTATTCGACCAGAGCATGTCGATGTCGTTGCGGATGAGATTATTGAGCGGCGGCGTGTTCATATAGAATGGTTATTTTTTCCAATCGGGGCGATGAGCATGCAGCTTTGCTATGACTCCATCTATTAAGTCTTGCTCATCAAATCCGGCATACGCTAACGTTGTTAATAGCTGGATTTGTGTATCAACGATTTCCGAGAGCAATGCTTCTGGATTAACTTTTTGCTCTTTCCACTGACGCCGCGGCAACTCTCGAACAACCTCCCAAGCCTCCTCCTGAGTGTGATAAGCAAACGCTAGGCACGCTTTCCAATTTCTCTCTAGGGGTTCCATGTAGCCCTTGTCGACTCGAGCTTGTTGTGCTTTTAATACTTCCGAGAAGAGAGATACGCTATGCTCTATACCTATTCTGTGCCATAGTATAGCGCGTATTATGCTTACGTACTGCAACCGCTTCCTAAGTACAGTATCCTCACGTTCAGTCGTTAGATTCTCATTAAACAGGCCTGATAAATTATCAGTTACTAGATGAAGATAACTAAACGCTAAGCCAAAATCACCCGCCGCTTTTGCCGCCCATCCTATTTCTGGGTCAACGAAGCGATATTTATCCTTATATTCCTCGTACCAACTAGCTGTTTCGTCAAGAACAGATGGTAACGTATAATGCGAGCCCTCTACGGTAAGCGGAGAGTTCTTAAAAATATTATTCCATGTTATAAGAGAGCCGTCTACATACGACGAATCGCCAGTGGCAATAGTCGTATTAGGTGTATCGTCAGGAGAAAGTGAACCGAGCTTGCCTACATAAATAAGAGTAGAACAATACTTTGATAAAACCTCGACTACAGAGTATATTATATTACCCCAATAACTAAACGCCACACCAACAAAAACAATCTTTTGGCCATTGATTGTTTCTGTTTTCCATTTTATATCATCGTTGCCTTGCCACTCTTTGTTGCCAGGAGCGAGCGCCTCAACATATCCTAGCAGCACGATATCACAAGAAGGTATATCGCTTGGAAATATACTCCTCAAAGCTCTCGTCGTTTGCGCCTGGGTTGGTGTTTTTACGCTAACCTTATAACCGCATTGTTCATAGATCTTTTTATAATGGCATACGTAATCTTTTCCAGGAAATACATAAAGATAGCCAACTTTATCAATAATTTCAGCGGTTGGTCTTTTGTAATTAAATAATTTATCGTTTTTCTCTGTGTCAGATATAGATTTTGTCCTATCGTACGTAGGAACGATAGAAATTTTAGCTACGTCCGTATCTCTAAACAGACTATGTATTTTACTCTTGCAATATAGTAAGGTGTCTTTTTCTGTCATTGTATGCTGCGATCGTTTGGTCATAATGGTACAATTGTAATGTGAAAAGTAGACCTAATCAACCCATAAACCAGCTGGATAAATTATTGCAGGGGTACGAGCCTTCGGAGAGAGTTTGCTTAGAAATTGGACGTAAATCTATTGTCATGTTTTCCGGCCCGTTTGCTATCGGCAAAACAAGCCTTATGAAAAGCGTAGAAAGCGTCGATGACAATTGTTCTAGAACTAGAGGCTTTACGACACGACCTTGTCGAGACCCCTCTGAACAAGAAAACTATCGTTTCGTACCGCACACAGAGGAAAATATCCAAATGATTATTGAAAAAGCAACAGAAAAAGAACTAGTCCAAGGCATGGTACATCCGACAACTAGGTTTGTTTATGGCTCTGAACTACTTGACTATGGAGATGGAAGCGTGGCTTTGCTGGATATCGTCCCCAAGGCAGTCGAACCAATCATGCGACTGCCTTTCAAAAGTTCTCGCATCATAGAAGTAGTAGCATCGCCAGATGTATGGTATTCTCGAGTAGCTTCCCGTGGAGGTCAACACAGTGAAACTGATAGGCATGCAAGAATCAAGGAAGCAAAAATAAACCTGGAGTGGGCGCTAGGTAGAGATGACGTAATCTGGATTGATAATAGCGGCGACATGGAGGATGTGACTGATGTAGCACTCGAAGTAATCGGAGGTCGTACTGTGTCCTCTAGCAAAGCTAGGTCATTAGGAGAGAAGCTACTTAAACAAATATCTACGCTGCATGTAGAGTAATAGCTTATACATACGACTTTAAACTGTCTTGCCCGCCATTCTACCACTGTTAGCAAGACAGATATTCAAGCAGTTTTGACCATCCTGGGCGAGGAATTGGCAGCGCTGCTCGCCAAAGGCCACAGCGTCCACTTGGGCGAGCTGGGCTACTTCCATGTCACCCTCAAATCCAAAGGCACTCTTGAGGAAAAGGACGTCAACGCCAGCCTCATCGAAGAAGCCAAAGTCCGCTTTATCGCCGGACCCGTCCTAGAAAAAGAACTGAAGAACGTGGCATTTGAAAAGGCCGCCGAGCTGAAGAAAGAGGTGCCGACGCCAGCGCCGGGGGCGTAGGCTACCTGGAGCTCATGAGTAGATTGAGGCGCGGGGCGGTGGGTGCTTCGCGCCCTTTCGTGTGTTTTATGGTGATAGAATAGATAATGATGAGTAGTGTGATAATACATAAGCTTAAAGAGTGGATAGAAATAACCCCTCTAAGAAGTAAAATCAAAAAGCATGCGGCAATAGCCCGCCAAAATAAAATGAAGAAGATCCTGGAAAATCCGAAGAAAATTCGTTCCGCCGCTCAAGGCGCGGTTAGGCGGCAGCAGAAGTTGGCCGGAATTAGGTAAGTAATTTTGTACCCAAAGAATTAGTCAATATCAACCTACTAGCCGCATACCACAGCAGGATGTATAATAAACCTAACAATAAATC
>CAUUYA010000006.1:0-9514 GCA_963549275.1 uncultured Candidatus Saccharibacteria bacterium
GACGTTAGGAAATTTGAGAGGATCTGCCCCTAGTACGAGAGGACCGGGGTGGACGCACCGCTGGTGTACGGATTGTGGCCACCTGCTGCATTGTCCGGTAGCTATGTGCGGACCAGATAAGCGCTGAAAGCATATTAAGCGCGAAACTGACCTCAAGATTAGATTTCCCTATGAGGACACAGATAGACTATCTGTTTGATAGGTGCAAGGTGGAAGTGCAGTAATGTATGGAGCCGAAGCATACTAATAGTCCCATTGCCTTTTTATGTCCTTGTCTACGAGGTTAATGCTTGCATTGATAGCGTGGATAAGGTAGACTTGACTAGTAATTGGTGTTCGCACCAACGTTAATCTTTCGATTATAGGCACGAGCTAGCCGAACAAGGACATCGAAGGAAGGGGTTTGGCCCACCACGGATTATATGTGGAACCAAGCGCTTTAAACCCCCTCCTCCGGTGCCCATGGCGAGGAGGAAACACCTGTTCTCATTCCGAACACAGAAGTTAAGCTCCTCAGCGGCGATAATACTGCGTAAGTGGGAATCTAGCACGGTGCCGGATTATATAAAAACCATCCGAAAGGGTGGTTTTTATTTTTGGCTGACGTGTTTAGTGCCGCTGTCTGTTAGCGGCAAAACTACAGATTGTCCGATGGCGCTTAGGGGGTTTTATGAGACGAAGGCTCCCAGATCGCTGCTGCGTGTCGTGACAGCTCAGTAAACAAAATAACGCCCTTTCGAGAGCGTTATTTTTATATTCTCGGATCTCGCAGAAAACGAGAATTGTATTTGTGGTGAACCTCGTAGTTTTGAAGGTTCAAACAGGTGCATATCTATAATATCGCACCAGACGGATAAACGCAATGGTTTTTATATCATAATTTTGTAATTTGTAACCATTGACATTTTGTCTCGTTTGTGCTAATATAAAAGAGTACATATAACATATGTGAGATAAAGCGAGGGTTTACTTATCTCTTACAGAGGTAGGCGAGCCCTTTTAATATTGCCCGGAGCGGGCGGGAGATAATAATATGGCAGGAACAAAAATCGGCGGCATGAAAGCAGCTAAAAAGAACTTGGCCAAAGACCCAAATTTTTATGCAAAAATTGGCCGTAAAGGCGGCCAAAACGGGCACACGGGCGGTTTTGCCGCTAATCCGCAGTTAGCTCGTATCGCTGGCGCTAAAGGCGGCCGCATTAGCCGCCGCGGTAAGGCGAAAGCGAATATTACACAGGATGACGTTACGCTAGCAGCGTAAGACTAGCTGATTATACAAAAATGCACCTCCATCACGGAGGTGCTTTTAGTTTTACAGACAACTACTGACTTCATTTTTTTACATACGTTAGTATTTCGGGATAGTTGATAATCTATCTTGTCAAGCAGGATCATTCAAGCCAGCGGCGCAGCTGGCATAGTTTGGCTTGGTTTACTCGCCAGGAACGGCCGCAGGCAAGGCAGAAATATTTGTTGGCACTGGATTGCAGGCCGGCAGCTTGGCAGTGAGGGCATTGCGAACGGGCATGCAACCAGTCGCGATAAGTGTCGAGGTCGTTTTCGATTAGCTCGGCGTCAATTGTGGTAGAAAACCTAGCGGCTGCTTTGATGGCTTCTTGCCAGGCGGCGCTCTCCATAGCGATTAGCTCAATATCGCGCGAATAGCCAGCGTGGTTTAGTAAGGCGTGGCCATATTCGTGGAGCAGCCGTTCGCAAGCATGAGAATCTGCCGGGTTGTAGTGAATAGCACAAGCGGTATAATTCCAACGAAATATCTCACCCGGTACTAGGGTGAGATGCTCGAGATGCGGCTGGCGGGCAGCGTCAGCGCTTATTTTTTGCGAGAGCCAAGTAATCTTTGCCATAGTAATAACATCCGTAGACAACCGCTTCCTCGGGGTGGCGTGCTTGAATAATCTTCGGACATGGAATGTGCGGCGGCAGGTGCGAAGTTAAAATATCGCGCAAGTAATCGCCGTACCGTTCAAAATAAGTACCGACGCTGCCGCCAATGATAATGACATCTGGCTGGATTATCGGAATCACTGCCAGAAAACCGCGCGAAATGCGATCAGCGATTTTCTTCCAGGTGCGTTTGCTAGTGATGTCGCGAGCAAATTTGTGATAAGCGTCGACAATGGCCCGTCCAGAGGCAAAGCTTTCCCACGAGTGGATCTTGCCGCCATATTCGACGAGCGCGCGGCCAGCTTCGCTGTAGCGCATGCCCGGGTCAATGTAGCCGTTAGTGCAAACGCCGGTACCAATGCCAGTGCTAACTGTGACATAAAGCGAACAGTTAGGAATTGTTCGTAAAAGCCGCGTTTCGGCGAGCCCAGCTAGGTTGGCATCGTTTTCGATGAGCACCGGCACGCCTGGCAGCAAGTCTCGCAGCAGGCGGGAAGCGTGAAAGTCTGCCCAGCCGAGGTTTTGGCACCAGACAGCAGTGCCATTCTTGATAATACCAGGTAGAGCAATAACTATAACATCGACTTTTTTGTCTGAATAGCGTTCGCGGACTACGCGTTTTAGTTCAGCGACATAAGCTTTTGGCTCCTTGGGAGTGGGAAATTTAAGCGGTTTGCCCATGTGCCCGTTATCGGCAAAAGAGGTGACGAGCGTCTTTGTCCCGCCAGTATCGATTGTTACTATCATAGAATCTATCGTATCACAGACGATAGTATAGCGTATAGTTGATATTATTGCAGAAAAGGTGTATAATATAGAAAAGTAAGGTAATTATGAGAGGATAACAGTAAAGTGGCACATCGTAGCGAGAAAGGTTCAGTGATTGGTTTTGTGCTGGTGGGGACGGCGCTAGCAGCGGCGTTTGTTGGCGGCGTGTACATGGTGCGCCATTCGGGCGAGTTGAATTCGACAGATACGCAGCAAATGACACAAACGTCTCAATCTGAAACTGCCAAAAACGACCAAAAAACTCAAAACGAGCAAAGCAGCAACACTGCGCCAGCGCCAAAAAAAGATACAAACCAGAGCAATACTGAAGCTAATAAGCCTAAGGAAGACGAGAAGAAAAAAAACTCGCTTGCTGATACATTGAAAAAGCAAGAAGACAAGAACAAAAGCAGTAACAGCTCGGATCCAGCACAGAAATCTAACGCTGGCGCGGCCAGCCAGAGCGATCAAAAAAGCGCATCGGACACATCGAGCGCCTCTACTAGCAGCAATTCTAATAATTCGACTCCGGTTTCCAACTCCAATTCCAATTCCAGCGCTTCTAGCACTGTTTCTAGCGGCTCTAATAACTCGGCAACAGGTTCGTCTGCTGCTATTAACAACAAGCTGCCGAAAACTGGCCATGAAGCCAGCAGCTTACCAAAGACTGGCCCAGTTGACGATATGCTAGCGGTTGTAGCTGGCGCCGGCTTGCTGGGGCTGGGGGTTGCTTACGTCAAATCGCGTCGCCTCATCTAGACATTAGAGGTCGGATAAGGTATACTGGTAAGTGGCTGAGTGCGCATTGTTTTGTGTTGCTCGAGAAATATTAAATTTAAGAAAGGAGAATTGGCAGAATTTACCCGAATCCTGGGTGTCTGCTGATGACGTATTTATGGCAAAGGCCACGATTACGATGGACGACCTCTTGGCGGGCGACAATGCGAAACAGCTAGTTGCTGGCGAGATGGTGACTGGGCACGTTTTAAGCGTGCGAAAACACGAAGTATTAGTAGATTTGGGCGCGCAAGGAATTGGTTACGTACCGCGCCGCGAGGTCGGTTTCGGCCGCCAATTGAATGTCGGCGACGAAGTGTCGGCAAGCGTGATTGATTCAGAACTTGATAACGGCTACAGCCTGCTGAGTTTGCGCAAGGCAGCCAAAGACCGCGGCTGGGAAGAAATTCAAGCTCACTTTGATGCTGCTGAAATTGTCGAGATTACGCCGTACGACGCGAACCGCGGCGGACTGTTGGTCGAGTACGAGGGCGTACGCGGGTTCTTGCCGGTATCGCAGCTGAGCGCCGAGCATTATCCGCGCGTTGGCAGCGCCGACAAGGACGAAATTCTCGCCCGCTTGAATGCATTGGTCAGCCGGCCGATGAAAGTGCGTATTTTGGACTGCGACCGCAAGACTAACAAATTGATTTTTTCTGAGAAAGAGGCCATCAAAGACGGCTTGGCGGCGCGCTTTGCTACGCTGAAAGTTGGCGATACGGTTAAAGGTGTAGTCACGGGCGTTGTCGACTTTGGCGCGTTCGTTAACGTTGATGGTATCGAGGGGCTGATTCATATTTCAGAAATCAGTTGGGAGCGCGTTGGCAATCCGAATGATTACGTCAAAGTCGGCCAGTCGGTTGAAGCTAAAATTATCTCGATTGACAAAGACCGTTTGAGCTTGAGTGTCAAGCAGCTGACCAAAGATCCGTGGCTCGACGAGGTTGAGAAACTCGAAAAAGGCCAAAAAGTTGAAGGTACAGTCACGCGGATTACGCCGTTTGGCGCCTTCGTGCAGATTAGCCCGGCTGTCGAGGCGCTAGTGCATATTTCGGAGCTTGGCAGCGGCAACGATGTTGATCCCGAGAAGGTCTTTACCTTGAACGAGCGCAAAGAATTCGTGATTCTCGATATTGACCGCGAAGGCCGCAAGATTAGCCTGAGTTTGGGTAGCAAGAAAAAGAAAACCAAGTAACAGCCCGCGTATCTAGCGGATAATTGTCCCGATAAGCTGCGGGTAGAAAGGAGAAAACATGAGCCAACCAGAGAAAATTCTGACGATTGCCGATTCTATTACCGTTGGAGAATTGGCCGAGGCTCTGAACCTGCCAGTAACGCAGCTTGTCGGTGAATTGTTCAAAAACGGCATCGTGGCGACAATTAATCAGCGGATTGATTTCGAGACGGCGCAAATTATCGTCGAGGAGCTGAAAATTGCCGTACAGTTGAAGCGAAAAGAAGTTAATTCTGCGCCAGTGCAACATTTGCACAAGCCGTCTGCCAAGGCCTCGCTGCGGCCGCCGATTGTAGCAGTGATGGGGCATGTCGATCACGGTAAAACTACGCTGCTAGACACAATCCTCGGCATGAAAACCGTAGCTAGCGAAGCAGGCGGAATTACCCAGCATATCAGCGCTTATCAGACCAAGCGCGGCGATCGCGTAATCACCTTGCTAGATACGCCAGGGCACGAGGCTTTTGCGGCGCTGCGCCAGCACGGCGCGGTTTTGACCGACGTAGTGGTGATTGTGGTGGCTGCCGACGACGGCGTGATGCCGCAAACGGTCGAAGCGATTAAATTTGCTCGCAATGCTAATGCTAAAATCGTCGTGGCTATCAACAAAATCGACAAAGAGGGCGCCAATATCGACCGCGTTAAAGCTCAATTAGCCAGCGAATACCAGCTGAATCCAGAGGAATGGGGTGGCGACACGATTATGGTGCCGATTAGCGCTAAAACTGGCGAAAATATCGATAAATTGCTAGATATGGTGCTGCTAGTGGCTGATATGGAGGAGCTGAAAGCCGATACTGACGTTCCGGCTGAGGGTCTGGTCATCGAGGCGCACATGGAAAAGGGCCGCGGTTCGGTGGTCAATCTGCTAGTCGAGCAAGGCCAGCTGAAACCGAGTCATTTTCTAGTTGCCGGCACATCATACGGCAAGGTGCGCACGCTAGCGAATTTCCGCGGCGAAGCGCTAAAATTAGCTGGTCCGTCAACGCCAGTAACAGTCACCGGGTTCAAGGAATTGCCGCAGTTCGGCGATGTCTTTACCGTGGTGAAGAATGAGAAAATTGCCCGCGCCCGGGTAGAGCAGGCTAAAATTGAAGCAGAAAGGCAAGCTGCCAGCACTAACGTCACTGGCGCCGATTTGCTGAAAATGATGACGCAAAAGCACGACAGCGAAGAATTCGACGTCATCGTCAAAGCTGACGTGCAGGGTTCGCTAGCCTCGGTGATGGATAGCTTGCGGCTGGTTGATACGGGCGGCGCTATTGATTTGCGAATTATTGGCAGCGGCGTCGGCAATATCAACGAGAGCGACGTGCGTTTGGCAGATAGTTCGGATGCTATTATTTACGGATTCAATGTCGAAATACCGCCAGCGGTCAAGCGCTTGGCGAGCCGCGATCACGTGCGAGTGCGTACTTACAAAGTGATTTACGAACTGCTAGACGATGCCCGCAAAAATATGGAAGCTTTACTATCGCCAGAGGTGGTCGAGACGGAAGTCGGTGTATTAGAAGTCAAAGGCGTCTTCCGGACGATGCGCGACGAGGTAATTTGTGGCGGTGAAGTAATCAGCGGCAAAGTAGCGCCGAATTTGCTAGTGCGCGTCAAGCGCGGCGGCGAGCAGCTTGCCGAGGTAGAGGTAGCTAACGTTCAGCGGCAGCAGCAGGAAGCCAAAGAGGTATTTGAAGGCGAGATGTGCGGTCTGAGCTTGCGGACGCAGAAGAAACTGCAGCTGGCTATCGGTGACACGCTGGAATTCTTTACCCGCGAATTGGTCAGGCGAACACTGAATTAGTAAATAAAATAACCCCGGTCGAAAGAGCGGGGTTATTTATTAGAGCAAAGTGCGAGCGGTCAAGCTAGATTAACGGTTTTTGCGCGATACTATGTAAGCATACAGCGCGTAGCCAAGCGACCCAGTACCAGCTAGACCGGCTAGCTCGCTGATACCAGTTTTTGGTAGTTGGTTTGGCGCGCTAGCGTTGTTAGACGGGCTGTTGGCTGTGTTTGTTTGTGTAGTCGTGGCGTTGGAATTTGCGGCGTCTGTTGGCGAGGACTGCTGGTTTGCAGGTGCTGGATTAGCTGGAGCCGCCGGCTTTGATGGTGTAGTCGGTGTATTTGGCGTAGTCGGCTTTGTGCCGGGCTGGCTCGGTGTAGTTGGCTTAGGCGGTTCTGTTGGTTTGGCAGGAGTCGATGGTTGCTGCGGTGTCGGATTGTTAGGCTTGTTTTGATTGTCAGGCTTGGAAGGCTGCTGCGGTTTCGGCTTCTGGTCGTCTGGCTTATTTTGGTTTGGATTGGTCGGCTTAGACGGCTCTTGCGGCTGTGGTGTTGGTTCGGACGGTTTGTCCGGCTTATTATTTTGGTCGTTTTGAGCGGCTTTGATAGTAAAAGTCTTGGTGCAGCCGTCGCTGGTGACAGTTTCATCTTTGCCATTGACTGATACAGTGACGAAAGCCTTGGCGGTGTAATTGCCAGGTTCGAAACCGTTGAACTTAGCTCCGGCAGTGTTGTAGACCTCTTTGCCGTTGGCGTCGTAGACGCGGTAGACAGTGCCTTTGTAGGTAGCGCCGTTGTAGGCAGCGTACTTGACAGAAAATTTGTAGCTGTCGCTAGCGATATGGTCGATACCTAACGATTCGCAGCGGTAAACTGGCTGCTGCGTTTGGTTGGTAGCTGGCGCGTTATTAGGCTGATTGGCGTTTAGGGCGCTAGCAACGCCAGCAGCGCTGACCGCTACCACGGCGATAGCAGAAAGGCCGGCAAATAGCTTCATGATATAACTCCTTTTTAATTATTATTTGATAATCGGGCTGGTAATGTTCATATATGAATATAGCAGCTACAAATCTGGCAGGCAAATTAGTATCAAATCATGACATTTCGTGGGGTTGCCCGCCCCCGACGGAACAGCTACCTGGAACGGTAGAGTTCCGCCGGAGGGCGGGGGTAGTAGGAATGATTGATAGCCCGGATCCCCGCTGGCGGCGGGGTCGGGAGAAGGGCTGGTTCTCAGCGCTGGGGGCGCTGAGAACCAGCCCGATCTAGGGCGATGATGCCGATGCCGATGCCGATGCCGACGCCGATGCCGACGCCGATGCCGACGCCGACGCCGATGCCGACGCCGGCGATGGCTCCGATGGCGCCAGCGGTGATGCCGACGATGAGGGCGCCGACGGCGATGGCGACGCCGATGGCGCCGCCGCGCGACGCTGTCATCGCGCCGATAAGGGCGCCGACGCCGGCGATGGCTCCGATGGCGCCAGCGATGGCGACGTCGATGCCGATGAGGGCGCCGACGATGAGGGCGCCGCCGATGGCGCCGACGACGACGATGGTGACGCCGATGACGGGGCTATCGACCCGGGTCGATGGCCCCTTCGTGCGCGTCGCCGGCTGGGTGGTGGGCGCCGGCTGGGTCGGCGACGCCGGGGTAGTCGGCGCCGGAGAGGCCGGTGCGGCGGGCACCGGCCTCTCCCCAAGCGTAAGGCACGCCGCGATCAGCGGCGAGAACGCATCCCCGTTGGGAGCATTCCACTCCCGGCGCGCCTGCGCCAGGAGCTCCTCCGCGACCGCCCAGGACCCCTGGAGGGGGCCCTGGGCGGCTTTTTCATTAATGAGACGCGCGAGCATGTCGCGCGTCTCTCTGGGCTTGATCTTCTCCCAGGACTCAATGTCCTGGCGGAAGATTTGGAGGGCTTCGTCCGCCGTCGCCGGCGTACGAGGCTCTCCCTTTGGTGGTACGGGTACGGGTGCGGACATAAAAGAGCTCCTTTCGAGCTCATGGGAGCGCGTGGTGCGCTCCCGATGGATAAAAGTCCGCTTACTGTTGGCATGATAGCAGCGGCGATCAACCGACGCGCTTTCATCGGCTAGTCGCTGCTGCTGTCAAAATCCTGTTGCCTCTAACTTCCTAATTTTTTTACTCAATCAATCATTACTACGTATACTGCGCGAGCTTCGGAGCTAATCGCTCAACAACGCTTCTAGCGCAGCACGCTCCTGGCGAAAATCGTAAGGAATGTGCTGCGCTCGACGCGCGAAACTGCGGCAGTATATCGAAATAGCATGAATTGATGCTAATTGCATGCCGAATTGTCAAAATACCTCAACTTCCCGTTTAGGGCATCGCGCGACTTCCACCTCGTGCTGAGCTGATTGTCTACTATGCTATCACAAAATGGTTGAAATGTCAAGTGCTTTGTAATATATCGTATACATAATTTATTATATTTTGAATAAACGCGCTTGTACTTATTGTAAAAAAGCGATATAATTAGTTGGCAAATATAATACGTATTAAATAAAAACGAGATAGTAGACATGTCAGAACATCCACCAATACCTGGAAGTGCCGACGAAGCAAAATCAAAAAGCGATGAGGCGGAACTTATAGAGAACATCCAGAGAGAAATTCTTGAGGATGATCAGTCGTTAATGACTAAAATGGTAGACTCTGCTGATGTGCTTGCAAGAGAATCGGGTGATGATGGTGATGTGGGTGAATATAAAACTGCTTTCAATACATACGTCAGCTGTGATAGAGAATATAATCGTTTATTTGATAGGATAGAAGAACATAAAGGTCCTCAGCAGGGAGAGGATATCTCACAGATTGATAAAGGTCTGAGTTCTTTGTATAGAGATTCAGCAAGATACGAACAGATGAGCCCTGAAGAACAGAGAGAGTTTGATACTCGTGTAAGAGTTTATAATGATTTATATGGCATGATAGATAAGGCATTTCATAGTAACACACCAGTGTTATGGAGTAACGCCGACCCCGATAAAGACCCAGCCAACCCACAACAAGGTACTGGCGACCCCGATAAA
>CAUUYA010000007.1:0-4633 GCA_963549275.1 uncultured Candidatus Saccharibacteria bacterium
AAGATAATGTCTATTTTTAACCATGAGCGTCAACTTTTGGATTGGAGGATAAGTCCCAATCGTTGACCTTAGATTTGAAGTCGTCCATCTCAGCGATGTTCTTATCAACTTGATCCTGGACTTCCTTGCGCTTCTCTTCTATAAAACGAGTTATCTCTCGTTGGCTCTCGCCTGCTTCTTGCAGCAACTGCTCTAGCTTATCTTGTGCTGGCCGTAATGTTTTTTGTTCAAAATTCTTAATACTTACATTCTTAGGCGATAATTCATTTTTAAGAATAAATAGAGCAGGATAATATGAATGATTATAGCTTTGGCACAAACTATTTCCCACTAGAGTCGGATTTCTGTATAATTCTACGTATTTTTGTATTGCTTCCGGTAATTCTCCGCCATCATCTACACGATCAAGATAAAAATCCATGAATCTACTTATGGATTGCCAGTTTGCATCAGAAACAATAGGGCTATTTACAGATATTCTATATACATACTTTCCATTATTATCGACTCTGTCATGAGATAGGTAATTATATAGGTAGTCTGGTATGCCACCACCCCGTTCGGGGTTGCCATCGATAGTCTCTAAATATTCCTTAAAAGCATTAACTTTGTTTCTGAGGTTTTGCCACTCAGCGTGGAAGTTCTGGTCTCCTTTTTTATCGTGCCAATATTCGAGATTTTCATCAATAACTCTCTCAAAAGATGAGAAATTTAGGTACTTAGGCTCATAATTTATACCGTAATTGCCATCGCTTAATAGTATAGTAAATTGCGCTATATCATCTAATAAATTGTTTATTTGCGCTTTTGTACGTTTCATGTTTCAATCTCTCCAGAAATTAGTTTTGGTAAAAGCATGTCACGAACACTAGTGAGGGTTTGAGTTTGTTCATTATTTGACACAATCATATTCAATAGCTCTATAGCGTTTTCTTCAAATTGGCTCATTATGTTAGTCGGTGGTATTTTTATCTTTAACTTACCGGTTTCGATTGGACTCAAGTTCTTCTGGGCTGTGCCTTTCGATATACCAACCATTCGATCTTTCATTGTTCTTGAACGAAATAGGAAGTACACATAAGCTTGGCTCTCATCACTAGCAAGTTTTGCCACGCGCTGGTTTAATAAATAATCACGACCTACCACAGCACACACCCTACCAACATTTCCAGTCAAAGAAAGGACAATATCTCCACTTTTCAAATGGACATGCTCTGGCGTTTTATTAGGTAGTGGTTCACTTAAATGATCGGTGCAATCTTTAATAAAACTACCGTCTTGTACATTCTTGATGGTCACCAACCCATACCTACCGTCAATGTCAAAGTCTTTACTCTTGAACGCAAAACCAGAATAAACGTGTACTACATCAGACACCTCACCGTTTTCCCAGCTATCTACCTCGGGGGTATCAACAAAATAATGGCAAAAGAGAGCTTGACCGAGCTGCTCGAGGGTTTCGTTCATGCGGCGATTGAGCTCGATTTTTTCATCAAGACTGCTGAGAATATCGGCAATTTTCTTTTGTTGGTCAAGGGGTGGTAGATCTATTGGTATATTCTTAACCGTTTTTGAATTCACTGCCGTAGCTATAGACGAAGTTGAGCTGAGTGAGTCGAAGTTAAAATTACTTAGATAGTAATACAAATAATCCTTATCTGCTGCGTTCACGTCTTTGATGGGTAGTTGAGCTATAGCCTCGTTTGAGCACATGTCATATTTCGTAAAGCCAAGTCTCCCAACGGTTAACTTAAAACTCATCAAAAGAGTACCTTCCGGGATGATCGGAATGTTAAACTTACTGATGGCGTCCATTGTCAGCAACTCACTTGTTTGGCCAATATACTTTCCTGTATTTCCCATGTCTTTTATAGATACCCACTTCATTCCATGAGAACTACTAAACCATTGCGGTTGCCTACGAGGTGGAGTGCGACCAATTTTTATATCACAGATATCTTCAAGATAAACTTTGCGCATCACTATTCCTCCTTATCGTAACCCGGTCTCCATCCACGTAAGTATTTCTCAACAAGATCGATAAGATCTGTTTGTCCGTCTACTCTCTTTAACTTAGCCGTGATATTTTTTATTACTTCTTCAGATCCGACAACCTTCACCAGCGCTTCCCAATGTAAGCCAGGCGTAACATTGACTACTCTGCTATTTATGGATTGTGATTTGATTTCGGCATAAGCATTCTGAAGTAGCTTACGAATTTCCGCAACCTTAGAGAATTTAAATGGCACATATTTATCACCTTTTTTGTCGGCCACAGCGCAGTATACTCTGAGTAGTTGCCATTCATCTACAAATTTTGTTGGGCGCTGAGAAGAAACCTTCTCAATAAAATCGCTATACAACTGGTCTGCTAGTTCATTCTTAACTAGCTTCTGCCCAATACCCTTCCTATGACCTATTAACTCAATGAAATACAGACGTGTCGAGTATGACTTCAGCTGAGAAAGAATCTTTTCTGCGGCAAGCTCTCTTTTATTATTATCTTTGATGCTCCTTAATAACCGAAGTACCACACGACCGACTATTGTGTCTGGACGCAAAAAATCAAACATGCCACGATTTTTTCTATCGGGAATGCGATAGATATTGTTCATCAATACGATACTTGCTGGGACAACTTGCTCGTTATTATATTTACCTTCATACACCTCAAGCGACTGAATAAATCCTACTAGTTCATTCTGGCCTATATCCGACACAAATTTGCTAAACTCACCAAGATCATGCATTAGACTATATGCGCTGGCTGTCATCTTCATTGCCTTTAATCCTTCGGTTGGGCAATGTCTTAAATATGTCACTAGACCATCCGAATGAGCAACGCGAGCCTTACGACGCCACTCATTAATGCAATAGTAATCATACTCATAGCTTGCGTCGTCAACATACTTTCCCGCACCTGGAAATATTCTTTTGATAACAGTTTTTGCATACTCATAGTCATCACTAATTAGACTATCTATAATTTCTTTATTTTTCTTATCATCACTCCGCAATGAGCCGGTTTCTCCAGTCAGTACATCTACTGACTTCCTAATTTTAGCATACAGGCTGGGCTTAAAAATCCTAACTGCTTCAAGTGCAAGTACATCTACAACATCAACGCTTGAACCCAACCTTTTAATAGTAATATTAGCAGAAAGAGCATATCTTTTTACATCTCGTATTGTTGTTATGTTTGGCTCTATTATTTCAAAATACACGTCAACCCATCTATCTTGGTCAAAGTCAGACTCAGGGATGTGACCCAGTACTTTATCAAGCTCTTCAGAAATCTGTTCCCTAGCTATACTTTTTGGCATCTCGGGCAAGTCGTACACTACCTGCAAGATCTTCTCAATATAAGCCCGACCAGAAGTGCCATTTTCATCTAGCGCTTGTTCAACCCGCTGCCTATCAAAAGCTAGAAGATAAATAATATTTGGAAAATTCGCCGTGAGTCTAACTAATTTGAATATTTCCCTAATCTCCAGCGTAGACAGCCTATCAATGTCGTCAATTACAACCACTAGTGGCTGATCTAATTCTTGTAGCGCCTTCGTAACAGCTAGTCGGCGCTTTTCAATACCATCATGTCGTTTTACAGACTTCCCAATGGACCTGAAAACAGCGGGTACTCTATCCAGCCAGCTCACGCCCGTCATTAACGCCAAGGGGCTTAGTACGTAACCATATTTCTCAACAACACTTGCTATAGTTTTGAATTTACCGCCTTTTAGCCTTAGTTGTGTAGATATTTCCCTAAAAAAATATTCAGCAAGTTGATCTGTGTTAGAAAACAGCCAAGGGTTAAAATCTAATACATTAATTGAATGCTCCTTAAGATGGCTTCGAGATAAATTTATGAATGAACTCTTACCGGAGCCCCAAGAGCCAACTACCCCAACAACTAAGCCCTTGCTTGCATCATAGCTAAGTATCGAATCGATGAAATTCTCAGCCAGCGGAAGTCTACCTATAGTATCCTCTTCCACGGATGTTATTGGATTATCAGACACAAAGAATACATCCTGTTTACTCTTATTTTTACTGTTCATAGACTCAACACCCTCAGATAGACTGTATTTTCTTCGCCCTCAATCCTCTTTTGCGTAACTTTCGGATCCTCAGAATACAGCCGCTCTACCTTCTCCGAGACCTCACGATCGCCTTCAGTTTGAACTATAAAGAATTTCTTTATAGTTGCCGAAGGGTCAAGCTCTTCCTCTTCGTAGATATTCTTAATATGCTGACCTATGTTTTGCCTCGTAGTTTGAAATACCTTAGCCAGCTGCACTTGAGTGAGCCACATACTTTCATCCTGTAATCTAACTTGAATCTGCGGCTTGCCATCATCGCCAACATACACCACCATCTCGCTATTCAGGTTGTCGCCACTCATCATTTGATTTCTTTCTCTATTTTGACAAGATTATCTTTTATCTTCGCTTCCAGTTCACGACTCACCACAAATTGCCCCTTGATCTCAGCTGTCAACCGAGCAAATTTCTCGGCGAACGGCTCATCGTCCTCTTCTGTTTCTTCAACACCCACGTAGCGGCCAGGCGTTAGCACGTAATCATGTTGCTTGATTTCTTCTAGATTAGCGACTTTACAGAAACCCGGCTGGTCA